>NZ_JAIUHA010000009.1:0-342951 GCF_020164885.1 Mesorhizobium sp. CO1-1-7 | reverse complement strand
GGCGCGATCGAATAGCGGTCCCGAAGTAGACTCTTGCTTTTCGGGTCCCTATCTCTGGTGCATGTGCGGACGAGTTTTCGTGAAAACCACAATCCCTGACATGGTTCGTCGGTTCGAATTCGCCCATCCTGGCGAGGTCGAACGGCTGGGCAACAGCTTTCCTCTCTGGAACGGCGCGCCAAGCCTGACCTATCCGATCATCATCCGAGAAGAGCTGTCGACCAGCATGGCCGGCTTTGTTTCGGCTCGCTGGGGCTTGGTCCCCGGTTGGGCTCGGGAAGGTGGCGGCCGCCCGCCAGCTGTCAACGCCCGCTGCGAGACGATCGCCAGTAATGGCTTGTTCCGCAAGGCTTACAACGCGCGCCGCTGCCTGGGTGCCCGTCGACGGCTATTTCGAATGGCAGAAGCTCGACGCGTCGGGAAAGAAAAAACAGCCCTACGCCATCGCGATGAAATCTGACGAGCCTTTCGCCATGGCCGGGATCTGGGAAGAGTATACCGACAAGGTAACCGGCGAACTTGTGCGGACCTTCGCCATCGCCACTTGCGAGCCGAACGAGCTGATGGCGACCATCCACGACCGCATGCCGGTGATCCTGGCGCCGGCCGACTACAGGCGCTGGCTGGGGCCGGAGCAGGACCCTCGCGACCTGATGAAGCCCTTTCGGTCCGATCTGATGAAGATGTGGCCGATCGACAGCAAGGTGGGTTCGCCGCGCAACAACACGCCCGATATCATCGAGGAGATTGGTCGCGGGCCTACTGATCTGTTTGACGTCTAGGTTCTGGGCTTTGTAGGCCGCTGCCACGACACATAGGGCATCTGATCGTAGACCCTTTGCACCCGGCTCGGTGCACTCCGCGCGGGCAACAAGTGCCGTTTGAGCTCAGCCACTTTGCGCATTGAAAAACCTTGCCGGCGCCCAGACATTGCCGGCACCCGAACTTCCTAAATGCTGCCAAGCACCACCTGCCCACCTACCTGAGACGGCAAGAACGTCAGGGGCATAAATTAGTTTCACCGAAGCTAATCCACGTCCGAGATTTTGCCATTCGTTAGGTGCGTCTCGATTTTGCTGAGCGCCTTGCGAATGACGTCGACCGCCTGCAAATTGACTGCGAAGTCGAAATTACCTTCCGCCGTCTCGAAAATTAGGACGCCGATCTTCGTTTCGTCGTCCCTCAGCATGCCGATGCCAATTCCTGTGGGCATATACGGTGGTCTATCTACCATGGGTTTCCTCCTTCAGAGATAGCGCTCCCCGTCGCCTCGGTGCTCGAAACAGAACCAATGCGGCTCTTGGCGAGGCCGAGCAAAGCCGAACCCTCCGTGCTTCGCGCAACCCGTGTGCTCGCACATGTGCCCTAGCGGATGTTCGGCCTTCAGGACTTGGGCCAGCGCCGCTTAGGTTCTTGAGCCGCGAGAGAGATAGTATTCTCATCCCGCTCATCGATGTCGATGACGTGACGGGCCGCGAATGGCAGTTCGACGCCGCTCCAGAACACCTCGTTTTGCTCTATCGCGCCTGGATCATTGTCCAGAATGCCGAGATAGCCGCCGGGGATACGCTCGCGAACAAGCACCCACATGCGTTCCACCGCAACGGACACGTCCGGATCACCGATGCGCATACGGAAGATCAGCTTGGCCAAGTCGCCCGGCTGCAGTCCTTCCCGGGCCTCACGAGGAGGACACCAAAAAGTATCGGGTGCCGCCCGATGGTATTCCTCCCCATCATCCAAGCACCAACCATCAACGTCGAAATCAGGTTCTCTCATAGGGAAGAGCTACCGCATCGGTGGAAGGTCTGCAAACCACCCCAGCTCGGTCATCCGCATTTATGAGTTCACGGCCTAGCACTCTGGCGCGCTCGCGTGGCGCTGGCGTTATGCCGTCGGGAAGCCTGATTGGTTCGTCGCTCATCTGCGGAAAGATTCCATAAGACCGCTTGACGGGCAAGGAATTTGTTCCTTTTCTGTTCTCAGGGCGCACGAACCGATCGACACCCTGGGGAAGGCGACCCGGCACAATATGATTGTGAAGGTGGAATGCAGTTGCGGCAATGTCCGCTACTGCAGATCGGCCGATCTCATGATGGTCTATGGCGGCGGCGCTGATCCGTTGAAGCTGAAATTCGACTGCAACCGGTGCAAGCCATCGGTCAAGATCACGCTCCTCGAGGTCCATCCCGAACACCTCCCCAAGAGGCTGATGATCCACAAGCCGATGAAGGTGGACGGCAAGATCACCTGGTACATCGAAAGCTTTCGGGGATGATCGTAGCGAGCGGCCGTGGGCGTCCTTACAGCAATCGCGATATAACGTGGATCAGGTGGGCAACTCGCGTACCAAGGCCAATGGTGAATTCGCCTTCGTTGAAGGCTAAGTCCAAACCGAGGAATCCTGCCCAGCAAAAAAGCAAAGGCGAGAAGCGCACTCACAAACGAAACATTGAATATACCTCAGCGTAGGTTGTGCGGTGATGGCGACCTCGTCGCCAAACCTTGGTGCGGGGCCTTCACAAGATCAGCGGGAACCTAATATGCGCCGGTTGCTATTGAAAAATGACCACACGCGCGCCAATTTCCTCGACAGGTGGATGGCAGAGCATCTGCCGGATGCGGTGACCGACGACCCGGGCGCGATAAACGATCTAGCCGACCACGTCATGGAAGCTGCGGACCGAGAGGGCATCGCGGTAAGCAAGATCTATGAGGAAGTCGACAGCGCCTTCGAAGTGATCGCAAAGGCGATGCAGCACCGCGATGGCAGCTTGGCCATTGCGGACCGCCGCGGACGGGGACAGTCGGTCCCGCGTCCCGTCCTGCGGCCGGCGCTATGCTGACGCTCCTACGGCTGTCCCGTTCACCGCCCGCGGCGGGGGCGAATTTCCTCCGTCCAACGCGCGACAATCGTCCGCTGTTGCGGAAGCGCGCAGGACTGCGGTTTGCACGCCCTTGCTCCCGCTCTCGCTCCACAAGCCGATCTTGAAGGGATAAGGAGCTTTTCGTAGTGACGAACTATGTCGCGGAGGTAGTCTTGACCGAATCCATACTTTCAGCTCCTGTTAGGGCGAAAGCATGAGGGTCACTTCCAAACGTCCGATGCCGGTAAAATGTCACGGACGACGAGACACTGTACGCCATATGGGGACAGATAACGAATGCAGAGCCATCACATGGCGGGCGACAATCATTCTGGCCTGTTAGCGACCGGCGGACCTGCAGGTCTGGCCGGCGCGGTAGCTCTCGAGGCAGTGCGTCGGCCAACTTCATTCCAATCGTCGAGGCGTTGCTTTCGAAGAACGGCCTGCACTTTGCTGCGGCCAGGAGCATGCTGTCCGGGATCGGTTCGGGAGGTTCGGCCTTTTCCATCTATAAACAAAATGTTAATCCGGTTCCGAGCAGGCGTGCCTTCGGGATCACCCGGGGCGCCAGGAAGAAGACTTCTTTCCCGATCTTTTTCCCACCGGGAGTTTGTCATTGTCGGCTAGGTTGCTGAGGAAGCCGACGAGCGTCTTCGCCTGCTCGGACGTGCAGGAATATAACCGCCGTTGGGCTTGGGTTCGGGATTTGACAATTCCGAGTTTGGCCATATCGGTCAAATGCTGTGAGAGGGCGGATTGTGTCCCGCCGATTAAAGAGACCAGCTCCGATACCGATCTCTCACCATCCATCAGATGAACCAGGATCAGCAACCGCTTGCGGAAGCCCAGCGTTGCGAGTAGCCGCGAGGCAGCGGAGAGCTGCCTTAGGGAAGGCCGGCCCTTAGCTCGCGTGCGCCTGCGAAGGTTGGGATCATCTTTGATTTCAGCCATACGCTGTCTCACGTAGGTACTCAAATCCACCTCGCGCGGCTAAACACGTAAAGCCCGCCACTGAGGGAACGGTGGCGGGCTTCGTTTGAAAGCTGTCCGAACAACTCTCGGGCGCCTCTGTCCGGGGGCGCTGGGAAGTCAACTAGAGCCGCTACAATCGGTTCCCGCCGCAAGGAAAAAAGTCAGTAGCGGGGCAAGTGCAGGCGTGCGCTGGAATCAACCAGCATGGGTCAACGGGTGGACGCCTGGGTGGTTGCGCGCAGGCCTGGCAGCCAACTTAGGGTCGGCGCTGTAACGCTGCGCCAGGCTCGATAACGCCACAGCTATATGACTCCAACCGTAAGTTCCGCACACGACGGGCTGGAATGGCCTGCTGCCGGTTTCGTGGACACGGAGATAAGGTGTTTAACGGAACTGGAGAGTTGGAATGCAAAGAAGGAAGTTCAACCGCGAGTTCAAGCTTGAGGCGGTGAGATTGATCAAGGATCGGGGCGTTGCGGTTGCCCAGGGTGCCCGCGACCTCGATCTCCACGAGAATGTGCTGCGCAAATGGGTGCGCGAGCTGTCGACCGATCCGCAGCATGCGTTTCCCGGTCATGGGCAGATGAAGCCGGAGCAGCAGGAGATCGACCGGCTGCGCAAGGAAGTGGCCAAGCTGAAGGCGGAGCGCGACATCCTAAAAAAGGCCGCAGCCTACTTCGCGAGGGAAGTGACATGAGGTTCGCTTTCATCGCGAGGCACCGGAACATATGGCCGGTGGCATGGCTGTGCAGTGCGCTGGATGTATCCCGGTCGGGCTTCCATGCCTGGCTCAACCGCAGTCCCAGCGCCCGCTCCCGGCACGACGAGATCCTCGTCTCCAGGATCGACCGCAGCTTCAAGAGCAGCGATCGCACCTATGGTTCCCGTCGCGTCTGGCACGATGTTCTGGCCGAGGGTCTCTCCTGCGGCCTGCATCGCATCGAGCGGCTCATGCGGGAGAACGGTTTGCGGGCCCGGCCTCGGCGTCGCGGACTGCCGAAGGATACGGGCGAGCGAGCGGCAGTGTCGGACAACCTCCTCGACCGCACCTTCGAGGCATCGGCACCGAACCTGTCGTCGGCTGGGCGATGAAGGCCGACATGACAGCCCAACTCGTCACCGATGCGCTCATCATGGCGATCTGGCGCCGAGGCAAGCCCGACAGCCTGCTTCATCATTCCGACCAAGGATCGCAATACACGAGCGAGCAGTTCCAGCACCTGATGGCCGACCACGGCATTACGTGTTCGATGAGCCGGTCGGGCAATGTCTGGGACAATGCGGCCATGGAGAGCTTCTTCTCGTCGTTGAAAACCGAACGCACAGCCCGCAAGGTCTACAGGACAAGAGATGCCGCCAGGGCGGATGTGTTCGACTACATCGAGCGCTTCTACAACGCTCGGCGGAGGCACTCGACACTGGGCTATCTGAGCCCCGTGGAGTTCGAGGAAAAAGCTATGTTAGCTTAACCGCGTGTCCGAAAAACCGGCAGCAGGCCAATTGGCGATTCTGGTCGTGGGGTGATCCTGGTCGTAGTTCGAGCTTGCCAGCGCGTCTAGGCGCATGAAGCCTTCTATGTTTTGAAAGGGCTAGAGGGTGGCTCAGCAAGGGTGATGCGATTTCCGTCCGGGTCCGCAAACTGGGCAATCCGTCCGTAGTCACCCTCGGACTCGCCGGTGAGTTTCACCCCAGTTTCCTCGAGCGATCTACGGGCATCATCCATTCTTGGGACAACAACGGTCAGTCTACCGGATCCTGCATTGTCCCTGTCCTGGAAGATTTGAATATTCGCCCCTGCGATGCCGCGCCATTGGATCAATCCGTCCATGGGACGATCGTCAGGCTCCCGGGCGAAAAGTTCGGTATAGAACTTCTCGGCACGATCCATGCTTGCTGTGGCGAGGGTGGCGTAGATGCCTTGGATTTCCATTAGATACCTCCGAAATGCCAGCACCTGTAACGAATAAGGCTTGGCTCGGTTCCGAACTCATTTCTAGGCGGCGGCAGAGGCAGAGGTCACTGGGGCGAGCCGCGCACGTGTCTGCTCTTAAGCCTCTCCCAAGCATCACTCAGGGGGGTGAGTCAAACGCCGAGTCGTTTTTGCTTTGCGTCGAATCTCCGAGTGAGATTAGTTTCGCGTTGCAGTGAGGGAAGGGCCATGCCGATCTATCAAAAAGTTACAGAAGCTGGCGTGTTCGATTCATCCGAAGTGGCCTTGATAGGCCGTGTGTTCGAGAAGTTGAAAACCGGGGGTCAGTCACCAGAGCATCGTGAAGCGCTCGCTTCTCGTATTATAGCAAACTATCAGGCTGGGATCAGAGACGAGGAAGAACTGGTAGCCGTATCTAAACTGCCGCTGGGGCGGTGAAGTCGAGACGTGCACGTTTCATGTCCCGGTTCTAGGCCAGACATTTGGAAGTCAGGGGCAAGTGGCAAGGCGCTGTCAGGCTTGCGCAGGATACGCCATCGATCGCTTCTTGCCTTCATCGCAGGTGGCGTTTTGTTTGCCAGTGTGATGTCGACAAGAGGTGGGGGTGGGGTCGACGATGCTCGACAAAAACGGATGTCGACAAAACTGGATAGCTGAAGGAACAAAGTTGGCGCGAGTACGTTCGCAGGGCCGGTGGGTTGCCGGGAGGAATAGGAATGTTGCTTCCCTTGGAGAACGCGATTTCGTCGGCTGTTCTGGCTCGCAGGAGTGGGCGTGCGGAAATTTACGGCGTCGTCGACCTCATCACTTGGAGACAGCAGACCTGCAGTCAGCGGCAGGCGTGCTGGCAACGCTGAAATAGGTGTGAGCTTTCGGGAGATTGTCCGTTCGGACCAGACCCAGGAGACTGTCGAGGAAGGCCAATGTCCGGCTCCTTCAAACGGAAAGCGACGCTTGGCCAGCCATAGTCGGGCGTTCCTTCGGAGCTACGATCCGGTGTGGGCTATTCTGTAGACAGTGACTTTCCCGAGCATATGGATTTCAGACTGCGGGCGAACAATGAAACGTTCCCAAAGTAATTCGGGTATATGTCGACAAGCTGTTCCACCTTATCCACCTCGACCAACGAAACCGTCCAATCAATTCCCCTTAGCGCGATTTTCTTCTCTATTTCTTCCAATTTCCGCGCCCCCATGATGAGAGTTCGGAATGATTGAATCGTAACGTTCTGATCCGCTCTATATTGCACCAAATGATGCCGAAAATGTCGCGCTGGCTGTACGAGGCTCTCTGAGCGGAGGGTAAGATTCGTGATATCTGCCAGTATACTTGTTGCACCTATACGCCTGTTGATATCCCGCAGTTCCCGCACTCGGTCATCGCGATCCGGACCACCGACACGAATTGGACACTGCTCAACCTGGGCGAATTCCGCCGACATAAGCTGGAAAAGACGTAGCCAATCCTGCTCCCCGTTTCCGTGCTTCAAATCCTGGCGCTGGAACAGCCCGACGGCCTCAACTGCAGTTGCCCATGAGTGCTGAAGTGTGGTCCGAACTTGCAATTCGATGCGTCGTCCCTCGAAAGCCTGGGTGTGGGCAGCTCTGGGTCGGTACTGGAAAACAATATGGTGACTTCGATAGCCGTCCGGCTTCGGCTCATCGATATAGTTAAATTCCCGACAGTGCATCTCATGGGGGAACTTGTCTCGCAGCGATTCTAGAAGCAAGCGGACGCTATCGATATCGGGCATGATCGCTCGGCAGCCGCCGATATCGTTCATGGTGTCCAAATTGGTGGTGGACTCTCGAAGCTTCCGACAAATGGATGCCAGACGCTTTGGACGCGATGCCATGTCGCCCTTCAATCGCAGGGCTTTGATGTGGTGACCGACAGAGAATCGAACGCTCCGCATGGGCAGAAAGTGCGAGTCGCGCCAGCTATTGGCGATTGAGAAGATTCGCATCGTGTCCACGTACTGGCCGGCAGTGGTGTCTTGTCCGAGCTGCATAGGTTTTGCCAGCCGATCACCTGCCTTGCGAACGGCTTGCATACTGTATTTGAGGCGCGGGTACTCAGTCATTGGACCACAAAGTCAAGGTAGGCCGCTTCATTCTGAACTGGGCGGGACGACCGCAGGAGAATCGGATCTCATGTATCGTACCGCTTTGTATCCCTCGAGTCCGCTCAGGGCGGCTGGATCGAAGCCACAAGACCAGGACGGTGCCTCCTTGAGTTGCCTCTGCGGTGACTCACCGGCCCCGGTAGCTTGGGCGCACGCAACTTCGCAACCATGCAGTTGCCGTCGCGTACTAAATGCGGCTCTCGAGTGTCCTTCCTGCCGCTTGTGGTGCCGCACATGTTTTGGGTAGCGGGCGAAGGGCGGGAGGGAACCTCATGCAGGCGGATCGGAGCGCTCTTCTTGGGTGTCGCCGCCGTCACCCTGGCCATTGCCGACATGCCGCCGTCTTCGAGCCGGGCATGTCTACGGCCTTGAACTCGTCGGCCCGGCTCCTTCGAACGGTTCAAACCTATTGCAACTGCCCGGATGGGCCATTCTCGGTTGCGGCCTGTCGGTTCACGTTCAGGCCATCTGAGTTCACGTCGTGATGAACATCCCAGCGAAAGCGCCACCTTTGCGCTTGCCCTGAAGGCATCCTATTCTGGAGGAATAGCATCCGCTCGTGGGGACAGAATGTCGGTCCTGCCTTTCTTGAGAATTCACGCACCGCTAAACGCGGTGCTAGCTGCGCCTGGGCTGCTGGCGGTGGCCGCGCTCACCATGCCGGACATGTCCGCACGAAGCAGGCTGGCTCTGACTGCCGTGCTGGCGGTCATTTGGGGCGCTTATCTCCTACAGATGGCCGAGACTCTGATCAAGCACTGGGCGGGAGACCTTCGGGACAGGACGCCTGCAATCGCCATTGATATGCTCGCGGTTTTGGTTCCACTCGCTGCATTTCTGCTCGAAGGCACGCCCGACCGGAGCCTCTACTGTGCTGTCTGGCTGCTCAAACCGCTGCGCGACTCGACCTTCTTCCCGGTACTGGGCAGGGTGCTGGCCAACGAAGCGCGTAACCTGATCGGCGTCACCACGCTTTTCGGCGTCGTTCTGTTCGGTGTCGCGCTCGCGGCCTATGTCATCGAGCGCCACATCCAACCGGAAAAGTTCGGCAGCATCCCTCAGGCAATGTGGTGGGCGGTGGTCACGCTGTCCACCACCGGTTATGGCGACGCCATTCCGCAAAGTTTCGCCGGCCGCGTCCTGGCTGGGGCGGTCATGATGTGTGGCATCGGCGTCTTCGCGCTGTGGGCCGGCATTCTTGCCTCCGGCTTCTATCAAGAAATCCGTCGCGAGGATTTCGTCCGCAATTGGCAGTTGGTCGCCGCCGTGCCGTTGTTTCAGAAGCTCGGCCCGGCCGCGCTGGTCGAGATCGTGCGCGCCTTACGGCCTCGTAGTTTGCCGGCCGGCGCCGTGATCTGCCGAAGGGGCGAGACCGGGGATCGAATGTTCTTTGTTGTGGAGGGGCGGGTGAGCGTCGTGATGTCGAACCCAGTGGAGCTTGGCCCTGGCGCCTTCTTCGGCGAGATGGCGCTGATGAGCGGCGAACCGCGTACGGCGACCGTCAGCGCCGCAACGGCTGTCTCACTCCTGTCGCTGCACGCGGCGGATTTCCAGATGCTATGCAGCAGCAGCCCGGAAATCGCGGAAATCATCCGCAAGACCGCGCGCGAGCGGCACGGCACGGCGCCGACGGCTTGACCGTACCAAAGTCTTCGTCAGGAGGAGGGCGCAATGGCTAGGCTGTCCAACTGCTTGTCGAGAATGGCTGGCTGGAAGGGTCGCCATTGAGACGACGGGCCGCGGGCAGCCGCCTGGGGTAATGTCGCGTTGCGCCAAATTGTCAACTGAACGACCGCCACCAAACGGCGGGGCTAAACATCAGGTGCCTCCTCCAAGGTTAGGCGCGCGGCAGCAACAACATTCGCGAGCTTGCCAGCTAGCAGAGTATCTATCGGCGAGTTCCCGCCAAGCTTGTCCGTCGGCGCCATCAACCATCTCCAGGCAAGCCGATGGTCGCCAAACATGGCGATCAATTCGGCTATCCCATCTGCAGGGCGAGCATCGACAAACTGCTTCAATGGAAAAACAAACCTGCTGCTTCCAGATTTAAGTGCGATCACCTCATCGCGTTTCTGCCACCGAAAGAGCGTCGACCTCGGTATCCCAAAATGCCTTTCTATCACTGTTGGCCCAGCTACCGGCCCCGCCCAATCACTCGCCGCACTGAGAGGCGCTTGGGGGACCGCCGGTGGCGGTACCGCTTTGAAACGCTGCAGTCGTGGATCAAATCGGCCTTGTGCCTCTGCCACTATATGCCCGATAAATATCTGAGCGAGGTTTTCAACATCATCCTCGATAGTTGGGAGGGCTCGCTGAACAGCCTGAGTTTGAACACCGATTGCTGAAGATATATACCCTGCCAATCTCGCGGCAATTCTAAGGGCCGGCTTGCCGATTGTCGGATCGTGCTCAAGAAGAATTTTCGACACGGCGGCAGCCACCGTATTTTCCAGTCTTGGTCGGCTGGCTTGCTTAACAAGGTTTCCACCTCGTGAGAATCGCCGCCTAGTGACCATGCAGATTACCTCTTCAAATGCTACCTAAGTTGCGTGACCCCTGTTTAGCCGAGGAGACGTAGTACCTCAGTGCGTTGCGGAAGTCATAGACGGCAAACACAATGCACAATTGGCACCGTTCTGTCCAGTGGAGATGGTGACGTTGCTTGGAGTAATGCTTGGCCTACATTGTGTTCGAGCACCACCAAACCTAAACTCCGCGAAAAGACGTGGGGTCGCTGGCGCTTTTGCGCGCAGCCCTGACGAGATTTTCGTCATGGCCCGGTTTCGTTCTTGATCTCCAGCGCTGCCGGTAGCCCTTCGAGCACAGTGACGCAGCCATCGAGATCGTTGGTGGCCAGATGCGCGTAGCGCATCGTCATCGACATCGTCTGATGACCCAGCCACATCTGCACGCGCCTGATGTCGATGCCACCCTGGACGAGGCGCGCAGCACAGGTGTGACGCAGGATATGGGGTACGACCTGGTGGTCGGCGCCAAGTCCAACCTCGGCTTTCGCCTCGTTCCATATGGCACTGAACTGTGCCCGGCTCAACTTGGTGAACGGGCCTTTCGGCCGAGGGCGTCCGTCCGGAGGCATCCTGATCACCTCCTTGACCCGCTCGGTCATCGGGATGGTGCGGCTGCGGCCGGATATGATGGTTTGGAAACTGACGCGATGTTCCTTGATGTCGTTCCAGGTCAGCCCGAGCGCCTCGCCGAGACGGCAGCCGCTATCGACCAGGAAGACGGAAAGCCTGTAAGCATCCTCGCTGCGGCTCTTAATGGCGGCGAACAGCCGCGCTTCTTCATCCCTCTCGAGAAAACGAATCCGTCCCGCCCGCTCTTTCTGGCGGCGGAACTCGTGCAGGCTCTCGAGATCTCCCATGTTGTAAGCCTTGCGGAAGTGGTCGGGAGTTTCGGATCAACCAAAAGATTGAGCCTCCCCTAGCAGGGCAGCGCCTTCGACCACTCGGCCGCCTCTGCGTTGCGCCGCTGGATAAAGAAAAGCGCCGGCACAATCAACAAGGCCGTGTCATAATATGGAGAAGGTGAGCGCGCCGAACATTTCAGCCTTCCTCGGGTGCGGCAGTTCCGCGGCAATTCCTGGGCAGATGAGCCCCAGGCCTTGCATGATCCGGTCGGCCGATCGCCGGATTCGGCCGAGACAGGCGGTCGTGAGGGGACCAATGGTTAACGAGAGCTTTCCAAGTGAGGCCAAATCGTGACGTTTCTGCAACACAGGTCGGGGATAGCGGCCGAACTGTCCATGCGCCGGTACGATCGTGGTTGAACGCCGCCGGCTCATGGGTAATGTCAATTTCGAAGGAGCGGCGCGGTGCGCATCTTTTTCGGTAGTGGGGATGGGGCAGGGAACGCTGTCCTTCAGCAAAGAATACCCAGACCCGTTTTTTAACTTTTGACTGGAGGTCAGAAAATGAACATCAAGAGCCTTCTTCTCGGCTCCGCTGCGGCCCTGATCGCAGTTTCCGGTGCGCGCGCCGCCGACGCCGTCGTCGTCGCCGAGCCGGAGCCCGCTGAATACGTCAAGATTTGCGACGTCTACGGCGCTGGTTACTTCTACATCCCCGGCACCGAAACCTGCCTGCGCATCGGCGGCTATATCCGTTACGACATCGGCGTCGGCGACGTGGGTTCGTTCGACGGTGCGACAAGCGCCGATCACGAGACCCCCGGCGACAGCAACGACACCTTCTACAAGCATGCCCGTTTCGCGCTGAAGACCTGGACCGGTCAGGAAACCGAACTCGGCACCTTGAAGACCTATACCGAGACCCGCTTCAACTTCCAGAACAACAACCGTGACTCGGGCAGGTTCGGAACGCTCAATACTGCTGGCAACGGCGATACCGTCTCGCTGAACTTTGCCTGGATCCAGCTCGGTGGTCTCCGCGTCGGTAAGGATGAATCAGCCTTCGACACGTTCATCGGCTACGCCGGCAACGTGATCCAGGATACGCTGGTTCCGTATGGCGGCTTCGACACAAACGTCGTGCAGTACTACTTCGACGCTGGCAACGGCTTCTCGGCTGTGGTCTCTCTCGAAGAAGGCTCGGGCACCGACACGATCGACAGCTATGTTCCGCATGTCGTCGGTGGCGTGAAGTGGACGCAGGGCTGGGGCGCGGTTACTGGCGTCATCGCTTACGACAGCAACTATGAAGAAGTCTCCGGCAAGGTTCGCTTGGACGTGAACGCCACCGACCAGATTTCGCTGTTCATCATGGGCGGCTACGGCTCCGATGATAACCTCACCGACGGCACCTGGGCGTTCCCGGCTGGCGGTCGCGGCTTCTACAAGCCGTGGAGCGGCAATTGGGCAGTCTGGGGCGGCGGCACCTACAAGTTCAACGAAAAGACCTCGTTCAACCTCCAGGCGTCGTATGACGAAGGCAAGAACATTGGCATCGCCGCGAACGTTGCCTATGACATCGTTCCCGGCTTCACGATCACGGCCGAAGTCGACTACTCGCATCTCGGCGACGACTCCGTGTCGAACTGGACGGGTATTACTCCTGGCGATGACGACGCAATCGGCGGCATGCTCCGCTTCCAGCGCTCCTTCTAACAGGCGCTGCCTTATTGAAATCGAAAACCCGGCGGGCAACCGCCGGGTTTTTTCATGCCGTCTGTATGGAACTTCGGACAGCCGATGGCATGGCCGCCCGCCTGCTGCCACGCTTGCAGACGTGGAAGAACAACCCTAGCAGCGAAAAGGAAAGGAGGAAGCCAAACTGCTTGGCGAGCGACGCGCGAAACGGCGGGAGGCTCTGTGGCCAGGATACGCCGGCGGGACAGGTGAAGGAACGCGGCGGTCAGCCTGAGGAGACCCTGTTAGACTGGTCTATCGGCGGAAAGCGTACGCCGGCGGGATTGGATGCAAGCAAACTGCGCGCAGCATCAGGCACTACCGGTCAAATCTCAGCAAGATCGCCCAAGGCTTCAATCAACGGCTGAATCTCGCTTTCGTAATTCTTCCAACGCTTGACGGACGACGTATAGATCGGCTGGCGGACCTGCCAATTGCTGTAGGTGTTTACGGAGCCGCCTTTGTCAAAAAAGCGCAGGCAGGCATCGTCCCACGGCAATCCGAGATAATCCATGAGCCGGCGCGACTGCTCCTCCTGATTTTCGATCAACGTCTCGTAGCGATTTTCGAAAATACGACCCGGGAAAACCTTGTCCCAATGCCGCATCAAGCGATCATACTCCCGGTAGTAAAGCCCCAGCGTCTCAAGATCGGCACTGTAGCTGTGGGCTTTATTGAACTGCAGGACGAAACAGGAGATGCAATTGTCGATAGCGTCGCGACGACAATGAATGATACGCGCTTTGGGGAAAAGAAGGCCAACCAGGCCAATCAGCTCGAAATTGTGAGGCATCTTGTCAACGATTCGCAGCGAGTCGGGAGCCCGCTCGCGCAGATAAGCAAGGTGCTCTTCGGCCAAAGTCCTGGTCAGATCGGGAGTAATCATCGCGATGGATTGGCCGAAGTTCACGCTGGAGCGGTCTGCGACACCGAGTCCATTGGCTGTTCGCCTAAGTTTGCTGAGCTCGCCGGCGCCATGAACATCGGGGTGAGTGGCACAGATCTGCTCTGTCAATGTCGTGCCCGAACGAGGCATGCCCACGACGAATACAGGCGCCTCCGAGGGATTGCCGTACGCGGCTCTTGAAGCCACCAGTTCCGGCGCGAAGGTTGCGATCATGCCGTCGACCCAGCGGCGGTAAGACTGCAGATCGAATGTATGGCCCCCGGCTTCATT
This sequence comes from Mesorhizobium sp. CO1-1-7, assembly GCF_020164885.1. Classification (NCBI taxonomy): domain Bacteria; kingdom Pseudomonadati; phylum Pseudomonadota; class Alphaproteobacteria; order Hyphomicrobiales; family Phyllobacteriaceae; genus Mesorhizobium; species Mesorhizobium sp. CO1-1-7. The sequence goes on along the minus strand of NZ_JAIUHA010000009.1, from coordinate 328,773 downwards.
CCCCTTCTTAAAGTGATCCATCGCCTCCTTATAGCGACGGAGGTCGTTGAGAACCTTTCCTGCGGCGTGATGGAGCGCTGCCGCTCCCTCCGGCCCATGGCCCGGGTCTTGAAGCTCCGTCAGGATTGCCCCGAGTTCTGGCGGCTCTTCAGCGAATTTGCGCGTGCGTACAAGCGCGTTGTGGGCAGCCGGTACCGCGATGCGCCGTTCTATTGCCTCTTTCAGATGAACCGCGGCTTCGGCCATACGGCCGAGGCTTGCGAGCGCGCGGGGCAACCCCAACCGGGCTACGGGATGATCTCGGTCGATCCTGAGCGCCTTCTCAAAGAGCGGCAGCGCCATCTCCCCCTTGTCAAACGCATTGTAGGCATCGCCCAAGGCGCAAAGCGCTTCCACCAGATCCGGCTTCAAGTCCAGGGCGTACCGAAAGTGCTTGATCGCCGGCGTAAATTCGCTGACCTTCAAATAGGTCTCGCCGAGGCTAAGATGGTAGTAGGGATTCTGCGGATCCTCTGCCACCGCCCGAGCGAAATACCGCAGTGACTTTTCGTTATCGAAATCGAGCCCGAGCGTTCCCAGGATATATAGGGCCAGCGGATGGTTGGGCGTGCGAGCAAGGACCCTGTGGCACAGTTCCTCAGCCTCGGATAGACGTTCGGCCTGCTGCAACTCGAGCGCCTGCCGTAAAAGCAAGTCGTCGGCGTGGCTGCGGTGGGGGCCTGCCTTGAACTGCGCTTTGGATGACGCAGCCTTCGGTGATGCCGCCTTCGGCGAGGGTGGGGTGCGGAGGTGCTTTGCCCATGCGGGCGGCAATCGGTTGCTCATCCTTGGTTCGCTAGCAAAAGGGGCTTGGAGAATCCAGCCTCAACAGCCGTTTTGCGCAGAGCGCTGGTGTCGCCCCATCGATTTGCCCATTCTTCCGGATCGACCCTTATCGGATTTCCGTTCCGCGCTATGAGGTAGTAACCTAGCTCCCTCCGCACTGCCAAGACAATCCGGTGATCACAAGTTTGGCGCGTCTCAAACCATTCATGGGATGCGATATAAGCAACCACCTGCAAACCTCGCCGCGATGTCTCGGCCAGGTCACGGCGCTCCTTCGACCGAACTCGTGGACGCCATGGCGTCGGCGCCGGCGGCGCTGTGGAGACAGGATTGCCGGTTGCCCGAGGCGCGCACGAACCCTGCCGCCTAGTGGCGATCCCCGACGTCGCTCCGGTGACGGCGCTCTTTCCTATTCCGTCGTGCTGGCTTTTTTTCTGCGACGAATGGTGTGCGATTGCGCGACGGCCATTTTCACCGCGGGTGTAATCGCCAAAGATCCGTTCTCTGCCTCATGCGGATTCTGCAGCCCTTGGACGTGGACGGTCGGAAATGGGAGTTCGATGCCCTGCTCCTTGAAGACCTGGCGGAGGCGTACGTAGAATTTGCGTTTCATACCAAAGGCGCCTCCCGGCCTGGTTGTGGCCTTGACCCTCAATACAATGCCGTATTCGCCAAACTCCTGTACGCCCTGCATCTTGATCGGGTCGAGCACCCAGTGCTTGAACTCAGGATCTTCCGCCAATTCGAGGCCGATCCGCTTGATCAGCTTGCGAGCGAATTCGATATCGGTGTCATAGCCGACGGTGATGTTGAATTTGTCGATAACCCAGTCACGGCTCTGGTTCTGGACGGCCCCGAGTTCACCGAAAGGTATGGTGAACAGCGGACCCCGATGGTGGCGCAGCTTCACCGAGCGCAGGGAAAAGCTTTCCACGGTACCCTTGTAATTGCCCGAGGAAATATATTCGCCGACACGAAACGCGTCGTCGAGCAGAAAAAAAACGCCCGAAATGATGTCCTTGACGATAGTTTGTGCGCCAAAGCCCACCGCGACGCCGACAACGCCGGCGCCAGCGATCAGTGGGCCAATCTGGATACCCAGCGAGGCGAGCATCATAAGCGCTGCCATCACGATGATCGATGCGAGCAGGATGTTCTGGAGGATCGGCAACAGCGTGTGCAGCCGCGCCTGCTGCGGATCTAGCATCGGGACCTCTTCGTCGCCGATCACAGGGTGTGCCGTTTCGATGCCCAGCTTTCGTTCGATCAAGGCTTTGATGATCGACCAGCCGAAATCGGCTGCGAGGGCAATGACCACGACATTGATCAGGCCGCGCAATATGAAGGTCGTCGTCGTATCGCTGCCGCGCATGGATTGCATGTCCAGGCCCCAGACACGCGCTAGAAAGTAAGCCGCCGCCAGGATGAAAATCATTCGGATTCCGCGATCGATGACAGCGATCGCCACCGCCGGGATCGTAGGCCGGCCAAGATCTACCGAACCTGGTCGCAGGACGAAGTTAACCCCGCGCTGCGTCGTCACGATTGCCCAAGGCAGGAAGAGTGCGGCGAAGGTAAACCAGAAGTATACATAAAGGCCCGCGATGCGCTGCAGAAACAGGACGAGGAAATAAGCTGTCAACAGCCATGTCGCTTCCGTGTGAACGCTGTGGCGCGCACCGTCTCGCTGCGTTCTTGGCCGACGCCAAATGGCCAGCAGCACGAGCAACAGCAGCACGAAATCGGCGCCAAGCGACAGGACCATCATTCCGTCCTGATCGATGCCGAGACCTGGCAAGAGGATGAACGCGGCGGCGACGAAGTCGAAGACGCCAACGATCCGGGGCAGCCAATAGGACCAATGGTCAGCCGCTTCGTTGGTGATTGGCAAAGCACGAACCTCGACGGCGTTGTCGACGTTCATGAAGGAAGGGACGAGCATGGCCATGACGTACATGCGCACCCCCCATGTAACGACTGCCGCCATCAAGAATGTCAGTACAATCTCGCGGATAAGCATTGGCCAGTCGAACAGCATGAACGCGCCGGCGCTGCCCAGTGCGAACGAGACGATCAGCATGCTGGAATAAAGCGTGCGGCCACCAATCTTCTTGGCCCGCCCAACGGGCGTATCCTTCGGTTGCGCGATAATCCAGAGACGAAATGGACGGCTCAACTTGTACGTTGCCCAAGTAAGCGCCAGGCCGGCAGCGATGAACATCGCAATCAGCAAGAGTACCCCGGCAGATCCCTTGCTGGACATATCCTCCATGGTCTCTGCCCGAACGCGCGCGAACTGACCCGGCAGCAGGGGCAAAGTTCGCACGATTCTTCCGATATGATCCCTGATCATATCGAGCGTCGAGGATGCCATCGTATTCATCTGGCCTGATGCGGCCGCGGCGCCGGACGATGCGTCGGCCGGAGAAGCGCCTGCCCCGGCAGGCGCTCTCGTTGACGCGGCGTCCTGATTTCGCTGTTCGGCCATCCAGGCCTTCACTGACGCATCGTCGAGCAGTTCGAATAGCTGTTTGACCCTTTCAGGCGGGACGGTCGCCGGCGCCTGCGCCTGCGCTGGACCAGCCAACAAGAGGGCGGTTCCAAAGATGAGCTGCCTGGCAACCAGGACGAACATCGCGCCAAGGTGTCGGAGAGGTTGTGTCGGGCGCGCCAGGTTCCTGGTTCCCAATCGTCGAATGATGAGACGCATCGTGCTGTTAACCTTCCGGTCAGATCGGCAAGCAACGACATCTATGCCCGCCATTGCTCCTAGGTTGAAGGAGCCGATGTTGTGGTACAAGAGTCCACCGTTCAAGCTAGACAATTGCGTAGGGTGTGGTCACGCAAATCAGTCATGTGATCCGCAATTCAAAGACGCTGGGCGTTACGGCGGCTTCCGATAGAGCAAAACGCGCGTATGCCGCGTTGCGCATCGCCGGCCGAGGCTATGTGATGGAAATCTGGGACCCTCACACAGGCTATACACATCAGGGCAGCCAAAAGCATCACCGTGTGCGTCTATCCCCGCATAACGCGATAGACAGTTGCATCGCCCTTTACACCTCGAAGAGGCGCATCGAAAGCGACAATGCGTGGCCCGGCAAGGGGTCGCTCACGCCTGGTGCGGAATAGAGCGCTTGGGAGATGCTGACATTGTCTACCGTTCAAACGAGCACGGCCTCGATGGTAGCAACAAAGTCGTCGAGCGAGCGATCCCCGCGAATCTCGATGCGCGGAAGGTCGATGGGGTCGCTATTAAGGTCCGCCGGTCCGTGTCTGCCGCCGAAGCCGATCCGGTAGCCGCACTCCTTGGCCAGCCTGCCGAGCCGTTGGTCGGTGACAGAGAAGGGTGCCGCGAAGGCCGTGGTTGGCCGGCCGGTCCACCGTTCGACGAACATACGAGAGCGCAGGAGCTCGGCGGCCAAATCAGAGCTCGACAGACCATCGATGGCGCGGTGCGTCGCCAGATGGCTTCCGAAGAACGCACCCTCGGCGGCGAGACGTCGCACCGTTCCGGCGTCCATAAGCCGCGTCGGCGGACCGCTGACGGCGTCCCACTTTGCACTTTCCCCCACCAGGTCCGTCACCAGGAACACTTCCGCGGTCAGGTCGTGCGCACGCAAGATCGGCCAGGCATGGTCGGCAAAGTTCTGGAATCCGTCATCGAAGGTGATGAGCACCGGGCGGCCAGTGAAAGGCTGACGGTTGGCGATGGACAATTCCAGTTGCTCGGACATGATCGCGTGAAAGCCATTGGCGCGCAGCCATGCCATCTGGCTCGCGAATGCGGCGGGCGTGAGTCGGAAACGGGCGAGCGCGGCCGGACCTTCATCGGCGACGCTGTGATACATGAGGACAGGGATACGTTGCCGCCGCTCGCTACGAGCGACGGCGCGGCGCAAGACCCGTGCCCCGCCCCAGACAATGTTTCGCGCGACCCCGATGCCGATGGGTGCGCGGACCGGCACATGATCAATCACCGGCTCCGTCGCCACGTAATCCGGCGACAGGCGGCAGAAGCGATCTATTCGATAGAGTTCGGTCTGGATCGATTGCGCAAGGACGAGACCTTCGGTCTCTGCGAAGGTTTGCGAGATCGTTTGTGCGCCGAAAGTGTTCCAGTCGAAGCCCGTCCTTTCAATATTGTCGCGTAGCACGAATGCGTGTGCATTGATGAAACTGCCGCCAGGCGCCAGTGCCTCAACGAATTTTTTGGCGATGCGCCGCAACCCGGCGAGATCTTCTAGGTAGTAGAGCACTTCCGAACAGACGATCAGTTCCATCTCATTGGGCAGCGTGTCCGCAAAAAAATCCAGTACACTGAATTCGACATTCGGCTGGTCCGAGCAGCGCGCGCGCGCCCGTTCGATGGCTACGGCGGAAATGTCTGTGGCGGTCAAATGGCCCACTCGGGGTGCCAGTTGTCGCGTGAAATGGCCTTCCGCACAGGCCAGCTCAAGCGCCCGTCCTATGGGACCGGCCGGCAGAATTTCGAGCTGCCGCTCATATTTTTCCTGCTCGTAGGCCGAGCTGTAGCTCCAGGGATCCTCGGTCGCGAAATACCGGTTCCAGAACGACTTACGATCCTTGTCGTGGCCACTCGAGGCGGGTGCACGGCGCGGCGCTGGAAGCGGCTGCGTAGCGTCAGCGCTTGACCGAACCAGTTCCCGCGCTTCCGACATCAATTGCGCGAGTTTACCGAAGTGGCTGTCCGGATCAGGCCGGCGTTCCGTTGTCGTCGACAGTGCCTCGGCTGCCAGCGTGCTTGATGTGTCGGCGCCGTCGTCCTTTTGTGGTAGGAAATTCAGGATCAGTTCAATCCAATGGCGCCTTGTCACTTTCCCGAGTACGCCGAACTGTACGATAGCCCCGATCTGCCCATCCATCATCAGGTAGGCATAGATTTGATCGATTTCTTCCGAAAGCTCGGTCGACGTTGGATTTCGAGCGTCGACGCGAATTCCGAAAGTGCGCGCCAGCCTGCGAGGAGCGGCAAGATCGTCGGCGTCGAGCAGCATTTGCTCGAGATGATACTGGACGCGACGACCCGCAACCGGGTCGCCCCAGACCTTGCCGAGTTCGATGATCAACTGTGTGATGGCGCCGCCAAACCTGTCCCACCGGGCAGCCATATGGGCTGGCACCGATAGGCTTCCTACCATCAGGCCGTCGAAGGTCACCTTGGCGATCTCGCGCGCCCACTTACGCCTTGCCGGCAGCGCGCGCAGGGATTGCGGGTTGATCGAGCCGCCGCCGCTGCCGCAATCCGACGCAGCGTTCCACAGGGCGAACCACGCCAGTGCTTCGGAAGCGGTGCGGCCGCCCGCCGAGATCGCGCCATTGGCATGCGCCGGCGCTGGGTGCTTGACCCTGGGGTCGGTGGCAAAGCCGCGGGCGATAATGATTTCCGCGTCTGCCAGCGTCTGCCTCGAATTGCGGGTGAGCGCGTTGGGGCTGGCTCGACAAAAGGCGAGCGGCTCGTCGACCATCACCCAATTTGTGCCCTGACGTGCGACGCGCTGCCATAGATCCCAATCCTCGCAGCTGCGCAGCGACACGTCAAAACCGCCCAATTCGACTATTGTTTCCCGGTCGACCAGCAGCGCGTGAGTGGCGATGGCACATCGGCGGGCGAACGTTTCGAAGGGCTGGCCTGCGACCTCGGGCGCGATGCTCGCCGGGGTGAGCGCTCCATCGGGCATCACGCGCCGCGAACCGCAATAGGCGGCGACTGCATCGGGAGCGGTTTTCAGCGCAGCCAGCATTTTTGTAAGAAAGCTGGCATCCAGCCAGTCATCGGCATCCAGGAACATCAGCCAGTGGCCGCGCGCCGTCGAAATCCCGTTGTTACGTGCGCCGGCGGGGCAATTGGCGCAAGAACTCAAGGTGCGAAATCGGGCATCCTGTTCCACATAAGCGGCGATGATCGCGGGGGTGCGGTCCGTGGAGGCGTCGTCGACGATGATCGCCTCCCAATCCGCGGTTTCCTGATCGACAAGGCAATCGAGTGCCCGCGTCAGCGTTACCTCCGCGTTGTGCGCAGGAACAACGATCGAAACCAATGGATTATGCGCCACGTGTCTCACCCGCGCCTTGTTCGTTCAGATAGAACAAATGCGTTGATCTTTGTCGGCGCAAGCCGTCGCGATCAACCCCGGTCCATTCGAGCCCATCGTCGACCATAACTATATCAATATCCGGTAGGTCTGCCGGCGGATGCCGGCATGCATTGTGCCGAATGTTTTGCTCGACATTGAACATCGATACCACACCGCCTTGCGGTAGCATTATTCTGGATCATCGAGCTTTCGTATTCTTCGGAGAGTCACCGAATGTCAAAACCGGATAACGGCATCGGATGGCCGCACTGCCCTGTCAAGATCGGGGCTGATTAGGTAGCAAAAAAAGACCTGAAGACAGGCTTGAATGGCAAGCGCTCATGCCCGTGCCTTAGTTGCTGCGCCGCCCGGCAACAAAAGATGATCGCGTGCGAAGACGCGAGGGCAAGCTGATCCTGATCGAACTAATCGGAACCGCGGCCGAACTGCGAGCGCGCCGCAGTTGTTGATCATGGATCCATGGCGCCGCCAATCTACGCGCATGATGACGCAAAAGGGTCTGTTCGCTGGACAGATTGTGGAGCTCGAGCCGCATGTCAAATTTACGCGTGACCCGCTTAGGCGGAGAAGATTCCGGCTTGCGAGCCGGGTATTTTGCTGACATCTTTACTAGTTGCTAAATTAGCACGCTGTAGCTGTTTAAATGAAGGGTATAGGGATGGCCAAGGAATCTTCGAGTACCGCTTCTCCGGCAAATAAAGCGGACGGAAATCTGACAAGTAATGCAGACGCCAACGGGCTCGCCTTCATGGCGGGCCAGGCTCGCGAGAGCGGGACCCCCGGCGACGCTGTAGGTGTCGACAAGATACGTGATCTGCTGTTCGGCAACCAGATGCAGGACTATGACCGCCGCTTTTCCAAGCTTGAAGAACGGGTCTTGCAGCGGTTCAAGGATGTCGAATCGGAGGCCAAGCGCAATCTTGAAATGTACGAGTCAAATGCGAAAAAGCAGATCGACTCGCTTGCGGCGCAGTTGCGGAACGAAAAAGACGCGCGAGCCGACGCCGACAAGGAGATTGACCGAAATCTTCGCGAACAAAATCAGGCGCTTGAAAAGCAGGTGCGCGCATTGTCGGATCAATTGAATGAGCTTGAGCGCGAAATTGCCGACCGGATAAATCGAAACGACCATTTGCTGCGTGAGGAAATCAAGCAAAAGAATGAAGCCATTCAGATGCTGATGGAAAAAATGTTTTCCGATCTCGGCAACGTCAAGACCGACCGAAATCTTTTGGCCGGCCTGTTTGTCGAGGTTGCAAAATGTCTGAATCAGGATCCCGTCGGCAGCAAGAGCAACTCGGACCGTAGCTGGAAAGTGAGTTGATCGGATTTGACGTCGACCGTCGACCCAATCAGCCTTCCGCATAGAACAGCCTCGAACGATACAGAGATTGATCGCGAGGCTCTGGCCCGTCTTTTGATCGAAATTGCCCGGAACGTTGATCCGGACTACCGTGCGCGACTCGACGGAGTTCCATCCGCCGATCCTCGCATGGAAACGCTGCGCCAGTTGCTGGTCAGCCGCGAAATTTCAGAGCTTTCACGAGTTACGCATCTGCTCGACGAACCGGAGCAGCTTGCCGCAGCAGTGGGCGACGTGCTTCCCAGTGCGGCCGCCCGAGCCCCTCATGCGCAACTCGGCGAGGCCCTTGCGCCGGCTGTCGAAAGGGCTGTGCAACGGTCGATCCAGAAGAGCCCGCGCACGCTGACCGATATATTATACCCCGTGTTTCTTCCGGCAATTCGCAAGTCAATCGGGGAAAAAATCGACCAGACATTTCAGTCGCTTAATGAAACTCTACGACATATATTTACCTGGCACGGGCTCAAATGGAGAATTGAGGCGTGGCGAACCGGAGCCAGCTTCTCGGAAGTTGTTCTTAAGCACTCTCTTCTTTATCGTGTTGAACATGTCTTTCTCATTAACCGAACTTCTGGGCTATTGATAGCGCATGTAGCTGCCGACAATGCGACGAGCGAAGATCCTCAACTGATCTCTTCTATGCTGAGTGCAATCCAAGACTTTGTGAAGGACTCATTCAACGAGAAGGAGCAGAGCGGCCTGGACACTATTCGTTTTGGCGACCTTCGTCTCTGGTCAGAAGTAGGACCGTTCGCGACCCTGGTGTCGGTGATCCGAGGAAACCCCCCAGAAGGATTGCATGACATAGTTCGCGACGTGTTGCTCCGTGTCCATGAGGACTACTCGCAGGCTTTAATGGAGTTTGACGGCGACGGATCGCAGTTGGCCGGCATAGAGGCGCAGCTGCAGACTTGCGTCGAGCTGAAGCAGGAGGAATCAAACCAGGGATTTCCGTGGCTGGTGGTGGGCCTGGGCCTGCTGCTGTTGGTTCTGGCAGGCGGTTGGTTCTTTCTTTCATGGCAATCCGGGCAGCGCTGGCAGGCTTATGTGTCACGACTGGGGACCCAGCCGGGCATCATCGTTGCCGAACAAAAGATACGCGATGGCCAATTCTATATTGCCGGCCTGCGAGACCCGCTTGCCGTCGACCCGCAAGCCCTGCTGTCTGGAACGCAGGTCGATCCCGGCAGGGTCCATTCACAGTGGCAATTTTACCAGAGCCTCGAACCGGAGTTCGTGTTGAAGCGGCTGACGGCATCGCTGGCCCCGCCGGAGTCAGTACGGCTTGCCATCGTCGATGGGCGCATCGTTGCCGAGGGTGAGGCTCCCGACACCTGGATAGATCGGGCGCGCGCAGCGGCCCGACAGCTTTCGGCAGGCGGCCCGGTATTCGATATCTCAAGGGTCCGCGATGTAAGCCCCGAAGCACGCGCGGCAGAGCACTGGCAGGCCTATGTGTCGCGACTGGAGACCCAGCCGGGCATCATCGTTGCCGAACAAAAAATACGCGATGGCGAATTCTATATTGCCGGCCTGCGGGACCCGCTTGCCGTCGACCCGCAAGCCCTGCTGTCGGGAACGCAGCTCGATCCTGTCCGGGTCCATTCGCAGTGGCAATCCTATCAGAGCCTTGGACCGGAGTTCGTGCTGAAGCGGCTGACGGCGTCGCTGGCTCCGCCGGCGTCAGTACGGCTTGCCATCGTCGATGGGCGCATCGTTGCCCAGGGTGAGGCTCCCGACACCTGGATAGATCGGGCGCGCGCCGCCGCCCGACAGCTTTCGGCAGGCGGACCGGTATTCGATATCTCAAGGGTCCGCGATGTAAGCCCCGAAGCACGCGCGGCCGAGCACTGGCAGGCCTATGTGTCGCGCTTGGAGACCCAGCCGGGCATCATCGTTGCCGAACAAGATATACGCGATGGCCAATTCTATATTGCCGGCCTGCGGGACCCGCTTGCCGCCGACCCGCAAGCCCTGCTGTCGGGAACGCAGGTCGATCCCGGCAAGGTCCATTCGCAATGGCAATCCTATCAGAGCCTTGAACCGGAGTTCGTGTTGAAGCGGCTGACGGCGTCGCTTTATCCGCTGAAATCGGTTCGGCTTTCGATCGTCGACAATCGCATTGTTGCCGAGGGTGAGGCTCCCGACACTTGGATAGATCGGGCGCGCGCCGCGGCCCGACAGCTTTCGGTAGGCGGACCGGAATTCGACATCTCCAGGGTTCGTGATGTGAGCCCCGAAGCACGCGAGGCCGAGCACTGGCAGTATTATGTGTCGCGACTTGAGGCCCAACCGGGGATCATCGTCGCCCAGCAGACGGTTAGAGGCGGCCAATTCTACATTTCCGGCCTGAGAGACCCGCTTGCCGCCGACCCGCAAGCTCTGCTGTCCGGAACGCAGGTTGATCCTGCCCGCGTTCATTCACAGTGGCAATTCTTTCAAAGCCTTGATCCAAAGTTCGTGGTGAAGCGGCTGACGGCGTCGCTGTCCCCGCCGAAATCGGTTCAGCTTTCGATCATCCAAGGTCGCATCCTAGTCGTGGGGGAGGCGCCTGCCGCGTGGATCAACCGGGCGCAGGCCGCCGCTGAACAGCTTTCGGCCGACGGAGTGGTTCTGGATGTCTCACAGCTGCGCGAGCTGAACCTTGCAGAACTTAATTATTTGAGAGAGGCCATCCAGACGACCGATATTTTCTTCTCTTCCGGCAAAGTTGTGCCGGGACCAGAGCAGCTGCCGGTTCTCGACAGGCTGGCGGATCAGATAAAGGAATTCGCCCAAAATGCCCGCAAGTCAGGCGTAGCTGCGCGCTTCATGCTGACCGGGCATTCGGACGCCACTGGCCGTGAGACGGCCAACGCGTCGATCAGTGCAGCCCGCGCCGAGACCGTTCGTGCGCTTCTCAACAAACGCGGCGTCGCTCCGGAACTGCTGCTGGTTCGAGGCGCGGGCACTTTTGAGCCGCTGGTGCCTGAAAACAGTCAAGCCGGGAGCTCCACCAATCGCCGGGTTTCGATTACGGTAAACCTGGACTAGGGGAGCCCAAGATGGTGCAAAGAAAGATCTGCATGCTGGGCGGGTTCGCCGTCGGAAAGACGAGCCTGGTTCGCAGGTTTGTGCAAAGCATTTTTTCAGAAACCTACCTGACCACGGTGGGAGTGAAAATCGACAAGAAGAATGTCGCACTCCCGGATAAAACCGTCGATCTGATTTTGTGGGACTTGGCCGGCGAAGACGACATCGGCTCATTCCGCGTCAGCTATGTTCGAGGTGCAACCGGGCTTGTGCTAGTCGTCGATGGAACCCGCGCTGCGACACTTGCCGTGGCGCTCACGCTGCGGGAACGGGCCGAGGCCGAATTCGGCGCAATGCCGTTCGTAGTGCTGATCAACAAATCCGACCTGGCCGATCGGTGGGCAATATCGGATGGTGATATCAACGAACTCAGGCAGCGTGGATGGCAAATCTATCTCACGAGTGCACTCTCGGGTGAGAATGTCGATGATGCGTTTCGTCAACTTGCCTTGATGGTAACCAAGTAGACCATGCACGGATTGCCCAAAGAAGTTAGCAGTTGGATTTTCAACTTCTTCTACAATGGGAACTCCGTCGCGTATCTGAAAATCGACCCTCAGCTTTGCGTGGCTGCGAAGGGCGGTAATGTTGAGCATTACGGGCTCTCCTCGCTTCGCATTGGCGAGCCTGTTGCCGAGCAGCTTGAATTCATGGAAGGTTTGCTGCCTTGCCCGGAGCTTCCGTTTCACATTGCCATGGTCGAACTGCCCAGCGGGCGTGTCGCTGACCTTCATTTTTTTGCTGACAATGCCTGCGTGTGGCTGCTCTTTCTTGACGCGACTGCCGAACGCGACAATAGGCAGCGGCTTCAACAAAAGGCTTATGAAATGACCCTCCTGCAAGAGAGGGAGCGTCAACTCAACAAGGAATTACAATCGACGAACGAGGCGTTGAGGAAGAGCCAGGAGGGGTTGGCGCGTGAATACCATCGCGCCGAAACCCTGCTCCTCAACATTCTTCCTGCGTCCATCGCGGAGCGGCTAAAGGCGCACAAAAAAATTGCTGACAACCATGCAGAAGTGAGTGTGCTTTTTGCCGACATAGTCGGTTTCACAGAACGAGCGCGGAGCGTCGGAGCCGTAACGACACTCGCAATTTTGAATTACTTCTTCAAGGCGGCGGATCGGCTCTCGGAACGATACGGCTGCGAAAAGATCAAGACAATCGGCGATTGTGTGATGGTGGTCGCTGGCCTGCCCACCGCGCGTGCCGATCATGCGAAGGCACTCGCGCGCTATGCACTTGAGCTGCGTAAGGCGGTCAAGCGCGAACGCTTCGCAGGAGAACCGCTGAGACTCAGAATTGGAATTCACTCAGGGCCCATCGTCGCCGGCGTCATAGGCAAGAGGCGGTTCGCCTATGACCTGTGGGGCGAGACGGTTAATCTCGCCTCGCGTATTCAAACCTCCGCGGAGCCCGATGAAATCCGCATTTCGGATGCAACTCGCCAAATGCTTGGACCAAATTTTGCTTGCGACCCACTCGAGGAAACGGAATTGCGTGGTACCGGTCGTGTGCGAATGTGGCGGCTCCCGGCCTGATTGCCGCGCAGCAGTGCCGATCCTAGGCCCATTCATCTCAAGCCCCAAGCTGTAACGCGAAGTTTTGACCGATAGTGGCCTTCTTGTCCGCATTGCAGATGGCTGCAATGCAGTCTTCCGAAAAACTTATTGGGCGACTTGGGACACGGCTGACATCAGCTCTTGCGGGTTGGGCGCCCCAAACATGTATCGCCCACCTTCTGGCACCTCCGTGAAGCTCCAGCGGACAATCCCTTGCCGGTCCAGTAGGAACTGGCCTATCAGTTGTCCGTGTCCCGTCGCCATCATCTGCTCGTCGGCTTCGGTCACTTCATAATTATCGCTCTTGTTGAGGATTTCGGTGGCCGCAAAAGGATCCATTGGACCGGGCAACTCGCTTGGCATGTCGACCAGCATATCCTTTGCGGCTGCGATCGAAACCTTGTACGGCCAGTTCGTCTCGTTTTGGGTGAATTCGAGATTGGGCAGCCCAAAAGCACGATGCGAAGCGCGTTCAGGATCCGAGGCCGCAAGCAGAGTCGGCATCGGGTGGTAGCGGAAATAAAGACGAGCCCGTTCGATCGGTGTGTTGACCACGGTCAGGCTCTCCACGCCCTTTTCGCGCAGCTCCGGATCAAGCCGCGCCTGAGCGGCGATATGGCGCCGGCAAAACGCACAATGCAGACCTCGAAACAGACCAACCAGCACCGGTTTTTGTCCGCGAAAGTCGTCAAGCGCGATCTTGCCATCCTGGGTAATGGCGTCGAGGACCAAGTTCGGCGCACGGTCGCCCAGTTGAAGCGGTACCAAGTCACTACGCGCGGACATTTCCAACCTCCAACCCCGGCTAATCGAGAAAGGGCAGCACCACAAGCGCTTCCGGGTCGAGCCCGTGCTGGGCGCATATACCCTGCGCCAAGGAAAAGTAGCGTTCTGCCTCGGCAAGATTGTCGAGGTCGAGATTAAGCGTTGCCAGACCATCATAGCACGGAAACAGCAGTTGGGGTTCGCCCGTTTCGCGCGCTACCTCCAGTGCCTCGTGGAACAAGCCAAGGGCCAGTTCCGGACGGCCGTTGCACTGGTGGATTTGCCCAAGCACAAGCAACGGCACCGGCAGGTGCTCTCGCTGGTCGAGTGCGCGGTCGATCTCGATAGCTTTCTCGGCAGCAGGCACGCCCTCTGTTGGACAGCGATCCGTGAAAGTACAACAAGCGACCGCCAGATTGGCGAGAAGGCGCGCCTGGAAGCCCAAATCCCCAATATGGCGCGCGACTTCAAGACCGCGCCGACAGACCTCCATCGCATGTGCGGGATCGATGGTCGTGTAAAGCACGCCTAGATTGGTGTAGCCGCGACAGGCCGCGCCCAGCAGACCGGCGGCTTCGGCCAATTCAATGCTATGCTCGACCTGACGCACGGCTTCACGGTTTCGTCCAAGGCGAGCCAGTGCGACAGCCTTGGTATTGAGTGCCTCGGCGGTCACAAGAGTGGCATCACGCCCCACCTCGGAGACATGCTCCGTGGTGCGAGTGCGTACGCAATCCAACGCCGCGTCTGCCCATTTTGCCGCGAGAGCGTGATCTCCGCTACGGAACGCCTGTCGGCCACGTTCTTGCCAGAGATGCGCCTGCTCGACCGGAGCATCCGCTCCTTCGAGGAGCGCTGCCGCTTCAGCGTAGCGGAATTCTGCTTTGTCCCGCTTGCCGACGTCCCAGAGCAGCCGACCGATTTTACGCAAAACGCGCGCAGAGGCTACGCGATCAGCCGACTCACGGTATGCCTGCAAGGCCGCCTCGTAGTGGTGGTGCGCGATCTCGCGGCGGCCCGCCGAGCCGCTCAAATCGGCAATGCGCTCGGCAATTTTCAGTTTGAGCGGTGTTTGCCCGGTCGCCTCCAACGCAGTCAGTGCTCGCTCGTAGAAACGAAGGGCGTCGTCGTTGGCGTAAATCATGCGGGCGCGATCGCCGGCCGCCTGCAGGTAATGCGCGCCCTTCTCCCGCTCGGCGCTTTGTGCGAACTGGTGACCGAGCACGGTCAAGTCCTCGAGCCGTTCCGGATTATCGCCGCACAGTTGCTCCAAGGCAGCACCTATCCGCCCGTGGATTTCGGTCCGGCGTTGCCGGAGCAGATTCTGGTAGATCACGTCCTGCAACAAGCTTTGCGTAAAGCGGTAGCTTTGCGACGAGATGGAGCCTGATCCGGCAACTTCCTCGATGATTTCCGCATCGCAAAGCAGTTCGCAGCCTGCTTCTAGCCGGGCGGGGTCGGCTGTCACGGTCTTCAGAAGGGTGGCATCGAAGCGCGCGCCGATTACCGCGGCTTCCTGGGCCAACCGGCGCACCTCTTGTGGCAGCCGGTCGACGCGAGCAAGCAACATTGCCTGGATAGTGGCGGGAATGTCGGTTGCGACTTCGCCTGCTACGGTCCGCCATCGTTGCCCCTCGCGCACCAGTACACCGCGATCAACAAGGCCGCGAACAATCTCCTCTACAAAAAGAGGGTTGCCACCCGCTCGGTCGAGGATCTGATCGACGAGCCCTGCTGCGGAGCTTACCCAGCTCTCGCCGAAAAGCGCCACCAGCAGGCTGCGCCCTTCATCGCCGTTGAGCGGCGAAAGCCTGAGCGCCGTTTGACTGACCCGACCTGAGTCGAGCTGGCCGCTCTCCGGTGCCGAGCGATGCGTGACCAGCACCATTAACCGCGTGCGTTCCAACCTGTCCATCACGAAACGTAGTGCCTCGAGCGAAACGGCGTCGGCCCAGTGCAGATCTTCGACGACAATCAACAGCGGCGACAACGCAAGCCGCCGTTCGATGATGGTGCGGACCGCGTAGAAGATTTGCCGCCGTAGCTGCTCGGGTTCGACATGCTGCAAGGTGGCATCCGGGTCGCCAAGCCCAACCACATGGTAGAGCAAAGGCATCAGCCGCTTCGCCTCCTCGCCCTGCAGGCCGAGATCGGCAAGCAAGCCTGAGAGCTTCCCCCGCATATCGTTCCCATCGTTGTTTTGCATCATCCCGGCAGCACTGCGCACCACTGCCCCCAGGGCGCCAAATGATTGTTCGCCCAGTGGTGAGCACGTGGTCTGTCGCACGGCGACGTTGCGAAAACGGTCCTCGTCGCCGACACGGGCGACGAACTCCTTCACCAGCCGCGATTTCCCGATACCGGCTTCTCCGACGAGGCGGACAAGTTGGGCCGTGCCGCCGCACGCCTGGTCAAGGCTCGCCAGCGTTCTGTTGAGCTCCGCACCGCGACCTATCATCGGCGCGCTGAGGCCGAGCGCCTCGAGCCCACGCGCTGCACGCGGCTCCGCAAGCGGTGCATCCAATCGATGAACGAGCACACTGCCAGCCTTGCCGCGAAGCACGACATCACCCATCGACTCGTAAGAGAAGGCATGCCGGGTCAGCCTGTGAGTGAGTTCGCCTACCAGCACTTCTCCCGGTGCAGCCAGCGATTGCAGGCGTTGTGCTGTATTCACCGTGTCGCCGGTCACGGAATAGGATTTGGCGGTGCCGATGCCTAATCGTCCAGTAACGACGGGGCCAGTGTTTATGCCGATATGAAGTAATAGAGGCGAGCCGGAGTGGGGGGTGCTTTCGCCGAGCCGCGCCGTCCGGGCGATCATGTCGAGAGCGGCGCGAAGCGCGCGTTCCGGATCGTCCTCATGCGCGACCGGCGCACCGAACAAAGCGAGCAGTGCATCGCCGATGAATTTGTCGACGAACCCACCAAAATTTTGCACCGCCGCCGTCAATTCCTTGAACAGCTCGTTCTGTAGCGTTTGCATGACCTCAGGGTCGAGCTGCTCGCTGAGTGTCGTGAAGCCGCAAAGGTCGGCAAAGAGGACGGTTACCGTCCGGCGATCGGCGTCAGAGATGGGCTGCAGCCCTTCGTCGTTGTCAATGTTCGCAAGCAGCGACGGAGTTCGAGAGGGCGGCACAATGGTTCGGCTTGGTGTCGGAGCAAGCCGTTCGACGGCTTTTGCCGGCGCACCGACGCTTGCCCCACATTTCGGACAGAACCCGAAATCAGATGCGCAGGGATAACCGCAACTGGCGCATGGCACGGGCTGGCGCTTGCCACACCTCGGACAGAAAGCGTAACCGCCCTCAACCTCAAAACCGCAGCCTGCGCAGTCCATCGAGCCAGACCTCACTAGGGGCCGCGACGGCGTGTTCTCCCTACGCATTTCCCGGCCGGTGTATTCACAAGCATGAACCCATAGCGGTGGATGGGCAAGTGGCAGCGCAAATGGGCATCGGGCGATCGGGTGGGCCTGTGACAGCGCGCGCAGCCAATTCGGTTCTGCGTGGCTGTCGGTTGCAAAAGTTCCCTCTTGGTTCGGTCTTCCTGCTATCGTGAAGATAAGGAGACGGACCCTTGAGCGAGAATCGTAAGCTAGCCGCAATTCTAGCTGCGGATGTGGTCGGATATAGCCGGCTCGCGAGCGCGGACGAAGATCGTACATTGGCGAGGTTGCGGGCACTGCGCAGCGACCTGATCGATCCGATCATCGCAGTGCACCACGGCCGGGTGATCAAGCGCACTGGCGATGGGGCCCTGGTTGAGTTCCGCAGTGTGGTGGATGCCGTGCGCTGCGCCATAGAGGTTCAGAATGGTATGGTTGAGCGCAATGCCGGCGTGCCGCAAGACCGCCGTATTGAGTTCAGGATCGGCATCCATCTGGGAGATGTGGTCGAAGAAAGCGACGGCGACCTGATGGGCGACGGCGTCAACATCGCGTCGCGTTTGGAGGGACTCGCGGCGGCCGGCGCCATCTGCCTGTCCGAGGATGCCTATCGCCAGGTCAAGGCCAGGCTCGACCTCTCCGTCAGCGATCTCGGCAGCACACAGCTCAAGAACATCGCCGAGCCGATCCGGGTCTATTCGCTACAAGTTGGCAGCGCTGGGACCGCGATCCCGGAAAGCGCAACTAGCCGGCCGGCTACGGCAGTGCCGCCGAAGCTGTCGATCGCCGTGCTGCCGTTCGCCAACATGAGCGGTGACGCCGAACAGGACTACTTCGCCGACGGCATCTCCGAGGATATCATCACTGCCCTGTCCAAACTGTCGCAGCTCTTCGTCATCGCACGCAATTCGTCGTTCACCTTCAAGGGCCAGAACGTCCATGTGCAGGAGGTGGGCACGAAACTCGGCGTGCGGTATGTTCTTGAGGGTAGCGTACGCAAGTCAGGGAACCGGGTGCGCATCACCGCGCAGCTCATCGACGCAACTTCGGGCGGCCATCTTTGGGCGGAGCGGTTCGATCGCGACCTGACCGACATATTCGCCGTGCAGGACGACGTGACGCAACAGATCGTCGGCGCGCTGTCGCTTAATCTGACCGCGGGCGATCGGCAGCGGCTGGCGCCCGAGTACCCGCGCAATACGGAGGCGTATGACTATTTCCTGCGGGGCAGGGAGCTGTGGCACCGGCTGACGAGGGAGACGAACGTCGCGGCTCGCGACCTCTTGCAACGTGCCATCGAACTGGACCCGAAATTTGCCTCTGCCCACGCATTCCTGGCCCTTACCCACGGCATCGATTACCTGAACCGCTGGGGTGCGTCGCCGCCCGAATCGATGGCGCAAGCGGACGAGGCCGCAACGCGAGCGGTAATGCTGGATGGCAGCGATCCCTGGGCGCACTGGGCGCTTGCTATTGTCAAGCTGTACACACGGCGACACGATGGGGCCGTCGACGAGGCCGAGCGCGCGCTCGTCCTCAATCCGAACTTCGCCGAAGCGCACGTTGCCCTCGGCGAGGCGTTGTACTATTCGGGCAGATCCGAAGACGCCCTCGAGAGTTTTGCCCGGGGGAAATTCTTGAATCCATATTTCCCGGATGTGCTTCTCCACTTTCAAGCTTTGGCCTTGTTTCAACTTGGAAGGTACGAAGAGGCCGCTGACCTCTTGCTGCAACGGCTGGCTCGCAACGCTGTCACCGACGTATCGCGGGCGCTTCTGGCCGCCAGCTACGGCCAGCTGGGCCGTTTCGCCGAGGCCCAAGCGGCATGGCGGGACGTGCTTCGCGTCAATCCCGACTATTCGCTGGAATACCGTCGCAAAATCCTGCCCTACAAGAACCCTGCCGATTTCGAACTCATGGTGGAGGGGCTCCGCAAGGCCGGTATTGAGCAATAACAAGTGAGGCCAGGCGTCCGGATCAGACGCTGTAGGCTTGGCCGATCTTGCGCCATCGCGCGTTTTCGCGGACGAGCTTCAGGTTGTCGGTGGCCTCGGCAAATGTCCGCGAACGGTATTGCCGGAGCAGGTCCGCGAAGAGCGCCCCTTCCGGTAGGCCGGCAAGCTGCTCGCGGACCGAAATCTTTTCATCGATGACCCGGGTGCCCCAAGCATTTTCCCTTACCTGCAGCTCCGCAGCCAGATCACGCTCTTCCGGTGCGGTTTCGTCCAACGCAGCTAGGAGGATCGAGTGGAAAAGCGCTACATAGCCAATCTGTCTCAGGCCGCCGACAACCCGCACCCGCGGCAAGATGGCGAGAACCAGGAACGTCAGGAACAAGTTCGGCAGCAGCACGCCGTCAAGCAGCGCCTGCTTCAGATGCGGCCGCTCGAAGGGGATGGACAGACCATGCGGCTTATCAAGCTCGATCAGGGTCCCGTCCTCAAGAACGAGCTTGCGCACGCGCTCCTCGCGGATGCCCCAGAAATAGTCCGTGGCATTGGGGAGGAACCTGCCGAATGGGCCCGATGCGGCCTCTTGCAAGGCATGTTCGAGACGCCGGCGTCTTGCGGGTTCGATGAGCAGCCTGGAAAGAAGACCGCCGTCATATTGTAGATGCCGCGCCATGGCAGCCGCGGCGAGGCGATCATCGATGAAAACCGGCAGGGCCATGCCGGAGCGATCCCAGTTGGCGACCAGATCCTCGTTCAGCGCTGTCATGGCATCGGCGGCGGTTCCAAAGACCTTATCCTGGCGGGCAAGCAGTGTACCTAGCCAGCGGCTGGCATCCGTCTCATCGCCCACCGCTTCGAGCGCGCGCTTGTTGAGGGAGACGGGACCGGCTGCGCAGGCGCTTTTGCGGCACAGCTTGTGGCGCCCCATGCCAAACAGGTTGACCTTGTCGTCACCGACATCGAGCCACCCGGGCCCCTCCCGGCCAATTGTCTCCATGGTCATCGTCGTTCCCATGAAGCCGACGAAGGCTGACAGCCCGTTTTCGACCGCGCCGAGCCAGGCAAACAGGAGGGCATCGAAGGTGGTCCGGTCCATCAGAAGCAGGCAGTGCAGACCGGACTGAATCACCGGTCTGTACTCAAACTCATCGAGGGCGTTGCCGATCTGCTGAGGCTGCATAATTACACCGAGGCGCTGATGCAAGACTTCGCGCAGGATCGAGCGGGCAGCGATCGCCGGGCTTGATACTGGCCTTGCCACCGGCCGCCACAGATGGCGGGCGTAGTCGGAAACGGGAGCATTCCAGTTCTGCTCGATGTCACGCACGACTTCCGGGCAGAGCAGCGACAGTACAGCCAGAATTTCCGCCGGAGGCGCAGGGGTTGGATCAAAGCCGTCGGTCATCGGTCCCGTCTAGCCGCTTGCGGGGCAAACGCCAAGTGAGAGCGGATCCGGGTAGTGGGTCAGTTTGAAATCAACCGCCAGATCGTCCAATAGTAGACTGCTACATGCGTCGCTTCGACCATTGCCAGTGTAGCTGCAAAGACTCCGACCAAAGTGACGGAAGGATGCCGGTCGAGCCATGACGGTGGCTGGTCGCAGTCGCCTTTGATAGCAGCGAAAATCGGTTTCCAAGTAGCGATGGCGCGAGCCCCGTCCAAATAGCGGCCCACACCAAAACGAATTCAACGGTTAGGCCCGTAAAGCGGCGCATGTGCATCCGCACGGTGAGGTTCTGGCGTTCGGCAAATGACGTGCTGACATACTTGAATTTCAAACTGACCCACTACCCGGATCCGGCACGAATTGTCTACGTCAACGCCATAAACTAGGCTGTCGGGGACGATGCAATGAGCCTCAGATTGCGTGTTGTCGCGGTCCCGGCACTCCGAGGATACCTGCTGTCGACCGCGCTCGTGTCGCCAGCAGCGTTGATAAAAGCGGATCTTAGAACCGCAGCCGGGCCATACTCAGGAGGTCGCGGTACTGGCCGTCGGTAAAACCGGCCTTCACATGCCGGCCTTCGACCTCGAAGCCGTGGCTGGTGTAGAGGTGGATGGCCGGTTCGTTGTCGGCATAGACGCTCAATTCGACCCGCTTCAGGGCGCGCCAGTTGTCGGCCACGTCAAGCAGCGCGCCAAGGATGGCAGAGCCGATACCTTTGCCGACAAAGCCGTCGTCTAGGCCGATATTGATTTCGCCGATATGTGAACGGCGCGGCGAGCTTTGCACGACCAGGCTGCCATGGCCGACGACCTTGCCGTCCAATTCGGCGACGATCCAGGTGTCTTCCTGGCCGGACTTGGCGATGCGCCGCTCAACCTGGTCCACCGTCTCGAAGGGCATCCTGAACGTGCCCCAGCGGAAGCCCGGCATGTTGAAGATCGCGCAAAGCGCCTCCGCATCGCTTCGCCGGACGGCCCGGAGCTGCGGCTGGATCTTCTCGGATGGCGAGGTCGTGCTGGTCATGGCTTCCTGGCGAAATGTATCGGCCCCTCACGATGCACCGGACGTCACCTGAAAATCCAGCCGTCTCTGCCGCCTATGCTGTCGAATGCAAACCAAAATACCGAAAGCCGGTGTAGAGTTTTAAGGCGCCGCTGATGCCGATCCAGCCGAAAAGGGCGAGCCAGCTCAATGTAGCGGCCGCCGTCCAGTCGATCCGGTGCACCGCGCCGTCGGTGATGACGAGGCCAAGGATGGAAAGCAGGCCGACCAGAAATTGCGCCAGGCCTAGCACCAGCAATTCTTCGCGCGGCGCGCTTTTCCAAATAAGGTAGGTGCCGCCAGCGCCGGCGAGGAAGATGGCGCTGTAGACCTGGGCGTGGAAGGGATCGACCGTCCATGGCCAGGTGCTGCTGACCATAGCGGGAAACAGCAACATGCCCAAGCCATAGAGGCAAAGGACCGCCGTTTCCGCCAACATGTAGCTGCGCCATGCCGGGCTTGGGGTCACGCCACTTGCTGGCTGACGGGCCCTGGCCCGCCACAGGAACAGCCCCGATACGGCGACCGAACCAAGATAGACCAGAAACCAGAGCCAGGCCGCTTTTCGCTCGAAGTCGAAATAGCCGAGATTGATCAACGAAACCACCGACACTATGAGGGTGAAGATGAACGCCATGACCAGCACGAGCCTGCCCGGCGACCAGCGATTCCAGAATAAGAGCGCCGCCATCACTGCCATTTCGGCGGTGTAGAAGCCGCCGAGAAAGCGGGCACTGAACGGCGTGACGGGCCAGGGCCAGCGCGGCTTGACCAGCGCAGGCGCGAAAAACAGGCCGGCGCCGACGATGAGGACAATAATGACCCCAGCCGAGAAAAGCCGTAGCGACGCGGGAAGTGGCGGGTTGTTGGATGTCGGCACGGGAGAAAGCCCCACAGATGAATGCCCCATGCACCCATCATAGTGCCGCTTGCGGCCGGTGAAAATCCGCCGCATGCAAATTGAGCTGTCATCAGATCTATCCATTCGAATGGCCGTTCGATCCCTTTCGACGTAAGATGGGGTGCGCGGACCGAAGCCCGGTCCGGCCAATACGCCTCGGGGCGCAATTTTCCGGAGCCTGCACCATGACCGAAGCTCAGGATCTGTTCTCACTTTTGCGGCAATCGACCGATGTCGAACCGCAGGCAATCGATGCGATCCGGCGAACCATCGCCGAGGGCAAGGACCGCGAGCTTTGCCGCATCAATGGGCTGGCCTTCGCCAGCAAGAATGGCCTCGACGAGGAACGCACCATCAGCGCCTTTCTCCATGCGGCGCGGGTGGGCATCTTCGACATTTCCTGGAATGTTCTATGCCCGGGCTGCGGCGGCGTGCTCGACACCAACGCCACGCTGAAAACCATGCAAAAGGACGAATACACCTGCGCGCTTTGCTCCGAGGGCTATTCGCCA
Source organism: Mesorhizobium sp. CO1-1-7 (assembly GCF_020164885.1). Taxonomy (NCBI): domain Bacteria; kingdom Pseudomonadati; phylum Pseudomonadota; class Alphaproteobacteria; order Hyphomicrobiales; family Phyllobacteriaceae; genus Mesorhizobium; species Mesorhizobium sp. CO1-1-7. The sequence continues at coordinate 305,826 of NZ_JAIUHA010000009.1, read as the reverse complement.
ACCCTCGACGAGATGGTCGAGGTGACATTCACCGTCAGTCCACGCATACGCAAGATTGCCGCCCACACTCCACACGAACTGCCGTTGGTGGAATATTTCCGCCAGATCTACTTGGCGTCCGGCGCCGACCTGCCGGAAGAAGATTTGGCGGAGAAGATGGAAGCGTTCTCGCTGGAGGATATCGAGCTTGCGCCCGGTGAAAAGGCGGTGTTGCCCATACAGCTTCCGCCTGAATTCGTCATCGTGTTCGAGCCGGTCACGCATTCAGCGCAGTTCATCGACGCTAAGGGCGAACCAACAAAAGAGCGCCGAAGCCTCTCCTTGGTTTTCGACCGCGACCATGTCCAGAACCAGACGTTGGAGATGCAACCAGGCCCTTTGCGCATTTCCCTGGAAAACAGGACCGAAACCCGCGTGCTGCCGACGGTCTTCATCGCCGGCCACGCATTGCACGATTTCCTGGGCAAGCGCCGGCCCTTCCTGACCGCCAAGCGCTTGCTCACCAACCAGACGTTTCGCGATCTCTATCGCACGGACACGCTCGATATCAACCAGCGGCTGAAGATCACCAGCCTGACCTTCCTGTTCACCGACCTGCGCGGATCGACCGAGCTTTACGAGCGGGTCGGCGATCTGTCAGCCTTCGATCTGGTGCGCGAGCATTTCCAGGTGCTGCACGAGATCGTCGCGGCGGAGGCGGGCGCGGTGGTGAAGACGATCGGTGATGCGGTGATGGCGACCTTCGCGACGCCTGATCGTGCGGTGGCCGCGGCCCTCAGGATGCGCGATGCCATGCGTGAGCTCAACGGAAAAAGCGGCCGCGAGGACCTGCTGCTCAAGATCGGAGTCCATGCCGGCCCTTGCATCGCCGTGTCCATGAACGAGCGGCAGGACTATTTCGGCCAGACGGTCAACATTGCTTCACGGGTCCAGAACCTGGCCAACGCACAGGCGATCTTCGCCACCCGCGCGGTGGTTGACGACAATCTCACCGCCGACCTGTTGCACAGGAACGCGCTGACCCCCGTGCCTCACGAAGTCTCGCTGCGCGGCATCGAGCGGGAGATCGCGGTGTATACAATCCCCTGAGGAATTGCAGGATGAGCGTGAAACGTTTCCCGGGGAAAGCGCGTAGCGCTCTCGCTTGGGAACTGCGTTAAAACAAAGAGCTGGAGCAGCGTTATGGTAGAGCGCTCTCGGCCGCTCACAAGCGCTTGCAGAGGAAATAACGATCGGCAGGCTCCGACGTCGGCGCCGGAAGGCGTTGCAGCAGCGGGTGATCGAGCGGCGTGCCGCTGACGGCGAAGCCGCCAACGCGAAGCAGGCTCGCAACCAGATCGGGAAGCCAGGTAGCGGTCACTGCATCGCGATCATCATAGCCGGTCCCGATGTCGGCATGAACAAGGGCGGCCTCGATGCCAATGAACTTGCGGCCGGTTTCGCGTATTTCGCCGAGCACGAGGTTTTCAGCTTCGGGAATTGAGCTGGCGTGTGCGCCGACTTCGCGGTCGAACACCACGATCCGGCGCCCGGGCAGGCGCTCGCGCAGATGGTGGAACGTCCGGCCATTGCCGAGGCCGAGCTCGAGCACCAGCCCTTCCATCTTCGCCACCTCGGGGCAGACGTGATCGAGAATGTCACGCTGTGCTGTCATCCTGCTGATGAAATTCTCGAGACGACTCATATGCTTTTTGTATCCTGAACCAGATCAAGAGATCGGCTATGCCCGCGACACGACCTGTTCACGAGTGCATCCCCAAGGCGACGCGCTAAGCTCGATTGAGTGTCGGCACATATAAGGGCGGACGATGAACACTGCAACAAGTACGGCCGCAGGGATCATAACGGGTGGAACAGGCGGCACAGCGTGCCGCCTGAATAGCGATCTCACTTGTAGGGGTCTGCGGCGTCCCGCAGGCCGTCGCCGAGGAAGTTGAACGCCAAGATGACGAGAACGACCGGGAGCATCGGCAAAAGTAGCCATGGATAGAACGCGATCACGCTGACGCTGCGCGCCTCGGTTAGCAGGATGCCCCAGCTGGTTGTCGGTGGCCTCAAGCCCAGCCCAAGGAAGCTCAGCGCCGTCTCGCCCAGGATCATGCCGGGTATGGAGATCGTGGCGGTCGCGATCAGATGCGACATGAAGCCGGGGATGAGGTGCCGCCGGATAATGCGGCTGCTGCTGGCGCCCATCAATTGTGCCGCCAGAACGTAATCCTCCTCGCGCAAGGCCAGAAGCTTTGAACGCACGGCCCGCGCCAGTCCGGTCCAGTGGAGCAGCCCGAGGATGACGGTGATGCCGAAATAGATCAGGATTGGGCTCCAAGTTATCGGCATGATCGCCGCCAGAGCCAGCCATAGCGGAATGCTGGGGATCGATTGCAGAACTTCGATTATCCGTTGAACGATCAGGTCGAAGATACCGCCGTGATACCCAGCCAGTCCGCCTATGACAATGCCAAGCAGGAAGCTGAAACTGATGCCGACCAGGCCGATTGTTAGTGAAATGCGTGCGCCATAGATGATACGCGAGAGCACGTCGCGCCCCAGCCTGTCCGTGCCGGCCAGAAAGAGCTGGCCATTTTCGGCAGGACAGAAGAAATGCCTGTCACCTTCGAGGAGGCCCCAGAACCGGTACCTGTCGCCTTTGCAGAAGAAGCGAATCCGCTGAACGTCATCCTGTTCGTCGATGTAGTTGCGCTTGAGTGTGTCCATATCCAGCGTCATCTGGCGACCATAGACGAAGGGCCCGACAAGCTGGCCGTTGTGGAACAGGTGTACCCGCTGCGGCGGCGAATAAATGTAGTCCATGTTGCGCGTGTGCAGATTGTAGGGCGCTATGAATTCGCAGATCAGTATCCCGAAATAGAGCGCTGCCAGAAATATGCCGGATACAAGAGCAAGCCGGTGCCGTCGGAATTTCCACCACATCAGCCGCAACTGCGACGCCTGAAAGACCTTCGACTGCTCGGCCGTCATCGCCTCGACCGATTGCAGGTCAAAGGGCGCGATGGAAACATAGTGTTGCAGTGGGGCACCCGGAGCGGGCAGGGGCGATTGCTTGTTCATTTGGTGCTGCCGCCCTGCAAACGGATTCGTGGATCAAGCAGCGCCAGCGCCAGGTCGGAAATCAGGACACCGATCACGGTCAGAAAGGCAAGGAACATCAGGAAAGACCCTGCCAGATACATGTCCTGGCTTTGCAGCGCTCTGATCAGCATCGGCCCCGTCGTTTCCAAAGACAGCACTATCGCGGTGATTTCGGCACCGGAGATGATGGCCGGCAAGATAGAGCCGATGTCGGAAATGAAGAAATTTAGTGCCATGCGCAGCGGATATTTGACGAGCGCCCTGAAGGGATGAAGGCCTTTGGCGCGCGCGGTCACGACATATTGCTTGTGAAGCTCATCGAGCAGATTGGCGCGCAGGCGCCGGATCATGCTTGCCGTGCCGCCGGTGCCGATGATCAAGACCGGGATCCACAGATGGGCGAGGATCGACTTCGCCTTGGCCCAGCTCATTGGCTCACTGAGATATTGCGGGTCCATGAGATGACCGATGGAGGTGCCGAACCAGATATTGGCGAAATACATCAGGATCAGCGCCAGCATGAAATTCGGAATGGCCAGGCCGAGAAGCCCGAACAGAGTAAGGCCGTAGTCGCCCCAACTGTATTGATGAGTGGCGGAGTACATGCCGATCGGAAAGGCGATGAGCCAGGTGAAGATGATCGTGACGAAGGAAACCAGCACGGTCAGCCACATTCGGTCCCCGACGACGTCGCGAACCGGCAGCTCATATTCGAAGGAATAGCCGAAATCGCCGTGCAGCATCCCGCCCACCCAGTAGAAGTAGCGAATGACCGGCGGCTGGTCGAAACCATATTCCTTCCGCATCATTTGGATGCGGTCGGAATCTACCGCTTCGCCCTGGGCCCGAAGCTCGGAAACATAGCTATCGAAATAGTCGCCTGGGGGGAGCTCGATGATCGTGAACACCAGGGCCGATATGATCAGCAGCGTTGGAACCATCACAGCAATGCGCCAGACAATATATCGAAACACGCTCAGGACTCTCCAAGCCAGAATGTATCGGGCATGTAGACACCGAAATAGGCGGTCGGGTCATAGCCGTAGAGGGCCTTGTCAGGCAGATTGCGCAGCCGTGAGGACGCCAGAACCGGCTGATGCGTTCCGTTCACCGTGCCGATCGAAAACACCTGATCGGTATAGATCGACAGCATTGAATTCCAGATCTCGGCGCGCTCCGCGGCCTCGGTCGATGCGTTCCAGCGCTTGAGCAGAGCCATCAACTCGACCACAGGCGGAAGATCGGGCGCCTCACCGAGCGTGCCACGAGACAGGTAGTGAGCGCCCCACAGCGGCCATTGCAGCTGGTCGTCGATGGTGGGGGCCAACTGGTACGGATTCATGTCGGAGGTCGGCACGCCATTGTCGATGCCCGACCACATCGACATCATGATCTGGCCGCCAAGCGCGCGGCTGCGGAAGATGTCGCGCTGCGAAGTGCGGACGAACAGGGCGATGCCGATCTGACGCCAGTGATCGGTGATGAGTTCGAGCGCGTCGGTTTCCAGCGTGCTTTCGCCGGCCGTTTCCACTATGATCTGCGCCGGGCGTCCATCCGGAAGTACACGCAGGCCATCATCGTCGCGTTTTTGAAGCCCGACCTCGTCGAGCAGCGCGTTGGCTTGGTCGGGATCATGGGCGACCCAGGCCTTCGCGAATTCCGGCCGGTAGAGCGGGCTCTCCGGCAGGACCGTATCGGCACTTTCCCGCGCTAATCCGTAGAATACTGCCAAATTGATCTCGCGCCTGTCCACAGCGAGGGAAAGGGCGCGGCGCACGCGCACGTCACGAAAAAGGCTGCGCCATACCTTGTCGGCACAATTCAGATTGGGCAGCAGCGCCAGCCGGGAACCCTGTGTGCGTCTCCACAGATGCATCTTCACCGGGTAACGCTTCTCCGTATCCTTCAGGAAAGAGTAATCGGCGAAGTCGATGCCCATGCATTGCAGGTCGCTCTCACCCGCACCGGTCTTGGCGGAAATGATCGCCGATGAGCTGACATTCAAGACAAACCGGTCAACATAGGGTAACTGCCTGCCATTCTCGTCTATTCTATGAAAGAACGGATTTCGCTCGAAGATGAACTGCTCAGCCGGCGGCTTGGTCCGGTTCTGCCAGGGATCGAGCGTCGGCAACTCCGGGTTCTCCGGGCGATACTGCCGCGACATGCGGATATGCAGGAGCGTCCATTTCTGGACCCGGTTCTCCGTCATTAGGCCGGCGAGCCGGAACGGATCTTGGTATTTCTTGTGGAACTGCTTGAGATAGGCGGCCGGCAGAACAAGCGATAGCGGCGAGGCAGCAGCGAGCTTGGGCAGGAAGTCGGGATTTGGCGCCTCCCAACTGTAGCGGACCGTCAACGGGTCGACGATCTCGAAGCGTGGCGGCTTGCCATCTGCCACCAGGCCCGGAGCAAGCCCGCCTGGCGACAGCTCATCGTTCAGCCAGACATCTTCCCAGCAATAGCGGAAATCTTCCGACGTCAACAGGCTGCCGTCAGACCATTTATGTCCTACCCGCAGCTTGAATGTGAAGACACGATCATGCGCGACGTCGAAACTTTCGAGGATGTCGGGTTGCATGTTAAGCTTTTCGTCATAGCCGACCAGGCGAGCATACCCATAGATCGTCATTATCCGGATATCTTTCTGGCTGCCGATGATCGTGCGCAGCGTGCCGCCATACTGGCCGGGTTGCCGGCCCATCGCAGCCAGATTCAATACGCGCGGGCTCTTGGGCAGGCGTTCGGCGAGTGCCGGCAGCGCCCTGGCCGTGAGCTGCGGCTGAAGAAACTCCGGCTCCAGATCGCCTGCGCGTAACGTGCCCGGCACAAATGCCGAAGCCATGAGCCCAAGGGCAGTGCGCCGGCTGATCAAGATCGTAGCTCGCTGACATTGGCCGAACGTCGGGCCAGCACGAGGTGGCCGCCGCCAAGGTCGAGCGGCGACAGCACATCCTCGTCGCCCTCGTCGCGGAATTGCGGTCCCCATGCGCTCTTGTCGGAAGCACCGCTGAGCTTCAGCGTCTTGAAATCCATTGGCCTGTCGAGATCGGGAAAGGGTACTGCGGCGACCAGTGAGCGCGTGTAGGGATGGACCGGTTTCCTAAGCAGAATTTCGCGCGGCGCAAGCTCGACGATACGCCCCCCGCACATCACCGCGATGCGGTCTGCCATGTAGTCCACCACCGCTAGGTTGTGGGATATGAATAGGTAAGTCAGGCCCAGTTCCTTCTGCAGGTCCTTCAGGAGGTTCAGAATCTGCGCCTGGACAGAGACATCGAGCGCCGAAACCGGCTCGTCGCAAATCAGCAGTTCAGGCCCCAGCGCCAACGCGCGCGCGATGCCGATACGCTGACGCTGCCCACCGGAGAAACTGTGCGGATAGCGCTTGATGAAGCGCGGATCGAGCCCGATTGCCTGCATAAGGCTCTTCACCGTGGCTAGTCGGGACGCGGCATTACCTCGTTGATGGATTTCCAACGGCTCGCTCAAGATGTTCTCCACCGTCATGCGAGGTGAAAGCGATGAAACCGGATCCTGAAATACCATCTGGATCTTCGCGCGCAGCAGGCGCAGGGCGGCTCTGTCGCCTCCCAACACATCGATCGGTCCATCGCGGCCATTGAAAAGCACAGAGCCGCCGCTAGGTGTGACAGCTCGCATGAGCATCTTGCTGACGGTGGTTTTGCCGGAGCCGCTTTCGCCGACCAGACCCAGGCACTCACCCCGGATGATATCGAAGCTCACGCCGTCCACGGCGCGAACTGAGGTTTGATGATCGCCGCCGAACCATCCCGACTTGCGGATGGTGAAGGTTTTTGTCAGGTCCCTGACCGATAGCAGGATGTCGTGCGGCCCCTTCGATGCCGGCGCCGTCTGTTTGCCAAGCAGGTTCTCGACATTCACCGGCACCTCGCGCAGCGCCTTTAGCCGTTCACCAGGCTTCAGGTCGAAATGCGGAACGGCTGCCATCAGGCCCTTCAGGTAAGGGTGACCTGGCCGGCGGAATATCGCCTCGACAGGTCCCGCTTCCATGATCTCGCCATGGTAAATGACGACCACCTCGTCGGCGACATTGGCGACCACGCCCAGATCGTGGGTGATCAGCAGCATCGCCATATTCAGCTTGCTCTGAAGCTCGCGCAGCAGTTGCAGGATTTGCGCCTGGATGGTGACGTCCAACGCCGTCGTCGGCTCGTCGGCGATCAACAGGGCGGGCCGGCAGATAAGCGCCATGGCGATCATGGCGCGCTGACGCAATCCTCCCGAAAGTTCAAATGGATACATGTCATAGGCGCGCTTGGGATTGGGAAAGCCGACAAGGCTGAGCATTTCCTCGGTCCGCGCCTTGCGCTCTGCCCGAGCCATGGGCGTATGGATCTGCAGCGATTCGCTGACCTGGTTGCCGATCGTGTGCAGCGGCGAAAGCGATGTCATCGGCTCCTGAAAGATCTTGCCGATGCGGCTGCCTCTCAACGCCCGGATTTCGGGTCCATCGCGCGGCATCTGCAGGATATCCTGTGTCGTGCCGGGCTTTTCAGGATCGGAAAACAGGATACGGCCACGAACATGGGCTGTGTTCGGCAAAATGCCCATCACTGCCTGGCTGAGAACTGATTTTCCGGAACCGGACTCGCCGACAAGCGCGGTAACCTTGCCGGGAAGGACGCGAAGATTTGCCCGCCTGACTGCATGCAAGGGTCCCCCGATAATGGCAAAAGAGATGCCAACATCTTCGACCCGCAGCAGATCAACGCCCGAATTCATTCTCACCAGCCCACTTTGCCGGCCTGCCGGGCGGCAAACCAGAAAGTGAGACTAGCGTATTGCAGGCTTAGAGCAACTTGGATTCGAAAGGGTTGCCAGCGGCGAACCGGGCGACCGACATAACAAGGTGTTCGGATCAGATTGGGCCGGGCTACTGGAGCTTCCTCGGGTCGCCCGGCGACAGCCGTGCGGCATCGCGATGAAGCAGCATGACCTGCTCTGCCTCCGATCTCCGGTCGGAGATCGCCTCCAGCGCACTCTCTTCATCGAGCGCGAGAGCGCCCGACAGATCTGGTGAAAGCACCGTCAGCTTCTGCTTGAGCCCCGCCAGTTCCTCGCTGCCGAGCGTCAGCCAGCTGTTGGCGCCGCAATAGCTGGCGAAGTCCTTGCTGGCGAGAACGCGGTGCGGGTATTTCTTGGTCAGGGTCTGGAGACGCTGGACCTCGTTTACAGCCGAGCCAAACACGGAGAATGTGAGCCGGTCGGTAAGCCCGACATTGCCGAACATCACGTTGCCGACATGCAGGCCGATGCCAAATTTTATGTCGGACAACCCTTTTTCCTTTCTTCGCAGATTGAGCTCCATCATGCGCGCAGTGGCCTTGTGCGCTGCCGCCAGAGCAGCCTGGCAGGCGATCTCGGACTGCGAGCGATGCCTTTCGCAAGGATAGACGGCAATGAAGCCATCACCTATGAAACTCATGATCTGCCCGCCTTTGCGATTGAAAGGTGCGGCAATGGCGTCGAAAAATTGGTTCAGCGTATCGATGTAGATTTCGCGGCCCGACGTTTCGGCAAGCCGTGTCGACCCGCGCATGTCGGCCATGACCAGTGCGGCCCGGATTGTATCGCCCTCGCCGCGCTTGATCTGGCCGTCCAGCACGCGTCTGCCGGCGTCGCCGCCGAGATAAGTGGTCATCATGTTGTCGGCCAGCTTGGTGAGCACCGCCATTTTGGTTGCGATGGCGAGATGGTTTTGGATACGCAGCAGCGCCGAAATCATGCTGTCGCTGAAACCTGAAGCACTGTCGGTCGACCAGGACCCGATCATGCCCTGACTGGTATTGCCGTTGAAGGGATGGACGAAAGCCATGTAGTCGGTGACGCCCATAAGCCTGAGTTCATCGAAGACAGGAAATTCCGACGGGACCGACGGGTCGAGACGACGCCGCAGATGGTCGAGCTTGTTGCTGAGCAGATGGTAGTATGGGCTGGTCAGGAACGTGTCGGAATGAACGCCGTCCTTTTTGCGGAAGCCTTCCACTTCCATGCCTTGGCCGCGAAGCCAGGTGAAGCCGAGCGCGTCATAGAGCGGATGAAGCATCGAAAAGCTCAAATGCACCCGCTTCAACGGCAGGCCGGCAGCAGCCAGCCGCTCGCAAAACCCCTTTACCAGTGTTTCCAGCTCGTTGCCTGCCAGCGCCGACTGAGTAAGCCAGTCGGCAACCTTATCCATGAGAATTGTGGAAATTTCTGCTCGCGCCATGCTCATACCACCTCGAAACCCGTCGACTGCGATCCGCCATAACACAGTCCGCCAGCGACCCAAAGATACCCCAAGTCAACGGTCGCGTGCGGCGGCAAAGGCGAAGGAATTCCCGAATGACTGTCGTTGCAACCAAGGTACAGGCTTAACTGCATTCATGCCTTGCGGCCTTATGTGGCGAAGCTGCGGCCGGAGTGCAATCACGTTCCTGACATCGGCAAAGTCGCCACCGGGGCGCTTGTCAGGCCTTCACCACCGTCTCTCGGAGCAGCCCAAGACGGCCAAAAACATTGCGTGTGTCGACGATCAGAAGGGCGTGATCAGCGACAGCCTTATAGTCGATCGCGTCATGGTCGGTTGCAACGACGACAGCATCGAAATCCTTCACCACCGCCTCGGTCAACTCGAGCGAGCGGCGCCCCCTGAGGGCCATATGCTCCCGTGTGGTCGGGATCTCGGGAACATGCGGATCGTGGAATTCCGCCTTGCCGCCCCATTCCTCGATAAGTTCGATGAGCCGCAATGAGGGGCTTTCGCGGATGTCGGGCACATTCTTCTTGTAGGCGAGCCCGATGATGAGAATGCGCGAGCGGCTGAGCGCCTTGCCGCAGCGGCGGTCCAGTGCTTTGGCCAGTTCATCGACCACGTGACGCGGCATAGCAGTGTTGATCTCTGCCGCCAGCTCGATGAAGCGGGTCGGCAGTTCGTATTCGCGCGCCTTCCACGTCAGGTAGAAGGGATCGATTGGAACACAGTGCCCGCCCAATCCGGGGCCTGGATAAAAAGGCATGTAGCCGAAGGGCTTGCTCTTGGCCGCCTCGACCACCTCCCAGATGTCGATGCCCATCGCGCCGAGCACGACCTTCAATTCGTTGACGAGGGCTATGTTGACTGACCGGAATATGTTTTCCGTCAGCTTGACTGCCTCTGCGGTTGCCGTGCTGGAAACCGGAACGACGGTTTTGACGACCCCTTGGTAGAAAGCCTGCACGAGCGTCGCCGCTTCAATGCCGTCACCTGCCACGACCTTTGGGATCGTCGCGACTTCAAAGTTGCGGTTGCCGGGATCCTCGCGTTCGGGCGAGAAGCCGAGGAAGAAGTCTAACTTCGACTGCAAGCCGGTTTCTTCCAGTATGGGCTTGATCACATCGTCGGTGGTGCCGGGATAGGTGGTAGATTCCAGCACGACGAGGTGGCCGAGACGCAGATGCTTTGCGATGATGCCAGTCGTGTTCCTGACAAAGGAGAGGTCCGGCTCACGGTTTTTTGTCAGCGGTGTCGGAACGCAGATGATGATGATGTCGCAGGTCGACAGTTCGGCAAAATCCGCTGTGGCGCGGAACCGTCCACTCGCCACGTGGCCGGCGAGGGCTGTCGACGTCACCGCCTCAATGTAGGATTGGCCGTTGTTCAGGCTCTCGACCTTCTGGGCTTCAATGTCGAAGCCGAAAACCGGGAAGCCGGCGCGTGCGACCGCAATCGCGAGCGGCAACCCGACATAGCCCAATCCGATCACGCCGACATGCGCGGTGTGCGCCGAGATACGGTTCAGCAGACGGTCATATGCCGAAGATCGTGAAGCGTCCAAATCTGCTTTCCCGTTAGTTGGGACAGGATGGCCGGTGTCAGGCGCGGCTTACCAGTCCCACAGAACCATGGCCGAGGCATATTGCGGAAAGTGGATTCTCGCAAGCCGTCATCCGACCGGCAACTTTGCATTCAGGTCTGCAGCAGCCATCGCATAGCCGCCAGCCGCACCGTCTATGAAATGAACATGATCGCGGTGCAGCGGCGAGGCGACGAGGCATGTCATCAAGGCCGATTTCTGGCGATGCAGGCCATAATTGCAGATGCCGGCCTCTTCCGCCTGTTTCAGCCGGTTCTCTATCCGTTGCAACACATCAGCATCAACGTCGATGGTCATCTTCAAGCCGTCGTCGAATTTCCGGAAATCCGAATTGCTGGCCACGTCGCGTTTGTAGATCTTCGGATCGAAACCGCCGACGGTCCAGCCATATCTATCCGCGACGGCCGTAAGCGCCATCAGGAACACTATCCACAGCTTCGACAGCCATCGCCGTCCCACCGGCGCCGTGGCTCGCGCCTCGATATCGAGGCCGGCGGGCAGCAAGCTGTAACTCGGCCCATTCACCGGCACCGGGTGGCCATCGCGTTCCTGTCTGCCGGCAATGGCGATGATATCGGACGCCAGAAACTGAAAACCGCGCACATCGCGCGACGACCCCGGAGTGGCTATGATCGAGACGATTTCGCCATGACGGGTTTCGATCGGGTTCCAGCGGCAGGACAGGCCGGTCAGGTCCGGCCGTGCGCCGGCCGGAGCAGGATCGATACGGAAGCGCCCTGCTTTCATCTCGGCTTCCGCCCAACTGCCGCCACCGCCGGCGAACATGGTATAGAAGACGGCATCGGATGCTTGGAACCTTGCCACGCGAACGTCGAGGCCTTGCGCTCGAATATCCTTTATCGGCACGATTGCGGCACGCAGGCTTAGGTCCAGTTCGTCCGCCACCCATCTCTGGACAGCCGCCAGCGCCTTGCGGGTGGGCTCCATCGCCGAGCCGGGAAAGGCGACGAGCGCCCCATCGCCGCCGAAGACAAAGGGAAGGTCTTGCCGACCCAGCGCGTTGAGGAGGGCCGAAATGACACTGGCGCCGGCCATATTGACCGTTTTATAGCGTCCCGTCTCGATCGCCTTGGTCGAGCCGACAATGTCGGCGGTGGCCAGCGCCCAACCATCGGGGAGGGGCCGATAGTTGTCGATGTCGGCAACGCTTTCGAATTTTGCGAAGACCGGCAGAGAAGCGACAAACGGGTCCGAGGCGGCAGCTGTTTCCATGAGTATCAGATAGCACATTCCACTGCTTGGAGGTGCAGTCGATGGTGCTTGAATTTGACTTGCGCATGCTTTCCGATGATAGGGTCGCGCAATGCGAATTGCCTTCTACGCGCCGCTGAAGTCACCCAATCATTCCGTTGCCTCCGGCGACCGCCAGATGGCACGCACGCTGGTCAAGGCGCTGGAGCATGGAGGACACAGCGTCGAACTGGCATCCGAATTGCGCTTCTATCTACGCGAACCGGAGCCGGAACGTTTCGATGCGCTCAAGATAGAGGCCAAAGAGGAAGCCGCGCGGCTGACGCGGCTTTGGGATCGTGATGGCAAGCCCGATCTATGGTTCTGCTATCATCCTTATTACAAGGCGCCCGACCTGATCGGGCCCGGGCTGGCGTCGACCTTTGCTGTCCCATATGTGACAGCCGAAGCTTCCTATTCGAGGCGCCGCAATGCCGGTTTGTGGGCTGATACACAAGCGCTGGTCGTCCAAGCGGTCCAACAGGCGGCGCTGAACATCTGCTTCACGCAAAGAGATCGTCAGGGACTGGCAGATGCGATACCTGAGGTCGCGGTTGATATGCTGTCACCCTTCATCGACACATCGGTCTTCCATAAACTGCCGGCACGAGGTTGCCCGACGCGCCTCGTTGCTGTTGCCATGATGCGCCAGGGCGACAAAGTCGAAAGCTATCGCATGCTGGCGCAAGCGCTGGGTCAGATTGGCCATTTGCCCTGGACGATGTCGGTCGTCGGCGACGGGCCTGCCCGTGACGAGGTCAAGGCGCAATTCGCCGGCTTCGCCGCCGAGCGTATCGAATGGCTCGGCGCGATCGATCCAGCCGCCGTGCCGGATGTCCTCTATGGGGGAGGAATTTACGTCTGGCCGGGTTACGGGGAGGCCTATGGCGTTGCCTATCTTGAAGCACAAGCCGCCGGTCTTCCGGTGGTGGCTCAGGACATCGCCGGCGTGCCGGAAGTCGTGCGAGACGGCCAGACCGGGTTTCTCACCCCGCCGCGAGATGTGGCCGCCTTCGCTTCTGCCATTGAAAGGCTTCTGGCCCGTAAAGACGAGAGAACCATCATGGCTGCAGAAGCCAGACGTTTCATCCTTGAAGAACGTTCCCTCGGCATTGCAGCGGCGCGCCTGGTCGAACTTCTTTCGAAGGTCTCGGTTTCATGACATCCTGCGATCGAGTCTGGCAGCCCTTGGTGGAAGAATTGGCGGGCCGGCAACGGGCCGGTCGCAAGGCAGAGTTCTGGCTGCGCGACGATGATGCCGTGGATCCGACGCCGGCGCTTGATCGGCTGCTCGACCTCACGGGTGAGTTCACCGTTCCGGTCACTCTGGCCGTCATTCCGGCCCTTACGGATGAGAAGCTTGCTGCCCGGCTAGACGAGGCGCCGCATGCCACAGTGGCCATGCATGGCTGGGTGCATCGAAATCATGCTCCCGAGGGTCACAAAAAGCAGGAGCTCGGCGCCCATCGGCCAGGCGAGGCCGTTCTTGAAGAACTGGCTGGCGGGCTGTCGCACCTAACGGGCCTGCACGGCGCGCGAACCGTCCCGATGCTCGTGCCCCCCTGGAACAGGATCGACGCCGGCCTGGTATCCGACCTTGGATCGATAGGATTTGCGGCATTGTCGGTCTTCGGGCCCCCGGACCCGGCTTCACTGGCGGTCATCAACTGCAATGTCGACATCATGGATTGGCATGGCACGCGCGGCTGCCGCGACCACGGTCTATTGATCCAGGCAATCGTCGCGCGCTTGCAGGATGCATTCGACGACGAACCGGTCGGCCTGCTCACTCATCATCTCGTACACGATGAATCGGCCTGGCTTTTCCTTGAACGGCTGTTCACGGTCACTGCACAGATTGACTCCTGCGTATGGCTTCCAATCAGGACATTGATCGGGCGCTGCGCAGGTAAGGGAAGATAGCTCGCTCACCGCTTTTTGGGCAAGGAGACTGGAAATTCGAGGGTCTGCCCATCCCGCGCCGCAAATGCGCCGGTAAACCTGTCTTTGGCCAGTTTCTCGATCTCATCCAGTTCCTCGTCGGTGCGTGTCGCATCGTGATGAAACAGCGCAAGCCCTCGCGCACCGGCGGCGCCACAGAGTTTGATCCCCTGTTGCCATGTCGAGTGCCCGTTACCGCGGCGGCGTTCCATTTCCTCATCGGTGTAGGTGCAATCGTAGATGACGAGGTCGGCATCTTGGATCAGGCCGAGCACTGCGGGATCGAGTTTGTCGGGCTCGTGCTCAGTGTCGGTGATCACCGACACCACACGGCCACCCCATTCGACCCGGTAGCCGATGCAGCCGCCTGGGTGAACAAGACTGCCCGTCCGGACCACCACCCCTTCGCGGGGCCGAAGCGCGTCTCCGGCCACGAAGTCGCGGCAGTCGAGGCTTGCCTTGCAGGCCTCCAGCTTCACCGGAAACCAAGGCGGCCGGATGAATGCATCGACCATCTGCCGGGTCGTCATGCGCCCGGCAAGGTGCCCGGACCAAAGCGTAACCGTGACGCTCCGGTCGTAGATCGGCGCAAAGAATGGCAGCCCGATGATATGATCGTAGTGGCAATGCGTGAAAAGTAGGTCGAAATCGGTCACGCCCAACGTCCGAAGCGCCCCGCCGGCAGGCCGCAGGCCAGAGCCCGCGTCGAACAGAAGCGTATGCTTACCACAGCGCATCTCAATGCAGCTTGTGTTGCCGCCATAGCGAGAGAATTCTGGCCCCGATACCGGGATGCTGCCGCGCACTCCCCAAAACCTGACCAGGAAAACGTCGTCGTCCATGGTAGCCCCTTCGCAGTCCCGTCGCTCATCGTAGCCAAACAACTGCCGCTAGAGCACCAGGAAAAGTGTGAACCGTTTTCCGCCCGAAATTTGCCGATGTCCTCCAGTGACCTTCTCAGCCTGAGGCTTGCGCTATAATGACGGGGAGCGTCGACCGCATCTCATTGGCTATTTGGCACTTCGTGCATCGATCAGATCGGCGGTGGTGTGGCTTAGGCGATCGGCAAGGACCCGCAATATCTCGATGGTCATTTCCGGGGACTCCTTCATGAGTCTCAGGAAATGATCCTTGCGGATTCTCAAGGCTTCCAGCTGACTTGCCGCTCTGACGGTGGCTGTGCGCGAGCTGTTGCACAGTATGGCGATCTCGCCAACAATCGAATTTGGCGCCATTTCGGCTACTTTTAACGGCCCTCTGTCGGAATCGACCAGAATATCTGCCTTGCCTGAAAGGATGACATAGGCGGCATCTCCCTCGTCGCCCTGCCGGAAAAGGATCTGGCCCGCGCCGTAGCTCACGCGATCGGAGGTGAACGCAAGCAGTTTGAGCTTTGTCAACTCAATGCCAGAAAACAAGGGAACGCGTTGCAGCATTCCAACTTCATCCTTGAGCAGCATTGTCGCAAACCTCAAAATTCGCGTTTGCCAGATTAGAGCAACGCGCGCCCAGATGGAATTGGTTCCGTATCCGGGACGTCGCTCTACGACACCAGTTCCTTGAAGACGCCGCCGCCTGCCAAAAGTGTCTCGTGTGTTCCGTCTTCCACCAATTCACCCGAGTCGAACACGATGACGCGATCGAACATCATCGCCATGGACGGATTCGTCACCACCCAGACAATTGCCGGCGAATGGTCGTCGCGTCTGGCTTCCTCGAGAACGTTCCGCAACACCTTATCTTGCATGCGTTGATCGAGCGCCGACAGCGGCCGGTTGAGAATGAGAAAATCGGGACGCTTGAGCAGCGCTCGGGCAACGTCGAGCTTCTGTCGCTGTCCACCGGTCAGCCGCCTGCCGCCGGCGCCGACGTTGAAATCCAGGCCGACATTGAGAAGCTCGCCATAAAGCCCCAGCTCGTCAAGAAGGTCATAGAGGATGGAGCGTATGCGGTCCGGCGCGTCGGGGTGATTGTTGCCCAGACGCCCGAACAGCACATTATCCATGACAGTAGCGGCGGCAATGTATTTGCCCGGATCGTACCGTTCGATCGCGTCATGCAGCTCGGTCGGCAGGTTTTCATAGAACCGGTTGCGGGCAGTGACGATCTTGCTCATCAGCTCATCGCTCAAAAGGCCGAAGCGGTGCCGGGGCTCGATGTAGGCAAAGCTCAAGCTAACGATCATGGCGCGGTCGGTCTCCGAAACCGCCTCGTAGGGACGGTTCTTGAGCCGTTGCAGCAAGGTTTCGTAGGCCGGTATCTCCTCGGCGCTCATGAAGGCGAGCTGCTGGAAAAACTGGTGATCGGCTGGCAGGTCGGCAAACAGCTCGATCGCCTGTTCGGCGATCTCCATGCCCATTTCGTAGAGCGTGCGGTCGAGACCGGCTTCATTGAGCACAGAAGCAAAATAGGGGTTGGCAGCCAGCGCCCTATCCGCCAGTTCAGGGCCGGCCGCAGCGCCGAAGAGCAGGTTCTGGCCGATTGTCGCTTCCTTGTTGTAGGCGCCCGGTTCGAAAGGAACCACCAGTCCGCTCAGCCCTTCCTGTTCAAGCCGGGTTCGCAACGCCGCACGCAGTTCGACGATGCGCTTGGCAAGTTCCGTGTGACGCTTGAGGTCGGCCGAAGAGCGCAAGCCAAGGTCCAGAATGTCGCGCGACAGAACAACCGCGTCGAGCACCCGGCGCACGGCTTCAAAGAGGTCGTGCGGGCCGGTGGCGCCGGCGGAAGCATAGTTGATCCAGTCGCTACGGATATCAAGATCCGGATTGCCAGACCGGCGCGCCTCTTCGATGTTCCAGCGGTGTTGGTCTGCCGCTGCACCGTCGTAAGTCACCGGTGTCAGCGGCGCATGTTTCAACCCGTAGAGCAAGTTATCGCGGAGGCTTGCCTGGAACAGGAAAACATCCGACGAGGCATACGACATGCGCCGTCCGGTCACCGCTTCGGGGAGTTCAAGCAGGTCGTCGGTGCCCGAAACGATCCTTCCGCTGTCGGGCCAGTTCAGCCGCGCAAAGGCTTCTGCAAGCGCTTCGGCTCCGCCTGTTGCAGTGCTGACCAGCGCCACCGTCTCACCCGGCTTGACCTGGAGGGAGACACGGTTGAGAAGGATCGCACCGCCATCGTCTGCTATGGACAGACCGATTGCCGACAGGGGGGCGGTCATCGGATCGGGATCGTCGATCGCCAACGCCCCGATTGTAGGCGCAATGAGACCCTCCACAGTGAACTGTTCAACCACCTGCTGATATTTGACCTGGACATCCTGCCGATCCTGATCCCAGTCGATCAGTTCCTTCATCGGTCCGGGCAGGTCCTTGTAGGCGCCGATCACGGCCACGAGCTGGCCGACGTCCAGCCGACCCTCAATGGCTAGGTAACCGCCGATCATGTAGAACAGAAAGGGCGTGAGCTGCGCGAGAAAATTGTTGAGGAACTTTACCATGAATTTCCATTGGTAAAGATCGAAGCGGATCTTGAATATGAGCCCGAGCCGGGCAGCTATGTCGGCGCGCTCGTAGTTTGATGTATCGTGGACGTGAACCGCGCCGATACCGTCGACAATTTCGCCAACCCGGCCCGAAAGTGCACGCGCCGTCAATTGCCGTTGGCGCCCGAGCACGAGCAGCCGCCGCCGCATTCGCGGGATGAGCACGATCTGGATCGTCACGATCACGACCGCTATCAGTCCGAGCCAGACGTTCTGGACCATGATGAAGAGCATGGCGGTCAGCGCCTGACCGCCGAGCAGTACCGGCTGCAGAAAGGCGTCGCCGATAAAGCCGCCCAGCGGCTCCACCTCGTCCTTCACCATGGTCGCCACTTCGGCCGATTTCACCCGCTTGAAATAAATCGGCGGAAACCGCAGCACACGATCGACCAGATCGAAACGGATACGCCGCAGCATGCGTTCGCCCAGACGGCCCTTGTAGGTGTTGATGTAGAGTTTAAATAGGCCGTTGATGACGACCAGCAGGAGGAACACAAGGCTCAGGGCAAACAGCGTCGCCTTGCGGCCGAGCTGAAAACCGGAGAAGAACAGGACCTCGCCAATGAACGGCAGGCTATAATGCAGCCTCATGAATGGCTGGGTCGCGCCCACTTGGTCGAAGCCTTTACCTTGAATCGGGCCGTTGACGATCAGCTTCGGCAGGTCGAAGGACATGAAATAAGGGACCATCGAAAGCACGACGATCATCAATATCCAAAGCTGCTGCTTTTTCGTGTGGGTCCAGATATAGCGGGCTAGGCTGGGTTCCATATGCGACCGTGGACCCTTTAGTTGGAAGGATGCGGGACGAAGAAGCGGCTACCGGCGCATGGCGTGTCGGCAATTTCTGCGTCGCCAATGACAAGCTCGAAGATGCAGTGCACGAACGACGCCGATGGTCCCGACAGATGCAGCCGGCTCTCTCCGGCACCGGGCAATGGCGAAGCGGCTAACAGCATAATCAAATCCGCGGATCAAAACGGCCTTGCGGGGGGCAAGATTGCGTTGTGTCGCCCGAAATCCCACCATACAAGACGAATATGATGGATGTCACGCAACCACGCAATGCCGGCATGGACTGGCGCGAGCAAGCCTTGGACCTCACGCGCGGAATTGGGGCCTATGTCGACCGACCTCTCGTGGCAGGGCTGGCGCGCGTCATCGCCCAGCATCCGAACGCCGATATGGGCAACGCGTTCAACCACAAACAGGTCGCCTGCAAGATGTGGGCGCTCGATCGGCTGTTCGACAGCTGCGGCGGGCGCTTCGGGCGCATATGGGTTCTGGGTGGTTGGTATGGCGTGTTGTCGGCGATGCTTTTCAACGATGTCCGCTTCGACATTGCGGCGGTCGACAGCATTGACATCGATCCCGAAGTCGCGCCCGTCGCCCTGACGCTAAACCGGGACGCCGGCGACCGGTTCCGGGCCATGACGGCAGATATGTACGCACTCGACTATGCGGCCGGGCGTCCCGACCTGACCGTCAATACGAGCTGCGAACACATAGCCGATCTGCGCGCCTGGCTTGCGCTGCTTCCGCAGGGCACGAATGTTCTGCTGCAATCGAATGATTATTTCAGCGAGCCGACGCACGTCAACTGCGTGGCTTCGCTGGCAGCCTTCGAAGCAATGGCGGCACTGCGGGAGGTGCGCTTCTCCGGCGAGCTGCCGACCAAAAATTATACGCGCTTCATGCTGATTGGAACTGTCTAGCTTTTCGCCCAAAATTGCGTAGCGGTTTGGGGCATTAATACACGTCCTTGAAGCGCCTTGCACGAAGCTCACCAGAAGCGACACGCGTTAGAGCAAATTCCAGGAACATGTGAACGGCTCGCCGTTCGGACTTGCGGCAGAACAAGGAGGTAGAGCGGTTCAGAGGGTTTCCGCGAAACGATGAACCGCGTTAGGATCCATCGTCTGTTGATCATGAGCTTTTCTTGAAATCAGCCCCTCTGTTTAGGGACCATGTTCGATGCCGGTCGCGCAGGATTTGCGCCGAGTGACGGGCGCCGTCCAGATTGAGGCGATGCGCGGATGGTCTAGGTGCCACAAGCGCAGCTTCGATCGCTTTCGCCAAACCTTCAGGCGTTAGGTCCCTTTCCATAACAACCGTCGCAAGACCGAGTTCTTCAAGCAGCAGGGCGCGAACCGTTTGTTCTGTTTCACCGCCTGCTGCAAATGGGACGAGCAGGGAGCGACAACCCGCGCGCAGGACATCGCAGACCGTGTTGTAACCCGCCTGCGAGACGGACAGGCGGGCAGCTGTCAGCAGGCTCGCGAAATCCTCGCGGAACCGGAAGATGGACAGGCCCGGCGTGACGTCGTGTGCGATCGCGTCAAACTGGTCTTTCGGCAGGTTTGGGCCGGTGATCAAACACCATTTCCAACCGTTCTTGGCATTCCGCGCCGCTGCGATGGTGGAGCTTACAAGGCTGCTTCCGGCAGCTCCGCCGCCAACTGACACCAGAACGTCGAAGCGCTCGGAGGCCGGGGGCGAGGGCGGCGCGGCAACGAGCCCCGTGTAGGTGACCTCGGCCTTGATCGCCCCGGCCAGTGGAAATGTCTTGTCGACGGTTGCAAAAGCCGGGTCGCCGTGGACCATAACAAGGTCGAAGTGCGTATTGACGAGATCAACCGTTTCCTCATTTCGGCCCGGCTTCACGCGCTCCTGAAGGATGTCACGGATGGACGTCGCCAGCAGCGGTTTGGGCGACGTCGCGTTGATCGCCTCGATCAGCGGCAAGAGTTCGAATCGCATCTGCCGGCGTCCAAATGGAAACGCCTCGACAATCACGACATCAGGCCTGCAATCCCGGAATGCTTGGAGCAGCATCTCTGAACGGCGATTCTTGAAATCATCGTCGACGGGTATGCCCTGCAGATCGACAAGTCCGGAAAATGTTTCATCACCGGAGGTGACAGGTGGCAGGGTTACAGATTTTACCCCCGGTCCCGGAAACCCTGCGACCGGCGCTCCGCCGGTCACGATCGTTACGTCAAACCCGTCATCGACCAGAGCCGCCGCGACGCGGCTGGTGCGAGCGAGATGTCCGATACCGAGCAGGTGCTGGACATAGAGGAAGGCACGGAGCTGCTTCAATCGATGGCCCGCCACTCGCGCTCGAACAATTCCTTGAGTTGTCCAATGCTCGCCGTATGATCGAAATTGCCGCGCACGTGCCGCTCTGCGGCGTCGCCTAGGCGGGCGCGCAGGACGGGATCCCGGATCAGGCGCTCCAGCGCCTGTGCCAGGGCGATTGGGCTGTTTGTCGGTACCAGCAGCCCGGTTTCATCGGGCGATATAAGCTCCGGCACACCAGAAACATCGGTGGACACGCATGCGAGCCGCTGGCTAGCTGCCTCGACAAGAACATTTGGCAAGCCGTCCCGGTCCCCATTCGCGGTGATCCTGCAGGCCAGGGCGAAGATGTCGGCGCAGCGGTAGTGCTCAAGCACCTGCTCCTGCGCAAGCGCCCCTTTCCAGGCGACGCGATCATCCAGGCCGAGTTTTTGCGCCAGCGCCTTGAGCCGTTCCAGTTCTTCGCCGTCGCCGATATGCTCGAAACGCCAGGCCAAATCGCCAGGCAAGAGGGCAAGGGCCTCCAGCAAGGTATCGTAACCTTTCTTTTCGACGGCCCGTCCGACACTCAGAACGACAACCGCTCCGCCGCGCTCCGAGCCGTCATACTGTTGTCGCGCGTCGCCAAAACTTCCGAAGCGATCAAGGTCGAGCCCATGATAGCTCAGATGCACAGACGAGTTGCCTTTGGCGAGTTTTTTCAGACGATCGAAGCCGGTTTTCGTGCAGGTGACTGTCCAGCGGGCCGAGGAAAGTTTGCCAGCCAAATCCCAGTCCGCCGAAGTCCAGATGTCCTTGGCATGGGCTGAGCAGCTCCAGGGCAGGCTACGAAGCTGGCTGGCGTAGCGCGTCACCGATGCCGGCGTGTGCACGAAATGCGCATGCAACCATCCCGCTTCTTCCGGCCATTCGGCCGCCAGCACGAGCGCTTGCCCGAAGCGGCGTGCGCGATTGCGCGTAAAGTCGCGGGAGATATCGGCTACCAGCGAACCGAGCGCGCGCCAGAAGCTCGGCCGCGGCAAATAGGCACAAAGCGAGCGAAGCACGCGTAGCGGCTCATCATGCAGATATTCCGGCAGGTAGTGGACCGGCGCTTTGATCTCGTCATGGACGGGGTGCCGTTTTGCGTCGGTGGGCCGCCTGAGTGCGACGAGTATCAAATCGAACCCCGCGCGTTCCAGACCGAGCAGTTCCTGTGCGATAAAAGTTTCCGACAGCCGCGGATAGCCCTTCAGGACCACGACGATCTTGCGACGTTGCAAGTCAGTTGGTTCCTTCAACGACCGAAAGGTGATGGCCGGCCCGCCGGTCGAGCAATTCCGCGACAATCTCGGAAATGTGAGGCAGCCCTTCTAGCGTCAGATGCGGATTACTCTGTGAGGGGCGGGGCCGATCCGGCAGCGCCACGAGTGCATCGGCGAATCGCTGGGAGTCCTTGGCTTCGTGCGGCAAAAGCAGCTCGATGAGGCCGAGTTCGGCTGCGCGCCGAGCGCGAATTAGTTGTTCCTGACGTGGCTCGATGCGCGGCACGATTAGCGCCGGCTTGTCGAAAGACAATATCTCGCAATAGGTGTTGTAACCACCCATGGCCACCACCGCCTTGGCGCCGGCAATCAGGTCTTCCATGCGGTTGTCGAACTCGATCATCTTGATGTAGGGGATCTTGGCCCCCTTTTTGAGCAGCTTGTTGCGCTTGCGGGCCGGCATGTAAGGCCCAAGCACGATCAGCGCCCTGTGCTGCAGTTGCGGATCCTGCTGATAGACATCGATGACGTCGTGAATCAATTCGGCACCGTCGCCGCCGCCGCCGGTGGTGACCAGGATATAATCGCCCTCGGGCCGGTGGCCGGGCAACTCGTTCCGCTGCAAGCTTCGTTGCAGGAAACCGACGAAACTCATCTTTGCCCTGACAGCCGGCGGCACATCCAGGCCGGTCAGCGGATCGTAGAAATCCGGCGGCCCGTAGACCCAGACCTTGTCGTAGAACAGGCCAATCTTGCGCATCACATCCCTGCGCGCCCACTCTGCCTCGAGCAGGTGCGGCGCATCCATCACCTCGCGCAGGCCAAGCACCAGCGTGGTGCCACGCGTCTTGAGGTAGGACAGAGTATCCTCAATCTCACCGCGCAGGCCGAGCGGTTCCTTGTCGACAATGAAGATATCCGGCCGGAAGGTCTCGGCGGTGTGGCGGATGATCGACTGGCGCATCCTCAGCGTCTCATGCAGATCAATATCCTTTTCCAGCGAGGTGTATTCGCCGTTGCGCAACTTGATGACGCTGGGGATCTTCACGAAGTCGACACGGGCTCTGTAGTCGAAGGCGCCAGCGATAGTCGCACCCGAAATGATAAGCACCTGAAGTCCGCGGAAATCCTCCACCAGCGAATGCGCGATGGTCCGGCAGCGCTGCAAGTGGCCAAGCCCGAACGTGTCGTGGCTGTACATGAGAATTCGAGCGTTTTCTGTGTGCTGGGTCATTGTTGAACGTCTCTTAGAATTCTCGACTTGAGGGACCGTGAGCGACGCGCCGCTTCGAAACCATCGTGGCTGTGAAAAATGAGGTCGCCATTCTCAAATGTATCGCTTCTGTGGAACGCCTGTCAGACAGGCCTCCCGATTGTCTGACTTCGAAACTTGCCGGGTAGGGAATGTCGCCTTGCGGAGCGGGCCGAGACTCCCTGTTGAAGTTTGAGGAGGGATCGAAGGGGGCGTGGTATCCAAAAGATCGGCAGAAATCATCCCTCTTGATTCCAATAAGTTTCGGTGTCTCCAAACTCGATTGGATCGGAACGGTGAAGGCGAATTCCGCAATCCTGCCCGTATAGCCGATTGATTGGTCGCCAGGCGTCGCACGGCCGAAATCTGTTGTGGAACTCACTTCGTGCGCCATTGCCCTTGGTCTGGGGGGACCAAAGGTGCTGCCCATCAACCTCTTGAGGGGCGGTCTGATTGTGATTCACCGACCAGAACTGAGTCATCTGCCGCCCAAGCTAGCCGGAATTTCAGCAAGAATCGAGTGGATGCCATCGCTGGCAACACACCGCCCGCAGGTGGGGTGTGCAAGACCTGTGCTTGTCGATCGCCAAGGCCCCCATTTATCTCGCAATGTTCCACCAAGACCAACCCAATTGACCATGCCGCCGAGATGGCTCGCGACCATTTGGTGGCCGTTCATTGGCCACAATGTCCGTTTTTCCCAGATGCGCCAATGCCACCGGAGCGCCTCACCAAGCTTGACCCCGAATCTGCTCGCCCCGGCGTCTACAAGTGCAACGAATGGCCTGCCATTCCCTATCAGGGTCGGAACGGTGTTTGAGCGAGATCGGCCCGCACAAATGGATGCTGGGTTGGCACCTCAATGCCTCTCCCAAGAAAGCCGTGTCCGCGCCCCAGCTACTCGGCGTCATCTATACACGGCATTCGCGACCCGATGTCGGAAAAGGTTAAGCCGTGGCCCGCTTGACGGCGAAGGCAAGATCGTAGAACGAAACCCACATCGGGGCGCGGGGACCGCGATTACCTTTCACCACAGCGCAACGGCCAGCCCGCTTGAAGCGCAAGATGACGCCGAAGGGCGCCGTTGTCGGTCTGGTCGAGCGTGATAGCAAAGCCCGCGTGTTCGCGTCCAGCACGCCACCAAGGCCGTTGTGCGCGGTATCCTGCTGCGCATGCCAACCGTAAATCGACGCTCTACACCGACCAATCGCTGCACAGCATGACCGGCCAGAGGGGTTCTAACCCTGTTTTCTTTGGGTTCCAATGCAAACGGCGGTGATTTTCCCCAATCACCGCCGTTGATGCACCCAAGCCACAGGGAAGGACGGGCTAGGCACATGAGAATGCGCAAATTAGACCTGCCGGCGAGTCCGTCAAGACGTCCGTGGCGTTACGCATGAAAATACCCAATGGGTGGAACATTCGAAGTCAAATTTCACTGACCCGATAACGACGACCCAGACCGCCGCGGACGGGCTCCAAACGGTCGCTGCCCCGCCCTCTCCAGCATGCACATCCGGCTCAGACTTCTGCCCTTGGTGTTAGGGGCGCGCTAGGATAGCATATCTGCGGATTGGGGTATGCGATGCCAGAAGTCTCGATACGCCGAGCGGACTTCATGATGGTCCTCGCTTATGCATCGGACCTCGCGACAGGCCATTCCCGCGACTTCGCCCTGAAATCCTGCGTGCTTGCGATGCGGATCGCCGAGCTTGCCGGCCTTTCGGAGCAGATCCGGCGCAATGCGTATCACCAGTCGATGCTGCGCTATGTCGGCTGCAATGCCGACACGGACCTTCTGTCGGCCACCTTCGGCGATGAAATTGCGTTGCGCCAGGATCTCGTCGGTCTCGACATGGGCAACCGCGCGGAACTAGGCAGGGTCTTCGTACAGGCCTTCAAGCGGCTTTACTATGATCTCGACCCCGATGCGCAGGCCAAGGCGATCGAGGCCGCGATGTCGCAGGCTCTCGCCGTGGCCCGCCCGGTACTCACCGCCCATTGCGAGGTTGCGCAGCGGATCGGCGTGCGCCTCGGCCTGTCCGACGAGATCCGGCGCAATCTTGGACAAATCTACGAACGCTGGGATGGCAAGGGCCTACCGCGTGGGCTGAGCGGCGAAGACGTCTTGCCCGCCGTGCGCCTGATTACTTTGGCGCAGGATGCTATTGCGCTCAGCGACGCGGCCGGCATCGACGCGATGGCCGAGACCATCGCCAGTCGTGGCGATGGTGCCTACGAGGCGGAGCTGGCCCGGCTCGTCGCCGCCAACGCCGCCGTGCTGATGGAGGGCATCGGCGCGACGGTCGACCGCGAGACGATCCTGGCGCTGGAGCCCGACCCGCCGGTGACGCTGGACGAGGCGGCTTGCGACGAGGCTTTCCTTGCCGTTGCCGACATGATCGACATGCGCATGCCGTTCACACAAGGTCATTCGCGGATGGTGGCGGAACTGGCCGAGGGTGGAGCACGACGCCTCGGGCTGCCCGAGCCCGATGTCCGCGCACTGCGCTGGTCTGGATGCATCCATGACATCGGCGAACTGGTGGTGCCGGTGGCAACCTGGATGCGGAACGGGCCGCTATCCGTCCGCGAGCGGGACGCCGCACAGTTGCACGCCTATTACGGCGAGCGGGCGCTGGCCTCGTTCGGTCCTCAGGGCGATGCTATTGCTGGGCTCGTGCTTCGCCATCACGAGCGCCTGGACGGCTCGGGCTATCACCGCAAAGTTGGCGGCTCCGACCTCTCTCCGGCGGCGAGGACCCTGGCCGCCGCCGAAGCGTACCAAACTTCGCGGGAGGAGCGCCCACACCGCAAGGCGTTGTCCAGCGAGGCGGCGGCGGCGCAGCTGCGTACCTCTGTTCGAGAGGGCTGTATCTGCCCCGACGCCGCCGAGGCTGTACTGTCCTTCGCCGGACAGCCGTCGCGACGCCCGGCCCCGCGCTCGCTGGCCGGCATGACGCCGCGCGAGATCGAGGTGCTGCGTCTGATCGCCGCCGGCCTGACCGCGAAGGAGGCCGCGCGCAAGCTGCTTATCTCACCCAAGACCGCGGATAACCATATCCAGAGCGTCTATTCCAAGATCGGCGTGGCTACCCGTGCGGCCGCGGCGCTCTACGCGGTCGAGCACGGGCTGGTCAGGCCAGGCGAAACGCAGCCATAGGGAATACACCCCATGTGCGCCCCCTGCGGCGCGCGCATCCTAATCCTGTCGACGGACCAATGGTGGCCGCGACCGACAGGAGGAAATTCAATGCTTCTTGCAACGACGAAGGTGGCGGACGTCGACCGCTTCATCCACATCTTTTCCACCAAGGGCGCCGACAAGCGCCGACTGCACGGCTCGAACGGCGCAACCGTGTTCCGCGACCCAAGCGAGGCCGACCGCATCTGGGCCATCTTCGACTGGGACGCCGAGGGTTGGAAGAATTTCGTGTCGGATCCGGAGGTTCCCGCGATCCTGCAGGAAGCCGGCCATGTCGGCAAGCCGCAGGCGGCACTGCTGCTGGGCCACTACGAGGCCTGACCTTCGCGCTACGCGCCGTCGGCCATGCACGGCGGCGCGCCCGACGAAGACCCGGAGATGAACCCTACAATATCGGAGAGATTAGATGAACCAGAATCCTATTAAGATCGGCCTCATCGCCGAACTCACCGGCCCCTTGTCCATCATGGGCATCGCCAATGCCAATCTCACCACCATGCTTGTCGACGACATCAACGCCAAAGGCGGCCTCCTCGGCCGGCCGGTGAAGCTCATCATAGAGGATGGCGAGACCACCGACAGCGCGGCCAAGGCAAGCGCCGCCAAACTTGTGGATGTCGACAAGGTCGACTTGGTCGTTGGCGGCATCTACAGCTCGACCCGCCTCGCCATCAAGAGCGAGGCGGTCACCCGGGGCAAAACGCTCTACATCTACACCGAGCAGTATGAGGGACAAGAAAACGATCCCTTGATCTTCTGCACGGGCCCGGTGCCGGCGCAGCAGGTGGAACCGCTGATTCCATGGCTGATGAAGAGCACCGGGGCAAAGAGGTTCTATTTGCCGTCGGCCGATTATATCTGGCCCCACATTCTAAATAAGGCGGCAAGCCGGGTCGTGCGCGCCAATGGCGGCGAGATCGTCGGCGAGGAGTATTTCCCGCTCGATACCGTCGATTTCCGACGGACGGTGCAGCAGATCATGGTCAGCGGTGCCGATGTCGTGTTCAACACCATTGTTCCGCCGGGGCTGACGCCGTTCCTAGATGAGTTGCATAAAGCTGGATTCGGCAAGCGCGGCGGCAGGATCGTCTGTACCTATTTTGACGAGAACTTTCTCAACCTCGTCCCGTCCGAGCAGATCGAGGGCCTCTACAGCTGCCTCGACTACTATCAGGAACTCGACGATCCATATGGCCGCGCGCTTTTGAACCGCTACACAGCGCGTTTCCCCGGCAGCGCCATGTTGACTGCAGGCAGCGGCTGCACCGGCCATTACCGGGCGATCAAGATGTGGGAAGCAGCAGTGAAGGAATCCGGCACCCTCGAGCAGGGCGCCGTCATCGCGGCGCTCAATCATGCTCGGATCAGCGAGGGACCAGGTGGACCGGCCGAAATGGTTCCCGGTCAGCACCATGTTCGCATGAACATGTACATTGCGCAGGCGGAGCGCGGTCGATTCCGGGTCGTCAGGAAGCTGGGCCCGATCGATCCGAACGAGCGCGTGCTGACGGAAGAATTGCAACTGAGCTTGAGGTGAACTGCGCAGACGTCGATTACTGTTCTTCCAATCGGCGAGGGTGGCTCGGTAATGCTGCCCTCGTCATCCTTTTGTCGGGCTCCCGGAACAGGCGGCGCACCCAGTGTGGTGAGGGAGATATCGCTTGCTCGCCGAGCGCCTCATTGGCCGTTACTACATGATGGCGCACGGACCCGAAATCGGGCAGGAATGTGCTGATGTCAGTTCCCAGCCGTAACCTTGTCCGATTAACGTCCGCCTCCCTGCTCATAGGGTTTGCTGCGCTCATGGCTATCGTGGTCACAAATTTCTGGCTTGGCCAGAGATCGCAATCCTACTTCGATGATGCGATCGCAGCGCGAAACACCCGGGTCGCGGCGGTTGAATTGAGAAATGCAATGCAGACGGCTGAGGCGTCCGAACGCGGTTTCGTGATCACCGGCAACGAAATCTATTTGGGACCATATCAAACAGCCAAAGCCCAAGCGCAGCGCCACCTCGAAGCGCTGCAGACGTTGCTGACTTCCTATCCCGACTCCCAATCGACGCTGCACCGGCTCACCGCAATCGTTGCCGCCAAGTTTGGAGAGTTCGATCAGACGATAGCACTCAAGCGCGACCAGCGGGATGCAGAGATCTCAGCGTTGTTCCGAACGAACAGAGGTAAGGCTCTGACGGACGAAGCCAATGTGTACTTCTCGGGTGTTATCGGGCGGGCGGATGACCGACTTACATCCGGTGTCGCCGAGCAGCGTGCCAACAGCGGATGGCTGCGGCTTGTTTCTGCAGTCGGCGGGCTTGTCATCGTCGTCGTCGTTGCCGGGGCTGCCTATGCAGCCGCTCGTTACACCAGAGAACTTCGCAAGACACGCGACGAGGTCAATGCACTCAACAGCGACTTGGAACTACGTGTCAGCACCCGAACTGAAGATCTGGCAAGGGCCCGCGACCGGGCCGAGGTGCTTCTATCGGAAGTCAATCACAGGGTCGCGAACAGTCTGGCACTGCTCTCGTCGCTTGTAACTCTCCAGTCAAAAGCAGTCGGGGATAATGCGTCAAAAGATGCACTGGCCGAAACCCAGGACCGCATCTTCGCGATCTCGCTGGTGCACAGGAGGCTCTACAGTTCTTCCGATGTCCGCTCGGTTGCCCTCGACGAATACCTTGCTGGGCTGCTCGATCACCTGCGAACGTCGCTTCGAAGCCAGGGACATGGCGTAAGGCTCTCCTACGAGGTAGATCCGATCAAACTCGAGACAGATGCCTGCATCAACCTTGGGGTGGTGGTCACTGAACTCGTTACAAACGCGTTCAAGTATGCCTACCCCGATGGGGCGGGAGACATTCAGGTACGGCTCACAGCACTGCCGGGCGAACAAGCGGAGCTGCTGGTCGAGGACGCCGGTATCGGGAGGGCCGAGGGCCTGCCCGCCAAAGGTACAGGGGTGGGCAGCAGGATCATCAATGCCATGGGTGTCAGCCTTGGCGGCAAGATAGAGTATCGCAATCTCCAACCGGGGACCGCGGCTCATTTGGTGTTTTCGACAAAACCACGGCGTGCTACCGCGGTTTTGTAGACAGCTGAGCCACTCAGTAGAAAGTTACCGTCAAGCGAATGCGCGTTGACGAGAGGAGAAACGGTGTTTGGTCTAAAGAGGAGGACTGCCCGGCTGCTCGGCCAAGCGATAGCTCTGCTGCTCATTTCCTCTATGGCCGGGCTTGCTTCGGCGCGCGCCCAGGAAGGTGCCCCAGGCATCACTAGGCGGGCGGTGTTTCCCGTCTTCGACCCAAATGCACCCTCATGCAGTGCCCCGGTCGGCCTGAGCAAGGTTTTGGCCTATGTACAGGAAAACGACCGGGACTTTTTGCAGGGGGTTGATCACGGCCTATCCCTGGCGGCAGTAAATCGCGGCTTGGGGTATCGAAGAGTTCTGGCTGAAAATGACGTCGGCAAGGCCATAGACCAGGTTCACTCTCTCGTCGCGGCGAGGGTTGGCGCCATCGTGGGCACGTCTTCGGATCCGGTGGCTTTCGGCCCCTCGCTTCAGCAGGCGATCTGGTCGGGAGCGTTTGTCGGCACGATCGTGCCTCCACCCGCGACGTTGCTGCTCAATGCTCCGCAATATCGTACAGGCAAGGTGCTAGCTGACGCAGCGATCGAGCACATCAAGGCCAAGCTCGGCGGGAAGGCCAAGGTCGTTCTGCTGACCCAGGACACCATGGAGTTCCTGGCCCCTCGGTTCACGGCAATGCGAGATGGCCTGAATGCCATTCTCGGCGTGACAATCGTAGCCGACATCGCACCGAAGCCGGTCAACAAGGAAGGAGGGTTCGCCACGATGCAAACGATCCTTGTCGCCAACCCCGATGTCGACGTGGTGCTTGGCGGCGATGCCGTCGTGCTGGGCGCGCTGGAAGCATTGCGCGCTGCCGGCAAAGACAGGCCGGATCAATTTCTCGGCGGAATTGATGGCGAGCCAGAGGCGGTTTCTGAAATCAGAAAAGCGGACAGCCCCTACAAGGCGAGCATCGCCTTGTCATCACCGGTTTTCGGGTATGCCATGGGGCAGTTTGCGGCCGATTGGCTCGACGGCAAAAGCATCCCGCAGGCTATGGATATCCTTCCCATTGCACTGACACGCGCCAACCTTGAGTGGTACAATGCCGACTTGCTGGATCCAGCCTCGGTTTACGCCGATCCAGCACGCCGTGATCACTACCTGAAGATGTATGGAAATATCTGTTACGACAGCCGCAACGAGTATGTGAATTTTCCTTGGTCGTCAGAGCTGAAGTGATCTCTTGGCTTGAGGGTCGGCGTGTCGCACGATGGAACCCGCAGCAGAGATGGGTAGCTCAAAAGCCAGTTATGGGTACAAGGCACAGCCGCGATCACGGCCGTGAGGCCCGACAGGCAATTCCTGTCCGGGGGGCGGGCTCCCCAACTCGCGTTCAGAGGGTCGAGGGGTAAGTTAGCAACCACACGAGGATCCACGATGGCGGAACTTGTCACGACGGCGCCCGAACACGCTTTCCCGCCAGCCTCGCTTGAAGAAGGACGACGACAAGCAGGAATAGTCCACGGATTACGGATTGCCAGTACGCTGAGAGCGAAATCCAGCCCATACCGTTCTCAAAGTTCAGGATGTTGAAAAGGATGCCCAGCAGGAGGACGCCAGCAAGCGTGGTCATCACCGAGCCCGAGCCGCCGGTGAGCAGCGTCCCGCCCACGACCACCGCCGCGATAGCGAAGAGTTCCCAGCCGACGCCCTCGATCGGTTGGCCGGCGCCAAATTGCGAGGCAAGGATGACGCCGGCCAACCCCGCGAGGCCGCCGCTCGCGGCATAGACGAGAAACTTGACCCGGTCAGTGCGCAGTCCCATCAAGCGTGAGGCGTCCTCGCCACCGCCAATTGCCAGCACCGTGCGTCCTGCGCTGGTATAGTTCAAGCAGACGGAGCCGATCACATAGGCGGTTACCGCAATCACCGCCGGGACAGGAAACACCCAGAAATTTCCTTGACCAATCCTGGTGAACCCTGAGGCGTAAGATACCGAGACGGTTTGATTGCCGGCAAGCAGCAGCGCCGAGCCGCTGGCTGCCAGCATCGTGGCGAGGGTTGCAATAAATGGCATCAGCTTGCCGCGGGTTATGAGGAAGGCATTGATCAGGCCCGCGGCAAGCCCGACGCCCACGCCGGCCGCGAGCCCTGGGAGCATCCCAAAAGGACTTGCCAATGCGGAGGCGACACTGCCCAAGGCGGCTACGGAGCCAACGGACAGGTCGATGCCGCCGGTCATGATGACGAAGCACATCCCAAGGGCGACGAGCGCGAACATCGAGTTATAGCGCATGACGCTCATGACGTTGAAGAAGCCCAGGAAACGATCGTAGCGCAGGAATCCGAACAGAACGAGCCCCGCAAGGGCAACCAGCACACCGTAGGTGCCGATGATGCGGACAAGATGGGCGCGGTTCACGGCCTATGTCCGATGCTGCTGCTGTAGCCAGACAGCAAATGCGATGATGATCGCCTTCACCACAAGCGCCGCAGCGTCGGGCACCCCGTTCGCAAGCAGGGTATATCGAACGAGCTGGATGGTGAGCGCGCCGAGCAGGGTACCGATAATGGTTGCCTTGCCGCCGCTGAGCAACGTTCCGCCGACGGCGACCGCGGCGATGGCATCCAGTTCCATGCCCGACCCGACAAGATTTGCGTCACTTGAGGAGTTGATGGCGATGACGATGAGTCCGGCCAGCCCGGCGCAACTCCCGCTAATGGCATAGACGGACAGCTTGATTTTGGGGACGTCAATGCCTGCGAGTTCAGAAGCCTTTTCGTTGCCGCCGACCGCAAGGATACTACGTCCGAACACGGTGCGTTTCAGGATCCAAGCCGCGCCCGCAACAAGCATCATCATGATGATGACCTGAGCAGGTATATTGAAGGGGCGGGCAAGCCCAATCCATTGGAATTGTGGCACGCGAAATGTCTGCAAGTTGCCATTGGTCATAACTTGCGCGATCCCTCGCCCGGCGATGAACAACACCAGCGTTGCCACTATAGGCTGGATGCGAAAGCGGGCGACCAACCAGCCGTTGAAGAGACCAAACAAGCTGGCGACAAGGATCGACGCGCTCATAGCCAGCGTCACTGCTACGTAGATATTATCAATCGGAAAGATCTTGCCCATGAAGATCATCGGAGCCAGCGCGCCGGAAATGGCCATCAGCGAGCCGACCGAGAGGTCGATGCCGCCGGTTGCGATCACCAGCGTCATTCCGACCGCAACGATGACGATTGTACAGACCTGCGTGAGATTAACGTTGAGCGTCTGCATCGTCGCGAAGTTCTGGGTGTAGGCAAGATTGAAGGCCATTAGCAGCGCCAGCACGATCACCATTCCGTAGCGTGCCAGAAAGCCGAACAGATCGAAGCCGCGCGTCCCGGTGTCGCTAGCCGTTGAGGGTCTCGTCAGCTCGGTCACGCTTACACCTCCGCCGGTGAACCGCCATGCGCCATGGCTGCGATGACGTCCTTTTCGTTGGCGGCATCGCCTTCTAGCTCGGCCACGCTGATACCTTCGCGCAAGACGAAAATGCGGTCCGCGCCCTCGATCACTTCTTCCAGTTCAGAGGAGATCATCAAAACTCCCAATCCCTCATCGGCGAGCCGTCGGATGAGACGCTGGATCTCGCCCTTTGCACCGACGTCGATGCCGCGCGTCGGCTCGTCAAGGATAAGCAGCTTTGGATTCATCGCCAACCAGCGGGCAAGCAGGACCTTCTGCTGATTTCCGCCGGAGAGTTCGCGAACCCTCTGGTTCGGGCCGGAACATTTGATGCCAAGTTCGCGGATGAACCGCTCGACGATTTCACGCTGCCGCGTCTCGTTCAGGACACCGTTGCGGCTGATCTTCGGCAGCAGCGCAAGTGTGACATTCTCCGCCACCGTCATTTCCGGCACGATGCCCTCGGCCTTGCGGTCCTCGGTACAGAAGCCCATGCCCGCGGCGATGGCATCGGCCGGGCCGGCAGGGCGGTAAGGCGAGTTCTCTATCGTCATGTCACCGGCGCTGAGGGGGTCGGCCCCAAACACAAGCCGCGCTGTTTCGGTGCGGCCGGCGCCAAGCAGGCCCGCAAAGCCTGCAATTTCGCCACGACGTACGTCGAAGCTTACACGGCGTACCGACTGTCCGGCGGCAAGGCCGCGCGCGGAAAACAACACATCGCCTAGCTTGGAGCGATCGCGCTCGCCGAAGGCTGTTGCGTGACCCTCGACCACGGAGACATCGCGGCCGAGCATCGCCGCCACCAGCTCGAGCTTGCTGATGTCCTCCATCTCAGCGCTTCGCACCGTCCGGCCATCGCGCATGATCGTAACCCGATCGCAAACCTCGAAGAGCTCGTCGAGCTTGTGGCTGACGAAAATGACGGAGACGCCCTCGGCCTTCAACTGCCGGATCACGTTGAACAGAACCGCAACCTCACGCTCGTCAAGGGAAGAGGTCGGCTCGTCCATAATGACGAGCCGGGCCGAAAAGCCGATTGCTCGGGCGATCGCCACCATCTGCTGGGTGGCGGTGTTGAAATCGCCGAGCGGACGGCGAACGTCAATGAGGATCGAGAACCGGCTAAGCAGGCGTTCCGCATCCGCGTTCATGGCAGACCAGTCCAAGAGGCCGTAGCGGCGTTTCTCACGACCGAGGCAAATATTCTCGGCCACCGAGCGCAGCGGGACGAGATTGACCTCCTGGTAGATGGTGCTGATGCCACTGAGCTGCGCCTCGTGCGGCGAGCCGGCCTCGAATGGACGGCCCTGGAAAAGGGCCACGCCGGCGTCCTTGCGATGGTAGCCCGTAAGCACCTTGATCAGGGTGGATTTCCCCGCCCCGTTCTGGCCGATGAGGGCGTGGACTTCACCCGCACGGACCTGAAGCGTGGCCTCGGTCAGCGCCGGGATGCCGGCAAATTTCTTCTGGATTTCGCGCATATCCAAAAGCAACCGAGCGGATTCAACCGGCTGAGCGGTCATGGGCCAAGCTCCGAATGGCCCGCCCGCGGATGTGGGCAGGCCATGAAAGTGCAATCAAAACGCGATGTCGAAATCCTTCTTGGCGTTGGTGGCGTCAAAGAAGTGATCTTCGTTCTTGATGAAGGGCGGGATTTTCTTGCCGGCGGCGTAGTCGGCCATGGTGGCGAACGCCTTCGGCCCAAACAGTGGGCTGCATGCGCAAATAGCGCCGATTTTACCGTCGATGATCGCCTGCACGCCTTCTTTTTCCCCGTCGATCGACAAGATCAGGACGTCCTTGCCCGGGGCCTTGCCGGCAGCTTCCAAGGCGGCAATGGCCCCCAGGGCCATCTCGTCGTTGTGGGCATAAATAATGTCGGCGTCGGGATGCGCCTGGAGCAGCGTCTCGGCCACCTGGCGGCCCTTGTCGCGGGCGAAGTCGCCCGACTGGGACGCCAAAATCTTGAATTCCGAGTGCTTCGCGATGAAATCGTCGAAGCCCTTCTTTCGGTCGGTCGCTGCCGACGCGCCAGTCGTGCCTTCGAGTTCGATGATCTTCGATTTACCGTTGGCGTTCTTGACCAGCCATTCGCCGATGCGGGTTGCCTCCTCGATGAAATCGGAACCGATGAAGCAGACATAGTCCTCGCCGGGCTTTGCCATCGTATGGTCGACGTCCCGATCGATCAGGAAGACCGGGATGCCGGCATCGCGGGCGGCTAGGACGACCGGCACCAGCGGTTTGTCCTCGCGCGGAGGCAAGAAGATAGCGTCGACGCCTTGTGCGATCATCGAGTTTACGTCGGCGGCCTGCTTTGCAGACGACCCGGCTGCGTCGGTGTAGACCAACTGATGGCCGAGCTTCGCGGCCTCGTCGTGCATGCTCTTGGTCTCGGCCAGCCGCCAGGGATTGTTGCTTTCCGTCTGCGCGAAGCCGACCTTGTACTTGTCCTTTTTGGCAAGTGGCGGAAGCGCCGCGAAGGCCCGCGATCCTAGTGTGAGTGCCGCGGCGCCAACGGCGGAGCCTATTAACAATTTCCGACGGGTAATGATCATGCTCTTTCCTCCTTGATTTGTCGTTTTTGACGACTGTGAATGTTCCTCACCATCCTTGCATTGGCGGCTGCCCGCTTTGCCTTTGGATTTCCTTGGCCGCTATACCGCCTCCAGGATGAAGTCGGCGCAGCGGTCGCCCAGCATCATCGCCGGCGCGGCCGTGTTGCCGGCATTGATGTTAGGACAGGCCGACATGTCCGCGACCCGCAGATTGTCAATCCCGCGCACGCGCATCGCAGCGTCCAGCACCGCCATCCGATCGCTGTCGGGGCCCATCCGACAGGTCCCGGCCGGATGGTAGTTCGTCTTGACGAACCGCTTGCAGTGCTTCGCTAAAGCCTCGTCACTGTCTTCATTGCCTGCCGGCACGGCTATGGCCTTCACGCGATCAGCCAGCGGTTTCGTGCGGAATGCCTTGAGGAAATAGCGCTGGCCCGAGATCATCTCCTTCATGTCCTCTGGGTGTGCGAGCAAATGAGGAGAAACGACCGGCATGTCCTTTGGATTGGCCGAACGAAGCTTCACAAAGCCGCGCGACTTTGGCTTCACAACCACCGTCGTTACGGTCAGCCCATAGGTATTGGCGACCAAAGTGAGGATGTCGCGGTCCAGGTACACGTGCGGCACGCAAAATACTTGGATCGTCGGCTCGCCTTCGGGATCGGCAGGATTGACGAAAGCTCCCGCCTCGACCCCAGCAGACAGGATCGTGCCGGTGCCGAAAAGCTTGAACTGCAGACCGTTTCTGACCATTCGCCAGCCTTGGCCCTGCTTGAAGTAGCCATAGGATCCGTTGGTGGTGGCGATGATCGGCACCTCAGGATGGTCGATCAGGTTCTCGCCGACCCCTGGCAAGTCGGCTGTACAGGCGATGCCATGCTGCGCAAGCGCATCGGCGGGGCCGACGCCCGACAGCATGAGAAGTTTCGGCGAAATCAGCGCGCCTGATGAGATGATGACGTCGCCGTCGGCATAGGCGGTGTGTTCTGTGCCAGAGGAATCCACATAGGCGACTCCTCTGGCGCGCTCGTTTTCGATCATCACGCGGCTGACCGCACAATTCAGTCTCAGGGTGAGCCTGGGATCACGCAATAGAGGCTCGATGAACGCATAGGCGGCACTGCTGCGTTTTCCACCGCGGTTCGTGAACTGGTAGAAGCCTACGCCGCGCTGCGAAGCTCCGTTGAAATCATGGTTGTAGGGCAGTCCCAGCCCTTGCAGCGCCTGCACGAACCAGCGCGAAACATCGTCAATATAACCGGGATCGGAGACAAGCAGGGGGCCGGTGGTTCCGTGCAACTCGCCGCCAAGGCGGTTGTTACCTTCCATGCCGGTGAAATGCGGCAGCACGGCCTGCCAGTTCCAGCGGATACCGGCATTGTTGCCACGCAGCAATTCATCCCATTCGTCATAATCTGCGGGCCGGCCGCGCATGTAGACCTGGGCGTTGACCGAAGTACCGCCACCCAGCACGTTGCCTTGCGAGATTTCGTGGACGCGGCCGTCGAGGTGCGCCTGAGGTTCGGTGCGATGATAGCTCATGAATTTTGAGCCGTTGATCATCTTAAAAATGCCGGGCGGCATGTCGAGCAGCGGATGGCGGTGCGAATGCCCAGCCTCCAGCAAGAGAACCCGCCGGCCCGCTCTCACCAGTCTGGCCGCTACAACGCAGCCCGACGCTCCGCCGCCCACGACAATATGATCGTAGGACCTCGTCATCCTTCCTGTCCGTCAGGTGTTTCAAAGGTTCCGCGGACATATTCCCATGCCGAGGCAAGATGGTTGAGCAGGGCCCGCTCGGCACCATCGGGGTCACGCTCGATGATCGCGGCACAGATGTCACGATGGCTGAGGAAATTCACCCGATTGCGCTCAGGCGATCTCGGCATGCGCAGCCAATGCGGGGAGAGCCAGGCAGTAAACGCCTTATGCACGGCGGGCAACACCGGGTTGCGCGCGATGTCGTAAAGCACCGCGTGAAACGCCACATCGGTGGCATAGAAGTTCTCGGAGTCCGGTATCGCGGCCTCGTTCACCGCAAGTGCCGCCCTGAGCGCTGCGACATCGTCCTTGCGGGCGCTGATCGCGGCACTGCGAGCCAAGGCCGCTTCCAGGAAGACGCGCATGTCGTACAGAGTTTTCACGCCGGCCTTATCGACCAACAAGTGGCCGACCATGCCTTCCAGCGCGCCAAGGGCTGTATCGAGCCCCGGACGACGGGCCACCGGGCGAAAGCGGGGGCGCGCTTCGACTAGCCCCCGGCTTGCCAGCCGGGCGATTGCTTCGCGCACCACGCCACGTCCCACGCCGTATAGCGCCATGAGTTCCCGCTCAGCCGGCAGATAGCTGCCATCATCAAGCTTTCCGGAAATGATGTCGCGCTCGATGCCCGCTACCATGATGTCGGCCGCGCGAGCAGATCCGACCATCGCCGGCGCTCCCCGATGCTGTTCCGTCTGCAGCAAGCCTGATCTCCATGTCGCACCTCCATTAAGGCGCAAATCGGACCAAAGCACAAGCAGCTACGATATTTCGTCGGACCAAAATGGCGGCTGCCCGGCTTTAACGTTGCAGTTAGGCCATTTCTGATGCAATTATGGTCGTACCAAATTCACACGCACAAGAGGACTCCGATGTGAGCAGCACGGCAATCCAGGGCGTCGAGACACGGCTGTTCCGTGTGCCACTGCGCGAAGAGATGAGCGATGCCAAGCATGGCGCCCACACCCATTTCGAACTGGTGACCGTGACTGTCAGGCTTACCGATGGCAGCGAGGGTACCGGCTATACTTACACGGGCGGCAAGGGCGGCCATGCCATCCGCGCCCTCATCGAGCGTGATCTGACGCCCTTTTTGCTTGGGCGCGACGCCGCTGACATAGATGCCGTCTACGACGGCATGTTGTGGCATATTCACTATGTCGGGCGCGGCGGCATCGCTTCCTTTGCAATTTCGGCGGTCGATATAGCTTTATGGGATCTCAAGGGCCTGCGGACGGGCCTTCCGCTCTGGAAGATGGCAGGCGGAGCAGGCCGAACTGCGAAGGTGTATCGCGGCGGCATCGACCTGAATCTCACCCTTGATCAGCTCCTTTCCAACATCGAATCTTATCTCCAGGCAGGCTTCACGGCAGTGAAGATCAAGGTAGGTAAGGACAACCTTGCCGAAGATGTGGCCCGCGTGAGAGCCGTCCGGGAGCGTATCGGACCTGATACGCCGTTGATGGTGGATGCGAACTACGCGTTGGATGTTCCGCGCGCGATCGAAGCGGCAAAGGCTTTCGCGCCCTATGACATATTATGGTTCGAGGAGCCTATCATTCCCGACGACTATGAAGGTTACGCGACCATCGCGCAGGCAACTGGCATGCCGCTCGCGATGGGAGAGAATCTGCACGTGATTGAGGAGTTCGAGCACGCCTTTGCGTGGTCGAGGCTGTCCTATATCCAACCGGATGCCTCGAATTGCGGTGGCGTCACCGGCTGGCTGCGGGTCGCTCACCGTTCACGCAAGGCCGGGGTGCCGGTGTGCAGCCACGGCATGCAGGAACTTCACGTCAGCCTCGTCGCTGGCCAGGAGAATGCCGGGTGGGTCGAAGCGCACAGTTTCGACATCGACTCCTATACAACCAGGCCCTTGGTGCTTCATGGCGGGCTAGCAGTGGCACCCGACGAGGCGGGCGTCGGTGTGCTATTCGACTGGCAAAAATTGTCGGCAGCCAGCGCCGCTTAGCTGGCATGCAGGTGAACGCTCCACTCTAGCATCCCAGTTGGCGATAGCGTGGCCTTGCGCGTTCACGTAATAGCCGGGGGCCTCGATATGGGCGATATTGCTTTGGCGGCGGACCTGATTCCGCTCGGCCGGCGCCAACCACGCCACCCAGCTCCCACCCGGCGCCGGCCACCTTCGGCTTACCGATTCATCAGGTACGTCTGGCCAACTGCTCGCCTTCGCCAAATCACATCACGCAAGGGCGCTTTTCAAAGAGGGGGCGGAAAGCAGGTATTCTCCAGTTTCACCGACGAGAAGGACCGTCTCCGGGTTCGCCCAGAGATCCTGTTCCGAAAGGTGGCTCGGAGACGGACAACGGGCGCCTCGTGGCGAGGAGCGCGACGGCAAAGCAGGCCACCAGCGAAGTCGGCGATCGCAAAACCAGCTTGTCAATGTCACGCCTCGAAACTTAGGCGGCAAAATCTCGACGTCGCGATCCGGTCAAAACTCCGATATGCTCAAGCAAAGCATTGGGGGTGACATGGACCCGATCAAGAGCCTAGTCGTGGTGCGGGATGACATAATCGCCGCGATCCTTCGCCTGGAAGCAATCCCGGAAGACGACAAGTATTATGGTTTCGCTCTTCAAGAGCGCGGCTACTTGAAGAGCGTGGTTATCAAGATCGAGGCCGACATTCGCATATTGCAAGAAACGCTATAGATGCCGACCGAATCGCTTCGGGTGGCTAGGTTCGCACCTCGCCATCGAGCAAGCTTTCAAGACCAATCCTGGCGACCAGATCGAAGTCGGAAATGGCTATTCGTTCGACAGGGAGCCGGGCGACGGTGGCACACACTGCGCGCAAGCCTGTGATCGCGGCGGTTCGGTGCACGACCGACATGCATGAAATGGGCAACGTTCGATTGGAACAGCTGTGCGCAGGAAGAAGACGAGGAGCAGTGATCGACCCCCTCTCATTAATCCGTTCGCGCCTTTGCCGGGGTGGTTTGACTTGTCCACGACCTGAAAGACCGCACACCTTGGCCTCGAAGCGGTCGTTAATTTCAATCCGGCCCATCCTTACCAATCGTGTATGCGTCGGATTGGGCAGCCGACCGAACTATGCGAAAGACGGGTTGATCTTTCGCGTTCCTGCGCAGCCGGGAGAGCTTCGCTAGGAAGATCTCTACATTTCGCCTCTGCGGCTGTCGCCGTTGTCCACCGCGGGATTGACCTCAGACGCAGCATTCATTCGCATGGTGCAGATCAGTCCCGATTTGTGGAACTTCAGAGTGACGCGTCCGGACGTGCCGGACGCAAACACGCGCTCGAGGAGCTGCGTGCCGAAGCCCTTTCGCTCGATCGGTTCGACGGGCGGACCTCCCCGTTCGCGCCATTCTAAATTGAGCCAGCGATGCTGTTTTTGACCGACGAGCTTCCAATGAATCGACACCGTGCCGGTTTCGTTCGACAGTGCTCCATACTTGAGCGCATTCGTCGTAAGCTCATGAAAAGCCAGAGCGGCCGAAAGAGCGACGTTCGGTGATAGCCAGACCGACTCGCCGCTAATCCCGAAGCGGTCGATCGGTGCGTGTGAGCTGACCGATGTGGCAATCAGATCCCTGACGTCGGCGCCACTCCAGTTCTGCTGAATAAGCAGATCGTTGGCCTTGGCCAGCGAGACGAGACGGCTGGAGAGCGTGCGTCCTGCTTCAGCCAGGCTTGTGGCGTTGCGAAGTGTCTGGGAGGCAATGGACTGAACCACGGCAAGGATATTCTTCACGCGATGGTTCAGCTCATTGGTCAGCAATTTGAGCTGCTCCTCGCCGCGTTTGCGTTCCGTTATGTCGAGGCTGATTTGAACGGCGCCAATAATGCTGCCACTGGGGTTGCGAATTGGACGTGCGCTGGAAAGTAGAAGGCGCTCGATACCTGACGGCAACGTGTAGACGAACTCTTCGTGATCCGTCAGCTGCCCGCGCATGGCGCGGCTAAGAGGGCGGTCTTCGCGGCTCACTATGTGCCCGTCCTTGACGGCCACCGTGTCGATGACAAGGTCGGGGCTGCCGAAGGTTTTGTGCGCGTCTGTCGGCAGGCCCATGAGTTCTGCCGCGAAGCGGTTGCGGATGACCTGAAGAGCCTTCGGATCATAGGTAAACCAGACTGCCGCCGGCGCTGTCTCCAACACCGCCTCCAGCTCGTAGCGCCGTTCGGCGATCGCCCGCTCTGCATCCACCATCGCCTGGGCGATGGCAGCGAACTCCGTAACCGAGGTCGACAAGGCTTCGACGCTGCGGCCGTGACCCAGCGCTTCGGCCCGTGTCGCCAGTTCAGCGGTGGCCCGGGTGAATCCTTTGCCGACGAAATATGCCAGAGCAACCGAGACAAGAAGCGACAGGAGACCTATCCCGCAGATCGCCGCAAGCGAGCGCCAGAGCGGCGCCTGCGCTGCTGCAAGCGGCACGTTTGCTGTGTAAAACCAATCAGAGTCCGGAGACCTGTAGTAGCCCGCCAGCAGCGTCTCCCCTTCGAAATTGCGTGACGTGAATGAGCCCGAGCGCCCGACTATCTTTTCCACGTATTCGGGCAATCCGCGCTTCCCGGTCCATTCGTCGTGGAACCTGGAACGTGCAACGTAATTTCCGTCGCGATCTCCCACGCCCACAGTCCATCCTTGCGGGACCGCCGGCATCAGAACATCGCGGATCCGGGCAGTCGGCACAGAAAGCGTAAGAAGCAGGTCCTCCCCCTTCGGGGCGGGCACCCGAACGGCAACAGCTACGCGGTATTCGCCCGAGCCTTTGCCGCTGAAGACATCGCTAACGAAAACACCGGAACGGCTGAGTTTCTCGCGCTCGACAGAAGCTATAGGTGCGACTGACGGCAAGGCGGCACCGTAGCCTATTTCGGTGTTCATCAGCTGATTGCCGCCAAGATCGCGCAGGACGATCGTCCGGTCCGTCCCGTGGACAAGATCGAGCGCCTCGCGGTGAAAGGCTTGCAGATCGCCACTGGCGAGCGCGGCGGATTTGGACAGGCCGTCGAGGATGGTTTTGAGATTCGCCAGCTCGCCCTCTACAACGAGCGACACCTGGCGAGCCGTTTGCACGGCATCCTGCTCAAAACGATATCGTTCATGCAGGGCATATTGGCCTAGCAGAT
The DNA here is from genome assembly GCF_020164885.1 of Mesorhizobium sp. CO1-1-7. Taxonomy (NCBI): domain Bacteria; kingdom Pseudomonadati; phylum Pseudomonadota; class Alphaproteobacteria; order Hyphomicrobiales; family Phyllobacteriaceae; genus Mesorhizobium; species Mesorhizobium sp. CO1-1-7. The sequence goes on along the minus strand of NZ_JAIUHA010000009.1, from coordinate 263,433 downwards.
AGCCGGCAAACAGCCACACCGGGACAACTGCGGCGGCGGTCAAAGCAAGCAGATGCGATCGAACTGATCGACGAGGCAAGTCCATATCCCGTGCCGGCTCAGGAACCTCACCATAATCGGCGGGCCACGAACGGCAAGCGTTAGTTTAAGCGAATATAATGCTTCCGGTGCGCCGTGGCGCACGCGATAAGGTGCCATGGCCGCCGGTCACTGCCGTGGGCTACTCTTTGACCGCGCCGGTCATTGACGACACGTAGTGCTCGACGAAGAAGGAATAAAGGATCACCACCGGCAGCGAGCCTATCAGGGCGCCTGCCATAAGCGAACCCCATTCGTAAACGTCGGAGCGGACCAGCTCGGTCAGCACGCCCACCGGCACGGTCTTATTCTCGGACGACTGGATGAAGGTGAGGGCGTAAATGAACTCATTCCACGACAGCGTGAAGGCGAAGATACCCGCCGAGATCAGCCCTGGTACCGACAGCGGCAGCACGATCTTGGTTAGCACTTGCCAGCGGCTGGCGCCGTCGATGAGGGCGCACTCCTCCAGTTCGAAGGGAATGGAACGGAAATAGCCCATCAGCAACCAGGTGCAGAAAGGCACCAGGAAAGTCGGATAAGTCAGGATCAAGGCAAAGGGCGTGTCATAAAGCCCGAGATTAAACACCATCACCGACAGCGGAATGAACAGGATGGACGGTGGGACCAGATAGGCGAGGAACACGGCCAGCCCGACCTGGCGCGAGCCGGAAAAACGCAGTCGCTCGATCGCATACGCAGCCAACACCGCGGCGACAAGCGACAGCACGGTAGCGGCGGCCGCAATAATCGTCGTGTTGAGCAGCCAGCCGGGATAGGAGGTCTCGAAAAGCAGATAGCGGATGTTCTGCAAGGTCGGGTGGACGACCCAGAACGGGCTCGATGTATCGTAACTCGTCATTTCTGCGTTGGGTTTGATGGCGGTGATCGTCATCCAGTAAAAGGGAAAGAGCAGCACGATGACAAATATGGCCAGTGGGACATAGATCGTGACCACGCGACGCGGCATGCTTTGCAGATAGCTCATGCCACCTTCGTCGCCGCCGGCTGCGTTGGCCTTGGGGTCGGTCAGAGCCATCTCAATCTCCGCCGCCTTGCTGCCATCTGCGTCGCTGCAGGCCGAAATAGCTGAACAGGATCGCGCCTAGTAGGAACGGGATCATCGCCACGGCGATGGCTGCGCCTTCGCCGAGCTGCCCGCCCGAAATGCCACGTTGGAAAGAAAGCGTCGCCATGAGATGTGTGGCGTTCACCGGGCCGCCGCGCGTCAGCACATAGATGAGCTGGAAATCGGTGAAGGTGAACAGTACCGAAAAGGTCATCGTGATGGCGATGATCGGCGTCAGCAGCGGCAAGGTGACATAACGAAACAGCTGCCATCGACCGGCGCCGTCCAGCGTGGCGGCTTCGTAGAGTGATTGCGGGATCGTCTGCAGGCCGGCAAGCAGCGTTATGGCGACGAAGGGAATGCCGCGCCAGACATTAGCGGCGATCACCGAAGCGCGCGCGTTTTGCGGATCGCCAAGGAAGTTGATGTTGTGGTCGATGAGGCCCATCTGCTTGAGGGCCCAGGAGATGATCGAGAATTGCGAATCGTAGATCCACCAGAAGGCGATCGCCGATAGCACCGTCGGCACCACCCAGGGAAGAAGCACCACGGCGCGGAAAAACGATTTGAACTGCAGGTTCTCGTTGAGCAGCAACGCCAGCCAAAGGCCGAGGGCGAACTTCAGGATAGACGCGCTCACCGTGTAGAGAAGCGTGTTGAACACGGACAGCCAGAACACGCTGTCGTCCCAGAGGTATTCATAATTCTCAAGGCCGATGAAGACGCCCGGCCTGCCGATGCGGGCGTCGGTAAAGCCGAGCCAGACGCCCAGCCCGAGCGGATAGGTCAGAAAGACCAGCAGCAGCACCACTGTCGGCAGCATAAAGCCAAAGCTGAGCAGGCCACGGCTTTCGGCAATGCGCGACAAGAAGGAAGGGCGGGGCGGGGCGGCGGTTGTCACGGCCATGAAAGGCTCCTGTGGCGGGTATCGAGTTGCAGCAGTCCTTCGACCTTCGTGGACTACAGGCGCGCGGGCCCATTGGTCCGCGCTCTCTCCTTGCGGGCGCGTGCCTTTCGGCGGCACGTCGCGGCGCCTGCTGGGGTCGACTGGAAAACAACAAGCGTCTTCCCCCGCGAATGGAAGAACACGTCCAGACTACACCCGGTAATACCTGTTGGCGCGCTTTTCGGCCTCTTCCATTGCCTCCTGCGGTGTCGCCCGACCAGTCACCGCCTTGGCGAACATGTCGACCAGCACATAGTCGGCCATGGTCGCGGCGGACGCGTAGCCGAGCGGCCCTGCGTAGCCGTTGTTGCGCAGCGTCGCTGACGCCTTGGCATAGGGCGCATAGTTTGGATCGGCCTTCCAGATCGGATTGTCGTCGTAGGCCTTCAAGGTCTGGCAGCAATAGCCGGAAGAGCCCTTGATCCATTCCGACATCTGCGGTTCCTCGAACATGAACTGCAGATAGGCCTTGGCCGCGTTGGGATAGGGCGTGTAGTTGAAGATCACCGCCGAAGTGACCTGGTAAAGCTCCACCGCCTTGCCGACCGGACCGATCGGCAAGCTGGCCGTGCGGATGTCCTTGGCCATTTCAGCCAGCTTGGGATCCTTGTCCTTGTTGATCCTGGCTGTTTCATAGGCCGAGATACCGTTGGCGATGACCGACAGCTCGCCGGCCAGGAAGGCACGATTGTTGTTGACGTCGAGCCAGCTTTCGGTGCCAGGGATGAAGGTCTTGTAGAGGGCCTGGGCATATTCGATCGCCTTCAGCGTCTCGGGACTGTTGATCACCACCTTGCTGTTCTCGTCGACCATCTTGCCGCCATGGCTCCATAAGAGCCAGTGGGCGTAGTTGTTGCCGTCGCCGACGCCGTGGCCGTGGGTGAAGCCGGCTGGGTGGCCCTTGGCTTGCAGAGCCTTGCACAATTCGAGGAAGCTGTCGGTGTCCTTCGGGAACTCGGAAAAGCCGGCCTCCTTGACCCAACTCTCGCGGTAGACGATCGCGTTGCCTATGGTAGCCAGCGGCAGCCCGATGAACTTGCCGTCCTTGGTGGCGTAGCTCTTTGGGCCCTCGTGCCAGCCGCCATATTTCTTGCCCAGATAATCTCCGAGATCGGTCACATCGAGGAGCTTGTCGGGATATTGGAACGGATCGTCGAACCAGACGAACATCAGGTCAGGACCCGAGCCGACATTGGCGGCGACCGCCGCTTTGGGACGAATGTCCTCCCAGCTCTCCTTGTCGACGCGCACCTCGACACCGGTGGCATCGGTGAATTTCTTCGTCTGCGCCAGCCAGGCGTTCTCATCACCCTGGACGAATGGTGACCAGCGAAGGAGCCTGAGCTTGGCGCCCTTTTCGGGCGTGTATTTCGGCCCATCCTGGGCAAAGGCTGACGTGCCAAGCAGCCGGCTACCGATTGCTCCGGCCGCCGCAGCAACGGCGCTGGTGCGGATCACGTCTCTTCTGGTGTATCTCATGGCCATTTCCTCCTGTTTGATTGGCTAACCTCGGCATATTAAAAGCCGGCGGCCCGTATCTGCGTCAAAGAGATGGACCAGGCTTGGTTCGGCGGCGAGCCTGACGGTTTGGCCCGGCTGGAACGGGTGGCGCTCCCGAAAATTCGCGACGATCTCTTCGCCGCCAGGGGCGCGGCCGATGATCTGCAACTCCGACCCGGTCGGTTCGATGACGGAGATGGTGACGGGAAAGCCCTGGTCGCAGAGGCGCAGATGCTCTGGCCGGATGCCAAGTACCACTCGACCTCCATTCAGGCCTTTCGGCGTCTGCGGCAAGTGTACGGCGACGCCGGAGCTGCCTTCAAAGCCGCTGGCGCCAATGCGTCCTGTCAGCATGTTCATGGCTGGAGAGCCGATGAACATCGCCACGAAAAGATTGTCGGGGCGGTCATAAAGATCGAGCGGGCGCCCGATCTGCTCCACATTGCCGTCATGCATGACGACGATCTTGTCGGCCATCGTCATCGCCTCGATCTGGTCGTGAGTGACATAGACGGTCGTGGTCTTCAGGCGCTGGTGCAGTTCCTTGATCTCTGCGCGCATCTGCACGCGCAGCTTGGCATCCAGATTGGAGAGGGGCTCGTCGAACAAGAACACCTGCGGGTCGCGAACGATCGCCCGGCCCATCGCCACGCGCTGCCGCTGCCCGCCGGAAAGCTGCCGGGGATAGCGCGACAGAAGCGGCGTGAGGTTGAGAATTTCCGCGGCACGCGCAACCTTGGCATCGCTCTCCTGCTTCGAGACACGCTTCAACATCAGGGAGAACGCCATATTCTCTCGCACCGTCATATGTGGATAGAGCGCGTAGTTCTGGAACACCATGGCAATGTCGCGCTCCTTGGGGGCGACCGCGTTGACAACGCGCCCACCAATGGCGATCTCGCCGCGCGTGATGCCCTCCAGGCCCGCGATCATGCGCAACAGCGTCGACTTCCCACAGCCCGAGGGGCCGACGAGCGTGACGAACTCGCCGTCTTCTATGTCGATGCCGACGCCATGGAGAATCTCGGCGACGCCGAAGGACTTATAGACATCGCGGATCGCAACGGACGCCATCGATTTCCTCCCGAGCGATTAGACGCCTGCAAGAAGACGTCCACTTCACATACGCAGCTTCCGGTCTTGCCGCGTCCTCCATCTGAAGTGGTAGCGCTACCAGCAGTGCGTGTAAAGCACGGCCTGATCTCCCTGGGCCACAGTGATCTAGATCGAATTTTCAATGTTTCGAGAGGCGCTCGGCCGCTCGGGACAAACGCAGCATTCCTCGGCCATCGCCGTCCCATCCTTGTGCACCTCCGATTCTCCAAATATTGCGGAACAAGGCGGCGGCCAGTGGCGGCGACCTCAACGGCAATCGAATGGACTGACGGCCGGCGAGCTGGTTGGCCGACGAGGCTCGGCTCCTGGTAGGCCGACCGCTGGAGACCGCTCGTCCGCATTCATGCCGCCCATCGCGCCTCTCGTGATCTCCTTCGTGGCATTGGTCCGCATCGCTGCCGCTGTCCGGAGATGCTCCTGCCGGAGCGCTGAGGGATGCAATCTGGGCTGCCCAGCTTGATGCGAGCCTTTCTCCAGCCGTGACAATGTGATTGTCTTCGAGCCCCCGGGCCCAGGATTGTTCCCTGCCCACGCGCGCGCCGTCCACGCCGGTGCGGGTGATCCATGCGAGACCTGGCTTCGCAGTGCCGCAGCAATACCGCGTGCACGTCTAGAGCCGCGCCAACCGGCCGCCATCCACGTTGAGCGCCGCGCCGTTCACAAAGGCGGCGTCGTCTGAAGCCAGGAAAGCGGCGGCCGCGGCAATCTGCTCGGGCTTGCCGACATCTTCCGGGCTAATGGTTTCGACGCCGGACTTGATGTTCGGATTTTCCCAAAGCATCGGTGTGTCGATGGCCCCTGGCAGGATAGCATTGGCGCGTATGCCACGCGCCCGGCCTTCGATCGCGGTCGACCGGGTGAGCGACAGCAGCGCGGCTTTCGCCGCTGCGTAAGGGGCAACATGCGGCGTCGTTTCAAGCGCGTGCACGCTTGAGATGTTCACGATCGACCCGCCATTGGTCATGTGCGCGAATGCCTCACGCGTGAAATGGACTGCCCCCAGCAGGTCCACACTCAGCACCTTCAGCCAGTCCGCGCTGGTGAACGCCTCGAGAGGCTTGAACATTATCAGGCCGGCGTTGTTGACGATAATGTCCAACCTGCCGAATCGCGCCAGCGCCAGTCGACAGCACTGTGCGACTGCAACCTCGTCTGAAACGTCGCCAGCCGACACGGCGGTGTCCGGTGCGCCGGCTTTTCGGACTGCCTGTGCGGCCGCCTGCGCATTGGCTCCAACTAGGTCGGCTATGACAACGCGGGCGCCTTCGGTGCCCAAGCGGGTCGCGATGGCCAGCCCGATGCCGCTTGCAGCGCCGGTCACAATTGCACTCTTGTCAGCCAGGCGCATCGGGTTTCACCTTGTCCTTGGAGGGTTCGAGCGGTTCGGCCCCCGCTTCAGCGATCCGGTCCACATGCAAAAGGCCCCGCGCATAGTCCTGCTGTGCGCGAACGCTTGGGTCGTCCTGCTCGGACGGCAAAAAGACGGGCAAAGCCAGGCACACACTTTGGGTGGCGAGCAGCTTGTTCCAGTTGGCGATGAGCGCTTTATATGCGGTTCCCACCGCCCTGGGATTACGGTCCAAGTCATAGAGGCCGACCGCATTGACCGTTCCGTTGTTCTCGCGCAGGGCGCTGTCCCAGTCCACCTGATCCGTCAGCGAGTACCAGGTGAATCCGACGATCGGTATGCCGTCGTTGCGGATCCTAAGCACGTTGGCCCACTCCTTCCACAACCAGTAAACGGCCTCGTCCCCGTTCGGGCCTTCGCGAATGTTTGTCTCTGTATGCATGACAGGCAGGCGGTAACGGTTGAAATACTGGCGCGTAATTTCGTCATAGCCAAACACCTCGCCGGAAGCCGACGTGGTTCCGTCCGCCCAAACCCGGTGCTCGTTGGTCTGGTAATAGTCAGTGCCCATCACGCAATGCCTGCGCAAATGGTTTTCCAGAAAGAAGCTGTACTCCTGCGCGGTCATCCCGTTTTCGAGCAGGTAGCGATACGTACGGGCGTCGACGTCATGCCCGTAATTGAGGTCGAGCGATAGGAAACGCTGGCTATTGAAGCGCTCCGCCTTGCCGATGGCCTCGGGGGAGTCGGCGTGGAAGTATTCCGAGGATTCACTTTGAATGAAAATAGCGTCGGGCCTCACTTGCAGGATCGCCCGCATCGCCACCACGTTGCCCTTCACGATATGCTTGAGAGCGGTGACGAACGCGGCATCGGTGCTCAGTTGCTCGTTCCACCAACCCCAGCGCGCTGAAAAGGTGGCGCAGATGAACATCTCATTGACGGGTGTGTAGAGCTGGATCCAAGGAAAGCGGGTTGCGAAGTCGCGCGCGTAACATTCAAATAGCCGCGGAAAATCCGGATTCTGGAAATTGCCCACCCAGTCCGGAACGCCGAAATGGCAGAGGTCGACGATCGGAAGAATATCCTTAGCCTTCAGGTCAGAGAAGGTCTCATCGGCGAAGGTCCAGTCGTAGTGTCCGTCGCCCAGCCAAGTCTTGTGAATTGGAGGCCCGTAGCGGAGGAAGCGAAGACCCAGATCCTGGAGCAGTTCGAAGTCGGTGCGCCATTGCTGGTAGAAGCGACATTTCTCCATTTCGTCGACACGCTCCCGACCTCCACTAATCGTGGGAGCGCTGTTTTCAATGCCGGTGGCAAAGACGAAATTGAACATGAAAGGGTCCTGAGCCAGCCAAGCTGCAGCCATTTCCCAACGTCCAGGTTGCAGCGCAGTTCCGGTCAGGCGGCAGGTCATCGCGCTTCTTGGCGATACGCGACCAATACCGGGATGGCGTGGCGGGTCTCGCCGGGTATGCCGCGTTCTGCGTGTTCAGTTTCTTGACGTGGCCGAGTGAGGGGATTTTCGCCGAAGGTGATTTCGTCCTGGAACCCCCAAGCGAAGAGATGGCCACACGATGCGGATAACTGTTGCCGCCTGCGTGCTCTGATGGCCACTGGCGGAACGCGTTCGTCACGACGACGGTGTCCTGGTGGCGGCTATGGCGGTGGCGCGAAACACCCTTGCCGTAGCCCGCCGGTTCGGCACAAGGGCAGCCTCCCTCCTTTTTGCACGACAGTGGAGCAGCCAAAGGAATGGGCTGGAGCCAAGGCGGGAAGCCAAGCAAGGCACGCACTTAAAGAACGAATCTCCCGTTCGTTCGAATGATGGCAGCTAAGGAACCAGCAGTTAGGTTCGAACTGATGCTTTGGCGCGCGCTGATGTTTCGCTGGCTTCGCGCTTTTGCTCGGCTGCGCGGATGTTCAACAGGTGGAAATACAATGCGGTGAGGGCCGCGGTCTTGAGGTTCAGCGATGCGTCATGGGCAGAGCACGAGAGCGATTTCCCCCCTCGGTGCGTTCAGCTTGATTGGGCGATGGACTTCGCTTTTGCCGCACGCAACGCGCGGAAGTCCAGGCCGGGCCATTTTCACCCTCTCTGCGCTATGCCTGGTTTTGCTGTTCGCATCTGCGGCACACAGTCAGCGGGCGCCTGACGCGTCAGCGGCTCCCCCAGCCAGCGACAGCTCGTCGGAGGCATTTGCAGAACACGTTGATGTCGCCAAAGAGCCCGACGAGACACCGGCGCGAGCGTTCGGATCCCACGCACCTGGAGAGCTGGTGGCCGGCCAAGCACAGGCACCCGACACAGAGGCGCAAACGCTGCCCGGCGAAAATCAGGAGATGTTACGACGCGAATTGGATGCCGCACGAGCCGAGCTAGCCAAGCAAGCACAAGCTCTAAAAGAGCAGCAGCAAAAGGACGAAGCCCTTTCGCTCGATCTGCAGACGGCGCAGCGCGCCATCGAAAGCTTCAGGGCCGAAGCCACTCTCTGGGGCGGTGAGAAGCCCGCCGCCGCCGCTGCAACCCAACGCTCCAACCACCTCCCCGAGACTGCTGTGACGCAAGCTCTTGACGACCAACGGCACAAGGTTGAGCTCTTGGGACAAGAGCTCACAACGGCTCACCGAACCATCGAGGCCCTCAAGACAGCCGCAAATGCCGCCGCCGTCGAGCTGGCCAACGCCAATAAGAACCGTGAGGCGGCCGAAGCAGGCCTACGGCAAGCTGGAGAAGCGCTCGAACTGGAACGCAAACGAGCCGATTCAGCTGCCCGTGATCTCGACGTCGTTCGCAAGGAACGTGACGCTTCAAACCGGACCTCGGTAGGGTTAAGCGCGGCGCTGGACGAAGAACGTGAACGGGCGACCGGTCTGGCCCTGAGCCTGAGTGCCGCGCGCGAGGCAATCGACGACCTCGCAACCAGGAACCGGCCTGCGGCTGCAGCGCGCTCGCGAATGATCCATAAGCCGGCAGGTGTGGTTGCACGTGCACCACCCAGATCAGGTGTCGAATGGAGGCGCAAACCGGGCTCGCGAGAAAAACAGAAACAGGCTGCTGTCTTGGGCCCGCTCTCTCTTCCCCTCGCATTGCTGCCGACCCGACCACCGAAAGGGCTCGACCCGCGCCAGTGAACCGTGGAGCCGAATGTATGCCGAGGTCAACATAGCAATGAAACAGTACGTCGCCGCCGCCCTGATGATCGGGATTGGAATCGGACCTGCCTGCGCTCTCGACAAAGGGGTAGGCGCCAGCGTCGGCGGAATCGGAGTCGGCGCCGGAGTAAACGCCGGTTCGCAAGGCGCATCGGTCGGGGTGGGAGCGAGCGTCGGCGATGCAGGGGGATCACATGTCGGAGCTTCGGTTGGCGCGGGCAAGGGATCAGTTGGCGTTGGCGTTGGTGCCAGCGGCAATGTCGGCGACCCAGGCGCAGGCGTTTCGACCAGTATTGGTACGGGCGATGATCCGGCGGCCTACGACGGGTCGCCTACCGGCAGTGGCAGTCCAGCCACCACACCCAAAGGAACGGCTGGGCCCACCGCCGCTGCGTCCGCCGGGAGTGGTAAGCAATCGATTGCCTTGCCACCAATTCTTAAGCCTTCCGTATCTACTGACGGCGGCTTCACCGACGGCTATCCAATCAGGCCTCAGAGACCCCTCAGAGCGAAGCCCGGTATACCGGCTGCTGTTGTGCAGGCCTGCCGCTCCGCAATCACATCCGCGGCCACGCTGCTTGGCGCTGTCCGCGTGCGGGCGTTAAGCGCAGGGTTGTTGCGTCGAGGTGGAGGTGCATTCACGGCACCAATCAAGGTGCAAATAGAGTATGCAAGGCAAGGGGGCGTCGAAGTTCGGCAGGCCGAGGTCGACTGTCGACTGGACAGGGCCGGCAGGGTCACAGCGATAAAATGAGAACTCGTTTGACCCCGTTCGAACGTCGCACCGTTTGGCTGGCCGGGCAATATGCCGTCATCTCGTGATGCTTGTTGCACAGCCAGTGGACATCGTGATTTCTATGCGACGCATCGGGGGGCGGCCCATGGCGCATGTCAGGTACTTCATTTCAAGGACCGGTGATCAATGGCTGGTCCGGTTTTGACGGCAAGGACTATCGCTATTCAGCGCATTCGGAGGCCGTCCGTGCGGCTGTCAAGGCAGCCAGCAGTGCCTCGGCCACTGGCTACGATGCAGAGGTATTGGTTCAAGGCGTCGATGGAAAGTGGCGTACGGAATGGCCCATTGATTAAAGTCGGGACGCCCTGATGAGCGTCCTGCTCTGACGGCTGTAATGCGCTTTGGCGCTCATCTGTTCGCAGTTTGCGGCTCCGCCTTTGTGGCGACCTTTTCATCGGTTCGCCATCGATCGAGGCTATCGGTCAAGCTGTCGAACAACATAGGTATCCTCCTGATACACGCCGGCGATGTTTGGTCTGCCCGGTAGGTTGCACATTTCAGCTGCGGCACCCCGGTTGCTCGCCTCAAGTAATTCGAAGAACGGATTACGCGGCTTTACTCCTTCTACCAGTCCGGTTCGAAACATCACATTGGAAACCTTGTAGGAAGTCGGACGTTATCGCTGACCTCTATCGAGTGAGCAAAGAGTGCCTGACAACGCTAAATCACCGTCAGCCCTCCATGGCGACGCGCCGGCCGCAGCAGCCACCACTGCATGGGCGGATCGCAAGGAGTTGGCGTCGGCGGCGTTCGAACGCACGCGCATGCCCATAGTCATCACCGATGCTCGGCAGCCTGACAATCCTATCGTGCTCGCCAACAGAGCTTTCCTGGATCTGACCGGTTATACATCCGATGAAGTCTTGGGTCGAAATTGCCGCTTCCTGCAAGGGGAGGGAACATCACCCGCGGCCGTTGCTGAAATTCGAGCGGCGATAGAGCGTGAACGCGAGACCAATGTAGAGATACTGAACTTCCGCAAGGACGGATCGCCATTCTGGAACCAGCTCCATCTGAGCCCTATCAAGGACGATGAAGGCGCGCTCCTTTACTACTTCGCGTCGCAGATCGACGTTACGAAACATCGCATGATCCAGAGCCTGGAAGCGGCGGAGCACCGCCTCCTTATGGAGGTCGACCATCGCGCAAAGAACGTTCTAGCGGTTGTCGATGGTATCGTTCGGCTGAGCAAGGCGGACAATGCATCGCTCTATGCCGCGGCCGTTCAACGACGGATCCAGGCTCTGGCAGTCGCACACGCTTTATTGGCCGAGCGCGGCTGGCGCGATGTGCCGCTGGACGAAATCGTCTCCAGGCAGGTCGCCCAGTTTGCGTCTGGCAGGACGGCAATGAGCGGTCCTGAAGTACTGATCCCGGCGGTGGTCGTTCAACCACTGGCTCTCGTCGCCCATGAATTGATCGTCAACGCCGCCACCCATGGGACCCTCGCCCAGGGTACGGGGCGGTTGCAGGTCAGCTGGCATGGGACGGGCCATCATGGCGGCTTTAACCTGCGGTGGGAAGAAAGCGGGAGACGTAAAGCTGAATCTCGGCCAGGGGCGCCCGGCTTCGGAACGACCATGGTCAATGCAATTGTCCAGAAGCAGCTTCAGGGTGAGATCCTACGGGAGTGGGCAGCGGACGGTTTGAAAATCAGCATAAGCATCCCGGGAGCAGCTGCCGTTTCGACAGCCAAGGGTATCTGAGACGCTCGTTCATCTGGCACTCCCATTTTTCCATAGCGGCGTCGCAGGCCGACCCCCGCTAGACGAAGGTTCATCAAAAAATCTAGCCATGAACTATTTCATCAAGCCGGCAGCGCGAAGGGCGCTTTCGATAAGCGGACCGGGCCCAGCCGCCAGACCGCTGCGCGGTTCGAAGGGTGGATGTGCGACCACCAAAGGGGAGTGCCCAACAGATTTTGCCGGTAAACGCACATCAGGCGATGGGACCTGAGAGCCCGCTTCTTCAAATCCCCAGAACCGGGAGATAAGCGAAGTGGACGATATGCCGGTATCGATCATAAAGGATCCGCCGTGACTCAATCCGTCCGCGGAGTCCACGGCGGTCCCGTGCGCCATGCCTGCGATCAGGTACGATTCGATGACTTCCTCATTGGCAGCGTTCTTCCAGACATCGCGGCGATAGCTCTGATGCACCTGCGTCTCGGGTTGCACTCTACTTTGGCCGCGCAATGCAAGCCACTGCCCGACGAGCTGCTCGGAGTTGACCGGACTGACTGTTGTGTCGGCGCTTCCGTGCCAGACGGAGAGTTTCGGCCATGGTCCGTCATGACCGGAATCTTGCTGGACGGTCGTCGCCAACTGCTTCGCAGTGGGGCCGCCGTGCCCTCGCATGCGGTCGAAAGCCTGCGGCAGGCTAGTGGCGCTGCCGTAGGGTAGACCGGCTATGATGGCCCCGCCGGCGAAGACTTCCGGGTAAGTCGCCAACATGGCGGCGGCCATTGCCCCGCCGGCGGAAAGTCCGGTGATAAAGATCCTGGTGCGGTCGATGTCGTGAGCGGTGACCACGGCCTCTATCATTTGGCGGATCGAAAGCGCCTCGCCGGAGCCCCGTCGGGTGTCGTCGGGGACAAACCAGTTGAAACAAAGATTGGGATTGTTGCTGCGCTGCTGTTCTGGAAAGAGGACGGCAAAACCATTGCGATCCGCCGTCCTCGACCAGCCGGCGCCGCGGTCATAGGATGCAGCGGACTGCGTACAGCCATGGAGGACAACCACCAGAGAGGCCTTCGCCGCAAGATCCTTGGGGCGGTATGTCCAGCCTCGCAGGTTTCCGGGATTTGACCCGAACGCCTGAAGTTCGGAAAACCGGTCTTTTTCGGAACCGTTCAAGACGCCGTCGATCTGTTTTCGCCGAGCAGCCAAGCGTGCAACGGTATCGGCGAGACTTCTCATGTCGGTATCCTTTCGTCGATCCAGAGCGGATCGAACAACGGAACGCCGCGTCTCCAGATTGGTTGCTGCAGTGCAGCATAAATTGCCTGCAAGCAATCGATTCCGCATGGGATTGGCTTTGCATCGCCGGTGCAGAGAGCCCTCCGATCGAGCAGCATGGGTGGAAAACGGACTGGCCGCTCTCGACTTTCACACACTGACATCCTCTTTGTGTGGCTGACAGAGCACAAGCCCGCCAAGTGGCGGCTTGCTGCTCATCAGGTGCACAACTGGATCCCCACGACGCTTCGCCACGATAGAGTTCCGCGTCGTCAATATCGTCCTGCCTCAGCACGTGAGAAGCTGCCTGTGGAGGGCTTCTGCCTTGGCGAGATAAACGCCTAGCGCCTTTCGCAAGCCGTGCAGCGTCATCCCCTTTCCACAAGTCCGGCGAACTTGCCTTAGCGGGACCATCATCGCGCCTGGACACTGCGCCGAGAAAGGCTCGCCGTCCGACGGTGACCAACACGATTTCGCCGCGCCGGCGATGGTTCCGGCTTCGGTCGGAGCAAGGCCAAAACGGTTGACACGGGGCATGCCGTCCCGGCGTCAAGGACGTCCAGAAGTGCCACACGGGAGCGGAACATCAGAGCTTGCTGACGGTTCTACCTCGGTGGAGTTTTCCAATTGAGAGGACGCCGTGTCAGCGTTTGAATTCGTCTATTTTTCTGGTCTGACGGGGAATGATCTCCTCGGCGGTGTCGTCTCCTTGTTGGCGTGCTGTGTTCTCTACAACGTTATCGCGGAGGATCGCCCGCACCGGTGAGAGCGGGACCGCAACAGGTGGGCCCTTGACCGGCCGCTCTCCACTTCGGACGCGTGTGGCCGGTATCAGGTTGGTATCTCTCACTATTACTCGCCGCGGTCCTCCATGTGACCTGCCGTTGGCTCGGGCGGGCTTTCCCGACGACGTCGCATGCGGATCATTTCTGTTTCTACGGTGGACCTGCTCCGCCAGTCATCGTTGGCCCCGTCGGCCGACTGCAGAGTTGCCTGGCGGGTCCCGCCCGGCCTGGCGGGCTGGAACATTGCTTGAGACCAAGGTTCGGGTGCCGGCCTGCCTGCTCCCGGGCAGTCCTTCCCATGTGAACTGCCCGTCTGGCTTACAGCCAGCGGGCTTTTTTGCGGCTCTGGCTAACCCGCCCATCCGCCGCAGTTCTCTCCGCGTTGAGGACACCCCCCGCGGGAGCCCGTGGAGGCGCGTTCTGAGCAAATCTGCACGCCTGTCAGTCGTGTGGGCACGACCTCTCGGGCCATGATCGTGACAGGCCAGCTGGGGAACTTTCCGGCGCAGGGCGAATTGAGCCACGGCGGCCGATTCCCACTCCGAATCCGCCGCTGACCAAAGACCCAATCTTGGTCGGCCCGCGACTCCTCAGGAAGGCGCGGGCCAATATTGTGGCAGGATTCGGGTGCGCGCCTGGGGCTGATTTGAGTACCCATGTGAGATAGCGGCCCCCTGAACCAAAGCTGATCTTGCCGTCCGAAGAGACCCGCGCGCGAAGGGTAGGACGATCGACTGGGCTGACTTGGCCGCGCACCCGCTTTCAAGTAGGTCGAACAGATGAAGGCTGGGGAGGGTGAATTGGCGCGCGCCTCGCTCATGGCGTGACTTTGCGCATTTGACGCTGCCCCCTGTAATGGGTCATCAGGGAAAGCGAGGAACAAACGGCGAGCCTTTCGGCGATGGCGCTCTATTATTTCGACTTCGACGACAACGGAACGATATTCCCTGACGATGAGGGAAGAGAAGGCCAAGACCTTGCCGCAGTCAAATATGAAGCGATCAAAGCTTTGGCGGAGATGACCAAAGACGCGCTTACAGACGGTGATCACCACAAATTCTCGTAAGAGATGAGGGCGGCGATCTGGCCGTTCGAGCAAGCATCGTTTTCAAGGTTGAGGAGGAGCGGGACTCGTTTTCGTCGCGATCCTCCCCCACGCCTAATCCATGAACCTGCATTTGATCGTTCGACCGTCATCCTGTCTTGTGGCCCCGACGCCGAAAGATGGTGTCGTGCAAAATTGCCTGCAGGCGTCTCGTCTGTCTGCGGGCTTGCGACGCTGTGCGTCGGTAGAACTTCTCCGGCCAATCAGCTGGACCCGTGGTTGGTTCGGTGGTGGCCGACCTTGCGGATGCTTCGACTGCCGATCGAACATTCAAGCTAAAATGTCCCGAGGGCGATCGATCCCAATTGGCTGCGGCCTTGGCAAGCAGAGTTTTGTCGGCTCGGCGCCCTGAAGGAGAGTTGCCTGAAAGACGCCGAGCCCAGCCAGAGAGATTAGCGGGGGGCCGCGTCCTCTCGCCGGCCAAGAGGTTATGCGCTCCCTTAGGCACTCGTGAAGCATTCGAACGCACTAGGAGGCCGGAACATTTTCCCTGAAATCCGACTTGCTGGACCAATTCATCCCGCGAGCAACGTATTGTTTCGTCCAATCGTCTGGTCGCTAAGGACCTGACTTTCCTGTCCGCACTGCAACGCTAACCCGGCTCGGAAGGGGCTTCTGGGTGGAGGCCGTCACGAGGTTCACCTGAATTCGCTGTGCAGGCCAAGATCGTTCACGGGACGCGGCAGATCACCTTCATCGGCCGCGAGTGCCTGACCTCTTGAAGCGGGCCTGTTCGTTAACCTGCTCGGCCAGAAACGCCGCAAACGGCTTCACATTCATGCTGCCGCTTATTCATGAGGAACCGCGCCATACGGCCGTTGCCGTCCAGGTAAGGGTGCACATAACCTACATGCCAGTGCCCCAGTACGGCAAAGTTCCGGAACTATTTTAGCTCAAACTTAGTTAATGGCGGTTGTGTAACAGTCGCGAGGGCGCGAAGTGGCGGAGTATCGAGTTGAGATAATGGCCGGCGAGTCGGTTGTGTCTTCGCAGGTGCTCATGGCCCAGGCGCCGTTCAAAGCGGCAGAAGCACACGTCGGCCAGCCGGTCACATTGAGACACCAAGAAGAAAACTGGGTGCGTGTCTGCGAAACAAGGGGCGGGAGGCGAACCTTCGCTTACGTTCGTCGCATGAGGGCGGCGGAGACCACTCGCGGCCGTAAACTTTTTGGACAAGCGGCTGAGCAGGTCTGTCAGGTCTGGCCAGGTTAGACGGGATCTCGGTGGCAGAGGCTATTCAGAAGCTTTTCCCGATGCGAAGGCGATCGGGATCGGTAGCACCGAAATCGAGCAAGAGACCGGCAGCATTTTATGAAACCGTGCTCGATGCCATCGTGCATAATGCAGCTGGTCTTCCAGAGTAAAGCTCAATGGCGGGTAGGCGGAATTGCGGCGTGTTCGTCGTCTGCTGAACTGCCCATCCCTTTGTCGCCGGCCATGCGCTCGCTGGGATTTCTTATTTCCGCTTTGGAAATTCGATCACCTTCGCCTCAGGCTCGGGCTCCAGCGGCTCATGACCAGGCCGCTCGTGCCAGTAGATTTGGCGCAAATCGCGTTGGTCGACCCGCTGACCGCAGTACGGGCAGTTGTAGAAGTGAAGATGCTCTTCAATATGCTGCCCTCCACGCAGTTTGCGGGGAATCGGAGGGCCAAGGTCGGATAGCTTTGTCATGCGGGCTGCAACATCCGGTCAGGCTAAATGTTCCGGAGCTGTTTTAGCTAAAGCTTATTGGAACGGACAGTTCGTCAGTGAGTTGATGCGTTTGAAGTTCACCAGGCCGATCGCGCCCGAACTGGTCGGCACCCCCGCCGCAAGGCGATGAGTGGATCCATGAGATAAAATTCGATGGGTGGGTCATTGGATGACAACGCGCTTCGGTTAGTCACCAAAATGGTTACGATTGGAGGGGGCTGATACATCCAGCTTGCCGGCGAAGCAGCGGCGATCGAGGCGAAAGACTTCATCATCGACGGCGAGGCGATCACTATCCATGAAGCTGGCCTGCCTGACCTGCACTGCAATCAGCCGTTACCAGTCTCACATCGGCGCGACCTCTATCTGGTGGTGTTCGACCTCCTGCACCTCGACGGGACGACTTGCGCGACGTGCTGGTGAAAGACCGCCGCGACATTCTCCAGGCATTGATCCCGACCGGTGGCCGCATTCAGTTCAGCGAAGCAATGCCTGGAACTGGTGATGCGTTCATCACCTTATCGACCGAGCTGGCCTGGAAGCATGGCGCTGCCAGCGGGCTTTTCGCCTGATGCTTCGCCGCGGCACATTCGACTGCACTTCGGCCGCCGAGCTGGTTGCCGGAAGATGTGTCCGGCCAGAGGTTCCGGAGCCGGACCGCTTATCCTGTTGCGGTGCCTCCTTGTGATCTGCGCGCTGGCTCAGGCCGGCGCTTTTTATGCAACGTAGGGGAACCTGATATTCGTCGGCTGGTTCGACAGGCGGCAGCACCCGTGCTGCTGGTCAGGTCCCCAATACCTGGCCGGGCCCGCTTCCCTTGCCAGTGAGGCGGGCCCACTGCGATCGCGTCTGGCGCCTTCGTTTGAAACCTAAACGACCATGGCTGGGTGGGCGGCTGGTGGGCGCGGCGTCGTCTATTGAAGGGGCCGATAGTCGTCGCAAGGTCGACAGGCTAAGGCAGGAACAGACCGACCGGGAAACTCGCGTCGTCACCGATGCCGAGCGCAAAGCTCGCGAAGCGAAGATGGCCTCGTCTGAGGGCCGATCGGCTGGGATAGCATTCCGTCCTGCATGCAAATGTCGAGCCGACGAAGAAACGCTAGGTGGATGCCAAGGCACCGAACTCACTGCCTTTACCGCGCCGGCCATCGCAGCCCGCCGGTCCGCCGCGCGCCGATAGGAGACATGGCCATGGTCACACGATCAGGTACGGGCAAACCGATCGGGCGAGGCTGTGTGGGGACGATCGCGGCAGATGAGCGCAGGCGGTGTGGACATTGAACCGATGCCCAGAAGACCAAATCGGGCCGGGTGCCGCGGCTCCGTGTGACTGCCCGCTGGCTCGGGCCGGCGGGCTTTCTGCGTCTGGAGGGAACCTATCGAGGGCACGCAAAATCGGGTGAGCGCCTGCGAGTTGTCGGCCAGAGGGCGCCGGTAAGAGCAGGGCTTCTGAACATTCGCCGTCCATACCGGCTGAGTGGCCACAGGGTTTCGGACATTGTGTACCTGCCAACGTCCAGCCGCGCTGTGCGCGGTCTCTCGGCTGCGCGAATATCGCCGCGTGAGGTGCATGACCTACCGCCATCGGCGCCGAGTTCAGCCACGACCAAAAGCCGTCGGCGGGCGCCAATTCCTTGCAGAAAGCGATTCGAGGCCATCGGAACCAATGCCGACGCCAGAGATTTGCTTCGGAGTCATTACAATGCTGGAGGAACCAACATGCGGATCGGAGACTTTGATACCGGACGGGTCAAACACAGCCCGTTGTACCGCGACGCCAAGCTCGCAATGCTCACCCACCAGGTCCTTTATCACATGCAGCTAACGGAAACGGCGGTGAGCGGAGTGGAGCACGCATTGGTGCAGTTCGCCCAAGCCACTAAACACCCTGCCCACGACGCTGCTCGTCGCTCGCTCGCAGCTTTCCTTCATCTGGAGCCCGATCAAACCTTGGGGATGTGAACAGTGCCGACATGTCGGTTGATTCGGCAGACTGCGAATTGGTATTTGGGAGAGCTCGGCGATTCGCCGAACGACTAGCCCTAAGGGCCATCGTCGCTTACAACCTGCGACTTCACGGGCCACGAACACCAGCCGCAGGTGCGGACGGTGGCAAGCAAACCGACCGTCGCGGCCGCTGAAGGGAGTGCGCTCGACAGGACTGCATCACTGCTGCAGAAGCGATCAGTCGAAGTTCCCACTGCAGATAAATCTGCGCTCGCGGGCAGCCGTTCATCACACGGAACTAATTGTTTCCGCGCGTTGTGCCATCCGGGGCGAATCATGGCAAATGGGTCGGTTCTGATCGTTTTGAAACGAGCCAATGATACTGCTCGACCTACAGGACGCTCTCGAAGAAGCTGGCTTCCAGGTTTTGTGAGTAGCGCTGCGAAGCCCTGTCGACCTTTGATGCGGACCCGGGTTCGTACAGCGCTCTGATCTCGTACATACGGCTGGGTGATGGACGATCGGGTTGGGAAGTTGCCCGGCATGTGCGGCAATCCAATGCGACGATGGTATATCTAAGCGGGGACAGTGCCTCGCACTGGGGCGCGGAGGGCGTCCCAGAAAGCATCATGCACGAAGCCGTTTGCTTTGCCTCAGGTCATCACAGCCCTTTCCACGCTGCTCAACCAGCAACATCCGCAACCATCAAACGAACCAAGGGCGTAACAGGTTTTTGCCCGCGTGCAACCGATCTCTGGCAGCCAAACCGCTTGCGGCGGTGCCTCTCTCCTAATCCGGGTCGATACTTTGTCCGTTTTAGAGGGAGTAGCCCGGTGGCTCACCGACCAATACTGCCGACAGCCCACCCGAGCGAGATGGCCACGACGAACCCCAGCAGTATGGCCGTAAAGAACCACATGAGGCGTCCCTTCGCTCGTTGTGCGAGCATCAACGCGGCAAGCGATTTATAGTTGCAAATCCGCAGGAGCAGCGATCCGCTCGGGCGCTCGCCGACGCCGGGGACCCTCATATCCGGTCGTCGGTGTAGGAGTGGGTCTTGTTGGACTTAGTTTCCACCCGTGGCTGGACCGGTTCAGGTCGGATATGGATTGAGCGGTAATAGGCGCTGCCCACGAAAGCGAGGCATGGCTGGCCGAGAAGGAGATCAGCAAGGCGAAGGCGGTCACGAGCAAGAGATGGTCCCCTGTTGAGCCAGGCATAACCACCGCCGATCCTGTCCGTTCATTCACGGTCTGCTTGCTCCCGTGTTATCGTTACCGCGACGTTAAGAACGGCCGCGCACCTTGACAAGTTAGGCAGCCTACGGCTGGGCCAAACTCCTCTGCCGGCGGTTGGAACCTTTTCCAGCCGCGCGGATTGCTGTGCATGACAAAAACCCCTGAAGTTGCTCCACCCATTCTTCCCGAGACCAGCCCGGACCGACCTGTCAATTGCGAGGTCGCTCTGGAAACCGCATTCGCCGCCCTTGTCGCCACCTCCATCGCCCAAGGATGGACCCAGGAAGAGACGGCCGAAACGCTGCACAAGCTGGCCATGGAGCATCTCGAACAGCTCAAGATCATAGCAGCCTAATCGGTCCGGCGCGGCTCCGGAATTTCGACACGTCACATGTCGGATTATTTGCATTCAAATGAATTTCACGACGCTATAGATGCTGCCTCAACGTCTGGGAGGAGAGCATGGCTCCGCATGAGCAGCATGCCGTTGAAATCATCCGCGAGAAGAAATGGACCGTGCGTGTGACCGCCTATGGGAGCGTCATCACGTTTACTTTCGAATCTGAAGAGTACGCGCCCTCATACGCGGACGGGCAGGCGTTCCGCCTCGCCGTCGAGGTTGTCGAATTAAAGAAATGCGCCTAGCTACAGATCAGCGAACTTTTTCCCGCACTTCTTTTGGAAGGGGGATTTCGGAGGCAACGGCTTCACCGGGTCACCAGACTGCTGCGTCCTAGCCTGCGCATGCAATCGGCCGGCGCAGGATGCGGCATGCGGTCGTAATGGTCGCCAGCTGTCGTTGGGGCTGACAGGTCGCGATCGCCAGCGTGGGCACGATTTGCCGTGCGTTATCGGAATACTTCCTCTCAAATTAGGCTACGGTCATGGGACTTCATGGCCCTGGGGAGGGCTGTTTCCTTTTTTACCGGCTCACCAAAGTTCTGCCGTTCGAAGTCGCCGTCGACGCCACCGACAACCCGAGCCTTTCTAGGGGGAAAGTATGCCATTGCGGCCAAGGGGCTCACGGCGAGCATTGACGGCTAGTAGGCCAGCCCCCTCAGCATCTCAGCCCCGCGCCGGACTCGCCCGCCGAGACGAAGCGGCCATGCCTGTGCAACAAAGCCAGGCGAACCACGTTGCCCCTCAGGAGTGGAGGAATGAAGATGGCAGACGACAAGCGAAAGAGAGACTCTCGGGATCGGAACCGCGTCTCGGTCGAAGAAGACTACGAGGTGCGATATCTCTCTGGAAGTCCGGGGATTACGGCCCAGCAAGTCCGCGACCTGATTGAGCAACACGGTAATGACGCCGAAACGCTGGAACGCGAAGCGAAGAACTAAAGGCTCGCTGAGGCCAAGATGGCAAAGTACCAGGTGGAAGAGATCTACGTTGACACCGTCGTGTCGTCTCGCGTCGTCGTGGAGGACGATCCGATGAAAGCAGCCGAACAGGCTGCCGGGCAAAGAGTGTCCCCAAGGGCACTGCAGGAACATTGGTTCCGTGTGGTTGATGAAGAGCAAGCCGCCGTCTATGAATACAGCTTGGCCGCACGTGACGAGCATCCAGTTCGGTTGGAAGGCAAGGGCCGCTCCGGCCTTGGTCGGCCGATCCCCGGCAAGATTCGCGGGTCTGAACTCGCCGACGAGCACCAACCATTTCCAGATCAGTAGGGCCTGCGTCAAGCCTTCTGGGATGAGGTGCCTGGGCATGACCTGTTGGAGAAAGAGCCCGCACAGATCCTCAAGTTACCACCCCGAATCCAGTAAACCCACCGACCGGGCGTCGATGAAGTTTCTTCGCGACTTGGACGAGCCGGACGCAATAATTCTATATCGCAGAAAATCAGACCGTGACACAGGCACTCAATCGCGCGATCAACACGAAGCCTCCTTGAATGGTGCATGGTCATGAACGTCATCGCAGTGAGTCTCGTATCGCTCGTTCTGGCGATAGCGTGTGTTCTGGTCCACTACGAGGCGTTCAAAATGGTCGCGAGCTCTGCCCGTTCAGCCGAGGTCGGCGGGTTCCCCAGCCGAGGACGACTGCTGATCGTAATCTTCGGAGCGCTTGCGGCACATACCGTCGAGATTACGTTCTACGGGTTCGTCTTCTGGGGCCTCCATAGCTATCGGGTGTTCGGCGAAATCGTCGGAGAAATCTCCAATGGATGGGTCGACTTCCTGTATTTCTCCGTCACCAATTACACGACGCTGGGAGTTGGCGATATCAGGGCCGAGGGTCCGATCCGACTGATTGCCTCATCGGAGGCGCTCACTGGCCTGGTGCTGTTGAGCTGGACGGCCTCGTTCACCTACCTTTCCATGGAGAATTTTTGGAAGAGGAGGTAGCGCCGCGAGATCCCAGGCCCGTCTCGATATGAGGTCTTCTGAAATGACTAAGGAAGCTACGGCAGCGATCGCGGGCATGTTGCTTCGTGCCATTGGCGAGGAGCGGTTTAATGCCGTTTCTCATACTTACGTTCAGCGATGTTCTTTCCTTGCGCCTTCGCCGCCTTTGCGTGTCTGCCCGGTTGAGCGGGCGCGGGCCACTGCGGCCTCACAGGTCGACCTGATCTCTTCAACCTCGGTCGCGGTTAGAAGATCTATCCCGATGAAGCTGTTCTTGCCTGTACTCACCCGCACCAGCTCGTCAAGCTTAGCCTGTACCGCCGCCCCATCTCGGTTCTGCGTATTCTGGATGAGGAAAACCATCAGGAAGGTAATGATCGTCGTAGAGGTGTTGATGATTAGCTGCCAAGTTTCTGAAAAGGCGAGCACAGGTCCGTAGAAACCCCAGACCGCTATCAACGCAATGCAAAGGATGAATGTGATAGGCCGACCCACTCCTCGAGCAACGGCGTTGGCAATATTTCCGAACGACCTTTCCATTCAGCGTCACGGCCGAATCACAATGAAAGCCGCCGAGGCGGAAGACTTTGCGTCATTGCGCAGTCGCTTTTTTACTCGCCGCCGATTTGGGCTGACCAGATTGGCTTTTTGAAGCGGAATTCTTTGAGTGGGCTGCCATTGCGGGGGCGGCTCCGGTCTTCTTGACCGCGCTCGCCTTCGCACTTGATCGCTTCTTTGCAGTTGCGTTCTTAGGGTCGGCCTTCTTAGCAGGAGCCTTCTTAGCTGCCTTCTCGCTGGAGGAGAAAATGCCGGTGATGCTGTCGATGATGGACACTGCGCTACCCTCCATTTAACTTGACCATCAATGCGCAGCGGCAGGAAACGGTTCCATTCAGGGATCGGCAATCGCTGATCGGACGAGGCCGGCGGTGAGCGTGAAATCCGCTCGCCCGCGCGACGTTATACCGAGTTTCCCTCAAGATCGACCAGCGGCGGCGGGATGCGTTTGAAAGTTGTTCGAACAGCTCTCCGGCACAAAAAAAGCCCGACACCTTCGGCGGCGGGCGAGGTCTGCCAGTACGCTCGACCTTAACCACATCGGGCCAGGGATGTGCCGCCGCCGAGTACCTAGCTCGGTCGTGTACTAAGTACACTCGTCTGGCAGGCATTGGCTATGCGATAGGCATCTCTAATCGACCATTCGGCTCTGTTGGGGTCGCAACGCGCTGCTTGGTCGGGCACGCTTGCTCGATCAGCGGACAAGAGGTCCTCAAGGACCTCTTCCCAGATGCTCTTCGACAAGCGATGACACGCCTGCTGAAGGGCACGCGCATCTCATTTCTAGATGGTCAATCCAGTTCCCGTGTTGGACGCATGGAGCCGGACCGGAGAGCGATCAGTCGTCCTGCTGGATAACGACGGGCCGATTGTGGTGGTGACGGTGCACCGAGCGGGTGATGACGACGGTGTCACGGCGATGATGCCGATGGCGCCACGAGCGATGGCCGTTGTCATAGAACGCGTCCTGGCCGCGATGCCGGTGGTGAAGACGGTCACCTTCGTCGTTGTATATGATGGTGGTGCCATGGTGATGCCGGTGATGTGTTGAAACCACCACGTCAGCCTCGGCAGCAGAAGCGACCACCGGAGCCGCAAGCGAAAGAGCCAAAGCGCTTAAGATCAAAACCTTCATTTTGCTATTCCTGTATGCCTGAAATCCCTTCACGAAGGCAACGAGGCAGAGGTGTCTTTGTTCCTGCCTGACGCCCGGGTGCCGCATTGTTCCAATATTGGTGAGGGCCATTCCTCCCTAGCTGACAGGCGTTCATTCATACGCACCGTTTGGTCGGTCAGGTCACCCGCGCTGAGGCGCGAGAAAGATCACGCCACCGAAGCGGATGCTGGGACTGGAAGAGGTATGGAGGTAATCGCGGTTTGCAGCTTCAGCTTGCCGGGTCTGGCGGCGAGACGAGCGCTTCTTATCAGCCTGCGGCAGGCGAAGTGGGCGCGGGTGCGTTGCCGCCTTGGTTTTGCTCGGGGGCAACCTTAAGGGGTGTCGCTTGCCGCGAAGCGTTTGACAAGGGCGCAAATATAAAAAAGGCGAGAAGGCCTAGAAAAACGAGGGCGATCACGAAGACCGCCCAGCTCACGATCCGAGCTGTACCTCGCCGTTCCTGATTGCGTGAGAGATCGTTGGTCATTGGATATCCTTCCAGGATCCAATAGTCGGATCCGAATCGGCTCCCGAACTTCAATTAGGCGCTGATGTTCCTTTCGTTTGGGAACACCAAAACTATTTTCAGGGCTGATGCCAAAGCATCACTTGCCAAGGGAGAGAGCAGCGCGCCGCGCCGGCACGAGGTCGACGCGGGCTCCCTGCGGCAGCGGCTGCATGGAACAATTCATCAGGTTCAGATTTCTCGGAGCCCGTTGGCCATAGCCTGGAGAATGCTCCAAGGCGCATTGGACGGCCAATGGTGACAGCGCTGCTGCCGCCGCGAGCCTCCGCCAGCCAACTCCGCCTCACCTTGGATCGTCAACACGCCTGAATTGCGCCAGGTTGCCCGGTGTTCTTTCGGCGATTTGGATCGGCGCGCCAGTCCACTGCCAAACGGTCGTAGCTGGTGTGCGAAAGAACTGGATATGGCCACGGGTGCCCGCAACCTCTATGTGCGGCCATGACTCTGCGATGCTGTTCCGGTCAGTGCCGCAGGTCCGTATTGCCTGAGCAAGGACGAGGATCGTGTCATACCCTTCCAGAGCAACGAAGGAGGGCGCCTCGCCCAACGTCTCCCGCAGCGCCCTTTCGACGCGTGATCCTAGCGGGTTGAGGTGTCCGGGTCGGTAGCGCAGGAAGGGGATCGCAGCGCTATCTTTACCTAGCAATGTGGCCCATTCAGCGAATTCCGGTTGCCCAGCTGGAGCGCCGATCTTGATCGTGGACAGGCGGCCGTCATTGCGAACTGACTTCACGATTGAGATAGCTGGATCTGGCTGGCCTACCAGAAGAAGAAGGACTGTTGCGCCATGATCCATAAGTTGGTCGCACAACATTGAGGGGTCCAGCGAGCTCATACTGATGTCCGATAAGGTCGCGCCATTTGCTTGCAGGCGATCACGAAGAATGTGAACGCCAGATGCCCAATAGACACTCTGCTGCGATGCAACTGAGATCCGATCGTGGCCGGCGCGCGAGAGAAAGTCGGCATATATTTGCCAGCCGCGGGACTGCGGCGGGGCAAGACGTGCGACCCATTTCGTTGGTTTTTCCGTTAGCCTGTCGAGTACCGCCGACGAGCAGAGAAAGGGTAGGCCGAGCTCGTCGGCCCTGATAGCCGCCGCGCGAGCAACGACACTGTGATACTCTCCCGCTATCGCCACCACGCCCAAACGAGCCAGTTCATCCACTGCCGCGAAGGCCTTCTGTGGGTCGGCTGCGGTGTCTCGGACGAGCAGCTCAAGCGCCTTGCCGCCGACGCCACCAGCGCCATTGATTTCGCTAACAGCAAGCTGAAGGCCCGCAAGCAAATGTCTGCCTGCCTCAACCCAGCCGGGGCGAGTCAAAGGGACGAGTGCCCCGATTGTGGTCGTTTCTTCGCAGCCCGGACCAGTCGATCCCATTCAAAATCTCCTGGTTCCGCCGCTCGCCGGGTACCCAGCTACAGCGGATATGCGTCGACCGATAGAGACAGTCGGACCTACCTCCAACAATCTGTACCATCGCGACCACCGACACAGTCCCATTCGATGTCCGATGCGGCAGGTCTTGAGCGGACTGGCTGCCGGCCCGGCCTTTCCATTCTGCGCTACTTCCGATGTGCCAAGCGGTAGCGGGCCGCCTTGGCGCGGTTACCGCAACTGTCCATCGAGCACCAGCGCCTCGGTTTGGAGCGGCTGTCGTCGATGAAAAACCCGCCGCAATTGTCAGCCTCACATCGCCGGATGTCCTTTCCTGCGGGGAACAGCACCAGCATAGCAGCGGCCGCTGCTGAGCGGCGCAGCGGCAGGTATAGCCTTTCGTTTGCCGACGAGGATTGGAGGTTCAAGATGCCGCCAAGGCCAGCCGAGCCGCCCGCTTGCGCTATCGCTTTATGAAAGCTGCGCAGGGCAACGCGTTTTGAGGCGGCGTCATGGCCGAGGTTTTTCGCACAGACATTGAGCCACGATTTGAGGGCGGCGCGTAGCGTTAGCACCTCGAGATGCACATCGCGGGCGACGCGTGGGTAAGTCACGGCACGACGCTCGAGGACCCGCCCTTCATTTTCCGACAACAACAGGGCCGGAATGCAAAAGACCAACAGATCCTGATAGCTCGGTATGCAGTCGATCTCTGCTCCGTCGCGCCAGTGCAATGTGTTGGCAAGGTCAAGGGCGGGCGCACCACCCAACATTCGCATAGGGCCGCGCGGCGAGAGGTAGGTCCGGACAAATTCTGTTGATTCCATCATCGTCAATATGTAACCTGATAAGCAGTTACTCAAGAGGGCAGGGCGGGTCAAATGAAGAAGCCACTGTTGACGTTCTTGTCCTGGTTTGCGTTTGCAGTCACTGCCCACGCAAATGACGATGTCCTTTATCGCTCAAGCGTGATCGTCACCGGAGATCGCGAGGAAACGCGCGTCCCTGCCATCCCTGAGGGTTTCGCACTGGCAGCGCAAAAGCTGACCGGAAATCCCGACATCGTGCACAATCCGGCCTTCGCTTCGCTGGCGACCGGGGCGCCTGCCATGGTTTGGTCCTACACCTATCATGACCGCATGTTCGGCAGGCCAATTCACGACGAGCAGGGCACACGCGATCGGCCTTTCGATCTCACGTTCCAGTTCGACCGCAAGCGAATGGACCATGCGATGGCGCTGCTGGGTGAGAGACCATGGTTGGGGCCGCGCCCAAAGCTGGCGCTGGTCATCGAGGTTACCGATATGGCGCGTAGCTATGTACTCGCCGCCGATGGCGTCCACGGGTCGGACCTGCGCGAAAGCTTTGAAGATGCTTCGGTGCGATTCGCGATACCGATCATATTTCCGAAGGAGGCCGATCTATCGGCGCTCGCGCTGGATAACGTCGATGCAATACCTGATGGGAGCCTGGCCAGACTGAAATCCAGATTGGGAGCTGACGCGATCTTGGTCGGGCACCTCGATTGGGAAACCAACGAGCCGGGCTGGCATGCGGTTTGGCGCCTCCCACTCGTTACAGAAGGTAAAAAGTGGGAGGTTTCCGGCGTAAATTTCGATGCTGCCTTCCGCAACGCAATTGGAGGTGCCGCCAAGCGCATGCCACCGCCCAATTAGGGCGGGGTGCCATGACATTGCGGGAGGTCGCATGGCCCACTCGCCCAACTCGCACCGCCAGCTGCTGCTGTGAAGCGTCCTCGCCTGCGAATCCCGGCTGAGTGGCTATGCCATTTGTCAGGTTCACTCCCAATCCTGAGGAGCTTGCGCAAAGCGGCTCCTGTAGTCGCTTGGGGCAACCCCGAGCGATCTCATGAAAGCCCGCCGCAAAGTCTCAGGATCGCCGAATCCAACCTCATGTGCGATCTGCTGGACAGATTGGCGGCTGGTCTCCAGAAGGTCTCGTGCGGCCTCAACGCGTAGAGCCTCGACGGCTCGTCCTGGGGGCTGTCCATTTTCCTTAGAGTAGACGCGGGCAAAGTTCCGCGGGCTCATGGCCATGAAGGATGACAGTGCCGGGACGGACAGATCGGCGCCAGGATTTTGCCTGATCCAAGCATGCAGACGGTCGAAGCGGCCGACGCGGTCTCTGATTTGTTGACGAAGCGCAGTGCTGAATTGCGATTGTCCGCCGGGCCGTTTGAGGTACAGGACCAACTCCCGTGCGATTGCCAAGGCTGTCGTGTGGCCGAGATCTTCCTCAACCATCGCCAGCGCCATGTCGATGCCGGCGCTTACCCCTGCCGATGTCCAGACGGCCCCGCATCGTACGAAAATTGGATCTGGCCTGACGTCGATCGCGGGAAATCGCTCTGCAAGTTCGGTGCAACGCTCCCAATGGGTCGTGGCGCGTCGGCCATCCAACAGGCCGCACTCGGCCAGAATGAACGCTCCCAGACAAATGGAGCCAAGCCGACGCACGTCTTTTGCTTGTCTGATCAACCAACCCCGAAGAGGACGGGATTTTGCGGCTTCTAAGGCCGTCGCCCCACCTGAAATCAGGAGTGTGTCGATCGAGAGCTCACGGCAGTGATCGAAACTGACGGTGTGGAGAGCAATGCCCGCATCCGTCTCGATCGGCCCGCCTCGTTGCGAAACAAGGATGGTACGAAACGCGGGTTCTCCGCTTGCTCGCTTGGCGTCATTGAAAACTTGCAGCGGGCCGGTGACATCGAGAAGCTTCGTGCGATCGAATACCAGAAAGGCGATCAGTCGTTCGCGGTGCGCGTTGGCAGAATGCGAGGTCATAATGGCATTTATGCCACGAGAACCTTGTGCGATCCAGACGGCGAGGAAAGAGATATGGTCCATGCTCGAGATCAGGCCCAATTGCGAATGGTGCGACCGCGATCTGCCCCCGGGCAGTTCGGAGGCTCGAATCTGCAGCTACGAGTGCACCTATTGTGCAGAGTGCGTTTCGACGGTCCTGCACGACGTTTGCCCGACTTGCGGCGGAAATTTTTCAGCAAGGCCGATCCGGCCCAGGCGTGAATGGCGCGCGGGCTCTTGTCTCGGGCTTGAGCACGATCCAGCGAGCAGCCGACGAACACACTCGAAGTGGACAGCAGAGCAGGTTGCAGATCTCGCGAGGCGCCTGCACGACGTGGCGCCGGAGGGCCGATAAGAGAAAATCCAAACACAGAAGAGATATAGCAATGGCTAAATTCCACGACTACACCTGCCGCATAGGATGGACCGGCAATCGCGGCGCCGGCACCAGAACGTATCGGGGCTACGACCGGACATGGGATATAACTACGATTGGAAAGCCTGTGATAAAGTGCTCCAATGACCCGCTGCTTGGGGGCAATCCGGCGCTACCCAATCCCGAAGATCTCCTTCTCGCATCCGTTTCGGCCTGCCACATGCTTTGGTACCTGCATCTGGCGAGTGACGCGGGAATTGTCGTCCACTCTTATACTGATCAACCCGTGGGCCATGGCGAGAGCGAGCCAAACGGAGCCGGGCGTTTCGTGGGCGCCACATTGCGGCCCAGGATCGAGGTCGAAAGCGGCATCGATCTCGACGAGGCTGCAGCCATCCATCATCGAATTCATGAGATTTGCTACATCGCGCGTTCCGTCAATTTCCCAATTCGTGTTGAGGCCGATTACCGAAAATTGTGAACGAGAGAACGGCACCCGCAGCGTGCGGTCTCATCCTCCGACTGCAAATGCATTGATGTTCAGGCGGCTCGGCCGCCCAACGCCGCCCAGCGCCATGGTGCCGGTCCGACGGTGGCAAGGACCAAACGCCGCTAGCGAAGCGGGAGATCGGGTGCCACCGGAAGCGAACGCTTGTGAGTGGTGCTTAAATACGCATCAAGGATACGCTTCCGCGCCGCTTCGTCGATTTCCTTACCTTCGAGGAAATCGTCAATCTGATCATATGTTACTCCATACGCATCTTCGTCAGGACGAAGCGGCACGAGGTTCTCCAAATCTGCGGTCGGCACCTTGTTGACGAGTTGCGGCGGAGCGCCCAGATGCGCCGCCAGCGCGCGCACCCGGCGTTTGTTTAGCCCGGCAAGGGGAAGGATGTCGGCGGCGCCGTCGCCAAACTTGGTGAAGAAGCCCATCATTGCCTCGGCCGCATGATCGGTACCAATGACCAGCCCTCGTCTGGCAGCGGCGAGTGTGAATTGGGCGATCATGCGCTGACGGGCCTTTATGTTGCCCAGCAAGAAATCTTCCCGACGAGCATTGCCGAGCTCCACGCCAGCCGACCTGATCGAGTCGAGCATCGCGTCGGCCGCCGGTTTGATGTCGAGCCTGTGCGCTTCGTCAGCTCCGATGGTCTCGAGTGCTCGCTGAGCGTCCTTCTCATCGGCCTGCGTCCCATACGGCAGCCTAACAGCAAGGAATTTGGCGTCGTATCCTGCCCTCCGCAGTTCGCTTACGGCCTGTTGAGCCAGAAGTGCCGCCGCGAGCGAATCCACACCGCCGCTTATGCCTAGCACGTACGTGCAGAGGCCGGCTGCACGCAGGTACCCGCTTAGAAAGTCGATGCGTCGGCGTGCCTCCGCGGCGGCATCGAAACTCGCAGCGACGCGCAAGGCGCTGATGATCGCTTCTTGTTGTGTCATATCCCTTTCTGCTCCCGCTGTTCAAAGAATGAAACGTCGTTGGTGCCGATTCCGGCGACCCGGTCTGCGCCTGCGTGGGAAAACCGGAAAGCGTTTTGGCCATGCCGTCAGACCAGGGCGCGCTTGATCTTCCCAAGCGTTCCGCCGCGGATACCGACCCATATGGTGCGGTATCCGCGAGTCTCTCTCGGCGAATGACAGACACCGTAGTCGCAGTTCCTAAGCTGCCTCGGCAGCGACGTTCACGGCTGACTCGGCGAGCTGCGTAAGGGCTTCGTCGGTGTCCTTTTCCTCGCCAAGGGTAAGCTCGAGAAGCTTAACCGCTTCGGCCATGCCGAGCTCGCTAGCCCAGGTCCGCAACGTACCATAGCGGGAGATTTCATAGTGCTCTACTGCCTGAGCCGCCGCAAGGAGACCAGCATCGAGAGCCTGAGAGCCCTTGTAGTCGTCCATGATTTCGGCGCCCTCCTCGGTGATGCCCATATGGCGGCACAGGTCTTGCCCTGGGGCTTCTTGCCTAGGGCTTCGAATATTTTCTCCAAGCGCGCGACGTGCTCCTGGGTCTGGCCGCGGTGCTTTTCGAAAGCTGCCTTGAGGTCAGGGCTTTGCGCTGCCTTTGCCATCTTGGGAAGGGTTGCCAGGATCTTCTTCTCGGCGAAATAGATGTCCAAATGCAGCGATGAGTTCTCGGACTGGATCCTATAAGAAGCCGGCCTTTCTGAAGCCGGAGAGGAAGAGTTCAAATGATGACGGGTCTGCGAAGGGAAGGTGGGCAAGGTAGCCAAGCGAGAGGTCCGGTTGCCGGCTCAGTGTGGCCTCGACTGCGACATGGGCGTTTTCAATCTCGCCCAGATGTGCGTAGGCCGCCGCAAGAAAGGCATGGATGAAGAACTGGTCGCCGGCCTTCCGATAAGCGTCGATGGCCTCGGCATATCGGCCGAGCAGGAAGAGCGCGCTGCCCTTCACCTCCCAGAACCAGACCGGGGGCAACGGGTCGAGCAGTATGGCCCTTTCGAGGACCGCCAAGGACTGCTGAGGCTGGCCGCCGTAGTTGAGCCAGCTCGCATAGTCTCCGGCAATGTTGACGTCGTGCGGATTGAGCGTACGGGCCTGCTGGAAATGCAGTCCGGCATCCCCATGCTGGCGCATATGTACAAGCACAAGACCCATGCTCTGGTTACAGATGCCGTCATTCCGGTCGAGCAGGAGCGCCGTGCGCGCAGACTGCAAGGCTCTTTGCAGCGTACGATGATCGTGGTCATACCAGAAGCGCGCAACCAGGCACTGCGCCAGATAGGCATGACCTTGAGCAAAAGCCGGATCGAGTTCGGCGCTCCGGGCGAACATGGATTCGCCCTTGTCCATTTCATACTGATGGTAGTGCGCGCGACCCTGCAAGTAGTAGTCGTAGGCGGCCCAATCGACCGGCGGCGTTCGCCGCGAGCGGTTAGTCGCATCTGCCTCGGCAGCGCCTTGGACGGTTGCAGCCACAAGGGCCGCCACCTCCTCCTGAACCGAAAAGATGTCCTCAAGCGCCCTGTCGTAGCGTTGAGCCCACAAATGGAAGCCGCTGGGCCCGTCGATCAGTTGCGCCGTGATCCGGATGCGGTCCCCCAGCCGTCGTACGCTGCCCTCGACGACGTAGCGCGCGCCGAGTTGCCGGTGGACTTCCGCAGGGTCCGGCGCTGGTCCACGAAACTGAAAAGATGAATTGCGCGCGATCACCACGAGCGACCGGTATCGCGCCAGTTCGGTGATGATATCCTCGGTAATGCCGTCGCTCAGATAGTGTTGGCCCTGATCGCCGCTCAAATTGGCGAAGGGCAGCACGGCAATGGTGGGTTTGCCGGACGGCGCGATCCGTCGCTGCACTGAACCTTCCACGCGCTCGACAGGCGCGGTGAAACGGTAGCCGACGCGAGGCACGGTGGCGATCCAGTCGCCACCTTGGTCGGTAGGGCCGAGCGCCTTCCTCAGCGTCGCAATCTGGACGGTGAGATTGCTTTCCTCGACCGCCAGACCCGGCCAGGCAGCTTCCATCAGCTCGGCCTTGGTCAGGATGTCGCCGGACCGCGCTGCAAGCGTGGCGAGCAGCGTGATGCCGCGATGCCCGATGGAGATCGGTAGCTCTTGCCGCAGGAGCGTCCCCTTCTCAGGGTCGAGCACGAACGGACCAAAGGCGAGGTGAACCCGTTGCATCACGCCATATTAGACGTTTCGGAATTTTTCGGAACAGTTTCGGCCGCGCTTTAGTACGCAGGTCCGCTGATCCGCCAAAGTAGCGTCATCGATTCTAGCAGCACCAAGAAAGGACGAGCCAAATGAGCACGCAGCTTTCTCTTACCTCAAGATTCTACCAGTCTCTCTGGAGCGAACAGCCGACGTGGACGACTGGACCGGCATCGGTCTGGGCGAGACTCATCGCCCTGCGCGGGCTGGTCGCGGTCTGGCGCGAGCGCATGTTCTATCGCGAGGAGCTGAAGCGACTGGCGGAAGATGGGCCTCAGCGGATCGACGACGTCGGTCTCACCCTGGCAGCCGTCGAGGCGGAACTCCAAAAGCCGTTCTGGCAGGCGTGATTTGCATCCATAATTTCACTGCCATTTCGAGCATCGGATTATGGCACGCATTCTCTGCTATGATCGACAAGGCGACGGCCAACCTGCGCGCCATTCAGATCGTGCTCGGGCATACCAAGATCGAGAATACAGTGCGGTATTTGGGCGTCGATATCGAAGACGCTTTGCTCTTAGCAGAACGAACTGAAATCTGACGCCGTAGGGGTCATTCGTGTACGGCGGATGACCTCTTCGCGGGACGGTATTGTTGTGCTGCTAGTTCGGGCTGGGGGTGGGAAACGGGCTCCCAGGTTTCGGGCTGCGAGGCCGCGAAAGCCTCCTTTCACCGAGTCATCGACCTTCGACCGCAATGCGACCAATTCCGGTCATGAATACCAGCCGGTATATTGCGCCATAACCGGACATTGGTCCAACGGGCTCGCGGTCGGCTCCTTAGCTGAGACCTGCAACGCGGAGCCCTGTGATGTATAGTGCTCGGTCTTCGGCCCGTACCATGGGGTAATATTTCTCGACCCATTCCACGCACAGCGACGGCTGCAGCCGTCTCGCTTCGGTGAGAGCTCGAGCGGCGGAAGCGTGATCGCCTGACATACCGGCCGCCGCGGCCAATGTTCGCCAAGCCGTTCCGAAGTGAGGACGAAGCTTTACCGCTCGGCTTTCAAGCAGCGCGGATTCGGCGAAGTTGCGAGCCACGAACTGGCACATGCCCTTGATCGAAAGGTTCGCTGCTTGGGTGAAGTCGCGCGGGCTCAGCCGCTCCGCCAGCGCTAGATGGTGCAGGCCGTCATCGGGCATGCCTCCGTAGCCGTAGGTCGATCCTAACATCATGTGGGCGATCGCGAGGCTTGGGTTGAGGGCGATCGCCTCCGTCAGCGCTTCCACTGCCTGGGTGAAGTGCCGCGCCACCATGCACGCAAAACCGGCAGCGAAGTGTGTCCACGGGTCTTCGGGCTCGCGCCGGATCGCCCGCTCCGCCATCTCGAGGGCGGCTGGCAGGTGCGTGGCCTGCGCGTCCAGACCGAGCAGCACCCGGGTGGTTAGCATCAGTGCCAGCAGACAGTTGGCGCGCGGATAGTCGGGGTCGAGATCCGTGGCCTGCTTCAGCAGTCCCTCGGCGGCATCGATCTCGGCCGCCGATCCCCACGTCCAGACATAGGGCATCGCCTTCATGACGAACCCCCAGGCATCCAGATTGCCCGGCGAGCGGCCCTGGAAGCGCTGGTGCTCAGCCGCATAAAGTCTCGGCTCGATGGCACCGATAACGCTGTCGACGATCTGGTCCTGGAGCTCGAAGAAATCGGCCAGTTGAACGTCGTAGCGCTCGGCCCAGACTTGGCGGCCGCTGGGGGTATCGCTGAGCTCGGCGCCTATCCTGAGCCTTTGGCCCGAGCGGCGCACGCTTCCATCGAGGACGTAGCGCACACCGAGCTCGCGCCCGACCTGCGTCACGTCAACGACCTTCCCCCGGTAGCTGAACGAAGAATTTCGCGCGGATACGAAGAGCCAGCGCAGCCGTGAGATGCGGGTGATTATGTCTTCCGCCAGCCCATCGGCGAAATATTGCTGCTCGATGTCGTCGCTAAGGTTGGCGAATGGTAGCACGGCTATCGAAGGACCGGGTTCCGACGGGCTGCGTGCTGCTGTCGCGTCGTCCAATTTTTCTATCTCGCCGGCAAAGCGGTAGCCGATCCGTGGAATCGTCGCGATCCACTCAATTCCGTCGGATCCCGGGCCTAGGAGTTTCCTGGGACACGCGATCTGGACGGATAAGTTGCTCTCCTCAACCGATATTCCAGGCCAGGCAATGTCCATCAGATCGGTCTTGGCCAGAACCTCACCGGCATGTCTAACCAGCTATATCAGAGTCATGCGGCCTTCAAACACTTGGTCTTGCTAAACTATTTTAGCTAATTGCTAAAGGAGGTGCGCCGTGGATGGCGTTGGCCGTTCTAATCCGCAACATCTTGCTCTGGTCGGCGATCTCTCTTCGTTGATACCAAGCCCGTTTGAATATCGGCCGCGCCGCGCAATCTTGTTAATCGAAGCGTTATTACTCGGGTGGCGGCTCTGAGGCCGTCTGAATCCAAGCTCTCGACACAAATAGTGGGTACCGGGAACGATTTAAGTTCTTCCTCGACAAGATTAATGTGGTGGATTTGATCAAGACTGCTCTGCAGATCAAGATCGAGGAACTTCTGAATGATCCCGAGAGTACGCCGGCGTTCCCTCAACCGCACCTCTAGAATTCGCCTTGGCGCCCGCAATCGGACAAGAAGGTCCGGTTTGGGCAGAAGCTCGAGAGCACGCGACACTCTTTCACGATCCGTGATGTCGCTGAACAAAGCCAGTGAGGATACGAATTGAACCATACCTTGGTCAAAAATTGAGATCTTTTGATTAGACGCCATTGCGGCGCGCCAAGCTTGCAAAAGAGCCTCAAGATGCCAGTTCAGACGAGCTGCCCACATCTCGTTCTTGGGTGGGAGAATCTCAAACAGTTCTCCGAGAGAATGCTGTCCAATCCACTTTGAATGAACGCCAGAAACCAGTTTAAAGGCGGCTCTTCTAACCGGGTGTGCACGGTCAGCGATATGCAAAAGAACGGGCTGGCCCTGACCTCGCAGATCGCGTGCCAACTCGGACGCCAAGGTGGTCTTACCAGCGCCGGAGGGCCCAAATAGCTCCAAGATCATCTTTTAATCCAGACTGAGGGGAGCCGTCCGATAGTAATCTTAGCCGACGAACCAGGAAATGCGTCATCCGTACGAATGACCGTGTCGTGAGTAAGATCGGCGCGCCGCCGCCGAAAGGTCTCACGAAGGAAAAGGCCGAATGGCTAAGGCCGGGCCTCGTCGGCCGCGTGAAGTTCCTGAAGGGCGAGGAGAAGCTACGTTACGCCAAGCTGCTCGATTTCCGGGATAAGCAATAGCCAACGCGTGCCAGCCGGGAACTTAGGGCACCCATCGCACTTATCGCCGAATGAGCACACGCGGCGTGGATTTCCTCTATCGCTGGATGAGCGAAAATATACCCGAACATGCTTCCGTCGATCCGGGCCTGATCGCTCATCTTGCCGATCAGGCCATGGCCGACGCGATCAAGGCTGGTATCCGGCCGCGTGAGATAGATGAGGAGGTCGACAGCGTCTTCGCCGTAATAGCGGAGGCTGTCAGCAATCATGAGGGTGGCGCGATCGAATAGCGGTCCCGAAGTAGACTATTGCTTTTCGGGTCCCTATCTCTGGTGCATGTGCGGACGAGTTTTCGTAAAGACCACAATCCCCGACATGGTTCGCCGGTTCGAATCGCCCATCCTGGCGAGGTCGAACGGCTTGGCAACAGCTTTCCTCTCTGGAACGGTGCTCCGAGCCTGACCTACCCGATCATCATCCGTGAAGAGCTGTCGACCAGCATGGCCGGCTTTATGTCGGCGCGCTGGGGCCTGGCCCCGGGATGGGCTCGGGAAGGTGACGGCCGCCCGCCGCCGGTCAACGCCCGCTGCGAGACCATTGCCAGTAATGGCTTGTTCCGCAAGGCTTACAATACGCGCCGCTGCTTGGTGCCCGTCGACGGCTATTTCGAATGGCAGAAGCTCGACGCGTCGGGGAAGAAGAAGCAGCCCTATGCTATCGCTATGAAGTCTGATGACCCCTTCGCCATGGCCGGCATATGGGAAGAGTATGCCGACAAGCTTACGGGCGAACTTGTGCGGACCTTTGCCATCGCCACCTGCGAGCCCAACGATCTGATGGCGACCATCCACGACCGCATGCCGGTGATCCTGGCGCCGGCCGAGTACATGCGCTGGCTTGGGCCGGAGCAGGACCCTCGCGAGCTGATGAAGCCCGTTCCGTCCGATCTAATGAAGATGTGGCCGATCGACAGCAAGGTCGGATCTCCGCGCAACAACACGCCCGACATCATTGATGAGATCGGTCGCGGGCCTACTGATCTGTTTGACGTCTAGGTTCCGGGCTTTGGAGGCCGCTGCCACGACACATAGGGCATCTGATCGTAGACCCTTTGCAGCCGGTTCGGTGCACTCCCGTCGGGCAACACGTGCCGTTTGAGCTCAGCCACTTTGCGCATTGAAAAACCTTGCCGGCGCCGAGACATTGCCGACACCCGAACTTCCTAAATCCTGCCAAGTACCACCTGCCCACCTACCTGAGACGGCGAGAACGTCAGGGGCATAAAATAGTTTCACCGGCTAATCCACGTCCGAGATTTTGCCGTTCGTGAGGTGCGTCTCGATTTTGCTGAGCGCCTTCCGAATGACGTCGACAGCCTGCAAGTTGACTGCGAAGTCGAAATTGCCTTCCGCCGTCTCGAAAATCAGGACGCCGATCTTCGTTTCGTCGTCCCTCAGCATGCCGATGCCAATTCCTGTGGGCATATACGGTGGTCTATCTGCCATGGTTTCCTCCTTCAGAGATAGCGCTCCCCATCATCTCGGTGCTCGAAACAGAACCAATGCGGATCCTGGCGAGGCCGAGCAAAGCCGAACCCTCCGCGCTTCGCGCAACCTGTGCGCTCGCACATGTGCCTTAGCACTCTGGCGCGCTCGCGCGGCACGGGCGTTATGCCGTCGGGAAGCCTGGTCGGTTCGTCGCTCATCTGCGGAAAGATTCCATAAGACTGCTTGACGGGCAAGGAATTTGTTCCTTTTCTGTTCTCATGGCGCATGATCCGATCGACACGCTGGGGAAGGCGACCCGGCACAATATGCTTGTGAAGGTGGAATGCAGTTGCGGCAATGTCCGTTACTGCAGATCGGCCGATCTCATGATGGTCTATGGCGGCGGCGTTGATCCTTTGAAGCTGAAATTCGACTGCAACCGGTGCAAGCCATCGATCAAGATCACGCTCCTTGAAGTCCATCCGGAGCACCTTCCGAAGCGTCTGATGATCCACAAGCCGATGAAGGTGGACGGCAAGATCACCTGGTACACCGAAAGGTTCAGGGGATGAGCGGTTCTTTCTCGGAGCGTTGCAAAGATGCCCGCCGGGTACCTCTGCAACCTACCTGGCGGGCCTAGGCCGTTACCTGTGGCAAGCCTTCACAACCCGTCGCGGCCCGCTAAGGTGGCCGCCGCCGACTCCGCCAAGAAGTAAGCCTGCGCAATACGCCCCGGGCCCTGTTAGCGTCCGGGTGTTTGCGAGAAGAGGGCAGCTCTTGAGATGTACCCAGCTACCATCCGGAATTTGAAGTCGCGAAGCCGGACGAAGGCCCGGTTGCAAAAGAACGATCGAACCGACATTGTGACCGTGAGTAGGCAGGGAAGACCCTGCTTGAAACAGTCAACGGGCAAGGCACGACCTTTTGTGCCGACAGAAATTCACGTCAGCACATTCGCAGACGGAGATGACACGCTCGGAATCCTGTCTGTCCAAACCACCGCAGGTCTGCTGGAGAACGCGTTAGACAAACAAGCCGCTGAAAGCATTGGAGCCGCCGTCAACGAGATAAGGTCGAAGCTGGGCCCTTACCTTTGTTCGTCACCGCTTGCGACACGCTCGGCGATAGCGAACGCTCCTCCAGAACGGTCGCTATGACGATGCGCGTGGCCGTGGAGAAAGTGCTTACCCAGGGCCGATACGAGGTCCGTGGCAACCACATCGATTATTGGGATGACACCGGCTTCACAGCCGATGGTGAGTTCAGAGATGGAGTCCTCTACCATGCTGGCATCGTGCTCTATCGACGTCGTAAAATTCCGCGTTAGCGGCGTTCACCCGGGCGCGGAGCGTCGGGCCGAGCGCCCTATCCCGAAGGAAGAGTAGAATGCAGCTCGTTATTCTGGCAGATTGGTGCCATAGCAACGATGGAACGCCTCAGGTACGTAGGGCCGCCATTCCGACAGCACTATGCGTCAGTAGGAATTGACCAGGCAGTCAAGCGATCTCCTCAAACTCGAATCCGCCAATGGTCATTCCCCCGTCGACAATCAGCATCTGGCCGAAAACATAGCTTGAGGCGCCTGAGCACAGCCAAACGGCCGCTTCGGCAATTTCGCTCGGCCTACCGCCTCGTTTGGCAGGAATGGCGTTCGTCGTCTGTGCCGCAAAGGATGAATTTTGGGCGCTTGCCGTTACGACCATTGGGGTCTCGGTCCACCCCGGCGCCAAGGCGTTCACTCGAATCCCGTGTGCGGCGTTCTCCATCGCCGCGACCCGCGTCAGCCCATGAACACCATGTTTCGACGCCGCATAGGCACACATCCCGCCTGGGCCAGTCAGTGCCGCAACGGAGGCAGTGTTGCAGATCACACCGCCGCCACCGCGCTTTAGAAGCGGAAGCTCATGCTTCATGCAGAGAAAGACGCTGCGCAGGTTGGTGCGCAAGACTCTGTCGAAATCATCCGTGGGATAGTCTTCGATCCGATGCGCGCCGCCTGTGATCCGGCGAGCTTGATGACGGCAAGCGATTATTACGATGAGATTAGCGCTGCCCGGAAAGGGGTGTGCTGGGTCCTTTACGACAGCGACAATGTTGTCCTTCAGGTAGCGCTGGGTGCTATCGCATTGCGTAGCAAGCGGGCAAATGAGTTTCTCGCCTGGCTGTTGTCCCCCAGCTTTGCAACGCGAACTCGCGTGTCGCTTTTTCATCCCGATGTCATTGCAAAGACGAAGTCTGACGGTCGCTTCATGGCAACCAGAGATGATTTTTTTTCGCCCTCGCCAGTGCGGTATGACGTCGTGCGCGTGATGAACGCCCTTGGGACGAGGAACTTTCCTCGTCTTCAAATCGAACGCGCGGTAACCGCCGTGGCAAAGACGGTTGTCGATGGCGGTTTGCTGGTTTTCGGTCGAAGTGCCGATGAACTCGATGGCAGGTCACAGGCCACGATATTCCAGCGACTCCAAAATGAGTTCATAGCTGTTGCGGATATGGCGGGCGGTTACGAATTGAGGGATTTCGTGTTGAAACTGCAAGCTGACGCTTAATGGGGAAGGCCGTTTCTTGCTTTATCACTCGCGCATGCTGGCCGCCGCCGTGCCTGACACCCCAGCCCAACCTAAGCGAGCCTCAGCCTTGAGAAAACGATTGGAACAAAAAGAGATCAAACGCATTCCCTAGGCTACGACAGGAGATTGCAATGGAAGACTTGCGCGCAAAAACCGATGCAAACGTCGAGAAAGATCCTGACCAATGGGTGAGTGGTGGCGACCCGATGACGCCGTCCCAGGCGTCCTATCTGAAAACCCTGTGTGAGCAGGCTGAGGATCAGGAAAGCTTTGCAGACAACCTCAGCAAGGCAGAGGCGTCTAAGCGCATAGATGCACTGAGGGCAAAGCTGAAACTTTAAGCACCGGCTCGGGCGCTCTATCGTTACTAAACTTGACCTTCCGTCTCGCGCGATGGAGCGGTCGCGATTGCCAAGCCGTTCCTGATATTGCTGGCAATCGCGGGAACTTTTGGCAGGGCGAGACCTTCTCCATGTTCGAAACCACAGGAGGAACGAGTGGCCAATCTAGGAAGACTTGCGATCGCTATGCTGGGGGTTTTGGCTTATCAAAACCGCGACAAGATCGCGGAGGCGATCCGCGGAGCGGGAGAGCGCGATCCCAATAATCCGCAAGGCGGGATACTGGACCAGGTGTCGAAGGGCCTATCCGGCACCGCGCTGGGCGATATTCTTGACCGCTTTAGAAATGCAGGTGCCGGGTCGAAGGTGGACTCCTGGGTTGGCACTGGGCCGAACCAGCCGATCGAGGCGCACGAGGTGGAAACGGCGATTGACGCTCAGACACTGGAAGCACTTTCCCGCCAGACCGGCCTCTCGCGCGAGGAGCTGATTGCAAGGATTACCAGGGATTTGCCCGATGCGGTTAACCAGATGACCCCCGACGGCACCCTCCCAGCAGACCACCGAACAAAAGTCCCAGACCAGCCCAACCTGCTCGACGACGTGCCTTCCCGGCCGATACAAAGCTAATTCCACATGACGGAAGCGGACTGGAGAGGTGCGAAACCGAGGAGATTGGATCGAGCGAGCAATGGCAGCCGGAAAGTAGGGACAAGCGAAACGCCTATTGTGGATCGCCAGACTGCGAGGGCAATCGCCGAGCTCGACCTCTTGGCAGTGCTGCTTGATTCGCGCTGGCGAATCCCGGGAACGCCAATTCGGTTCGGACTGGATGCTCTGGTAGGCCTGGTGCCTGTGCTGGGCGATACAGCAACCGGGTTGATCTCGGCTTACATTGTGCTGCGAGCCCGCAAATGCGGCGCTGGGAAGCTGTTGGTTGCTCGGATGGTGGCCAATGTGCTGTTTGATACCGTCTTGGGAAGCGTGCCCGTCCTCGGATCGATCTTCGATGTTTACTACAAGTCGAACAACCGCAACATCCGCCTGCTTCGTGGCCATCTAAGCCGTCAGGTTGCTGAACGGTAGTTCGCAGGGCATCACCCATGCGGCGTTCGCGACCGGGAAGCGGCCGGTGTTGGCCGGAGACGATGCCGTTGCCGCCAACTTGGAATGTTTCATCCAGCCGCACTCTCGGAACTGGCTGCGGAATCTGCGCCACCTTTGTCGATGTGGGTTCAATGAGTTCGGCAAAATCGGTGAAGACCGATCTTCGTTGCGCCGCTGGCAAATCTGCGCAGCGATCAGGTGATCGGTAAGGTCGATTCCGACAAAGACAGCCAGCGCTTTGCTGAGGTGATCGGAGCTATGCCGCTTTTGCGCCCGATGCCTAGGAACCATGAACCGACCTGCTGGTTTGGACAGCACGCCGGGTGGTCGGCGTGGCAGTTAATGGAGAAACCCAATGACACGAGCATTCACGACTACAGTATTGGCGGCCGCGTTCGCTATGCTCGCCCCGTCCGCCTTTGCGCAATCGGCGGATGTTCCCAAGCCCGCATCACCAGCCCAGGATCGGACGGCGGACGAAGCCGGACAGAACCAGCAAGCAATGCGTCAAATGATGCGCGAGATGATGGATGAGATGCTGCAGGAAAAAACAGCAAGGGATCGAGACCCCGAGGCAGATTGGCGACACAGGGGCCCAAGGCTTCAGGACGACGAGATGAGCGATCGTGATACGGGACGTATGAAGCACGGCCGCAGGGCGGGAGCCGATATGATGCAGGGTGCCAAAATGAGGATCATGTTCGCCATCATGGACACCGACGGTGATGGTACACTGTCGCGGACGGAGGTTCAGGATTTCATTGGGCGAATTTTCAACGCTGTCGACGAGGACGGCGATGAAAGCGTCGACATGCAGGAACTCCAATCCTTTTTCCGTCCCGGAGGAGACCAGGACCGACGTTAGCACCGACAGGTTGTACCTCGGCCTGCTCGACGTCTGAAGCTAGGGCCCACAGGAGATGGCTCGGAGCACGGTATTTGGCTCCCCACCGTCTCATGCTCCGCCGATACTCGGTAGGATCAACGGGGTAAAGACCTGCGCAGAGCTCGCACGAGGCTGGACGGCTGTGCCCGTCGACGACCATAGGCCAAGCATTCCAAAGAAGTGGCTCTAGGCAAGCATTGCGAGGTTTAGGGGCAAACATGCATCTGGTCCAGATTCTGCTACCTCGCGCCGACAACGCAGGAAAGCCCTTCGCCAAGCAAGAGTTTGATCGTGTGAAGGAGGAGCTCGCGCTCCGCTTCGACGGTGTCACCGCGTATTTGCGCGCGCCTGCGGAAGGTGTGTGGAGGCAGGGAGCAGACGAGATCGTCATCTTCGAGGTTATGACTCACGAAGTCGATCTGCCCGATTGGCAAAGGCGGCGTTCGGAATTGGAGCGGCGGTTCCGCCAGGAGCAGGTTGTGATTCGATATCTGCCGATGGCTTTGGTCTAGCGCCTGCGGCAATGGTGTGGCCCAGACGATGACCGAGTGCATGCCGCTTCACGTCTGAGGTATACTGCAAGGCAGCTTCGGACTCAGTGCGCCAAACCGCTGATTCAAACTCAGTCAACGGTGGCTCGGCTGTCCTCAAAGGACGATGGCTAGCTGACGGTCTGCACTTCCTGACGGCCACTTTGACAAGATAAACGCCTAGCTCATGCGAGCGGTGCGCATATCGTCAACGACGTCTGGGGTCTGCAGCGCGAGCCCGACATTGCGCGAGTGGCGGCCGATACCGGCGCCGGGCTCGTCATCATGCATACCGGACGGGATCGCGACAAGCTGCCCGATGTGATCGCCGACCAGCTGGCGTTCTTGGGAAAATCGCTTGAGATCGGGCGCGGCAAGGTGTTGCCGACGGCCATATCGTGCTCGACCCCGGCTTCGGCTTCGCCAAGGAGACGGCGGAGGAAAACCTCGATCTGATGGCACGGTTTGCCGAGCTTGGCGCGCTCGGCTTCCCGCTGATGGCCGGTACGTCGCGAAAGCGTTTCATCGGCACCGTCACCGGCCGCGACGCCGCCGACCGGGCGGCCGGCACGGCGGCGACCAGCGTCATTCTCCGGCTCAAGGG
Source organism: Mesorhizobium sp. CO1-1-7 (assembly GCF_020164885.1). NCBI lineage: Bacteria > Pseudomonadati > Pseudomonadota > Alphaproteobacteria > Hyphomicrobiales > Phyllobacteriaceae > Mesorhizobium > Mesorhizobium sp. CO1-1-7. The sequence goes on along the minus strand of NZ_JAIUHA010000009.1, from coordinate 220,080 downwards.
CGCGCATCTGTTTCGCGTCCATGATGTCGCAATCAACGTGGACGCGCTGGCGGTGGCGGATGCTATGCTGGCGCGGGAAACCGGATCGGAACGCTGAGCCATGTATGTCATCCGCATGAAGAATTGCGCCTTCTTTGCCCGGCACGGCGTGCTGGACGAGGAAGAAGCGCTGGGGCAGCGCTTCTATGTCGATGCCTCGCTCACCGTCGAGCCGGGACGCGCGCTCGTCGATGACGCCATCGGGGAAACGGTGAATTACGGCGTCGCCTTCACCGTCATCGAGGAGATCATCACCGGACACCGGCGCTTCCTGATCGAGGCGCTGGCCCTGGAAGTCGCGAAGGCTCTCACCGGGCGCTTTCCCCAGATCCGGAAAGCCGAGGTCACCGTTCGCAAGCCCAATGCGCCGGTGCCTGGCGTGCTCGATTACGTCGAGGTGACCGTTGTCTGGCCCGAATAACACCGTCTATCTGAGCCTCGGCGGCAATCTGGGCGATCCGGCGGCGTCGCCCTCAAGCTCATTTCCTGTAAATTTGCATGTTGGAAGATCCCTCTGGACAGGGTTCGAACTGCCTCAACCCTGGCTTCGTCAACGCACCGCACCTTCTGCCGCCCAGCGTCACCGGTCAGCCGCCGGCGAGACGGACGACGTGTCAGGGCTCGTTGTTGCCCAGACGCACTGCTACTTGGTGGGGTATCACAAAGATCCGCTTGCCTTAACACACGTTAGTTTCTTCCGCTTGCTTCCAACTTATAAAGTCGAGCGATGAGTGATCCCCGGCAAGCACGCAAGATCTATTTGGAAGCAGCTCACCTCGGTAGCCGTCGGGCGCGGGCGAGCGCTGAAGACTTGCTTCGTACCATTGAGGAGACACGGCGCCTTATCCAAGCGTCCCGCGACTTGCTGTCGCGCTCAAAGCGGCTGAGCTTCGAACCTGATCACCACCCTCAGAAGCCGCTCTGATCTGCTGACAGATTGTGTGGGAACATCCCCATGCGGCAGGGCGTCCCTGGCCGTCTCGGCCAGTGCTGTGATTGGCTCTCGCTGGGCGGCTTCCAACCGGGGAAGCACTGTGCCCTCGGTACCCAAAGACTTTGCCGGTATCGCCGAGGTCGAACAAGCGGGCCTTTCGGGCGTGCGAATGAAGCCGATAGTCGGAGGTTGGTTGCGTGGAAAAGGTCACGCTCATCGGTTCGCTGGCAGCGCTGTGCTCAATGACCAGTTTTGCCCCGCAAGCCTGGAAGATCATCAAGACCCGGGACACGGCTGGCATATCCGCGTGGATGTATGCCATCACTGTGCTGGGCTTCGTGCTGTGGCTGACTTTTGGCATCATTAAAGGCGAATGGCCCATCATAGTCACCAACGCTGTCTGCCTCGTGCTCGCCACTTTTATCCTGCTGATGAGGGTCCTTCCCAGTTCCAAGAGGGAGATGGTGGCGGACGCAATCGATCCTTCGCCTGGCTCCGAGAGGCCTCGCCCGCCCGCGTCCTGAGGCCTGTCTCGTTAGCTTGGCCCGGCCCTACAGAGTTCGCCCGCGTCGGTGGCGTCTCGCGGCATGGCGGGGATGTCACGTGCCACAGAAGGTCTGCAGAACGCGCTCGTGCGGCTTGGGTGGTTTCGCATAATAGGACAGTGTGGGCTGTTCCTCGAACGGCCGTGACACGACTGCCAACAATTGCTCGAAGATTCGGAAGTCATCGTCCTCCACCGCAGCCTTGATCATTGTCTCTACGCGATGGTTGCGAGGAATGAACTTGGGATTGCTGCCGTGCATCGCGGCTTTGCGCGTCGAGGTGGCGCCGCCGTCCCGCGCCAAGCGATTTCGCCAGCGCACCGACCAGGCATCGAAGGGGCCGGGATCCTCAAACAGCCTCCTGGCGGTAGCTTGGGTGCCAGGGATGTCGAGGTCATCTCCCAGCAAGCGGAACGTGAGTGTGAAATCCGCTCGCCCACGCGCCATCACATCCAACAGATCGTTGGCAAGGTCCAAGTCACCGTCAGCTTCATTCAGCAGCCCAAGCTTTGCCCTGAACCCGCGATGTAAAATAGCTTCGTAGCGAGCGTGAAATTCCCCTAGTGCCTGCTCGGCCTGCGAGATTGACTCACCCTCGCGCTCGCTCAGGAGCGGCAGCAGGGTCTCGGCGAAGCGTGCCAGATTCCAGACCGCCACCCGAGGTTGGTTGCCGTAGGCGTAGCGGCCATGTTGATCGATGGAGCTGAACACCGCTTGTGGATCGTATGAATCCATGAACGCGCACGGTCCATAGTCAATCGTCTCTCCGGATATCAACATGTTGTCGGTGTTCATGACGCCGTGGATGAAGCCGAGCAACATCCACCGCGCCACCAGTTCCGCTTGCGCCGCGATCACAGCCTCAAGCAGAGCCAGGTAAGGTCTCGGTTTCCTGGCCGCCTCGGGAAAATGACGCAGGATGGCATAATCGGCAAGGAGCTTCAGCGCTTCTATGTCGTTTCGGGCGGCAAAGTATTGGAAAGTGCCGATACGGATATGACTCGCCGCCACCTGGTCAGCACAGCCCCTGGCAGCCAACGCTCCCGGTAGACTGGGTCCCCGGTAAGCACCGCCGCAAGGCTTCGAGTGGTCGGTATGCCGAGCGCAGCCATTGCTTCGCTGACCACGTATTCACGAAGCACCGGACCAAGCGCAGCACGGCCATCGCCGTTGCGCGAAAATCGGGTCGGTCCTGAACCCTTCAGCTGGACATCCCGACGCACCCCGTGCACATCGACGACCTCGCCCAGCAGTGCTGCGCGTCCGTCGCCCAGTTGCGGGACGAAGTTGCCGAATTGGTGGCCAGCGTAGGCTAAGGTTATAGGGTGCAGTCCATCTGGAAAATTGTTCCCGGCAAGCACGGCGATCCCAGCAGGGCTCCCGAGCTGATCGGGATCAAGTCCTAACTCCAGAGCTAGCGGCTCGTTCAGCCGGATTAGCCTTGGGTTTGAAACCGGGTGGAGAGGGGCACGCGCGAAGAAATGATCCGGTAACTGGGCATAGCTCTGCTGAAAGGGCCAGATCGGGCTCTGCACGGCTGATCCGGTTGTGGATGAAGGCATGAGGTTCTCCTTCGCTGTGGCAGAGGTCGGAACCATGTCGATCACTGCGTCCATGCCGATGTCAACCCGCGGCCGCCGGCTCGCTCCCGGTTCATCCCGCGGCTTTGTTAGCTTTCCCGAACTTCTGCTCCGGTGCTGCCGCCGCACCCCCGCTCCAAACGCCTGCAGCGCGCATGGCTGGCTAAGGCGTCGTTCCTGCCCTGTGCTACCGCACGCGCGGCTACAGCATTTGGCCTGCTTGGGTTTCAAAGGGGCGGCCTGCATTTCCCTAACCGCCTTCTCGGGTCGCAGGGCACTGCTCCAGTGCTCCTGCTTCACCTTGTGCTTTGATCGGGCCATCTGTGGAGAACCGAATGCCGCCCGCTTCAAATGCATTTCGAATCGCTGAAAGTTTACGCGGGCCAGGCACTCGCCGACCGCTTTCGAAATCTCGTATCGCACCTTCGCTGAGGCCTGACTTCACGGCGAGCCGCACCTGCGGCCAATTCAGCAGACCTCGCGCTATCCGCGATTGCTCCGGCGTCAGATCAGTCACCGAACTCTCTTCTCGCCATCGAGCCCGAGCCCATTTGATGCATCGGACGGCCCAGGCTGCTCCCCAGGATGCGTCTCAGCGCGGCCAACCGCGACGACGCCGACATCACGGCCGCCCATATATCTGCGCGAGCCAGGTCTGCCGGTTCCTAACCAGTTCTAAGCCTCCCCGAGGAGGAGGTGTCTGCCGCTGCGAGACGTCGAGCGAGAGGGCTGGGGTTCTACGTCTCGTGCGCATCGGGGCCCGGAGATGAAAATTGGACGCATTGGCGAATTGAAGGTGGAGGTCATGAGATCCCTCGATCAGGTTCTCCGAATCGAAATCAACCCAATTTGTTCCGGCTCGATGCCCGTGACGGCCGCAGTATAAAGAAAAGCGTGAGCGGAAACTGCTCAGCATTCCTCGCTACGCACTTCGACGCCGTCGGCTTCCCGAGGGGAGAGAAACGAACCTGGAATGTACGTCAAATGTCTACAGTCAGGACGCCCCCAGGATTCCCTCCTATGACGCTCGAGCCTGTGCGCGGCATTGTCCAAAAGCTCGTGAAAGGGACCGGAGTGACGGCGGCACAAGCACTGGAGTTCATTTCGCTGCTCGGGACGAATTGCGCATTCCTCGTCCGAGAGGCGAAAGCTCTGGCCAAGGGTCCAGGCGCCCCGGAACTGCAGCCGTTGAGTTGGCAAACGCCTCGGGCCCTTTAACAGGTCCTTCCCAGACCGGGTGCAAGGAACATTAGCGCCCAGCCCAAGTTCGGCACGTAACGCAATCCGGTCACGAAAATTGACACAGGCCACTTCCCCGAACGTTTTGATCCGTAAGCTTCAGACAATCTGTGATCTGACGCAGTCAGATATCGGCATTTTAGAGGGGATCGAATTCCAGAAGCGGGACTTTCAGGCCGATCAGGACATTGTGCGCGAAGGAGATCGCCCCACCCATTCATTTGTGATCCTGGAGGGTCTGGTGGGGTCCACAAAATTGACTGGGGAGGGTAAACGGCAGATCACATCGTTCTTTGTTCCGGGCGACATTCCTGATCTCCACGGAATGCACCTGTCTGTTTTGGATTGTACCTTCTCACCACTCACGCGCGTCAGCGTTGGCTTCATGCGGCATGATGCGTTGCGGGCCATTTGCGACCAACATCCTTCGATTGCGACGGTGTTTTGGCGCTCGACGCTGATCGACGCGGCTATATATCGAGAGTGGGTCACCAACGTTGGAAGGCGCGACGCGTATGCCCGCATGGCGCATATTCTGTGCGAACTCATCGTCCGCCTTCGCGCTATGGGGCTCATCAAGGACCATGTGGCGGAGCTTCCGATTACGCAGGCGGAACTTGCCGACGCCTTGGGCTTGTCGACCGTGCACGTGAACCGAACGCTGCAGGATCTTCGAGGCGACGGACTGATTGTTACCGAGGGCTCCCGATTTCACGCTGTTGACTGGCCTGGCCTCGTTCGAGCCGGAGACTTTGAGACCGCCTACCTGCACCAAAGGAACGCGACGAGCTTGTGAGGTGGAGGTGGGTTCTATGGCGAGATATTTCTTTGACACCTACGAAAGCGATGCGGTCATCAAAGATGAGACAGGCATCGAATGTGGGGGGATCGAAGCCGCACGAAACGAGGCGCTAGCAGGTCTGATCGACTTGACTCGAGACTCCCTGAAGGACGTCGACGGGCATCAATTGGCGATTGAAATCCGGGACGAGAATGACAAGAAGCTGGTCAGGCTGAGCCTCTCTCTTCAAATGCTGCTATCGAGCCGTCCTAGTGCTCCGACGGCCGAGCCGTGATTTGCTGAACGTCAGGACAAGGCTTAGCCCATTGTTTCATTGCTGCTGGAAATTGCGGAGAGATGACCCAGCCGGTACGCGACACAGCGGGGGTCGAGACGTCGCTACAGAGACCAGGTTTCGAGGAAGGCGACCGGTGCTGGCGCCAGTCGCGGCCCATTCAAAAGATGCCAAAACATCTGCTGCAAGCGCACAAGGCTCAAAAGCAGCGAGAAAGTCCAAGTGAAGACGCTTCAAAGCAAGCCGGCAGCATTTCGATTGTCGGATTGGTACCAACTCCCCTTCACTTATCATTTGAGCTTGCTCGGCCCGATACCCGGCTTAGTCTGTAAACGGCTCTATCAGTCCGGCCTGCGGACGCTTCAAAGTTGACTCTGGTGTTTTACGCGTTTGCGCCATCCGTCGATGGTCAGCGCGACTCCGGTGACGAACCGCCCCCCAGAACAGGGATGGATGTCTTGCTTCAAGACCAAACCGATAGCCGAAAAATTCTCCAGGTTGCGGCAGATGAACTTTCCGACGCAACAGATCCACGCCTGATTGCCGCGCTCAGATTGGTCGCCCGCTCCTATCGAGCGCAATCCGTCGAGGCTGCAGATGATCTGGTGGAGCTCACGCTCCGCACCGCCATTCAGGAGGCGGAGGGGCGACCTGAGGAAATCAGTCTGTTCAACTGGCTCAGCGCTATTATGGCGCGATATCGAAAGTGAGAGCGCCGGGGCCGCCGACCCGCTCCCAACCTGCAGGCACGTCAAATTGCCCTTCCGATGCACCCAGCCAGGCGCGGCGTGTTGCTCGTCCGGGCAGGTCGGGATGCTCGTCGGGAGCGCTGCTTCCAAGAGTGCCGCTGTCTGAGATCCCACGCCGGACGTGACCTCCTTGCTATCGCCACCCAATGCTGAAATTGCCCGGCATCATGGAAAACCAAATTTAAGTACTTTCTACTAGGGTCGGCCGAGGGTTAGTCCCGGGAAAGGTATTTGGGTCAATTGGCCAGCACCGCATCCAGTCTCAGCCGGTTGAGACACTCGTTTTTTTCTTCGGCAAACGTGCCGGCGGCGATCGCTTTTGTGGTGCTTGTAATCTGCGCTGTTTTGGCGGACCGGGAAAACAGGATCGTTTCAGACCAATTGGCGCGCGCCGACGTCTTGGCCAAAGTGAACATCATAAGGGACCAAGCTGGAAGGCAACATCAACGGCAATCTCCAGCTTACGCGCGGCCTCGTTTCGGCAATCGTGACCGAGCCCTATATGGGGCAACAGAGGTTTGCGGCGCTGGCAAGCAACCTGCTTGAGCAGGAATCTCAACTGCGCAACATCGCTGGCGCGCCGGACCTCATTATCTCGCTCATGTATCCAATGGTTGGCAACGAAAAGGCCATCGGCCTGGATTACCGCAAGAACGATGCCCAACGCACCGCCGCCCTCAGGGCGCGCGACCTGCGGGCGCCCGTGCTGGCCGGTCCGGTCGACCTGGCGCAGGGCGGCCATGGCTTCATTGGCCGCTTTCCGGTCTTCGTGAAGACGGCGGGCGGTGGTGAGCGCTTCTGGGGCATCGTCTCGGCCGTCGTTGATGTCGAGCGCCTCTATAAAGCAAGCGGCCTTTTGGACGCCGATCTCGATATCGAGATCGCCCTGACCGGCAAGGACGGTCTTGGCGGGACTGGTGATCGCTTTTTCGGTGGCGAGAGTATAACGCGCGCCAACCCAGTGACCGAGACGGTGCACCTGCCCTCCGGTTCCTGGCAGATCGCCGCAATCCCAAAAGGTGGCTGGGCCTCATCGGCGAAGAATGCCTGGATCTTGCGGGCCATCATGCTATTGGCCGGTGCGCTTGTCGTGCTGCCCATTCTCGTTGCGGGGCGGCTGTTCGGCGAAAGGCAGAAAAACTTCGCCGAGCTCAGGCGATTGTCCGGTCGCCTGGAACTCGCGCTGGATGCGTCGGGGATCGGTGTCTGGGAGCACAACATCGCCACCAACGAGCTGGTGTGGGACGACCGAGTCAACGAAATCTACGGCAAGCCGGCTGACCGGAAGCCGCGCGGCTATGATGACTGGGCGTCAGTGATTCATCCGCAGGACATCGAACGGGCGCAGCAGGATTTCGATGCCGCGGCGGCGGTGAAGGGCCCCTATTCCTCGCAATACCGGATTGTCCATCCGAATGGCGAGATCCGGCATGTGCGCACGCGCGCGACCTATTTCCAGGAGCGCAACGAGACGCCCAGGATGATCGGCGCCGAATGGGACGTGACAAGCGACGTCGAGCTCAATGAAAACCTAGTGCGAGAAAGGCATCTGTCGGAACTCAGGAACGCCGAGCTTGAAGTGGCCAAGGGGCGCATCGAACATGTGGCGCTCCACGATTCGCTCACCGGGCTGCCGAACCGCCGCTATCTCGACGACATGCTGGCGACGAGCACGCGTCGGGGAGAACGAACTGCGCTCCTGCATCTGGATCTCGACCGATTCAAGCAGATCAACGACACGCTCGGACACGCGGCCGGTGACGCCATGTTGATGCATGCCTCGAAGGTCATCACGGCTAATGCGGGACCAGCCGACTTCGTGGCACGCATTGGCGGCGACGAGTTCGTGGTGATTTGCGCCGGGCGCGACGACGCCGAGCTCGCCGCGCTGGCCGACCGCATCATCGATGAGATGCGGCAACCCGTCGATTTTCGTGGCCACCAATGCCGGTTCGGCGTCAGCATCGGTATTGCGGCGAATACGGGCGAGGGGTTCGACGCACGGCAGCTCCTGGTCAATGCCGATCTCGCCCTCTACCGGGCGAAGAGCCGGGGCCGAAACCGCTACGAGTTCTTCAACGACGAGCTGCAAAGTGAAATCGTGCAGACCAAGCGGACCGCCGACGAGATCCTGGGTGGCCTCGAGCGCAACGAATTCATCGTTTTCTACCAGCCGCAGTTTGACGCCGACACGTTGGACATTGTCGGCGTGGAAGCCTTAGCACGCTGGCAGCACCCGACGCGCGGGATCCTGGGTCCCGACGTCTTTCTGAGGGTAGCGGAGGAACTGAACGTCGTCGCGCTGATCGACCGAACGGTCCTCAAAAGGGCGTTGGCCGACTTTGAGCGCTGGCAGCTTCAACACCTCGACATTCCACACGTTTCGGTCAACGTTTCGGCACGCCGGCTTGAGGACAAGGACCTGATCGATGGCCTACGCAAGCTCAACATCCGCGAAGGTACGGTCTCCTTCGAACTTGTCGAGTCCATCTTCCTCGATGAGAATGACGACCTCGTGGCCTGGAACATCGAGCACATTAAGGACCTCGGTATCGACATTGAGATCGACGATTTCGGCACCGGCTACGCCTCGATCGTCAGTCTGCTCAAGCTTCAGCCGCGGCGACTGAAGATCGATCGCCAGCTGATCACACCCATCACCAGCTCGCTGCCGCAACGCCGTTTGGTGTCATCCATCATCGAGATCGGGAAATCGCTCGGAATCGAAGTGGTGGCCGAGGGCGTCGAGACGATGGAGCATGCGCGCATCTTGAAAGAGCTCGGCTGCGACCTGCTGCAGGGCTACGCGCTCGGCCGACCGATGGACGCCAAGGCTTTAGAATGCTTCGCGCAATCTCGCAGATGGCCGGCCACGGGATAGACGTCTGGCTCTCACTGAGTTAACGGGCGTTGGCATTTTTTCGTGACTACAGGGTAGGTGAGGGGATCAGAACGCGCGCCGCTGTTCGATAAAATGGGCCACCGACCAGCAAAGGATTGCCCAAGCTGATCCCTCGCACCATCCTGCAAGTACATCCGTGGGGTAGTGGACGCCGAGATAGATCCGGCTCAATCCGACCATGATGGTCAGGAACACCGCCAGGCCAACGAAATACCCTTTCACCCGGCGATCAGGACTTGCCCTGGCCAGCAAAGCTCCAAGCGTAAGGAAAGTGACAGCGGACAACATCGCGTGGCCGCTCGGAAAGCTGGCGGTAAATACTCTGGTGGTGTGGAAAATGTCGGGCCTCTGGCGATCAAACGCGACCTTGAGAACTGTGCTCAGGGCCTCACCACCAGCCACGGCGGCGGCGACCAGCCAGACGTATCTGCGCTTTTGCGTTATCAGCAGGTAACCTATGGCCGCCAGCGAGACAAAACCCAGGAACGCAACGCTGCCGAGGGCCGTGACGTCGCGGCCCATTTCTTCCAGCCACGGCGGGCCAATCAGATTCGTTGGATCATCGGCGCTCCGAAACGCCATAAGAACGGCGCGGTCGAATGTGCTCGTGTCATCCTCGATAACCTCCTCGGCCAGGAGGCTGAATCCGAGGACAAGGCCGCCAGCCACAAGCAATGAGGCGATCAGCCAAATAGCGTCGCTGCGAAAGCCTCGCAGAAAGCCGTTTGACGAAGAGGGCGGGTTGATTTCCATCCGTTCAAGCTAGCGAACCGATAAGTCTCGTCAATCCTTGTACCCCGCTCGCTGCCGAGGCGCCATCAAGTCAAGTCCGAACAGGTTGGGCCGCTGCTGGGTCACGCTTCGTCCAGCGCCCATCCATCTTGACCCAGACCGAACGAATACTTCGCCGAAGTGGAGAACTGTCCCGCCTGCGGCTGCCAAGCACGACATTCAAGGCGTATCCGTGGACGTTCGACGCGGATTACGTTGAACGAGTTGGCTGCGTCGCGACGGCGCGTTGAGACGGCGGTCCCTGCCTGTATGAGCAACGCTGCATATCGCGCTTTCGCATAACGAACGGTACTGAGATTGGCTTGTTGGAGGTGATGATGGCCCGACAAGATTATGTCGACGCGGCTTTTCGAGAACGCCTCCATGGCCATTTTGGCTCGTCCGACGACTCCGGTTCCGTGGCCGATTGTTCGCCCTTCGAACGGGTGATGGGTGACGACTACCCTGGTGGTCTCGTCAGCCAGGCCTCCAAACCGGGCAGTCATGGCAGCAAGCTGGCCGGCATTGATCCTGCCGTCCTTGATTGTAAAGGACCGTGCAGTGTTGATACCGACCACTGCGAGTTCGTCATCAATATAAAAAGGATCCGTATCTGCCTCGATATAGTGCTTGTATCGAGCAAGAGGCGTGAGCGTTCGCGCGAAGACGTTGAAGAGCGGTACGTCGTGATTGCCAGGCACCACAATTTGTGGGGTGGGAAGCGCATTGAGGAATTCTCGTGCTTGACGGAATTCCGCCCGGCGAGCTCGTTGGGTCAGATCACCGGATATAACCACCAAATCTGGTTCGCATGCCCAGACCTCGGCGCCAATCGCATCTACTATGCGGGTGTCCGTGGTGCCAAAATGTAGGTCGGACAGGTGCACAAGTGTTTGCAAACACAATCTCCCACCTGGGGTTACTTCGTATCCGGGTCGCGGAATGAGAGGACCTTTAGTGCCGCTGCTCGAGTTTGAAAGTGAAGCGGCATCTTCATCCTTGTTGCCTCGCCGTCCACCGAAACGAGGGTCTCTCTTCTGTTCGAGGTGATCTCGATTCGGGACGGCCGAAGCAGTTCCAAGTCGCGATGCGTATCGATCAGGCCGAGAGCGATCTTGAACGGGAGCAATGCCAGTCCCAGCCACGTTCGCTGCCTGACGACATAAACGCACAGTTCTCGCGAAGACAGGCTTTTGCGGCGCCCAAAATCGCCGGCATCGTAGAAATTGTTGCCGACGAAAACGCACGGTGTCAGCACCTGGTCCGCACCGCTGTCGGCGCTGATACGCACAAGCTGCCAAGATACCGCCCTGAACGTCCTGACAAGAGCGGGACCGATTGCCGCTAGTTTCCCCGCTCCACGTCGCTTCTGTTCTGCAGAGCGTTCCGCGACAAAGAATGGATAGAGGCCGATCGACGAGTTGTTCAGGAAAACGCGACCGTTCACCTCCGCGACGTCGACGAGCACCGGGCGTCTCGCCGCGATTACATCCATCGCCGCTTCAAGTTCCAGTGGCACGCCGAGGTCCTTTGCAAAGTGATTGAGGGTGCCAAGCGGGAGAACACCCAAGGCCACCTCAGTCTCGGCGAGGACGGCCGCGGCAGAGCTGAGTGTGCCATCCCCGCCGCCGGCGACCAGAATGTTTTCACCTGACCTCGTCTGTTGGCTTACGAATTGCGAGGCGGCTTCGCTGATCTGGCCGCCCGCGACCAGTCTTACCTCTGCTTCGATTCCGCGCTTCAGCAAGCCGACATGTACGGTCGTGGCAATGTCGTCGAGTGCGGCGACCGCTCCAGCTCCATCGTTGATAAGCACTAGAACTGCCACCTCTGGCATCTCCAAAACGCCGCTCCAGTGGTCCGCCTACCACCAGCATGATTGACCCGGCTCCTTCCTTGAGGCATGGAGCCGGGGGTCGGCAGGCAGTTAGTCGTTGTCGCCGCCGTCCTGCTGAATGACCACGGGACGGTTTTGGTTATGACGGTGGACGGAATTCGTCACGGTGACGGTGTCGCGGCGGTCGTGGCGGTGGCGCCATTCATGATCACCGCTGTCATAGAACGCAATTTGGCGGAGAGGTCGGTAATGAAGACGAACTCCCTCATCATTGTATCTGATGCCGTTATGGTGATGCCGGTGATGGGCGGAGATCACCACGTCAGCCTCGGCGGCCGAAGAGATGGTTGGAGCCGCAAGGCAAAGCGCCAAGGTTCCCAGGATCAAAGTTTTCGTGTCCATATCCCTGCCTGCTGAAACCTCATCCCTTCCAGCAAGGAATGATGAACGCTCGCCTTTGTTCCGAAGCGGCGGAACCAGTCAGTTCCGGTCCAAGGGTGGCCAGAGGGCAGGTCTCCACGCCCGGACATCGTCGAGACGATTTCCTTCAGTGCTGCATAGGGCGATCGCGAAGGGCTAGCTTCAAGAGCGGTGCCGCTTGCGGGTTAACGGGAGGCGCACGGGTTGCGTACTGCCAGTCTCGCCATCCTTGTGCGACAACAGCCTCTCGGAACTGAGATGGGCGGACATGGCCGCCTGATGTGCGCTCCGACTGCACTGGGCCAAGTCACGTCTGGTTGGGGATTTGCCCGCCACGTGAATTGCTTGGTGCGGCTTTGCTCGTCACCTCTTTTGCACCAACGACTTCCATGCGGGGTCGCTACGCCACAAGCGAACGTCCGGTGAGGCCTCTAGGGCTCTTAGCCATCGGTGTCGTCGTCTCCTTGGTTCCATTCGAGGTGAAGATATGGCGCTGTGTCAACTGTGGTGGGCTCACGGATGTGGTGGACCCACCGAGCCTCGCGCGATAATCGCGGTCCGCAGGACCAGCCTTTCCGGCGGTTGGATATCGCCTTTCAGGCGGCGAATGAGCAGTTCCGCGACGCTATGGCCAAGTGCATAGACCGGCTGGTCAACGACGGTGATCGGCGGAGTTGTGACACCGGTCCAGTCCGCATCGTGAAAGGTGATCAGCGAAATGTCGTCGGGGATCTTCATGCCGCGTTGGCGGATAGTCCGCAGGATTTCCAGCGCAATGACACTGTCTGAGGCAAGGATCGCGGTGGGCCGGTCCGGCTGGGAGAGCAGTTCGCCAGTGATCCTGAGTGTCGCTTCGGAGCTCGTCGCGCCGAGCCGGACGTGGCGCTCAGGTCGATCGACGCCGGCCCCTCTGCACGTAGTGAGGAAGCCATCAATGCGCTCGCGGACCGACGACGTGTAGATTTGCCGAAGGTCAATATATTCGTTGCCCTTGGCATCGACCGCAGTGACATAGGCGATATTGCGATGACCGGCGTCTATGAGCACTCGCGTCGCCTGCATGGCGGCGTTGCGGTCGTCAACCGTGACCGTGTCGACATCCAGGTCGGGCAGGGCTCGGTCAAGCAGGGCAAGCGGCCGACCGGAACGATGGATGTCGCGCAGATGGGTGATGTCGCGTGACTCCGAGGGTGTCACGATCAGCCCGTCGACGCGCTTGCCGATCAATAGCCGTACAGCCGCCTTTTCCGCTTCGATCTTCTCGCCGGAGTTCGCCAAAATGACGTTGAAACCGGCGCCTTTGGCCGCATCGCTGATGCCTCGCACGGCCAGACTGAAGAACGGATTTTCGATGTCGCCGACGACCACCCCGATAATGCCCGATCTTCCGGTCGTCATGCTGCGGGCGAGTTCGTTCGGCCGATAATCCAGGGCCTTGGCGGCCGCCGTGACGCTCTCACGGACCGTGTCGCTGACCACCCCATACCCGCCCAGCACGCGCGCGGCCGTCGCTTTTGAGACATTTGCCGCTCGCGCTACATCGGCGACCGTTTTGGGTCTGGCTCTAAATGGGACTTTCGTCATCGTACGAACGACTACAAGAAATGTTGACGGGAGGTCAATCGGGCGATAGCTTTACGATTGAGACCGGTCTCATAACATGGAAACCGGTCTCTTTTGCGGCACGTCCGCAGGGACCTCGCAGCCGCGGATGACGAGTCGGCCGAGAGGCGGCCCAAGTCAATACCAAGAACAACTGACCTTCAGAGTGGAGAGAAGACGTGAGCAGGTTTGGAATTATGAAATGGCTAATAGCGCCGGTCCGGGCTGGCGGAGTGGCTCTTGCAATTGCGTGCCTCGCTGCCGCTTTCGTTTCGCAGGCCAGTGCGGCGCAAGACAATCCCTACGGGCTTATCGACGCCAAGGTCATCAGCGTCGGCACAATGGGTGATGCGAAGCCTTACGCCTTTACCCAGGCCGATGGCACTTTCACAGGTTTCGACATTGAACTGTTCCGGAATGTCGCGAGCCGGCTAGGTTTCAAGTCCGATCAGGTGATCTTCACCGGTCAGGAATTCTCGGCCCTGATGCCGTCGGTCGCCAATGGGCGCTTCGACGTCGCGGTGGCCGCAATCGGCACCACGGAAGCGCGTAAGAAGACGGTCGATTTTTCGGACGGCTATCTCGCCGGGTACCTGTCGGTGCTGACTGCGGACAAGACGATCACATCGGCTGACGGGCTCAAGGGCAAGCGTCTTGGCGTCGTGCAGGGCACGCTGCAGGAAATCTACGCAGCAAAAAATTTTGCTGGAACTGATCTGGTCAAATTTCCGGACAACAACTCGGCCGTCTCAGCGCTCAACAACGGCACCGTCGACGCTCATTTTCTCGATTATGAGGCGGCCAAGGACTATGGCAAGCGCTACCCGGAGCTGAAGATTGCGGTCAATGTTCCGTCGTTCGATGCGCCTGCGGGCTTCGTCATTCGCAAGGGCAACGACAAGCTGCGTACTGCACTGAACACTGTCCTGCATGCAGCCATGCAGGACGGCACCTGGAAGACTCTCTATGAAAAGTGGTTCCCCGGTTCGCCGATGCCCGATCAATATCTCCCCAAGATGTGAACACCCCAGCCGGCGGCCAAGGGCCGGCGGCTGGAAACCTCGCTGGCCGCACTTCGATGAGCTCGCACCCGCGCAATGAGAAGGGGACCGAATGAACTGGCTTGAAAATCTGCGTCGCAGTTTTCTCGACTGGCAAGCCATGGCCGACGTGCTGCCCAGCATGATCACCATCGGACTGAAAAACACATTGGTGCTTGCGGCCGCTTCGACGGTGCTCGGCGTCGCAATAGGCATGGTCCTGGCGATCATGGGCATTTCCCAATCGCGTTGGCTGCGCATTCCCGCCCGGATCTATACGGATGTCTTCCGCGGGCTTCCGGCGATAGTCACAATCCTGCTGATCGGCCAGGGCTTCGCCCGCATAGGCCGTGAAATCTTCGGGCCTTCGCCTTATCCGCTTGGAATTCTTGCACTCAGCCTGATCGCCGGCGCCTATATCGGCGAGATCTTCCGGTCGGGCATACAGAGCGTCGAACGCGGCCAGATGGAAGCCTGCAGGGCGCTCAGCATGAGCTACGGCCAAGGCATGCGCCTGATCGTGGTCCCGCAAGGCATCCGCCGCGTCCTGCCGGCCCTGGTCAACCAGTTCATAGGCAATGTCAAAGATTCGAGCCTGGTTTATTTCCTCGGCCTGCTCACATCGGAGCGCGAAATTTTCCGTGTCGGCCAGGATCAGGCGGTAGTGACCGGAAATCTGTCGCCTTTGCTGCTGGCGGGCGTTTTTTATCTCGTCATCACCGTGCCCTTGACCCACGTGGTCAATCACATCGACAACCGGCTAAGAACTGGAAAGCAAAAAGCTGGCGTGGTCACAAGCGGCCTGGCCGAGGTGAGCGAACTGGAAAGCGCCACCTGCAGCCCATCGTCGGAGGTAGGTTCCGACTCTCATTCGGCGCATCCTCGGTTCAAGGGCGGCAGTCTCGCCGTCAGCAAGCTGGATATGGCCTATGGCGAGCTCGACGTCCTCAGGAGCGTTAGCCTGATGGTCAAGGCGGGTACGGTCACCTGCATCATCGGACCCTCGGGTTCGGGCAAGTCGACCCTGTTGCGTTGCCTCAATCGTCTGGTCGAACCCAAGGGCGGCGACGTGTTGCTCGACGGAGCGAGCATTTTGGCGATGAAACCCGAGAAGCTGCGGCGGCGCGTCGGCATGGTGTTTCAGCAGTTCAATCTCTTTCCGGATCATACCGCCCTTGAAAACGTCATGCTGTCTTTGACCAAGGTCAAGGGCATCCCGGTGCAGGAAGCCTCGCGGATCGCCGAGGCGCGTCTTGCCGATGTCGGCCTTGCCGCACGCAAACACCATCGCCCTGGCAGTCTTTCGGGTGGTCAGCAGCAGCGTGTGGCAATCGCCCGCGCCCTTGCGATGGATCCGGAGGTTATTCTGTTTGACGAAGTGACCAGCGCCCTCGATCCAGAGCTGGTCAAAGGCGTCCTCGATCTGATGGCGGACCTCGGCCAGCGCGGCATGACGATGGTCGTAGTCACTCATGAAATGGGCTTTGCCCGCAAAGTTGCGGACCAGGTCGTTTTCATGGACGAAGGCCGCGTCATTGAGTCCGGCACACCCGCAGCGATTTTCGACACCCCCGAGAGCACGCGTCTAAAGCGCTTCCTGGCCGAAGTGCTTTGATCCGAAGCCGAAGAGACCAGGACGACCCGGTTCCGCTCACACGATTCATTATCTACAGCGAAAGAACATTCCATGGCTACACACGCGGTCTCAAAAGTCGTTGTTGTCGGGGGCGGTATTTTTGGTGTCTCGTCCGCCGTTCATCTGTCGCGGCTCGGCCTCGAAACTATCCTCATCAACGACGGACCGCTGGCCAGTGGGGCGTCCGGACGCTCGCTTTCCTGGCTCAACTCCGCACGCAAGCGCTCGGCTGAATATCATCAGCTGCGCATGATCGGCATCGACCGGTACAGAACCTTGTCGGCAAAGTACCCGGATGCTGCCTGGCTGCGCTTCGACGGTGGTTTGACCTGGGATGCGGACGACGCCTCGAACGAGATCATGGAAGCTTTGGCACATGAAAAGAGCCTTGGATATGACGCACGCCATTTGCTCGCAGGCGACATTCCTTCGGCTACACCGGGCATCGCGGCAAGCGCGGTCACGCGCCAGGGTGCGATCTTCAATCCGGGCGAAGGCTGGGTCGATCTTCCGTCGTTGATCAAATTGCTGGTTGGGGAATTCGTGGAGCGGGACGGTCAGCTCGTTACCGACGCGGGGCGCGCAACCGTGACGCTCGCCGCCGGGCGCGCCAATGGCGTCGCGACGGAGATGGGCGCCACTTTTGCTGCCGATGCGGTTCTCTTGGCAACGGGGAGTGACGTGCCGCGCTCGGTGGCACAAACCGGGCAGCATATCGCGGACGCAACGCCGATCGCTTTACTGGTCAGGACCAAGCCTGTCGCCCTTCCACTTCGGGCGGTGCTCAACACGCCGCGGGTCGCTGTTCGCCCGACGCCGGACGGAGCTCTCGTTCTTGATTCCGCATGGTCCGAAGAAGAGGTACTCGTCAATTCCGACGGCACGTATGGCGTCAAGGCTTCGACCCTCCAGGGGCTTCTCGACGAAGCCTCGAAGGTGCTCGAGGGCAATCCGAAGCTGGAGTTGGAGAGCTACGGGGTCGGTCCCAAGCCGATCCCGGGCGATGGGGAGCCGGTATTTGGTCGGCTGAAGGACTCTGAGGGATATTACGTTGCCTTCAGTCACAGCGGCGCGACGCTCGGGCTGATCGCGGGCGAACTGCTTGCAGGCGAGATTGCCACGGGAAACGAACATCCCTTGTTGGCCAAATTCCGCCCAACCCGGTTCGGGTGAGGAAGCGTCGAATATGCTATCGACTGTCAACTCTTGGGCTGACGGCGCACAAATGTTACTTCGCAACGATCTGCGAAAGCATAATCAGACCTGATGAGGCTAATGCCCGAGCCTGCAGCTCCATCATGGTAAGACCCGGATGCCCGCCGGGGGCTCTAAGGTCGTAACCCGGGAACAAGCTGGACCCTCCTGCGTTGGACAGCCAATGGAACAGCTTGGATCAGATTTGGCGGCGCTGGCGCAACCTGGCTACTGGGTGGCTATGGTGTTTTTGTTCGTCCCTTACGCAATCGGCGTGTTGTTGCTGATCAGGTCGTGCCACTGCCTTTGACTTGATCCGCCGGCGTTGCGCTGCAGAGCGCCACGGCAATAGGCAACTGCGCGACTGACCGAGTTTGCGAACGGCCACGTAGTGTGACGAGCAGTCCGGGGTCGTCGTGAAGAGCTATCCGTGCCGGGCCCCAGTTACAGCCTGTTGAGTCCCTGCCGTGGTGGTCGAGCTACCTGCGTCTATCGGCACTATGCCGCCTGTGCAGGCTCATTGAGGTCGAACTCGACAACCTGTCCTCGGTCGATCGCAGCTCTGGCGATAAGCGTTGCCAATTCACGATCAGAAACGAGGTTTTCGCGGAAAACTGTCCGTATCGCCACCACGGCCGCCGATACTGACAGCGGCCAAGGTTTGCCTCTCCTGCAGTCAATATAGTGCTGAACAAGGTAGTCCAGATCGCGGCGCTTTTGGCTCATCTCGGCCTCCATCCTTGGTGAATGTACAGGAATGAGGCTCGCCCGCACTTAGATTTGTTAAAGGCCGCCAATTTGTTTTGGTCAAGGACAATTCAGCCCAGGTGCTGGCCAAGAAAAAGGCCGATCGTCTGACGGAAGCCTCACGCCCCGGCTGCTTCCGTTGTCCCCTTCGGTAGGTGGTTGTCGGGGAACGGCCGCCCTGGTCTCTCAAGTGGTCATCAAACGCGACGGCACTCACGGCAAGTTTCGGACCGCGTAGCTGGAACACAGCGTGGCTCTCTTGGTTTGGTCGCCAACGATTGCCAGTGACGCGTGAGAGAACCTCAATGCCCTTTGCGATGGCCGCAACTGTTTGGAGCGCCTCATCCAGCACCGGCACCTGTCCATGAGCGATGGTCTCGCATCACTGGCAAAAGCTATCGGCCGCGGTAGTGCGATCCTATTCGTCGGGGCGGGTGTCTCGATCAGCGTTGGGCTTCCGTCTTGGGAGAAACTGATCGAGCAGATGGCAAAAGAACTTGGGATCGACGACGAGTTTTCGATGCGACGCGAACGTTTTCAAACTCTAGCCGAGTACTATCGGATACGGCATGGCAGCATCGGACCGCTGCGCAGTTGGATGGACAGAAACTGGTCGGTCGCCAAGGACCGGATCGAAAAATCGGAGTTGCATCGCCTCATCGTGATGCTCAATTTTCCCATCATCTATACCACGAATTACGACCGGAATCTGGAACTGGCGTTCGAAATATACGGTCGGCGATACGTCAAGGTGGCCAATGCACGCGATGTAGCGCAAGCCCGCCAGGGGGTTACCCACATCGTCAAGTTCCATGGCGACTTCGATGAGGATTCTTCTCTTGTCCTGACCGAAACGGATTATCTCGACCGGCTTTCCTTCAATTCCCCACTCGATGTGCGGTTTCGTTCCGATGCACTTGGCAGCACGATCCTCTTCATAGGCTATAGCCTCTCCGACCCGAACATCCGGTTGCTGTTGCATCGCCTGTGGCAAACCTGGCATCGATCCGGGTATGAAAAAGATCGCCCTCCTTCTTTCATCTTCATGACCAGCCGAAACCCTGTGGAGGAGGCGGTGCTTGGGCGTTGGGGTATTTCAGTGGTCGTCGGCGAACTCGATGATCCGCAAGCTGCTCTGGTGAATTTCCTCAGTCAATTGGCCGAAGCGGTTGGGCATGAGCCGGAGTTTGGACTGGAGAATTCTGGTGGAACAATGCCGACCGGGCGCACGGATGGAACGTCGGGCTCGGAAGGAAGTTAGGCGGGCCTTCTCGAAGGAGCCGCTAGATGGCAGAGAATTCCGTCCGAAATTTCAACATCAATTTCGGTCCCCAGCATCCTGCGGCGCACGGCGTGCTACGGCTGGTTCTCGAGCTCGACGGCGAGGTCGTCGATCGTGTCGACCCTCATATCGGCCTGCTTCATCGCGGCACCGAGAAACTGATCGAAACCAAGACTTATCTCCAGGCGCTGCCATATTTCGATCGTCTGGATTACGTGGCACCGATGAGCCAGGAACATGCCTGGTGCCTTGCAATCGAGAAACTAATGGGTCTAGCCGTGCCGCGGCGTGGCCAGCTGATCAGGGTTCTGTTCAGCGAGATCTCGCGGATCCTTTCTCATCTGCTCAACGTCACCACCCAAGCCATGGACGTGGGAGCACTGACCCCGCCCTTGTGGGGGTTTGTCGAACGCGAGAAACTGATGGTCTTCTACGAGCGGGCCAGCGGCTCTCGGATGCATGCCGCGTATTTTCGTCCCGGCGGCGTGCATCAGGATCTGCCGCCAGACTTGATCACGGACATCGGCAATTGGATCGGCCCGTTCCGCAAAACCGTGGACGACCTGGACAGGCTGCTAACGGACAACCGCATCTTCAAACTTCGTAACGTGGACATCGGTCAGATCTCGCAAAGTGACGCCTGGGCGTGGGGTTTTTCAGGCGTGATGGTGCGGGGATCAGGTGCCGCCTGGGACTTGCGAAAGTCCCAGCCATACGAGTGCTATGCCGAGATGGACTTCGATATACCCGTCGGCAGGAACGGCGATTGTTTCGACCGGTATCTGGTGCGTATGGAGGAGATGCGCCAGTCGGCCAAGATCATGCGGCAGTGTGTCGACCTGCTGGTAAGCGAGGGACCTGGGCCGGTTTCGAATACCGACGGCAAGGTCGTCCCGCCCAGACGTGCGGCCATGAAGCGTTCGATGGAGGCTTTGATTCATCATTTCAAGCTCTATACTGAGGGCTTTCGTGTGCCTGCCGGCGAGGTCTACGCGGCGGTGGAAGCGCCGAAGGGGGAGTTTGGCGTCTACCTCGTGGCCGACGGCACGAACAAGCCGTACCGATGCAAGCTGCGTCCTCCGAGCTTCGCTCATCTGCAGGCAATGGACCTGCTCTGCCGTGGCCATATGTTAGCCGACGTCACCGCCATACTAGGTTCATTGGACATTGTTTTGGGCGACGTGGATCGATAGCCCTGCGAAGCCGCCCAGCCCAGCCGATAGCTAGCCGCGGTTGTCTTTATTGGCTCTTCCGCCGGCCGGCAACAGTTCATCTCCATGCTCGGTCCTAGAGCCTAACGTCTGCGGAGGCCGACGCTTTAGTTTTTACGTAATTGAGGCCCTTGTCGACGGCGAAGGTGACGTTTGGATTCAAGAGCTCGGTGTGATTTGCGATGTTGACTTCGAAGTAGCGTTGCAGCGCGCTCCGCGGTCTGCCTCACTGTCCGAAGGTGCGAGGACGCCAATATTGCTCCGTCCAAGGAGTTCTGCAGGTTGACCTTTGCCCGCATCAGGGAGGTGACATCGACCGCGAACCCGACAGCCGCCAGAATAGCCGGTATGGCCAGCCCCAACAGAATGCTGAAATTGCCGCCCTTCGAGCGCCAAAATTTGAATGCAAGCATGCCAACCCCCTTCGCCTTAACCATACTGGCGCATGGGCTGCTTGACGAAGTGTTGATGGGACCGTGAATGTCGGGGAAGGCGAACGGGATGGTTAAACCGGCGTTGATAGTGGGTCCGAGCCGAGTCGAGTCCTACTACTGCCCAAGTCACGCTCTCCAAAGCCGGTCACTGTTTTCGACCGGCTCGGTCGAGCATCAGTTTGTCCAAAATGTCAAATCACGACGCGCACTGCACGGCTTTGATGAATATAGATCGCCTCGCTGAGGCAGCGAGTTTTGCCACACCGATTGCACGACCATGGCCCATCCCGAGATGTCAGGGTTAGGCTGGCCCACAATGGAGGCGTCGACGCCCGGAGGACGACGGGAGTAGCCGCGGCTGGGGTCTAGCTCTGCAACAGTCGGCCTTCATCGAGGCGGGTTGAACCGGTGAGATGAGTTCGCGGGGGTTCCTCATCAATCGTGGACTCTTCTGCGTGCTCTAGACGTTCAAGCAACTCCTTGAAGAAACCCGGTAAGTTATGATCAACCCGGAAGAATGGCAGGCTCTCTGCGTAGCGGTTCGTAGCCTTTGAGACTACCTGGCGCTTGACAGCGGCAGCGACTGTCCCACTCGAATTCTCACGGAAATTCATTGCCAGTTCGTCCCCTTCGTCCAGTTCGGACCCCAGGCTCGTGAATGGTTCCGCAATTTGAACATAATTACGGCTCCATTCGAATTTCGCCTATCCTTGTTGGTGTCATTGATAACCGTGTGAGGAGCCCCTCCGTCTGCCGTCATCGCCAGAAAGGGCTGATGGATCGCGTCTCAATCCGTCGGCCGTTTCTTTGGTAAAACCGGGAGCCCGAGGGGCCGCCGACGCTTCGCGGGCTGGCACTCTACTATCCTGTCTCGAGATCGACAGCGTGTGCTCATAAATGGTTAGCGCGTGCTCATAGTACCCGACGGTATGAATGTCGTGCGCTCCTAATCGCCCGTGACGGTTTCCGGCAATTGCGTACTGGAAGTGGCTCTGACGGTGCTCATGCGCCGTTCTGGCGATTGAGCGAAAGCATGATGAGACAGTGTACGACTTCCGGAGGCGGATAGCGTATCTTGGGTGGTGTCCGCCTTTTGCCCTGCTTAGCTGCCAGCTTTCCGAAAGGGGAGGTTTCGATGAGCACTGACGGCTGCTGTACAGCCCTGATCCGGAAACTGCAGCATTTCGAAAAACCATCCGACGAAGACAAGGAACTGCTTGCAAACAGCGTTGCGAGGACCGTGGAGCTCATAGCGGGCAGCGACATCATCGAGCAGGGAGACAAGCCGGACCATGTTCATCTTTTGGTCGAGGGCTGGGCAGGGCGCTACAAAATTCTGCCGAACGGCAGGCGCAACATCATGGCCTATCTCATTCCCGGCGACCTATGCGACGTGAATGTCGCATTGCTGGAGGAGATGGACCATTCCATTGGCGCACTGTCGGGGTGCAAGGTCGCGTTGATACCTATCGCGACGATCCGCAATCTTATGGACCAAAACAGGACGCTGGCTCGAGCGCTTTGGTGGGGCACTCTGGTCGACGAAGCTGTGTTGCGCGAATGGCTTGTCACGGTGGGATCGCGACCGGCGCTGCAACGGGTCGGCCATTTGATCTGCGAGATGTTGATACGCACCGAAGCTGTCGGTCTAGCGCGCGGTAACAGCTTCGACTTGCCGCTCACCCAGCAGGAACTTGCCGACACAATGGGCATGTCGCTGGTCCACATGAACCGAACGCTTCAGGGACTACGGAGCCGAGAGCTCATTACCACAAACGGCCACACGGTCACGGTGGAGAACCCCAGGGCTCTTATGAAATTCGCCGCGTTCGATCCTTTGTATCTCCACCAGCAGGCTCACAAATTCAGAAGCTTGATGCAGGCAGTCGCGTAGCGACTACTCTGAAAGACCGGGATCGAAATGCACTGTAGCGTCGAGGATGCTTCTCTGGCAGGGCCACGAAGGGAAGCGGCAAGCCCAGTGTAAAGCACTTGCGAGGCGAAGACGATTGAGGCACGCGTCGCTTCAAGATTCGGGGAAGTGACCTGATGCCAGGTTTGGGCAGAGATAGGTGTTTAACGGAACTGGAGAGTGAGAATGCAAAGAAGGAACTTCAGCCGGAGTTCAAGTTTGAGGCGGTGAGACTGGTGTTGCGATGGCCCAGGCCGCCCACGACCTCGTCCACGAGAATGTGCTGCGCAATCGGTGCGCGAGCTATCAGGGATCCGCGGCATTCCCGGTAATGCGCAGACGACTCCGGAGCAACACGAGTAACCGAGGCGGAGCGCGACCAGGCACATGTACAAACAGCTTTGATTCATGCCGCTCTGGACGAGGAACTCAGGCATGATGCAGCAAATTGCAAACCGCCTGCTTGCAGCCAGCTAGGACCCGTTCGGAACCTTAGCCGAAGTTAAAGATCGAGTGTAACAGGGCCTTTCGCGCGGCTGCAGCAGGCCAGAACCAAGCCCGCTGAGATTTCTTCGGAGGTGAGTCCGCCGAGATCCTGCATGGTGACTTCGCCAGAGAGCTTGGCTATTCGGCACGTGCCGCAAATTCCCTGTTGGCAGCCGCTGGGAACATAGACGCCACAGTTGCGCGCCGCCTGCAGCAGGGTCTCCCCGGGCGCGCAACGATGGTCCAATCTCGAACGTGCGAAGTGGACCGAGGACGAGACAGCAGATGCTACGTCCGCAGTAACACCGCCCAGGCTGCGCCCGAAGCTCTCCTCATGATACCCCCGTGGATCAACACCCGCCTGGCCAAGACCGTCTCGCAACGCATTCATATACTGTTCGGGGCCGCACGCGTAGACCGTGCGCTCGCCAAGATCGGGGACCAGGCGCCGGAGCATGGGGCCGTCTATGCGGCCCGTCGGTCCTGCCCATGAGGGGTCTGCCCGGGAACAGACGCATGTCACCCGTAGGTTCCGAAACCGGGCAGCGAGTGCATCGAGTTCCAACCTGAAGATGAGATCTCGCGGCGAGCGCGCGCTGTAGATGAGGCGCAGGTCCAGATCGGACGCTCTGTCCGTCAAGGTGCGCAGCATCGACATAAGAGGCGTGATCCCGCTGCCTCCCGCAAGAAAGAGAGGCTTGTCGCTGTTCAAGCCGTCGAGTTTGAACGACCCCAGTGGGCCTTCGACGTTGACTTCGTCGCCCGCTCGCAGGTTCTCGTGGAGCCAATTGGAAACGAGCCCGCCTGGTGTCCGCTTGACCGTGATGTGCAAATCGAGCGGTCGAGTAGGTGGCGACGAAACGGAATAGGAACGGGTCACCGCAACGCCCCCGATTGTGAGGTGAAGGACAACGTATTGCCCCGCGTTAAAGCAGAACATGTGGTCTGATGCAGACGTGAAGACAAATGTCTTCACGTCGTGCGTCTCGTCGATGACCCTGCGGCAGAGGATCGCCTGTGACGAAGCGTCGGCCCATTGCCGCTGCCGCATCGTTGCGAAGTCGGAAGCCGAAAAGGAAGTGTGTGCGTTCATGGTCGGGCTCTTCAGTGAGCCCCCAACATGGCAGCGGGACCGTTTCGGGAACAGTGGGTTGAACCCCTGTCTTCAATCGGGAATTTCGATTTAGCTCTCGAGCGACATCACCGCGAGCTGGAGCGCACGAAGCCCCTTTCGAATAATCGGTTCGTGTTTGCGCCGCGCGAGCATAGCCGTGTGGACAGGCTGATAAAGCGTCGGTGCGTCCTCGACCAGGAAGGAAGGGCACTCGGCCGTAAACCTGCGGGCATCGTCGTTGCGCATGTAACAACTCCCCCCAGTTCGCCGCAGCATCGCTTCTGCCAGGCTTTCGGATCCCATGGAGAGACGCGAGATTGCGAGGGAGGGGATAAGCTCGGAATGCGTTTTCTCGAGTACGACGGTGTAGCCCGGCCGAATGTAGCTGTCGGGATTGACCTGCGACATTGTCCTGGCGAAGGTCGACACCATCACATATTCCTCGACCATCAGATGCTCGTAAGCAATCTCGGGAAGATAGCGGGGTGCGTAGAGCACGGCTATATCCAGATTCCCCATGCTCAGATCTGTCACCATCTGGTTGGAATAGTCGGATTCCACATGGATCGAGGCTGTGGGAAGGGCCCGACAGAGCGCCTCCACCCACCCAGGCAGCACTGAGCGTGTCATGCCAACCTGCGCTGCCACGCGCAGGGTTCCTTCGAACCGGTTGAAGGCCCGCACGTCATGGCGCGCTTGCGACCAAGTCGACAGCATCGCCCGCGCGTAGGCTTCGAAACGTCGCCCCGCCGCTGTCGGTTCAGCACCGGCGCGACCACGATGGAAAAGCTCCGACCCTACAGCGCTTTCGAGACTCTTGATCCGGCTGCTGACGGTCGACTGCGTAATGTTCAGCCGGTCGGCAGTCCGGTTGAAGTTCCGCGATTCGATGATGTCGAGGAACGTCTCAATGTGGTCCAGCTGCACGCACTAACCCTCAATCGAAAAACCCGATCATTACCCAGAGATCATTGGCTTGATCCGGCATTTGTCAAGGCGGAAGCTAAAGAGACTAACGGCCAGCAGAACGCGGTCTGCAAAGAGGGAGCGAAGCTAAAGTGTTCATCGTTGACTGCGATTGCCACAACTACTGGTCCAGCGCCACGGTGCTCGAGCCCTACCTCTCGGGCGTCTGGAAGGACATGTTCATAGAGGGCGAAAAGACCGGCCCCAGAGGATCCTTCCCGCATGGCCATCGGCCCTGGTTCCATCCGCAAGATTTCTCGCGAAAGGACGTGCGGCCCGAGACCGAAGCCGACAACTACCGGATCATGAAAGAAAAGCATCTCGACAAATACAATGTCGGCGTGGCGATTCTCACCGGTGACGAGCCGATTGAAGCCTCGACGCTGGCCAACCCCTATTATGCCAGTGCGCTGGTCAGTGCTTACAATGACTATCAGGTCGCGGAGTGGTTGCCGAAGGACAACCGCTTCATGGGTTCGATTATCATCGCGCCTCAGGATCCGAAGCAGGCGGCGGCCGAGATCCGTCGGCTCGGCAGCCACCCGCGCATGGTCCAGGTTCTGGCCTCCCAAGGCTCTGTGCGGCCGTACGGCGATCCCTTCTACCACCCGATCTACGAAGCCTGCGCGGAAATGGGATTGCCCTTCGCCATCCACCTCGGCGGCCATGGGGGAATCAACTGGAACGCCATCGCGCCTGCCCCCACGACATTCTTCTGGGAGACACACGCCATCCTGCACATGTCGGCGATCAGCCATGTCGCCAGCATGATTGCGCATGGAGTCTTCGAAAAATGGCCGGAACTCTATTTCGTTGTGGTCGAATGCGGCGTGGCCTGGGTGTCGACGGTGCTGTGGCGCCTCGACGCCGATTACAAGGCGCTTCGCAAGGAGACGCCTTGGCTGAAGATGCTGCCGTCCGAGTACTGCCGCCGAAATATTCGGTTTTCCACACAGCCCCTGGAGCAGCCGGCGAATGTGCAGCATCTCTGGTCCATTCTGGAAGCAATGGACGGTGAAAACACGCTTATGTTTGCGTCAGACTATCCGCATTGGGACTACGACGACGCCAACACGCTGCACATTCCTCCCGCTTGGAGGACGAAGGTGATGGGTCAAAATGCACTCGACGTTTACAAGCGCATTTCCCCCATCCTGACCGCGAATGCTGCCTGACGGAGCAGAACATGGCCGAGAAAATCTTCATCTGTCGCGTCGACGAGATCGAAACGGGCACACCCGTAATCGCAAAGGTCCGCAGCCTTTCGGTGGGCGTGTTTCGCATCGGAGAGACTTTCCACGCGCTACTCAATATCTGTCCGCATCGCGGGGCGCCGCTGTGTGAGGGCCCGCAATGCGGAACCACTGCGCCGGTCGACGAAGCGCGCTTCGTCTATCACCGGGAAAACGAGATCGTACGCTGCGCCTGGCATGGCTGGGAGTTTGACATCAAAACGGGTTCGGCGCTGGTCGATTCCACCGTGCGTGCACGAACGTTCCCCGTCATGGTCGAGGACGGCAACATCTATGTGACTGCCTGATCGGGCAAGAGCGGAAGGCACAGGAAGGAACACAAAAGACGAAGACAGGGCACTTACGCATTGCGTGCTCGACGACGGTTGGAAAAAGAACGCGGAAAATCCGCAAATGGGAGAACGGCAATGTCGGAATCAGAGTACAAACTGCGCATCGCGAAAGGTCTTGTCGGGAGCGGCAAGGTTTCGCGGCGTGAGTTCATCCATCTAGGATTGGCGGCAGGTCTGGCCATCGCAGCCGCAGATCAGCTCTTTGTCACTGCGGCACGAGCAGAACCGCAAAAAGGAGGCTTCGCAAAGCTCGGCATGGCCCACGGGGCGACTACTGATTCCGTAGATCCGGCCGGCTATCCCGATACCTTCTCCCAAACTGCTTTTTCGGGTGCGATGTCCAACGGCCTCACGGAGGTCGACGCTAAGGGTGGCGTACAGCCGGATCTTGCAGAAAGCTTCGAAGCATCCAACGGCGCCAAGACCTGGGTCTTTAAGCTGCGCAAGGGCACGACCTTCCACAATGGCAAAAGCGTGACGGCAGACGATGTCGTGGCCTCCATGCGGTATCACATGGGTGCCGACACCAAATCGGCCGCGAAGTCTCTGCTTGCCTCCGTCAAGGACGTCAGGGCCGACGGCCCACAAACGGTTGTCTTCACGCTCGACAGCGGCAACGCCGATTTCCCCTACATCATGAGCGATTATCATCTCGTGATCATGCCGAGCGTTGACGGGAAAGCGGATTGGGCTTCGGGCGCACGCACGGGCGCATTCGTGCTCGAGAACTTCCAACCGGGCGTTTCGGCCAAGCTCAAGCGCAATCCAAACTACTTCAAGAACGGAAGGCCCTACCTGGACGAGGTGGAGTTCATCGCAATCACCGACTTGGCCGCACGCATGGCTGCGCTCTCGACCGGGGAGGTGGACTATATCGGCCGCGCCGATCTGAAGACACTCGGCATGTTGAAGCGAAATCCCAAAATCGACATCATCGAGATCACCGGCTACGGGCATTATACGCTGCCGATGAACGTCACCATGGCGCCTTTCGATAATCCGGATGTGCGCACGGCGTTGAAATGGGCGATCAACCGTCAAGAGATCGCCGACAAGATTTTCCTTGGGCATGCCACCGTTGCCAATGACAGTCCCATCGCGCCGGCGATCAAGTTCTACAAGAACCCGGAGCCGCAACACAGTTTCGATCCCGAGAAATCGCGCCATTATCTGAAGAAGGCGGGGATGGAGAAGCTGAAAATCGATCTTTCGGTCGCAGATGCCGCTTTCGCAGGTGCGGTAGACGCGGCCGCACTCATTCGCGAGACGGCCGCACAGTGCGGCATCGACGTCAACGTGGTGCGCGAGGCCGAAGACGCCTATTGGGACAACATCTGGCTGAAGAAGCCTTGGTGCGCATCCTACTGGAGTGGTCGCGCGACGGCCGACTGGATGTTCACGCAGGCCTTCGCAGCGGAATCCAGTTGGAACGAGTCGTTCTGGAAAAACCCGCGCTTCAATGAGTTGCTCGTAAAGGCACGAGCTGAAACCGACGAAGCCAAGCGTGCCGCCATGTACGCCGAAATGCAGCAGCTGACCCATGACGATGGTGGCAGCATAGTGCTGGTGTTCAACAACTTCGTCAGCGCCAAATCGAAGAAACTAGCCCATGGCGACGTGGCGCCGAATTGGGAGAATGACGGACTGAAGATGGCCGAGCGCTGGTGGATGGCACAGGCATAAGATGTTCGCCAAGCACGCCGTCCGCAATGGACGGCGGGCTTTTGGGAAAGCGCGCAGCATGCGTATGAATCCGGTTTTAAAAACGGTCCTGCAACGGTTGGGTCTCGGCCTGATTACGCTGTTCATCGTCTCGATTATTATCTTTTCGGCGATCACGATGCTGCCCGGCGACTTTGCGAAGGCGATGCTTGGTCAATCAGCTACACCCGAAACCGTAGCGGCTTTTCAGCACGAGGTGGGCCTCGATCGCCCCCCGGTCGAACGCTACTTCAGCTGGATGGGCAAGATGGCACGAGGGGATCTCGGGTCATCCTTCGCCAGTCGAACCGGCTACCGACGCACGGTCGTGGAGATTATCGCACCGCGTTTATACAACACCATGTTTCTGGCCGTCATGACGGCGCTCATCGCGGTGCCGCTGGCATTGGGATTGGGTATTCTTGCGGCCCTCTACCGCAACAGCTGGTTCGATCGGCTTGTAAACACGGTGACACTCACGACAATTTCGTTCCCTGAGTTCTTCGTCGCCTACATGCTCGCTTTCCTGATCATCTCCCGCGATACGTTCGCGGGCACGCAGTTCGCGCAGTCGCTGCCCTTATGGCTTGCGGCTTCGATCAACTGGACCTTGAACGTCGTACCGAAGTTCCCGACCTTGGCGAATATAAACGATCAGACGCCGTTTTGGGAGCACGTCTGGCGCGCAGCCCTGCCGTCGATCACGCTTACACTCGTCATCGTCGCTCACATGATGCGCATGACGCGCGCGGCGATCATCAACATGCTTTCAAGCCCCTATATCGACATGGCTCGGTTGAAGGGAATGACGCCAATGGTGGTCGTGCTTCGGCACGCTTTGCCAAACGCCTGGGCTCCGATCGTGACCGTTGTCGCCTTCAATCTTGCCTATCTCATCGTCGGCGTCGTGGTTGTCGAGGTTGTATTCGTCTACCCTGGCGTCGGCCAACTGATGGTCGATGCCGTGAAATCAAGAGACGTACCCGTCGTGCAGGCCTGCGCCCTCGTCTTCGCCGCAACCTACATCTTGCTCAACCTGATCGCCGACATCATTTCGATCGCTACCAACCCGAGGCTGTTGCACCCGCGATGACAAGCGCGGAGCCCGTCATCCAGCCCCCCAGGGCGCCCAGGATAAGGCGCACACGCCGATCTCGCATGACGACATCGCTGAAGAAGGCCCCGCTCAGTGCCTGGTTCGGTATGGGGGTAACCCTCTGCTACGTTCTCGTCGCCCTTTTTGCGCCACTGATCGCACCGTACCGGGAAACGCAGGTCTTTAGCGAGGCGTTCGCGCCCTGGAGTCACGAGTTCATGTTCGGCACCGACCAACTCGGTCGCGACATGCTCACTCGACTGATCTACGGAGCCCGCAACACGATCGGCATCGCCTTCGCGACAACCGTCATATCCTTTGCAGCCGGTGTGACACTCGGGCTTCTGGCGGCAATGTACCGAGGGTGGCTAGATCAGATCTTGTCGCGCGCTGTGGATGTGTTGATGTCGATCCCCAGCCTGATTTTCGCGCTGATGCTCCTCTCCATATTCGGTTCGTCGATACCCAGCCTTATATTGATCATAGCGCTGCTCGATTCCACCCGCGTGTTCCGTTTGGCGCGAGCCGTCGGGCTCAACGTGGCGGTGATGGAGTATGTTGAGGTCGCGCGATTGCGCGGCGAAGGTGCAGCATGGCTCCTGCGCAAGGAAATCCTGCCCAACATTCTGCCGCCGCTCATCGCGGAATTTGGTCTGCGATTCTGCTTTGTGTTTCTGACGATTGCAGCCTTGTCGTTCCTGGGGGTGGGCATACAGCCGCCGTCGGCTGATTGGGGGTCGATGGTGCGGGAAAACGCCACGCTGATCACTTATGGTGATGTCACTCCGCTACTGCCGGCCGGCGCCATTGCGCTCCTCACAGTAGCGGTGAACTTTGTCGTGGACTGGTTTTTGCATTCGACGAGCGGACTGCGTGATGAAAACTAGCCGTGCCGCCCTGCGCGAAAAGGGAACAGATCTGCTCGAGGTCCGGGATCTTCACGTTGAAGGCTTCTCCGACGAGCGCTGGCACCCGATCGTGCGCGGCGTGGATCTCTCGCTTAAACGCGGAGAAGTGCTCGGGCTGATTGGCGAATCCGGCGCCGGAAAATCGACCATAGGCCTTGCCGCAATGGGGTATGCAAAGCCGGGCTGCCGTATTAGCCGAGGCGCGGTGCTTTTCGACGGTGCCGATCTTTTGTCAATGAGCGAAGCCCGTCGTCGGCGGCTTCGGGGCTCCCGCATTGCTTATGTTGCGCAAAGCGCCGCCGCCTGGTTCAACCCTGCTCACCGGCTCCTCGACCAGACGGTTGAAACAGCAGTTGCGCACGGGATCGCCAGCCGAGAGAAAGCTAATCGCGATGCCGTGGAGCTTTATCGGCGCCTCCAACTCCCACAGCCTGAGACCATTGGTTTTCGGTATCCGCATCAGGTATCAGGCGGCCAGCTACAGCGAGCCATGACGGCAATGGCCATGGCCTGCCGCCCCGACCTGATCGTGTTCGATGAACCGACAACTGCGCTGGATGTGACCACCCAAGTCGAGGTCCTTGCGTCGATCCGCAGGATTGTTGAGGAATTTAACACAGCAGCGATATATGTGACTCACGATCTGGCCGTGGTGGCGCAGATGGCGGACCGGATTATGGTCTTGCGGCACGGACAAACGGTTGAGGAAGCCGATACGCGGCAGATACTTACGGCTCCCACCCAGGAATACACTCGGACGCTTTGGGCAGTGCGCAAGCTTGCGAAGCCCGAGATTCGGACCGAGGACCATTTACTGACCATCGACAATGTTACCGCCGCTTATGCCGGAAGGGTCAAGGTGCTGGTGGATGTGTCGATCAAGGTTCCGCGCGGCCGAACGGTCGCAGTGGTCGGCGAATCAGGGTCGGGGAAATCGACCCTCGCCCGCGTCGTCACGGGTCTCTTGCCTGCCTTGTCTGGATCGATGTCCTTTGATGGCAAGCCGCTCACCCTCTCGTTGAAACGCCGCTCGAAAGACCTGCTGCGCCGTATCCAGATGATCTATCAGTCGCCGGATAGCGCGCTTAACCCCCGCCAGACGGTCGAGGAGATAATCGCACGCCCGCTTGAGTTCTATTTGGGCGTTAAGGGGCAGCAGCGCGACCGGCGGGTCGGCGAGCTCATGCACATGATCGAGATGGACGAAAGCTTCCTCGACCGGCTGCCCGGTGAATTGTCGGGTGGCCAGAAGCAGCGGATCTGCATCGCCCGCGCGCTCGCCGCGAACCCAGAACTTATTATTTGTGACGAGGTGACCTCGGCACTCGATCAGATTGTGCAGGAAGAGATCTTGAAGCTCCTGATGCGCTTGCAGCACGAACTCGGCATTAGCTACATCTTCATTACGCACGATATCGCAACGGTAAGAGCAATTGCCGACGAGGTCGTGGTTATGCACCAGGGGCAGGTGGTGGAGCAGGGTTGGAAAACCGAGGTACTCGCGCCACCCCACGCAGCCTACACCGAACTGCTTCTCTCCTCGGTGCCGCAGATGGATCCAGACTGGCTCACGGGCCTGCTTGCTCGACGGAAACCAATTTGCAGCTAATCCCGCCGCCACCGGCACCCCGATGTTTCGGCAAAGATGCTCGTAGGCCGCTGGCTCACGCCTGCGAACTTTTTTCTTGCCGCGCTGGATCGGCGCGGACAGCTCAGCTTCGCACACCTGTCGCGACGGCCCATGCCGTTTCCGTGTTCGGTTTTCGAAGCTCCGTCTCGTTGAACCCCACTCCTTGCAAAGCAGCGATGATCTCGTCAGGCTCACGTGGGGTGAAGATATCTGCTGGCATGTTCATCCGATCCATACGTGCCTTGGGAAGGAAGCCCAACACGATTCGCCCGCCAGGCGTGAGTACTCGTGCCAATTCCGAAGATCCGGCCTTGAGGCTTTCCCAGAAGTATACGGTGTGAACGCTGAGGGCTTTGTCGAATGTCGCATCCCGCAACGGCAGTTTTTCAACCGCCCCGACGTGAAACTCGGCTCGTCCGGCGCGCACCGCATCGGCAAATTTGCGAGCGGCTGCGCTCGTCACATCCTGAGAGCGGTCAACACCGCAGACGAATGATGCGCCAAGAACGAGTCGCGGCAGTGCTGCGCCGCCGCCGAATCCGACTTCCAGCACTCGGTCTTCAGGAACCAACTGCAATTGGTCGAGAGCGTAGCTGTTCAGGCGGGCGTTGCCCCGGTTCATACCGGCTCGGACGAGCCATCCGCCGAACCCAGCCGGCCAAGAAAGCTGTTTTGCTATGAACCTCGGCGCCATCACATTCCCAACCCCGTGCCGATGATAGGGCGCTTCACGGGTTGCCGGCAACCGATTAGTAGTTGATCCGCCGGCTACACGCCGCAGTCGGGCTTTGCCGTCGGCGGCAATTTTGCGGCAAAACTCGAAGTGCCATTGTGATCCAGAGTTGACGGAGCCGTCGCATCCGAATTGCTTCCAATTGCGCCTTTGGGGGCAGATGGCGCACATCTGAGGCTCAGCTGGGAAAGATGATAAGCGATGCGGTTGCCGGTTAAGCTCGGTCTTCCTGCCGATGCGCGATCAATCCACCGAACCGCTTATCCTGACGAACTAGCCTCCGTGCCCGCGTGGGCAAACCTCAGGTGAATCGCCGACCTTGATCCTCGCCAGGTGCTCTCTTGCTTCATTGACGCGGCGCTGGGCGCCTCCTATCGTGTCGCAGAGGGCGAGATCGATACCCACGCCTAGCGCTTGTCCGCTCGACACGTTTCAGTTCCGACTCTGCTTGGCTCACACTCAGTCTGGCCTTGGCTAGTTCCAGTTCGAAATGTCCATCTATTGTGTCGGGTCCGTTGTAGCCCTTCCCTTGGGAAAGACTTATTTTCCGGTTTGGTTCCAGTCCAGCCTGCGAGTTCAAAGAATGCCCCAGAGACACACGCCAGTAGGCTCAGCCGGAACAATAGTGTAGGCGGCCCTCCAAAGGTGACGTGTCGGACGAAGTAGTGAAATCTATCGGGAGACGATCCCAGGAGCTTCGCGCACGCGCGCCTGGTTGCGCCGAGACCGGTGCGGCCGCTACCAACTGGGATGGCCAGGCAGTGATTCGACTGCCGAGAGTGCCCAGCCTCACATTGACTCCTGGCAAGACTCCCGATCCGCCGCCAATTGTGTCGTTCTAATACGCACATTTTTGGCACCAGTCTTGCACGGCCACTTCATCTTGGGAGAAGATGAGATGGCTCTATCCAATCAGCTGCTTGACAAAAACCTGACCTTCCAGTGTCCGAGCTGCAAAAACCCACTGGTCAGGAAAGGCTCCTGGGTCAAGTCCGTAACGACGTTCACCTGCAAGCGATGCGGCGAAAGGGTAAGGCTCTCTTACAGCGAGAAGCTTGAAGTTTTCAGGGTGGGTGCCGCTACGCGCGACACTGGAACCTAACGCCGCGTTGTCTTCTTTGCTCGTGTGTTTGAACGACGCCGGCCAATGGCCACGATGCTAATTTCACATAAGCTGGCAACCGTTGCCAGTTAGGCTCGGCGGTTTGCCCTGCGAGATCAAGCCACCGAGCCGCCCTGGTCAAATGGGCCTTTCCACGCGGGCTGCAACATCTGGCTCCGCCGAAGTTCCGGAACCATTTTAGCTCGAACTAATTATATCGCGGTGGGGTAACAATCGCGGGGGCGTGAGTGGCCGAGTATCGAGTTGAGATCATGGCCGGCGGGTCGGTTGTGTCTTCGCAGGTCATGGCCCAGGTGCCATTCAAAGCGGCAGAAGCACACCTCGGCCGGCCGGTCACATTGAGGCACAAGGTAAAAAACTGGCTGCGTGTCACCGAAATAACGAAGCTTCGCTTACGTTCGTCGCCTGAGGGCTGCATGAGCACTCCCGGCGTCAATTTTGTGGACAAGTGAGTGAGCAGCAATTTGTCAGGCTTGGCCAGTCCAGACGTGATCTCGGTGGCCGCCGCAATCCACAATCTTTTCTCCGCGGCCAAGGCGATCGGGGTCAGCAGTACCGAGATCGAAGCGACCGGCAGCTATGTGAAAGGGTGCTCGGAACGCCCATCCCGGCCGACCAAACTGTATTTGCTGACCGCAGCCTGCTCTTCACCGACCACCCCGAACCAATGATCCTGTAGTTCCTTCGGGTGAGTCCCTTTGATCCGCCGTCACCTTGGCGGCCTTCATGATCGTTCTCCACGACAATTAACTGCAAGTTTTCGCTTTGGGGACGCTCTGCAGACTTGCTATCGCGGTTCGACGCTTCCATTTTTCTGGAAGCAAGGAAATCGGATGCCCGTTCATTTGCCTGCCAAGAGGAATGGATTTTTGCGTTTCGGTCAGGGTGACATTGGTCCAGCCGCTGTGCCTCTCTATTTGGTGCCGCCTCCGCCCGATGAAGAAATCGGCGCTAAGGGCAGTGAAGACGCACGCGCTTGGCTTGCTTCCATCGTCGAGAGCTCTACCGACGCGATCCTGAGTAAGACGATTGAAGGCATCATCACCAGTTGGAATACCGGCGCCGAACGTATCTTCGGTTTTTCGGCCGAAGAAGCCGTCGGGCAATCGATACTCATCCTGATTCCCGAAGATCGACGGCAAGAGGAAGATGCCATTCTGGAGAGGATACGTCGGGGCGAGCGCGTCGAACATTTTGACACCATTCGGAAGCGCAAAGACGGCAGCCTGGTCGAGGTTTCGGTGACTGTCTCGCCTGTTCTGGGGAATGGTGGCACAATTCTGGGCGCATCCAAGATCGCAAGGGATATTTCCGAGAGGAGGCGAAACGAGAAACGGCGAAAGCTGCTGCTGAGGGAAATGAATCACCGAGTGAAGAATCTTTTTTCTGTCGCGTCGGCTTTGGTGTCGGTGAGTGAGCGGTCAGCGAGCAGTGCGGCCGAGTTGGCAGGCGACATGCGAGACCGGCTGGCCTCACTGGCCCGTGCCCATGATCTTATCTTGGCAGACCTCCGGGACGACGCCGAAATTCAACGCGAGACGACCCTCTTGGCACTGCTCAACGCGGTTCTTGCGCCGTACAAAAATGCGCCCCAGATCGGGACAAGCATCAAGGGGGTAGATGTCCCCCTCGGAAGCAGTGCCATGACATCGCTGGCGCTGATTATCAGCGAGTTCGCGACCAATGCGGCCAAACACGGTTGTTTCGCAAGCGCTGGAGGGAAATTGGATGTTCTGAGTATGATTGATGCCAAAAGCCTTCTTCTGATCTGGAGCGAAACCGGAGGTCCGGAGATTTATGGACCTGCTCACAGCTCGGGCTTCGGTACCCAGCTTGAGCAAGCAACCATTGCTGGGCTCGACGGCACAATTTCGCGCGACTGGGCGGCCGGTGGGTTGGTAATCTCCATGCGTGTGCCTCTGTCAGGGCTCAAAAAATAAACCACTGTGCGCCAGTTTTCGGCCAGCATTGCATACGAGGAACATCGAACTTCGGCGCTGCATGAGGTCGCAAGGAGCAGAGACGCCCCCTGCGAGACTTCAACGTCGCAGCTCACATTAATCCGATCAGCCCGCCAGCAATGCTGGCGCAAGCCACCTAGCAAGTGCTGTCGACGAGAACCCGCACTCTGAGCGTCAATCCCGAAAGGTCCAAGCGGGCCTGAACACCGCCGCAAGAATGGCAGCTGGAGCGCCCCCCTAGCCAGCAACTCGTCGCGGTCGGGTCCCATGACGGCGATCTGTACGTGGGCGATTCCGCTGCCACAAGTTCGCCTGCGACTTTGTCGCTGCTTCGGCACGGGAGTCAAAGTCGGCTGAATGTCGGCGTGGTCGGCTACGTTCTCCGGCGAAAGATCGTCGACGAAGGAGGCCGCGATAAGATCGTCGCCATCGATACGGCCTAGTCCGTTTTCCATGATCGCGACGACTTTCTGGAAGGCCATTAATTCGTCTTCAGTGATCTCGGCCGCCTGCATTCGGGCTCGAAGGTTGGCGACGCGCATCCCCAAGGCACGGGGGATGTGACAGCTCCACTTAGCATCGTTCCATATCCTTTGGCTGGCGGCGGGGGGAGGGCGGAGTTGTAATCTCGAATGCCGTGACTTGAACAGGCATCACTACGATGCAATCTGGCGGTTAGCGGTGTGAGCCTCAAGCACTGCCTCCTGCTCATGCTTGGTGCCTCGCCCTCGCGCCTGAGCAGGATGAACAGCCGCCGGTAGCCGAAGCGTCGGCGCTCGTTGGCGAGGTCACGCAGCCGACCACGCAGCTCCGTCTCGGGCGGACGCCGGGACTGGTAGCGGATCATCTTGCGATCAGGCGCCCACAAAGGAACAGGCCCGACGCTCCGACAGGCCCATGACGGCCTGCAGATGCGCAACGGCTTCGCGCTTGGCGGCGGGCCCTACCATTTTTTTGACAGAAGCTCACGCAGCGCCGAGGCTTCGAGCATCTGGTCTGCGAGCAGCTTCTTCAGCTTGGCATTCTCATCTTCCAAGGCCTTCAGGCGCTTGGCGTCGGACACGTCCATCCCGCCATACTTCGCCTTCCAATTATACAGCGTCGCCTCCGAGACCCCGTGCTTGCGAGCCAAATCGCCCGCCTTCGCTCCCGCCTCCGCTCGCGCAGAACCGCAATGATCTGCTCTTCCGTGAACCGCTTTCTCTTCATCAGTCCGTCCTTCGATCAAGGGCCGGACTCTAATCTCAGATGGAGGAAATTCTCAGTGGCAGGTCAAGGTCTGCCGCGTTCTCGGAAACCATGGCCATCGGCGATTGAACTGCCCAAAGAGCAGGGCGACCGACGCCGGTTGGGGGGCGGGGGAAACGTCGGTCGCCATCAAGGACAGGGACCATGGATTCAGCAAACTGCGTTGCGACTGGTCCTTGGAAGAGGAGAGCAGATTCGGATAGGAATAGCAACTTGCCCGTAGTGTTTCGGGGACCCTCGTCTCAGCCGGGCGGCTGGCCAGCCAAGATGATCATTCCCATCCTCCGCTCATGTCACTTGCGCTCATTGTGCCGTGGCGGCCACCGTTTTACGCAATTGCCGCCTGTCGATGGACTTCGCACGTCGAACACGTCGCTTGGCGGTGATCGGCGCGACCAAAGTAACGAGGGGCCAGTTAACCGAGAGAAATCAGTGAAGCCGAGGCGGGCCGTCAGTAAGGGCAAATTTGCACGCGTTCCAACACCCAGTTGGTAATGGTCCCGGTGCAACAGCTTGACCCGGCAATGGCGGTGGTGATGCCTAGAGTAGCGGTGCGGATACCGAGCCATATAACCAGGATAGTCACTGTGGCAGCGCGGGCCGCAATAGCGGCCGCCATAGTCGAACGGAGCCCCGTAGAACGCACCGCCCGAAAATGGCCAAAGCGCAAAAATAGTTGCCCGGACGTTGTCGGGACCGGTGGGCGGCCGGGCCCGGCTCTGCTGGAGTGGATCATCACCATAGACGTGCGTCGATGCTGGCGGCTGAGTGCCTGAGCTGAAGGCTGAACCATTCCATGTCGACTCATGAGTGCTCTCC
Organism: Mesorhizobium sp. CO1-1-7; assembly: GCF_020164885.1. NCBI lineage: Bacteria > Pseudomonadati > Pseudomonadota > Alphaproteobacteria > Hyphomicrobiales > Phyllobacteriaceae > Mesorhizobium > Mesorhizobium sp. CO1-1-7. The sequence goes on along the minus strand of NZ_JAIUHA010000009.1, from coordinate 181,560 downwards.
CTGGTCGGCTCCGATGCCTCGGAGGACCGCGGGGCTGTGTGTTTCCCCGCACTGGAGGTGGACTTGTCTTTCACCTCGTCAACCAAGGCATGGTCGCCAAGCGTCGCACCAGCCCCTATCGCACTGGGCCAAAGATGAACTGCCGGATAATCAAAACGCGACCGATGGAGTGCAGCGCGAGTCCGGCAGGCCTGCCATGGTGCTCATGGCGACGGACTGCTGCGCCCGGCGCGCCTTCGGCGCTTTCAAGGCCGGCAAACAAAAGCGCTTGCGAAAACCATGCAAGGAAAGCTCGGCGGACCAGTCCGAATGACAACGCTAACGGCTAAACCTTGTCAGGCGTGGAAAGGTCCGAGCGCGAGAAAAGCTGCGTCATGCAACGTTTGGACGACCTACAGGTGACACCAGGGTTCGGCCAAAAAGCCTGGGCGGCCTACGCTGGCGCAAGCAGCGTCCTTGTGATTAGCGTTAAGCTCGCCTCATAGACACAGCACCCGGACTTGTCGCGGACCCATACCGCAAAATCGTTGAGTCTGCCGGGAGCGGGTGGTCTGCCACGATTGCAGGCAGTAGCCGCTTCGCTTCCTCGCGCATGTCGCACGGACTCATCTCGACACCCAGATCATCGCGGGTGATCTGTCCATTCTCAATCGTGTCGAAGAAGTATAGCGGCATAACGTTGGTGAACCTGCCGGATTGGGCTTGGTTCCATGATGGTATGGTTAGGCACTTACCGCTTCGTATCATCGGTTGCTAAGATTGTCGGGTTTCTGGCGGCCCGGTATTCCGATTCCCAAGGCAGCCCCTCGAATTCGGGCTGGTATCCAGACGCTCTGTAAACGTCCTGCGATAGGTAACTGCACCTGGTTCCCTCTCTCACGCAGACAAATGCTGGGATGCCTGGGCACCGGTAAACGCCAACTATGTGCGAAACGAGACTGTTCATAGTTGTAGGCTTTTCACAGCCTACGATTGTCGTCTCCATCTATTTTGATGAAACCGTGGTTCGCATCCGTTGAACCGCATCGAAGAACCGAACGACCTCAGTGCGCGCCTGGTCTGTGTCATCTCCGCGTTCAATCGCGACTGACAACAGATGCGTAGCCGTTTCCAACCAAAGCTCGGCCGCTTCGTCATTCGGAAGCCGAGCTATTGCGTCGGCGACGATCATAACCGATGCACGCTCTCGGCTGACAGGAAAGGCAGAAACTGACATGGGCTAAACCGTTCGAGCATGGCCGCCTTGGGTATTAATCCGGCGAGGCAGACTAAAACAACAGTCCGTGCCGGAACACCTCTGCTCGGCAACTATCCACTGCTTTCATAACCCCTAACAGACTCCGTGGCCCCGTTGTGGTCAGGAACCCGCCGGGCCGGCGCCGAAGGCATGCAGCGGCCGCCAACCCAATCCGTCAAGACGTGATCGTCGGCACGGCGAAGCCCTTGCGGCGAAGAGAATGTAACGGTCGCTTCGCTGCCACATTCAGAGAAGATCACTTGAATGACCTCACCACGGCTCTGCTGTGGGACTGCGACCGTGGCCTATCTGGCGCAAAGCGCCTAACGCGGCAATGGCAGCCTGGCTGCTAGGATCGAAACCGCGTTTGTTCGCAGGAAGTGGCATGTAGCTGCCGCGAAAAGACGAGTTGGAAAGAAAACGCGGTGCTCGGGGTGACATGTACGACGTCCACGGCGCCCGGGCGATTACCGCGCGCGCTTGTGAGTTCCTGGATCGCGGGCGGTCAATCAGGAGCGTTGGAGTTCCCTAACCGCGCGCATTGTGCCCCTCCGGGGAGAGGGTGCTCGGCCTCACCGGGGCGATGAGAGAGACTTACGATTTCACGCAACCAAGTCAGTTTGCCGGCATTGATATCTTGGACGTGCCCAAGTAAACATTCCGTCTTATGGTCAACCCTATTCGGTCGACCCGCCACCCAAAACCCGCGCTGGAGATGAGGTCGTTCTCGTCGGGGATATCATCCGTATCGATCGCAAAGCCGACAAGCTGACAGTGCGGATTGACTGTGGGGGTGTAATTACTGTCGGACGCTCTGCAATTACCAGGTTGAGGAGGCACCGTTGGCCCTCGTCGCGCTGACACTCGTGCAAAGCCCGCCCAATGCCCGCCCGATCAGTTGCCGGGCAATCTCGCGGAGCGCCATGCCGCTAAGGTTTCTCGTCCAGCATGAGGCCCGACGTCGCGTGGTCCCTCAGAAGCGCTGCGCGGTTCGCAGGTGGGCGCAGTCTGCAAGCGGCTAACCTTGTTCGTTGCGCTCACCAGTCTGCGCGGCACCCGCCTCCGAAAAGGAGCGGCGTCGCGGTTGGCCCGTTGGTGAAAGACGGCCCTGCTCACGGCCAATTTGTTTGCCGAAATTGTACGCCAGACAGAGAGCGCCGAATTGAACGAGTAAGCGTATCATGGAGGTCTCCTTTCTTGCCATCAAACCAGCCCTGTGCGTTTAGGTTCCAGTTCGGCTTTTCCGGAGGCTGAGCGTTGAGGCGTAGGGCAACATGTTCGATGGGGTCATAGGAGAGTAAGTGACGAAGGCCCGCTGTGCCATGCGTCGTCTCGAACCCGTGTCAGTATCGCGGGGGGACCGCTGGCGACGGGTCCGAAAACGACGGGTGGTTCCTGGGTCGCCCATGGCGAAGTCGATGGTTCGTAGCCCTGGCGATCCGACTTCGCTCCAGGAACAACAATCCCGCACTTTTGCCAATCGCGTCTTCGCCCCGTATCCGGCCGCTCTGCGGCCGTGGCTCAACCCGATGAAGCCTCACCCAAGGGTCGCCGGCTTCCATGTTCAAAAGAGTAGGCGTGAGTGAATTCGGCACCAAGAAGAAAAATTAGCGAGGAGTAGTAGATCCAGAGCAGCACAATGATCAACGCGCTGGCGGCTCCGAATGACGATCCCATCGCGCTGCTACCCAAGTACAAGCCGATCAGGCTCTTGCCAGCCGTGAACAGCGCGGCCGTCACAAACGCTCCGAACCACACGTCGCGCCACTCCAGATGGCGGTCCGGCAGGACCTTGTAGATGGCGGCGAAGAGCACTGCTATCAGCAGGTAGGAAATCAAGACATTCAGCCCTTCGATCAAGATTGATCCGAACGGCAAAAGCCGATTTATCGTGTCGCCTAGCGCGGTAATGGCGGCGCTCACAGCAAGAGAAACGATCAGCAAGAAGCCAAGGGCGATCACCAGTCCCAAGCTGGCCGTCCGTGCACGGATTAAGCGAGAGACGGAGCCCCCCTGGGGCTTTGCTTTCCAGATCTCATTCAAGGCGGTCTGCATCTCACCGAACACGCCCGACGCTGTCAGCAACAATGTCACCAGGCCTACAATCGTGGCGATGGCACCAGACGACCGGTTGGAGGCACTTTGCAGTACGCTTTGTATGACATCCGCGCTTTGACCGCCCATCAGGCCCGTCAATTGTCCCGCGACGGCATCGCGCGCGGCGCTTTGGCCAAATACCAGGCCTGCTACGGCCACGACCAACAACAGAATGGGTCCCAGAGAGGTCACGGCGAAGAACGCCATTGCGGCGCCATGACTGAAAGCGCTGTCGCCGATGAAGCCGGCCACACTCGATTTCGTAATTCGCCAGGTCTTGTCCAGCATCTCTTTTTCCCGCTACCGATTACGAAACCTGAACGATCAGAAGTTTCGCCCCGCGCGGTGACCGTCTCCAGGCTCGGCCACCTGTGGATTTTGTTCCGCGGCAGCGCAAAGGGCAGATGGTCAACCGCGATCGCCGTCAAACAAGAAGATCGGTTGATTGTTCCTGTCGAGTTAGCCCAGTGCGGTGCAATGGCGCCGGAGAACCCCATGGAGGGCGATCACGCCGGCGCGTCCGCCGGAGTGATACGGCGAGGCGTAGCTGCCGGGTTTCGACATTTTGCCAGTTTCGGTGCTGACAAGATCAGGTCTGCGAGCCACCAGTTTGGGAACGCAACTCGACGAGCGAGCGAACGCTGCCCAGGGCCATGAGGTCTGAGAACTCACAAAATGTCGGTGGTGATGACCAAGACGATTCCGATTGCTGCTAGGGCCATGATCAAGATCATTGCGGCCTCGAAACTTCCTCCGACCCGGCGTATGCGGTCCATCATTTTGAGGCTCCGCTACGGCGGCCTATTTTCCGTTTGCGAACAAACACGGAAAGCTGCTCCAGCGGAATCACCAATGTTAGCGCCTCCGAAAAATCGGGCCGCACACGACCTGGCACTCGCCCGCCGCGTTTCCACCGATCTCTTCGGACAGGGATCGCCCTTAAGGCGGCTGTTTCCGCGACACTGGGCAGGTCATCTGGAGCCGCTGCACTCCTGGTGGACGCCGTTTTGATGCAACTCGAACACCTTGCTGGCGTCAAGACACTGCCGGCATTAGGACTTCTGAACCCCGCTCCACGTCTCTAACACCGCCGGTTAGAGCGTTGAAAGCGGATCTGTATAGGCGGTGGCCATTCGCATGCTGCAAGGGAAACCCGACTGGGGACTTGGTCAGTCGATGCGCCATGTACAGGCGCGGAGAGGCCGGCTTACGCTTGGCTCGAGCTGACTTAAATGAGGTTGCACGGTGGGCACATCACCGGCAGCGCCGGTCGCGGCCGCGCATGCGCGAACGCGGTCGTCTACCGGTCCACAGCATTCCCCGGGATGTCCGCGCTGTCGTAATTACCAGCCCGATGGCGGCGACCGAGTAGCGGAGCCGGGGTGCGCCGACGGAACAGGTGGCGACTTCGTGTGTTCTTACTGACGGCAGACAAGGAGCGATGTCATGGCGGCACCCCGCGCGGTTTGGAAAGGCTTCCTGAAGATCGGGTCGGTTTCGTGCGGCGTGAAGATGGTCGGTGCAACCAGCGAGGCCTCGAAGATCCATTTCAAGATACTGAACCGGAAAGATGGGCTGCCCGTCAAAAGCGCTTATGTCGACGAAGAGACTGGCGATGTCGTCGAGGGCGAGGACCAGGTCAAGGGTTACGAGGTAGACAAGGACCATTTCATCAAGATCGAGCCCGATGAGATCAAGAAGCTCAAGCTGACATCGGCCCACACACTTGAGGTGGATTCATTTGTCGCAATTGAGGATGTCGACACTCGATATCTGGAAAAGCCCTATTATCTGATCCCGGCGGACGGCGCCTCGCTCGAAGCCTTTTCGGTTCTTCGTGACGCGATGGCGAACAAGCGCGTGGCCGCGCGCTCTTGCGTGGTGCTCTATCAGCGCGGGCGCGAGGTGCTGATCCAGCCCTTCCAGAAGGGGATGCTGCTGACCGAGCTGCGCACTCACGACGAGATGACGTCGGAAAAGACCGTGTTCAATGGCTTGGAAAGCCCCAAATACGATGAAGACCTTCTTGAAATAGCCGGGCTGTTGATCGACAAGAAAGTCACCAAGTTCGATCCGTCGAAGTTCGAAGACACGTACGAGGATGCGTTGATTGCCATGATCGACGCCAAGCGCAAGGGCAAAGCACCGCCCAAGCCGGCGCCGGCGCCAAAAGAAAACGTCATCGACCTGGCCTCGGTGCTTCGCAAGAGCCTTGCCAAGGAAGGCATCAAGGGCGGCACCAAATCCAAGGGCCGAAAATCGGGTAGGGATGCTGCGTAGCGCGCGAAGCCGATCTGCTCTGTTGCCGTAGAACCTCGCAGGCCACCTACGGAACCGGGTCTGCCGCGGCACGATATTCGTCCGGCTCCAGTCATACGCGCCCCCAGCGATATTTTGATGGGACCGGTTCCTGCCGTGCCAACTCCGCCCGGGAGGCGCGGCGCAAAAGTGACTGGGCTTATTCCATGTCTGGCATCGGCGATGACGAAGAGGGTTGTGGGCCGTAGTCGCCCAATGCAGCGTCCGCATCTCGGCTTCAGGCAATCACGCCGACATGCTTCGAGGCGAGCGCCTTGGCGATCCTAATCACCCGCTCCTCGCTTTGCTGATCAGTCGGGCCGTAACCCGTGAACAGTTCTCTATCTAGGCCGCGGTCGAATGCCACGACGACGATGAGTTCGGCTCTTTCTGAGAAGGCGGATCGCAGTCCCACATCAATCCAACAACTCGATCGCGGCCTTGTTGGCACCCATCCATATCCTCGTCCTGCACGGGAGCTTGATCGTCGTGACAGCCTGCATCGCCCCAAGTTTCAACCGCGGACATCCCATCTGCTGCCTGCTCGGACGAGATGCGCGCCGCCGCAAACACAGCCTTAGCAGCCTCGATGGCGCGCTGCTCCTCTGTTGAGGAACCTCCTTCGATCTCCAGCTGAAGTCTCATCGTTCGCCTTCCTGTCATGGGCCAGCAGTGAACAAAATAAGAACAAAAGGTCAAGGATTGGCCTTGACGAGACAGGAATATTCCTTATTCCTGAAAGCAGATGAGCAGGAGAGGCTTGTGCCGGGCGCCAAAAACGGCGGCGGCGAGGCTAGTTCGAAGGACGTGGTCGTTCGGACCGGAACTCCACCCTCCGGAACCCAAGAGGATGTTCAACATGCACGACCTGATCGCCTTCTTCCAAACGAATGCCGCATTGGTCATCGGCAACCCCATAGCGTTTGCCACCTTTTCAGTTCTGTTCGGGAGCGGAGGATTCGTCGCCGGCCGCTACTTTCTAACCGAGCGCATCGCGAACTTGGAAAGCCGCATCACGAGGCGCGATGAAGAAATCGCAGCGCTGAAAACTGGAGGTAGGAAAAAGGCTGAAGAGCCGTCGCTCATCCCAATATTCGGCACGTCGGTGATTGAGAGCAATGCAACGCCGCTGCTGGGAAAATGGCCGGACCGGCGCCAATCAGGGAAACTGTCAGCACCGGCACGGGAACGTCGTGCCTAACAATCTGGCTGATTAGGGCCCGTTTTAGATCAACGTTCAACCAGCGAGAAACCATGTCTCACTTCGTGAGACAGCCCGCCGCCGTTCCGCCGCAATGCCGCAGCACTTGGCGCGATCGGCCCTCGCGGCCTCAAGGAGGTTCCTCAGATGAGACTCAACAAAGCGGTTTTGGCTGTCCTGATGACGGCAGCTCTGGCAGGCTGCGAAACGCAGACGGAAGGCCAGCAGCGGGCAACTACGGGCGCTCTGCTGGGCGGCGCCGGCGGCGCCCTGGTCGGCCAGGCTATTGGCGGCAACACGAAGAGCACCGTGATCGGCGCGGCCGGCGGCGCGTTGCTAGGAGCAGTGGTCGGCTCCGCCACCACCCCGCAGCGTCGTGAGGATCAGCTCTGCCGGTACCAGGACCGCTACGGCCGAATTTACACCGCGCCGTGCGATGACCGGTACTACAACGGCAATTATTGAGAAGGCGCGGTAGGCTCGCTCGATGGTATGTTAATGCGCCACGCATCTGTGGCGGATGAACAGAGACACCGCTATGCCTGCACAGGGGGGCACATGCGAGGCGGTTGACTGGGTATCTGGTCGGGATTTGCTTGGCCATTGTGAGCCAATCAGGTCCTGGGCCAATGCGATGTTACGATTTGCGCAAGGGCCAGATCGAACTGAATCGGGACAACTCCGACGTCGGACGCCGACCCGAGACCGTTCAGCGCCCGTCCCCGCCAGGTGAGGTCAGCAGCCAGGTGTTCGGCAAGCCATGGCGAAGGATTTCGAGGTGATGCCGGCTCCCGCTTCCTGGCAGGCCGACGGGTTTATGACAAAGTCCGTACCTGCTCGATGGCCTGGCGCAGACGTCGGATTCCCGCTTCGCTGTCGGCCTTGTTGCAGGCGGCATAGCCAAGCACGAGGCCATTCCCGGAGGATGACCAGTAATATTTCGAAAGCGGCGATGCGTTGACACCGAGTTTGTCGGCGCATTGCACGACCGCCCGATCGTCGCAACTTCCGTGAAGCGAAGCAACGACCTGGATTCCGGCTTCCGCCGCCGAAAGGGTCATGTGATCGGCCAGTTCGGTCTGGCACAATTCGTAGAAAAGCTTGCGGCGCTCGGCGTAGATGCGCCGCATGCGCTTCAGATGGCGGGTCATGTGGCCTTCATCGATGAAATCGGCCAGTGCTGCCTGCAGCAGGAGGGGCGCGAACTGCCCAGTGGTGCTCAGCGCATGCGGAATGCCCTCGCACAAGGCGGCGGGCAGGACCATGAACCCCAGCCTGAGCGCCGGAAACAGCAACTTGGCAAAGGTGCCGACATAGATGACCCGGTCCGCGCAATCCATGCTCTGTATGGCGGGCACCGGCCTTCCTTGAAATCTGTACTCACCGTCGAAATCATCTTCAATGATCCAGGAATTGTTGCGCTCGGCGATTTCGAACAGCCGCAGCCGCTGGTCCATGCGCATCGTGATTCCCAAGGGGTGCTGGCAGGCGGGCGTCACATAGATCAGGCGCGGTGAAATCTCGGGCTGGCTCATTTGCCATCCATCGCGGTCGACAACAAGCGGCACAATGTTGGCGCCAGCGACGGTGAAGGTTGCCTTGGCCGCGTAGTAGCCCGGTTCCTCCAGCCAGACTGTGTCGCCCGGATCGAGCAGCAGACGCGCCAGCAGATCGAACGCCGCCTGCGCCCCCGTCGTTACGACGATCTGTTCGGGAGAACATCGCACCCCTCTGGCCGAGGTCAGGTAGCCGGCAATCGCCTCCTTGAGCGCCGGCAGGCCGGTCACATGATAGGTGCCGAACAACATGTCGGCGCCAAACGTTGCCCGGCGTGCGAGCAGCCTGCCCCAGACGCCAAACGGGAAGTTTTGTGGGTCCGGCATGCCCGGATGAAAGGCGAAGCGCCCTGGCGCTCCATGATGGAAGGGTTGCTGCATCAGGCTCTCGCCGCGCCTCGAAAGCGGGCGGCGGATCGCCACGGCCGTGGGTTTGCCACCTTGATCGGTCGAGTTCACGGGCAGGTCGATGACCACCGGTCGCGCGCCCTGCCGGTTCGTAAGATAACCTTCCGTCGCCAGTTGGTCATACGCAGCCACGATAGTGTTGCGGGCGAGGCCCAGATCCTCAGCCAGCGCGCGCGTCGACGGCAATTCCGATCCCGGTGCCAGACGACGCTCACGGATCATCGCGGCAATCTGCCGGTAGAGCTGGCGATGAATCGGTTCATCCACAGTCCGATTGATCATCAGCGCGTCCATCGGAAAGCCTTGGCGCTTACGCCTCGATAGCTGCATTGGAAAAGCCTCGCGGGATGAGTGCGGATCGAGCTTAGACGAGCGCCGCGCGAAGTGAAACTGGCACCTTCACTTCTCACCGAACTGGCTCTCGCGATGGAGACAGATCGGCGCTTAAATGAAAGGAAGAGGGAACAACGGGCCCAGACACCACGAGCCGACGCCTTCATCGACCTGATTGGTTTTGATGAGGCACCGCCAGCAAATGGCCCGGCCTGTCCGATGAGGAACGATGATGGCTGTCTGCATAGGCATAAATCCGATTACCTGGAGCAATGACGACGTGCCCGAGCTGGGCGGGGATACCCCACTCGAGGTCTGCCTTTCCGAAACGGCCGAAGCCGGCTACGCGGGAACGGAACTCGGCGGCAAGTTCCCGCGTGCCAGCAAGGACCTCGCCGTGGCTCTCGCGACCCATGGTCTTAGACTGGTCTCCGGCTGGTACGATGGCCGGATCTGCGAAAAGGAGGTCGAGGAGGAATTCGACGCCATCCTGCCGCATCTGACGCTGCTGCGCGACCTCGGCGCCAAGCACGTCGTCTACGCCGATACGTCGCGTGGCCGCCATGGCGCCATTCACGATCCGATCTCGCAGCGTCCCAAGCTCGCCGACGACGAGTGGAGATCCTACGGCAAGAAGATAACGGGACTGGCTGAACGGTTCGCCGATTTTGGCGTTGGCATGGCCTTTCACCACCACATGGGGACAATCGTCGAGACGGATCACGAGATCGGCAGGCTGATGGCCGGTTCAGGGCAAGCCGTTGGCCTCCTCTATGACACCGGCCATTGCCTGTTTTCCGGCGGCGATGCCGAGACGTTGCTGCGGCATCACATCGGTCGCGTCGTTCACGTGCATTGCAAGGATGTGCGGCCCGATGTGCTGAAGCGCGCTCGCGCCCTGGATATGAGTTTCATGGGCGCGGTGATGGAAGGCATCTTCACCGTGCCCGGCGATGGGTCCATCGACTATCCGACGCTTTTAGGGGTGCTGGCTGACAATGGCTATGCCGGCTGGCTGGTGGTCGAGGCCGAACAGGATCCGAGTAAGGCCCATCCCCTTACCTATGCGACGATGGGCTATCGCAACCTGCACGACCTGGCCCTCAGAGCCGGTTTCGAGGTCGAGGAACGGGAGAACTGATACGCTTGGGGCGCGCTGGGTAGCGGCAATGAGTTCTGTCCTGTACCAAAGTGTAGTCAAGAACTACGGCGCGCTGAACGTCTTGCGCTCGCTTGACCTCGCAGTCCCCGACCACATGTTCCTGGCCCTGCTCGGTCCTTCGGGTTGCGGCAAGACGACGGCGTTGCGCATCCTTGCCGGTCTCGACATGCCGAGCGCCGGCAAGCTCTTCATCGGTGAGCGTGACGTAACCCGGCTGCAGCCGCGCGACCGCGACATCGCCATGGTCTTCCAGAGCTATGCGCTCTATCCGCAGATGACCGTCGCTGAGAACATCGGCTATCCTCTATGGATTCGCGGCATGCCGGATGCCTCGCGCCGCGCCAAGATTGACGAGGTCGCCGCGGTCCTTGAGATCGGCCACCTGCTCGATCGCCGGCCGCGCCAGCTTTCGGGCGGGCAGAGGCAGCGCGTGGCGCTTGCGCGGGCCATCGTTCGCGATCCGGCCGCTTTCCTGATGGACGAGCCGCTGTCGAACCTTGACGCACGCCTGCGCCTGACCATGCGCGGCGAGATCAAGCGGCTTTGCCAGCGGCTTGGCGCAACAACCCTCTACGTCACGCACGATCAGGTCGAGGCCTTGACCATGGCCGACTTCGTCGCGGTCATGCACGCCGGTGAACTGCAGCAGATGGCGCCGCCGGCCGATATCTACGACCGCCCGGCCAACCGTTTCGTTGCCACCTTCGTCGGCAACCCGCCGATGAACATTCTGCCGGTCGCGCTTGCTGAACAATGCATCGCAGTCGGCGGAGTAATGGTTCCGATACAGGCGCCCCGGCTGGCGACATGCCGCGCTGCCCGGGCGGTCGAGATCGGGCTGCGGCCCGAAGACATGAGTGTTGCAGCACCCGGCACGCGGGCCGCTCTACCCGGCGAGATCTATGTCGTCGAACCGATGGGCAACGAGACCTTGGTCAATGTCCGCATCGGCAGCGGCAATGTCTCGGTTCGTGCCGGCCGCGACTTCCGGGGGGCGGTGGGCGCCAACATCGGGCTCACTTTCGATGTGTCGAATGCATGCTTCTTCAATTCCGCCGGCCTGACGGCCGTCCACAGGGTCAACAGTGATGGAGAGTGAAATGACGCAGTCCAGCATTAGCAGACTTACTCGCCGTTCCGTGCTCAAGGGGGGAATTGGCCTTGCACTTGCCACGACGGCCCTTACCGCCCTCGGCCTGCCTGTCCCGGCGAGCGCCGCTGGCAAGAAGGTGATCATTGGCGCCTTCGCCGATGGCGGCCTGACGCCGTTCAAACAGAAGATCATCCCACTGGCCAAGGATGCTGGCTTCGACATCGAATTCCTCGAGGATGAATACGGCGTAACGCTCGAGAAGTGGTTCGCCGACGCCAAGAACAGCGCCGGCCAGTACGACCTCTATCTTCTCGACGATCCATGGGTGCCGCAGTTCGGCGCCGCCAATGTGCTCGAGGATCTTGGAGCGGCCGGCATCGATGGCGGCGACAAGGACTGGATCGGCTCGATGATCGACATGGGCTACTGGCCGCCTCAGAAAGGCCCGCGCGTGAAGGGTTTTGAAACCGCCGCGCCGGCGCTCATCTGCGTGCCGTTCGTCGGCGATCTGCAGACGCTGACTTACCGCAACGATGTCTACACAGGCGGTGCGCCGAAAACCTGGGACGAGGTCATCGCCAAAGGCAAGGCAGGCGTGGTGGCGGGCAAGATCAAATATCCGGTCGTCTTCCGCGGCGTATCAGGCAATCCGATCGTGACCAGCTGGTACCCGGTCTTCCTGTCGTTTGGCGGTTCCTTCTTCGACGACAAGTGGAACCCGGTCTTCAATTCCGCCCAAGGCAAAGCCTCGGCCGAATTCTTCGTCGGCACCATGAAGCAAAACGCGCCGAGCGGTGTCGTCGAGTTCGACTCGGACCAGGAAGGCGCGGCGATCCTCGGCGGCGAAGCAGGTGCAATCATCCAATATTCCGGCAATGCGCTGAAGGCCGACGATCCGACGCAGACAAAGGTGGCTGGCAAGCTCGATTTCGGCGTAGTGCCGAAACAGACGGCGGCGATCGCTCAGATGGGCATCTTCATTGCCGGCATTCCGAAATCGGCGCCCAACAAAGCCAACTCGATCGAGTTCCTGAAATGGTATGTCAGCGCCGACGTCCAGGCCAAGCTGTCCGAAGCAGGTTCCATCCCGGTCAAGCGGAGCGCCTTCGGCGTCGCCAAGCCCGGCAACCGGCTGATCCCCGTCGCCTTGCAGCAGCTCGACGCTGGCGCGCTGCCGAGGCCGCGCACGCCAGATTGGGCCAAGGTTGAGGAACTGCTCGGCATCGAGCTCAACAAGGCGCTGCAGGCTGGCTCGGGAGGCGGGGCCGCATTGGACACCGCCGCCAAGCAGGTCAAGGATTACCTGTCGTCAGTCGGCTATTACTGATGCCAAATCGCGGGGCGCAGAACCGCAAGTACCGTCTGCAGGGGGCGGGGTTCGACCTTGCCCTCCCTTATCTCATGCTCGCGCCAGGCGTGCTGATCGTGCTCGGCGTGCTCGTCTATCCCTTGTGGGACGGCCTGCGCGCCAGCACCAAGGCCTATCGTTATGGCTCGGTGGTCGCCGATGCCGGCATGGGGAACTATATAAAACTGTGGAGCGATCCCCAGTTTTTGAATTCGCTTTTGGTGACGGTCAAATTCGTCGCCCTGGCGGTCACCTTCGAGGCAATTCTGGGCTTTGCCCTGGCGCTGTTTTGCCTGCGCGAATTTCGCGGCATTCGCCTGCTGAGAACCATCCTGATTATCCCGATGGTGATAACGCCGGTCGTGGTCGCCATCGTCTTCCGGCTGATCTATGCCAGCGACGCGGGCATGCTGACGGCAGTCTCCGAGTGGATGGGCGGCGGCCAGGTGCAAATTCTCGGAGATCCCGTCAAGGCGTTCATCGGCCTTGTCGTGCTCGACGTCTGGGAATGGACGCCGCTGATGTTCCTGATCCTTTTGGCCGGCCTGCAGTCGCTGCCGCATGAACCCTTCGAGGCCGCTCGCGTCGACGGCGCTGGCGCGTGGCGGGTGTTTGCCGATCTTACCTTTCCTATGATGCGGCCCGTGCTGGCGATCGCCATCGTGCTGCGAACGATTGAGGCCTTCGGCACGTTCGACCAGGTGTTCGTGCTCACCCGGGGCGGGCCGGGCGAGGCGACGCGGCTGGTTTCGATCTATGGCTACGACACCGCCTTCAAATTCCAGCAGACGGGCTATGCGGCCGCGCTGTTCGTCACTATCGGGCTCGTCGTGCTTGCGCTGGCCCTGAGCGCCGTGCGGCTTCTGCGCAGGGTCGATGCGTCATGAACAATCGTCTGGCGCGGATCGGGTTGATGAGTGCCGTATTGGCCATCGTGCTCTTGCCCGTCTACTGGCTTGTCTCGACATCGCTTAAATCCAATCGCGAGATCACCCAGGAAGGCACACTCTATCCACACGGTCCGACGCTGGACAATTATATCAGGTTGTTCACCGATAAGCAGTTCGGCGCCTATCTGACCAACTCGCTGGTGGTGACGTTCTTCTCCGTGACGATCGCGTTGCTCGGCGGCACCCTTGGCGCCTATGCGATCGCCCGCTTCCGCCTGCCTTTCATGATGGAGCGCAAGGTCGGGCTGTTCCTGCTGACGCTGCGCATCGTGCCCCCGGTCGTGATCCTGATCCCGGTCTATCTGCTGATGCTCAAGCTCGGCCTGCTCGACAGCTGGTTGGGTTTGATCGCCACCTACACCGCCTTCAACATCACCTTCTGCGTCTGGATGATGGAGAGCTTCTTTCGGGAGATCCCCGTGGATCTCGAGGAAGCCGCCATGGTCGATGGCGATTCCCGCTTCGGTGCGTTCCGGCGCATCACGCTGCCGCTGGCAGCTCCCGGCCTCGCGGCGACCGCCATCTTTGCCGTGCTTGTCACTTTCAACGAATTCCTGTTCGCCCTGGCGCTGACGGCCACGCCTCGCGCGATGACGATGCCGCGCGGCACCGCCACGCTGATCGGCCGCATCGACACCGACTGGGCCTCGATGTCGGCCGCCGGCGTTATCGGCGCGTTGCCGATCGTCGTCTTCGCGCTGCTGGTGCAGCGCCACCTGGTTCGCGGACTCACCATGGGAGCCGTGAAATGACGACCCGGCTGGGCAGCCGCTCACGTCAATCAGTCGCTGTCCCGGCCAGGCTGACGGCCGCCCCGGCACCATGCTGCCTTTTAGGAAAATCAAAGAGATGATCGATGTCTGTCTGTTCGGAGCGGGCCTTATCGGCCAGGTACATGCGGCCAACCTCGCGCGCCACCCCCGCGTGCGCCTGCGCTACATCGTCGATCCGAACCCCGAGGCTGCATCGAAGGTTTCGGCCCTGACAGGGGCCGAGATCGCCGACACCCAGACTGTGATGAACGACCCATCAATCGGCATGGTGTTCATTGCTTCGGCGACGAGAACGCATGCCGACCTGGCCATGGCCGCGGCCGCCAGCGGCAAGGCGATCTTCTGTGAAAAGCCGATCGATCTCGATCTCCAGCGCACCGATCAATGTCTGGCGGCTGTCGAGAAGTCAGCTGTGCCCTTTCAGATCGGATTCAACCGTCGGTTCGACCCGAGCTTTCGGGCGCTGAAGGCGCGACTTGCGCAAGGCGAGATCGGTGCCGTCGAACAGGTCATCATCACCAGCCGGGATCCGGAGCCGGAAACCGAGGAAGCGCTGGCGGGAGGAGGGGGGGTCTTCCGGGAGATGACCATTCACGACTTCGACATGGCACGAAACCTGTTGGGCGAGGAGCCGGTCGAGCTCTTCGCGACCGGGTCGTCGCTTGTCGCGCCGCAATATGCCAAGCTGGGGGACTACGATACCGCGATGTTCGTGCTGCGCACGGCGTCGGGCCGGCAATGTCACATCAATAACAGCGTCAGGGCCGCCTACGGCTACGACCAGCGCGTCGAGGTGCATGGCGCGGACGGGATGCTGAGGGCCGGCAACAGGGTGCCGACATCGGTCGAAATGTCAGGCGCAAAGGCGATATCGCGCGACAAGCCCTACTACTTCTTCGTCGAGCGCTATGCCGAGTCCTACGCGGCCGAGATCGATCATTTCATTACCTGCGTTGAAACGGGGCGACGGCCCGACGTCACGGCAAGCGACGGCCGCAAAGCGATGATCCTATGCGAGGCAGCGCTTGCCTCCGCCAAGTCGGGCCGGTTCGAGACCGTCAGGTTTTAGATCAACCGAAATGAGGAGCTTCCGATGAAGATCGGCATGATTACGGACAGCCTCGGCGACCTCTCATTCGACGAGATGTTAGCCGCCTCCGCCGAGCTTGGGCTTCAGACATTGGAGTTCACGTGCGGAAACTGGTCGTCGGCGCCCCATATCGACCTGCAAGCCATGCTCGCGAGCGCTGCCGCGCGCAAGGAGTTCGTCGCCAAGATCCGGGATCACGGGCTGACGATTGCAGCGCTCAATTGCTCGGGCAACCCACTGCACCCGGGCCCCCAGGGGAAACTCCATCATGGTGTGACACAGGACACCATTCGCTTGGCCGGCCTGATGGAGATCGACCGTGTCGTCATGATGTCAGGCTTGCCGGGCGGACCGGGCGACGCCAACCCGAACTGGATCATCACCGATTGGCCGCCGGAATGCCTCAAGATCCAGCGCTATCAGTGGGAGGAGCGGATCATTCCCTACTGGCGCGACCTCGTGGCGTTTTCAAAGAACCTTGGCATTCACAAGCTATGCCTGGAACTGCATGGCCATCAGGCCGTGTACAATGTCCAGACATTGTTCAAGCTGCGTGACGCTGTCGGAGAGACGGTCGGGGCCAACTATGATCCCAGTCACCCGCTGTGGATGGGGGCGGATCCGATTGCCGGCATTCGCACGCTCGGCTCGGCCATCTACTATGTCCACGCCAAGGATACCCGGGTCGAGCCCATCGTCGCAGCCATCGACGGCACGCTGGACCCGCGCCCACCACAACTCTATGCCGAACGAGCGTGGAATTACATCACACTAGGATACGGTCACGGTGAGACCTGGTGGCGGCAGTTCTGTACCGCTCTCAAGCAGGTTGGCTACGACGACGTCTTGTCAATTGAGCACGAGGACATGATGCTGACCCCGATGGAAGGTATGCGAAAATCCGTTGCGCTGCTGCGCAACGTCGCAATCAACCTGTCTTAATCGGCGACTTGGCGAAGTTGGCTGCAAGCGCATCGGGCGCGCCCCCGTCATTGGAGCTGACCGCGATGGCAGCCCGGGTTGGATGGCTTGCCGAACGCAATGCCGCGACTGAATACGTCATCCTTGGCCACGGGGTCACTGCCGGTGTGGACAATGAACGGCACGCCGCGAGCTACGAGCGTCTTTGCCAAGGCGGAGCATTCTCCGTCCTTCAACGAGACATCCAGCACGGCGGCGTCTGGTCGGGCTGCCGCCAAAAAGGTTTCACCTTCCGCACATGACGCCAGCACAACCGCGTTGAAGCCACCGTCATTCAGCGCGGCCTCGATATCGAAAGCGATAAGGGCCTCATCTTCCAGGATGAGGACGACGGGTTTTTCCGAAGGCATCCGTATCAGGCAGGCAGGGGTTGGCTAATCGAGTTCTGCACAGTCTTTGGTTGCCATTTTTCCCGTATGCCCCCCATAACAAATGGTGGTATCCAGTCGCAGACAAGGAAGATGATGGTCGTTTCCAGCCGAGCGCGGCTGCGGAAGCCATCGGGCCAATGCACGTCGGGAGTAATCGCCGACCGCTCCGGCAGGGGATCGCTTGCACCAGCCTTGCAGGCGCGCGGATCGGGCCAATGACAATTGCCGCGTTGAGGCCGCTCCGGCAGTGCTCGGCTCCCGGCGACCTCATGCGTGACCGAAGCGGCACGATCCCTTACCGCCGGAATCGAGGCGGCAAGGGCAGCAAAGTTGGACAGCACTGCCAAAGCACGCCGCACTGGCTTCACCTCAGGCTGCTTTCCTGATGACTGCCTTGAACGGGTGATCCATGGTGAAGGCGTCTGGACGCACCCCCCGTTCAACCTGGCCCCATGTCACAGGGTGTGCGATGGGAAATCCGAGGCGTGCTCGTGGAGAGAACGCGCCCACGGCCGTGTTGCCTCTCCCGTTGCGAAGGTAATCGATGAAAATACGTCCCGTTCTTGCCGCCGGGGCAGCAGACAGGAGGTAGCGGTGGGGATGAGCGTCAGCGAGGCACCGGGCAAGCGATTTGGCGAGTTGCCGGGCGTTGTCGTGGGTCATCTTTGTCTCAAGAGGGGCCATCAAATGGATGCCCTTGCCACCGGTGACCTTGGCCCAACTCTTCAGACCTGAAGCCTCTAAGATGTCACGTAGCGCCAGCGCCGCTTCGATCACCTGCTCCCACTCGACGCCCTCGCCAGGGTCGAGGTCCAGCACGACGCGGTCGGCCCGCTCGATGTCGTCGATGGTGGCGTTCCACGGATGAAGTTCGATAGCATCCATCTCGACCAGCCCGAGTAAACCGGCGAGATCATCCACCCACACCCGCACGCCCTCCCCACCCTCGCGCTTCTGGACGCGCAGCTGATGCACGGCGCCCGGCACATCGGGCAAGGGACCCTTGTGATAGAACGTGGTCCCGCTCGCGTGGCGGACCAGCTTCAGTGGTCGGTGGCCGAGATGGACCAGCGCTTGCTCGGCAACCTGTCCCCAGTAGTGCATAAGGGCTTCTTTGGAAGGCGAGATCGCGTCCGGCAGCAGCTGAAGAACGTTCTCACGGGGAACTGCGTCTCCCTCGGCCCTGTTCCGCCGCTTCGACGGGGCGAGCGGCTTTGCGGGCATCGTGACGAGATCTTCGCGAAGGCCTTTGAATACTGCTTCGCGCAAGATGCCGCGGTCGGTGACGCCGCTGAACTGCACCTCGGCCAGAACGTCCGGCCTAACCCAGGTGGCCTTGGGCTTGTCGATCGGCTCCGACAATGGCGGCTTGTCGACAATCAGCGAGTCCAGTCGCTCCCGGAGCTGTCGCGCGATGCTCAAGCTGTAGCCGCTCTGGGCTTTGCCGGCATAAAGCAGCCGGTCGCCTTCACGCCTGCCGATGTAGAGCGAGGCGATCCGGCGCGGTTGAGCGCCAAGCTTCTCGACGAAAGCCACGACAGGAAAGGTGTCGCTCTTGATGCATTTGACCTTGACCCAGCTTGTCTGAACGCCGGAGCGATAGGGGGAATCGGCAAGCTTTGACACTATGCCTTCCAAGCCCATACGGCAGGCGTGGGCGAACATATCCATGCCGCTCACCTCGAGATGTTCTGCATAGGTTAGCGTCGGCGCTGAACCCATGAGCAGCTTCTCCAAGGCCGCCTTGCGCTTCAAAAGCGGCTGCTGCCGAAGATCGCTGCCGTTGAGATGAAGCAGGTCGAACGCACAGAAGATGAGCCTCGGCGAGGCCGGATTGCCTAGCTCCCGTTCCAAGGCCTGGTAGTCAGGGAGCCCGGTCTCGCCAAGAACGACAGCCTCGCCATCAATGATCGCGGACTTTGCCGGTAGGCTCGCGGCGGTCTCAACGATTCGCTTATACCGATGTGACCAATCGTAACCCCGGCGCGTGAAGGCTCGCGCTGTTGCACCCTCCACAATGAGTTGGGTCCGGTAGCCGTCATACTTGATCTCGTGAAACCAGCTGCCGCCGTCAGGAGCTTTCTCGACCAGCGTTGGCGATTGGAACTCGATGAATGACAGGCGGTATTCGGCCTTGCTCATGCGCACGCGAACTCCTGGAATCGGAGTCAAAACGTGGGACCGCGATGAGTTCCGATAATTTTAGCGAAATTGCATATATCCGGGATGGCGATGTGCCTGCTGACAGACACGTCGCGCGTCTATCCCTATCCTCACAGTTTAACCCAAGGCGCTTTGTACCGTGCGATAGGTCCTGGTAGACCATCCCAGAAGCGGATCAGTTGATCTGAAAAGCTGTTGACGTTGTGGTCTCAGATGCCGTGGCTGCCGCCGCCTCGTCCAGCTCTCGCCGGTTTTCATCCTATTCGTCGCCGGACTGGCGCGTCGGCTCCGCGGCGATGTAGCGACCCCGAACAAGCCTGCCGGGCAGGGCACGCGCGGCCCCTTGTCGCGCAGGGCCTTTTAACGGTCCAGAAGTGTTCATCGCTTATAGCGATCTCATGAAACTGCTGCGACATTTTGCCGAACCGACCGGTCGTCTCTTCCTGATGCGAACGGCTTTGCCCGTCATTGGGCTGACACTGCTCATTGCAGCAGCCGCGACAGGTCTATTGCTTTGGTCCACGATCCAGACTGACCACGTTGCCGCGGCGCGGCAGAAAAGTCTGGTTGGACTGATCACGTCCAAGCTGGAGAGCGCAGTAGCGCACGACCAGGAGAGCGTCACGGTTTGGGACGACGCGGTCAACGCACTGCGCAGCGGCGATGCGAAATGGCTCGATACCAATCTCGGCAGCTGGATGCACACCTATTTCGGTCACGACCAGGCTTATATTCTCGATGCCAATGATGCGCCGGTCTACGCGTTCACCGATGGGTCGACAGCTGACCCGGGCAGCTACCGCGCCATACGCGCGACCACCACGCCCCTGGTCCAGACTTTGAGGGCAAGGTTGAAACGAGGCGATACCGAAGGTGTGACGGAACAGGTGCTCACCATAGGCGCCTCCGATCTGGCCGTTGTCGCCGGCCATCCCGCGGTCGTCAGCATCAAGCCCGTGGTTTCCGACAGTGGCCGCATCGCGCAGGTGCCAGGCCAGGAATTCCTGCATGTGGCCGTTCGCTATCTCGACGGCAGTTTTCTCACCGCCTTGCGCCAAGACTATCTGCTCGATGGCGCGCGGTTCTCCTGGGCCGATAAGCTTGCGTCCGGAGAGGCTTCCTATCCCGTTGTCGACCGATCTGGAACTATCGGCTTCTTCGTTTGGCGGCCGTACCGGCCCGGAGCATTTGTCCTCTTTCAACTCGTGCCCGTTCTCGTCCCCTTGTTCGGCCTGGTGCTGGCGGGCGTCATCATGGCCCTCGTCGGCTTTCGCAGGCGGACACTAAAGCTGATCGAAACCGAGGATCGGATCTACCACCTCGCTCATAACGATCTGCTTACCGCGCTGCCCAATCGCGGTCAGTTCAACGAGCGTCTGGCAGATGCATTGGCGCGCCTGCCGTCGACGGGCGAGCAGCTCGCGGTTCTTTACCTCGACCTCGACCGCTTCAAGCAGGTCAACGACAGCTTTGGCCATCCAGCGGGTGACGAATTGCTCAGGGAATTCGCCGACCGGCTAAGGCGGCTGACGACTGAAGGAGACACGGTGGCGCGTCTGAGCGGCGATGAATTCGTCATCATTCAGCGTTCGGTCGGCGGCGAGGATGAGGTCAAGGCGCTGTGCGAGCACTTGATCGAGTCCGCCCGTCGGCCGTTTCAGGTCGCCGGGATCCAAGTCTTTGTCGGCGTGAGTGTCGGCGTGGCGGTTGCACCCAAGGACGGGTTGGACACGGTCGAGTTGGTGCGGAAAGCCGACGTGGCGCTCTACCATGCCAAAGCGGGGGGCCGCAGCAGCTACGCCTTCTTTGGGCATGAGATGGATCGGACGCTGGCGATGCGCAAAGGCATGGAACAAGACCTGCGCAACGCGCTGGATGCAACCGGTCGGATCCAGGTCCACTATCAGCCCCTATACGACGCTGACACAAACCGGATGACGGGTGTCGAAGCGCTGGCCCGCTGGTCTGATCCGGAGCGGGGCTGGGTTGCACCGGATTTGTTCATACCGCTATCGGAGGAAACCGGTCTGATTGAAAAGCTTGGCGAACTGGTTCTCAGGCAGGCGTGCCTTGACGCGGCGGACTGGCCCATCGAGACCTTGGCGGTGAATGTGTCGGCCCTGCAGCTGAATAATCCCAGTTTCGCCATGCGGGTGACCAGTATCTTGTTGGAGACGCACATGGACCCGCGGCGGCTCGAAATCGAAGTTACCGAAAGCGCTCTGTCGGAGCGCCGGAGCGAATGCCGAAACAACATCGAGGCTCTGCGCAGCATCGGGGTGCGCTTTGCACTCGACGATTTCGGCACCGGCTTCTCCTCCTTGGGAAGACTGCAGACGCTGGAAGTCGACAGGATCAAGATCGACCGAAGCTTCGTGCAGGGCTTTGGTCGTTCCAACGGTGACGAGGCCATCGTTCAGGCGATTATCAACCTGGCCCGTGCGACGGGACTTAGTACAACTGCCGAAGGGGTCGAGACCGAAAGCCAATGCGATTACCTGCGCGAGCTCGGCTGTGACCAGCTCCAAGGCTTTCTACTGTCGAGGCCACTGCCCAAGGGGGAGCTTCAAGAGCTTCTCGGGGTCGTGTCAGCGCGCGCCTCTGCATAGGAAGCCCAGCCGGGCCGAGCCATAGAAGGCTGACCAACGCGCAGCGCAGCGTTCCGGCAATCGATACGGCACTCCTGGCCGGGGGTAGTCTGTCCCGCGTCCCGCCTGCGGCGGCGCCATGCTGACGCTCCTTAGGCTACCCTTTTAACCGGTCTCGTCGTTGCAGTCGGTCCCGCGTCGCGCCTGCGCGCCGCAAGGGCTGACGCTCCTACGGCTGCCCCTTGCATCAGGTGGCCGCTGGCGAGCCCGAGGTGACCGACCTCGCTGGACGCCGCTGGCAGCGCGTAGCCGATCCGTTGAACTTGAGGAGCGGCCGAGGAGTCGGTGCTGCGCATTGGCCACGGGACAACGAGGTTGCTGACGTTCTGCATGGTTCGACACAGAAGCGAGCCGCCTGTCTCTAAAACGCAATTCGGCTGGCGCGCCATGTAACCGACCCTCAGCAGCCCTGGACCTTCAGTGATTTGACCATGCGAATGATAAGCGGATCATAAGGGACCTTCTCGGTGCGAGCATAGTTGACGGTAAACAATGCAGCTCTGTTCCGGCAAATCTTGATAGCCCGGACATAAAGGATCTGGCCCTCCTTCACTCCTGAATAGCTGGCCCATTGCGGCGTCACTCGCTTATAGGTCACCTTCCAGCCGTCGTTCTCGTTCACGGCAATGCGATGCTCGATCTCGGTGCGAAAGCTTGCCTTGCCGAGTTGCGCCCCCCAGACGGCAAGAAATGCTTTGTGTCGGCCTTCGAAGGCTGCCCCTTGATCGGTGCGTTGGGCAAGTGCAAACCCCGGGGGAACGTCGAATACGAACCCGAGATGCTTGATGCCAAAGCCCTCCCATTGCGCCGCACCCAGCAGTGTTGTGGGGATCATCATGGCGCCCAAACTGAGCAGAAAAAGGGGGAGACGTTTCATGGGTGTAATCCTGTCGTCGTGTGGCCTGCGCCTGACAGCGCAGGCCGGCCTGGCGGAGGGCAGCCACCCGCGGCTCCAAAGCCAGCGGACCTTTTCAAATCTGACTTGGCGCTCTTTGTTCCATTAGGAATCAAGAATATGCCAGGCACCCGCGTCGGGGCCTAATGGCGCGCGCCAGTTACAGGTAGCGCTGCCGGCCGGCACCGGCAGCGGCCGGGTTGCCGCGCTGCGCCAAGGTGACCGCTCCAGGAGCCACGGATCGCGCCTCGACGAAAACGGACATATCCACACTGTGTGCGTTGCTGACGAGAAGTGCTGCCGAAATCATTGGTCATCGCTGCCGCTTGCGTGCTGCGCCCGGCAAGGGAAGCGGCGCCGCGGTCTCGTCTGCCTCGCAAACCCGGCACAAATGCGCATCACGCCCGCGCCCTTGCCTGCCTTGCTCTTCGCGGCCTCCGGTCCCTGTCCAGAGAATATTGGGCGGACTCGAAACAGGGAGCGCGACAAGGTGCGCGAGCGAAGATGGAAAAAGTAAAGCTTGAAGAGCTGAAGGACAAGGTGCCCTGCGCCGCCGTGCTTGAGCACGCGGGCTTCGCCCTCGATCTCAAGGAAAGCACGCGCAAGGCGATGAAATATCGCCGCGACGCATCGATAATCATTGTTATCCACGAGGGCAAGGGCTGGTTCGACCCGCTCTCGGATGCCAAGGGAGATGTCTTCGGGCTGCTTGAGCATCTCGAGGGCATTCCCTTCGTCACGGCGATCAACGAAGTCGCGGACCTCGTTGGTATCGCGGTTACCGCGCCGGTGTGGCAGCGCAGCTTCCGTCAGCGGCAGCCCGAACTGTCGATAGCAGATCGCTGGCAGGCCCGGCGCAAGCCATGGCTCGGATCGGCGACTTGGCGCTACCTGCGAGACGGTCGCCATCTCCCCGAGCCGATTCTGCGCGCCGCGGTTATGGCCGGTCTCCTGCGCGAGGGGCCGCATGGCAGCATGTGGGCGGCGCACACTGATGCAGATGGCTCCGTCACCGGCTGGGAAGAACGTGGACTGCACTGGCGCGGCTTTGCCACCGCCGGTGCCAAGGTACTGTTCCGCTTCGGCCGCCCGGAGGCGTCCCGCCTCTGCGTCACCGAGGCGGCCATCGACGCCCTAAGTCTCGCTGCGCTGGAACAGCTTCGTCCCGACACTCTGTACCTCAGCACGGCCGGTGGCTGGTCGCCGGGTACGCACGCAGCGATCCACGCGCTTGCTGTCAGGGCAGGTGTCCAACTCGTCGCCGCCACCGACAACAATGCCCAGGGCGAGGTCTATGCCGGCAGGGTTCTAGCGCTCGCCGAGGCGGTCGGATGCAGCGCCGAGCGGCTGCGCCCAGAATTAGACGACTGGAATGCCGACCTGACATGAAGGCGCAAAAGGATGGGGAGGAGCGGTCTTGACCCCTCCGGTCGCGGTGGCAGCCGCAGGAAGCTGTCCGGAAGGGCTGAAGAAGATGGTGCGCCATAGGGGATGTGCCTGCATGAAGCCGGCCATGAGCCGCGGAGTGGTCGCGATCCGGGTCCGCCGCACTTGCTCGCCAGGCCCAGCTCTGCGCTCCACTGCCATCGAGCGCCCCGAGATCGGTGCGGGTCTCCGACCGGCCGGCGACTATGTCGAACTCGTTCATATCGGCCCCGCGTCGCGCAGCCGCCAAGCATGGCTCTTGGAGCTTGGCTATCCGATTGGGTGACCAAAGCGTCTCGTCGGGTTAAGCCGCGCCGTCGAGGCGGAGTTGCGGGGCCCGTTCACACCCTTCCTGGCGGAGCGGCAGCCGGAGATTGACGCGTTGCCGCGGCTAGCTGGCGCGGCGGACAAGCAATCGCCAACAGTTGTCGACCTGCAGGGCGAGGCGGGGATATCTGCGAGCAGGTGGAGCGATGCAGTTGTTCGCGCGAGACCTGGCGCGCTGCCGGCGATACCGCATCCGGCAAGCACACCGGCACCGTCTTGGTAAGGGTGCTCGCGGCACGATGGGACAGGTCCAGCCCGCTGGTCAGGCACATGGTCTTGAGCGCCTGTCCTTCCCTTTCCGTTTCGATAACTAGGCCCGTGCCGGTCCTCCCCGGGCTTGAAGCGGTCCTGAACCGGCGGTCGTTCACTTCAAGGCCGCGTTCCGCGCCGCGCGGCGGCCGGAGCGATCCAGTCTCGGCATAGCAGCCCCGCGTCCCGCGCGAGGGCTGGGAAGGAGCCCTGCTTGGCCGCAAACCTGCCCTGCTCGCCTCGGTCCACCCGGACCTTGAAGCGAACGCCGCTCGGCCGGTTCTGTGGGTCCGCGCCCGAGGGCGGGCCGGCACGGAGCCGGTCTGCGCTTCGGAAACCGAAGAAAGGATGTGTCATGATCAAGAAAGCTGCCAATCCTCGCTCTACCGCTCGCGTGGTGCCGCTGCGCAAGGCAACCACCTTGCAGATGGTGCGGTTCGCCTGCCCCGATGCCGCGCAGTGCTCTCGCGTTTCCGAGAGCTTCGGCCTGCCTGTCCTCGACAGCGACGGCATCCGCGACCTGCACGAAAAGCTGATCGTCGACACCGCAGCAGCGCTGGACGAGGGGCTTGGCGAGCGCGCCATGCAGATCCACCTGCAGCGCGTCGTCGGGGCCTTCGTCGGGTCCGCCTACGGCGCCGGCCAGTTCTACAGCCGGGCGGTCTCCCAAGCTCGCGACGCAACCGCCAAGTCCGCCTGTGACGATCGGGACGAAGATGTCGGTGGTCCCGTTGGTTTCGACAGCGCCGCCCAGCGCCAGCGCGAGTTCGCTGCGGACATGGCACTCCAGGCCCACGCTTTGCGCATGGCCGCCGAGGGGGCCATCATCGCCTATGAGCACGTTGTTGGCGAGGTCTGAAGCCTTTCGAGCGGTCGGTCGAGAACTCTGGCCCCACAGTCGACCGCAAGGCGGCCGAGCTGCAGATGGCAGCTCTCGGGTAGGCGCCTTCAGGGCGGGGCTCTGCCCCGCTCTTCGCTTGCCGCGCCCCAACTTCTCCCGCCTGCCTCGGCGGGGGAGGTCTACTGAACCCGGGACCCGCCAACTCAACGGATGGTCCTAGGGCGACCCGTTGGCTCGAGTGTTGGTGGCGCATGCGGATTTGCCTCAAGGATCGATAAAGATGGGTCAGGCACTACACAGCCGTTGAGAGATCACGTTGCCGCGGCAATTCCAACGCTGCTCAGCTTGGGTCCGGCAGGTCGCCCGGCCGCGCCAAATGTCCGACAGAATGGCCGCCGCGGTCACGCTGCCGATCCATGGAGCCGCCTTCAGGCCAGTGACATCGGATGCGGCCGAGCACTGCCGGCCCGGACTTGAGCAATCCAATCCCGCTCTTTCGTGATGGCTTTCCTGGTGCGGCGCGGTCTTCCACGATCAACCCGCAAGGGGTCCGCTAGCAAGCTGCGGCCGCTCGGCTGTCGCCTCGCGATGATCGCGCCCGCCGCCGCACCCCGACGCAGCCATTGAGCGGGGATTGGCCCGCTCCAAGATGGAGCCCTCAGATGTCGCACGATCTCACTCTTGCCCAGAAGGCCGCCTGGCATCTCGCCCGCACCCTCATGGCCCCAGTCGTTCTCTTCCAGGTCGACGCCGAATTCGGCATCCTGCCCGCCGACGAGCTCGATGACGCAGAGGTCGAAATCCTCTGCGAATACGATCCCTACCGGGGCGGCCGTGCGATTCGCTGAGCCGACCCTTCTTGCGAGACGTATCGAGGCGGCGCCCAGCGCCGCCTCTTTCGCGCCCCGTCTTTCCCGCGGTCCTGGCGCAGCAAGACAGTCAGCGCAACGGCTGCGCCGTCCTTCGCTGGCGCTATGGCCCTGCGGGTGCGCTGCCCGTCTTCCTTCGCCACCGGCGGACCGTGACGGGCCGCGATCGGCGCGGCCTCCAAAACCAGAGGTTCAGAGAGATGAGCAGAAAAGGGCCGCGCGTCGACATCTATGCGCGGATCACCGATCGGATTGTCGCCGATCTCGAGAGGGGCGTCCGCCCCTGGATGCAGCCATGGCACTGCGCCACCGCCGTCGGTCGGGTGACCCGACCGATACGGCATAACGGCATGCCCTACAACGGCATGAACGTGTTGTTGCTGTGGTCAGAGGCAATCGCGCGGGGCTTCTCCAGCCCGATGTGGATGACCTTCAAGCAGGCGCTCGAGCTCGGCGGGGCGGTGCGCAAGGGAGAGTCGGGCACCCTGGTGGTCTTCGCAGGCCGCCTCACCAAGACGCAAATCGACGCCTCGGGCGAGGAGTTCGACCGCGAGATCCCGTTTCTCAAAGCCTACAGCGTCTTCAACGCCGGCCAGATCGAGGGTCTGCCCGACCAGCTTTATGAGCGGGTTGAGCCGGTTCGTGAGCCGGTCGAGCATATCGTTCACGCCGACCGCTTCTTTGCCAACACCGGTGCGGTCATCCGACACGGCGGCGATCGCGCTTACTTTTCGCCTGCGACCGACCATATCCAGATGCCGCCGCTCCAAGCCTTCCGCGATGCGGCGGCCTATGTCGCGACGCTCAGCCACGAGGCCACACATTGGACATCGGCGCCGCAACGGGTGAACCGCGACCTCAGCCGGTATGCCAAGGATCGCAGCGAGCGGGCGCGGGAGGAGCTCATTGCCGAACTTGGCAGCTGCTTCCTTTGCGCGGATCTGGGCATCGCGCCGGAACTCGAGCCGCGGCCGGATCACGCGAGCTATCTCGCCTCCTGGCTTCAGGTCCTTGCCAGCGACAAGCGGGCGATCTTTTCCGCTGCCGGTCATGCACAGCGAGCCGTCGCCTTCCTGCACGATCTTCAGCCCGCGCCCTCAATGCCACCGGACTGAGCCATCGCTTCGCGGCCCCTCCGAGATACCCGCATTATCACGGTCACACTTGCCGGGCCTCAGGATCGCGCCTGGATATTGGACATAGCATCGCCAGCGGCGGTTTTGGCCTGGCCGAGGGTCCTCTGCTCCACGCAGTTACCAGAGGAGCGTCCACTACGGCCTTTCTTGGTGGCGTATCTCACACCGCGTCCAGCTGCTGCGCAGCCCGACTTCGATCCCGCAACAGCCATGCCGACCTTCTTCCCCGCCGTGCTGCGCGCGGCTTCCTCGCGCGCCAAGAAGCTCGGCGCTGCGCTGCCTTCCACTCGCGTTTTAGCCCTGCGGGTGCGGGCCGGTCGCGTGGTGCCCTGCGATCGCCATCAAGGCCGCGATGGTCGCGACCTGATACAGCAAGGAGAAAACCCATGGCTCAGATCGGCACTTTCACTCGCAACGAAGACGGCTCGTTTGTCGGAGTTATCAAGACGCTCAACCTCAACATCAAGGCCCGCCTGATCGAGGCCGAGAAGGAAAGCGATAAGTCGCCCGACCTTCGGGCCCTCGCAGGGACCATCGAGATTGGCGCCGGCTGGAAGAAGGCAGCCAAGGAAACCGGCCGAGAATACCACTCCGTCAAGCTTGATGATCCAAGCTTCCCCGCTCCGATCTACGCGAGCCTGGTCGAGAATGACGAGGGATACGCTCTCATATGGTCGCGCTGAGGCGGCCACGCATTGGACGCGGCGCTCCCCCGGGGCGCCGCGATCCTGCGAAGGGACAAGGCGAGAACTCCGGCGGCGAAAGCTCGACCGCAAGCCTGCTCATCCGACGGGTCGCGAGCCCTTTGTCGGCGAAGGGTCACCCACGGCGCTCAAGCCAACAGGGTCCCCGACGATCCCGGGGCGTCAGACGATCGTCGCTTCAGCGGCCCAATGCGCCAACCTGTTGGGGACAAGGAGGGGGCAGGTTTTCGCTGTTCCGTTCTCGATGGCCTGGCACCGGCAACCGACCGCGCAGCGCCCGCCGAACAGGCCGGGCGCTTGGCGCAAAGGCGAGGCATGAGGTCATTTGGAATTGGGCGCAGCATCGATGCGCCACGCCTGCCTGCTTACTTCGTGCCAGGGGTCGTGATGATCATCTGTGATGCCTTGCCGGCAAACGGCACCGGCTGGCACGCCGGATCGGGCGCACCTGCCGGGGAGACCTCATGGGGATTGGCCGAATATCCCCGATTGGACTTTTGCGCGGCGAGCCGCGACAGCGCCGCAGCTGCTTGCAGGCAATCGTCGAAAAACTCGACTTTCTGACGCCCACGTGTGCCGATGCGGCCCCATTGCCGTACAAGGGACACGTCACCGAACAGCGTGGGTTGCAATGCCATGACATAGTACCGCGCCATGTTGCGGGCACTGTCTATGCGCCGCAGGAACAGTGGATGGGTCGCGTGCTTCATGCATCGGATTATCTGCGTTCGCCCAAATACCGTCCAATGCATTTTCTGAATCGGTGGTTCGAGACCGATTCAAAACTTTGATCGAATAGCGGGCTTTCGGGCCGGGCCAGTTGCGGCCGGCATGAGCACGTTGCCGCCGGCCGGGAATCGGGGACAGGGCGCGGCGATCGCATCATCGATCGCCCGGATCGTCTCCGGCACTTGCGCCGGCGAGACCCTCGACAAGGTTCAACAGGCCTGATGCCGACGAAGCCGGCATATCAAGCACACGCAAAATCAGTTTCAGCTTATCGTCAGCTTCTTGCCGGTTCTGGCCGAAAAAATGCGGGGCAGCAAAATGGATCATTTCGATCGGTGAGCAGTCGAGAATCTCGCAAACATGAATGAGTCTCGTCGCATGCAGCTTCGAAAAGGCCCGCTCATAGCGTGCAAAGATAGTCTCATGCAGGCCGACCATGGTTCCCATCTGGGCGCGATTGAGCCTTCTGGCTTCGCGGCGTTCGCGCACAAACCGACCGAAGGCCTTCTCCATATCGCCGAAGCTCCGTACGCCTTCGAAGCCGGGTTTCCTGTAGACCGGCTTTTCGGATTCGGCGTCTTCCGTTTCGGTGAGTGCGTGCTCGTGAATGTATTTCTGAAGGTCCTTGATTGCCATTTCGAGGGCTTTTGCCAGCTCCTGTGCGTGTCGAGAAAGCACATCGATAGGACGTGCCTTTCCACCTCAAATTGCCCGATGTGAGAAAAATCAGAGCCAACTTGACCGCGAGTCTAGCAGGGGAGGGGTCTGACATCAAATTCCGCGATCCGCCAGGGAAGAACCACGTGGCTGGAGTTATAGGCCTAGCTCGTCCAAATACTTGACGATCGCCGCTTCCACGATTGCCTGCATCGTTGTGTCGTCATGGAAGGCTGCCAGTTTCAAGCGGCGCTTGGTTGGCCGGTCGAGGTTCACATTGACAAAGCAGCTTTGCCCCTTAACGCGCTCTCGTTTCATCCGGCGCAAGGCTTTTCGGGCCTCCTGTCGAAGGTCGCTCCGGTTCGGCGACGTGCGGTCTGAGTTAGGGTCAGTGCTGACTAGATCCGACGCACGATCTTCATCACCTCTCACCGCTTGCTTCCTGGCAGCGAGCGCGAACTCGTCGAGCGACAGGGTTTCCCTGCCGCTCATCAAGCGGGCCCCGCTTCTGCGCCGGAGCTCAGCAGTGCATCGATTTCGCTCACGATCTCTTGGGTCTCGCGCCGCGCTTTGGCGACAGCCTCGGACAGCGTCTGCATCTGGAGAGTGCCGATGCCGTTTTGAATGTCCTTGTAGACGTTACGCTCCATAACCTCGGTACGAAACAGATAGGTTCCGACCTTGTCCTCAATGATTGGCCTAATCTTGCGGTAGAGCTCTGTCTGGCGAACCGTCATCGAGATGCGGGTTCGCAAAACACCATGCCGGCATGCGCTGGCGCGAGCCTCGTTGATCCTGAGTACGGAGTGAAAGCAGTCGATCGCGCCAAGGACCTCGCGTTTAGACGGCTGCACAGGAGATATCACCAGGTCGGACCAACCAATCACCGGATCGATCGTAGAAATATCCTCTCCAGGCGTGTCGATGAGGAGGTAATCGAAACGGTGGCCATGGCGCTCAACGAACGCGTCCAAGGACTTGGCGGTCTTGTGGCTGAAAACGCTGATGCCTTCCGGCTGCGCGTTCTTGTCGTGGCACTCGCTCCACCATTTGGTCAGATTGCTTCTCCCGTCCATGTCGACCATGGCCACGGCTGAACCGCGCAGTGCGTACTCGCCAGCAATGTTCATCAAGGCGGTGGTCTTGCCGGCGCCCCCCTTGCCATTGATGGCGGAGATCACGACAGGCATGAGCGAGCTCTCCTCATAAACGTGTGTTCCTACATCCACTTGAATCCAGATCTGTTCGAAAGTGGATCAGTGGACAGATGGATTTCCATCAATATAGAAAAACACAGTCAAAACTACAAGAAAAATCAGTTCAATTGCGGTAAACAGGAAAATTCGATGTCAAAGCGGTTGGCAGGATACGCAAAAACGTGATACGTTTTTTCTGACGATCGAGGGACTGGCCCTCGATCCGCGGCTTCGGCCGCGAACAAGGCAGAAGCGTAATGACGAGAGCCGGCGCAGCTATCGCAAGACGGCCGCCGAGGCGGGAGAGGGTCGCACATATCCGGTTCGCCCCGGATGAGCTTGCCGTCATGAAATCGGCCGCGAATGGCGCCGGCATGTCAGTGTCCGCCTTCATCCGCACACTCGCCTGCGAGGGTGCGGGCATCCGCCCGTTTCTCAATGATGCCGATCGCGCGATCCTACAACTCCTCGCCGCGGATCTGAGTGCTGTTGCCAATGGCCTCAATCAAGCCGTACGCGCGCTCAACACGGGGCGGTTAAGCACGGTTTCGGATATCGCCGCAGCTGCCGATGATGCCCGCGCAATTTCATTGACGGTCGCTGCAGAGCTGTCCCAGATGAAGAAACGCGCCGGCGCGGCGCGGCGCTCGGGGGCTGGCTAATGGAATTTTTCCTGGGGGCTTTCGAACGGGAGTGGGAACGGCGTCGCGCAGCGCTGCTTCATGAAATGCAGCGGGGGCGCGACGCGCATGAATGTGACTGGCGGCGAAGGGGCGGGGTGGCGTTGGCACCAGACGAAACGGTAAAGCGAGGGGACAGGGCGCGCGCCGGCCACAATGCCAGCGCGCGTTCCTGTCGCACCGGAGCTGTCGCGCCGAACCGATCGATGCGTCAACGGTTCACAGCCGTGGCTCAAGGGAGCCAGCCTGCGGTGGTCAAGCTCACGTCCTATGGTCGTGGAGCGCGTATGGGTGCGATGGTGAGCTACGTCTCCCGGAATGGCGAACTGGCCGTAGAAACCGACAAGGGCGAGCAGATCATCGGCAAGGCGGGCCTGCTGCAACTTCGCACCGAATGGGAGCATCTTTTTGATAATCGTGCCTCGAGCCGGGACGTAAGTCTGTTCCAGGTGACGGTGAACTTAAAGGCAAGCGATCGCGAGCATGACCAAATCGTTCGCCACGTCCTGCGCGCCGCCTTCGGCGAGCGCCGGTTCGTTTATGCAATGGAGCAAGCGGACGGCGAGCGTTTGCGGGTGCAGGGGGTCCTGCTCCTGCGCGGGCCGGATGGCGAGCGCCTGACCGGCGACGCGAAGGCCGCGGCAATCGCCCAAGAGCGGTTGAACAGGAGCAAGATCGGCAGCGACGTCCAGGCACGGGTTCTGTTCCACGGTCACGGCAATGGCG
Source organism: Mesorhizobium sp. CO1-1-7 (assembly GCF_020164885.1). Classification (NCBI taxonomy): domain Bacteria; kingdom Pseudomonadati; phylum Pseudomonadota; class Alphaproteobacteria; order Hyphomicrobiales; family Phyllobacteriaceae; genus Mesorhizobium; species Mesorhizobium sp. CO1-1-7. The sequence continues at coordinate 149,417 of NZ_JAIUHA010000009.1, read as the reverse complement.
TTGCCTTCGCAACGAGCCGGATTCGCCAAATGGTGGAGCGCTTCGAAGGGCGGGTCCGTGATGATACGGACAGCCATATCGAGACTGTCAAACAAGCCGGCGATCTCGTCCAGAAAGACTGGCGCAAGCAGATGCAAAGCCGCACAGGACGCGACATCATGCATCTGGTCGCCTCGGCGCGCGCGGGCACCGATCAAGCTGCATTTCGAGATGCCGTGCGGGAGTTCCTTGGCGATCAATTCCCCGGGCATCGGTATGTTTATGCCATGCACGATCCGTCTGACGATCCAAAAGTGGCAGGGCAGGGTGGCAAGCGGCCCCATGTCCACGCCCACGCGATCGTCACCATGCGTGCGGAGACAGGAGAACGCATCGAGACGAGCCCGCGGGAGTTTCGGGAATGGCGCTCACTGATGGCTGAGAAGGCCCGGGAGCACGGAATCCGCATGGAGCTGACCGACCGCCGCGAGTTTGCAAGTGCGCCGGCCTATGCTCGTACTCAGGTGCGTCCTGTCAGCTATGTCGGCAGAAGCGAGCATGAGGGCACCAGCCAGCCGGCACAGGCACGCTATGCAGCCAAACGTTCCAATCTCCGTCACGCGGCGAGGTCCATCCGCAGTACCAAATACGTGACGGAAGTTGGTCAGGCATGGAGCGCAATTGCGCGCGATAGCCAAGATAAGAAGGTGGCCGAGTTCGCCGCAGATCAGCTCGAACGAATCCGGGCCGCGTCACGTTTCACCCAGATCGCGACTGAGAATGAATTCTCTCGGCAAACACCGGACGGGGACGACCCCAAAGCCGTTTTGGCCCGGGAACTTTTTGGAGGCGAGGAAGCTGCCATGCTTGCTATGACACGTCCTGAGTTCGAGGCATACGAAAAGCGGATAGGGACTATTCTGGCGGACATTGAGCGCTCAATCGAGCCATGGGAGCGCAAACAATTCAACGAAGTCGTTGAAGCCGCGCGCGAAGTGATGACCGTCCGGCGGGAAAACCTCCGCATTTCGGAACAACAGCTTGCCGCCAGCGAAGCTGACCACAACACCCCAGTTCGCAGTGGCGAGCTTTCGCAGTTGTTTGAGAGCGGATCTCGAACCCCTCAATCCACATCGAACTCAAAGCACGAGCCGATTTCAGGGAATGCGCCTGTGGTCCGCAGCCGGGAGGTTGCCCAGGAGGATCGGCTGCGCAGCGCCCATCAAGCTCTTGATCCCCGCGATCTACGTGCGGGTGAAAGGACGGGATTGCCCAGGAAAATAGCGGGTCAACAAAGAGGGCTGCCGGAGCCGAGTTCGCCACGACAGGATCCACACCAGCAATCCGCGCAGCGTACGCCAGGATTGGAGCAGGAAATCGAAGAGAGGCACCCGCGTGACCGCAACGAGCGCGAGCGCTAGACCAATGACACCTTCGCGCCTTGTAGAGCCGAGATGTTAGACGGCCGCTCGTAAGTGTCGGATTGGCCTTCCAGGTGAAAGCGACTGCGCGGCTCGCGCGATGCTTTGCGCGTCAATTCCATGGTGCCGATAAAGGTCCGCGATGGTGCCCGACTGGCCGAAATGCTCCACGCCCAGTGAACGGGTCTTGTGACCCTCGACGGATCCGAGCCAAGCAAGCGTGGCGGGATGGCCGTCAAGCACGGTGATGAGCCCACAATGTGAGGGGACGCTGGCAAGCAGTCGCTCAACAGGGCTTTGTGCATGGGCGACGCCGTGCTCCCTGGCGCGCTGCGCGGCCGTCCATCCCGCATTCAGGCGATCTGCAGACGTTACCGCCAAAAGGCCCACATCGCGGCGATCCTCTGCAATCAACCCAATCGCATCAATGGCTTCGGGTGCAACCGCTCCCGTATAGGCGATCACAATCTGGGCATTTGGCCCTGGCTTTCGCATCCAATAGCCTCCATTGAGGATGTCTTCAGCCAACGTCTGATCAATGACGCGTTTGGGTTGTTCAATCGGCCGAGTCGACAGTCTGAGATATACCGAGCCTCCAGTGGCATCCCTGAGCCAGGTCACGGGATCGGGCTGGGTGTCTCCATCGCGCTGGATGTAGTCAAACGAAAATCGCAGAATGGTTGCAAGCTCGTCGACGAAGGCTGGCTCAAAGCTGGCGAGCCCATCCTGAGCCATGCCGATAAGTGGAGTTGCTATCGATTGATGGGCGCCGCCTTCAGGCGCCAAACTGATCCCGGAAGGGGTGGCAACGACAATGAAGCGCGCATCTTGGTAGCAGGCGTAGTTCAGCGCATCGAGCCCACGTTCGATGAACGGGTCATAAAGGGTCCCTATCGGCAAAAGCCGCTCGCCAAATGTCGAATGGGAAAGCCCCAGAGCCGAGAGGTTTATAAACAAGTTCATCTCGGCGATGCCGAGTTCGATATGCTGGCCTTTGGGCGAGAATTGCCAGTTGAAGGTCGACGGGATCCGCTCCTTCTTGAATAGATCCGCCTTCTCTTCCCGGGCAAAGAGCCCCCGACGATTGACCCATGCGCCGAGATTGGTTGAGACGGTGACGTCCGGCGACGTTGTGACGATCCGTCTCGCCAGATCAGTCTCCGTCTTGGCGACCTCGTGGATGAGAATTCCGAAGCCGTGCTGTGTGGAGACAGGAGATTGCACCTCTATGGCAAACGCCTCAGGGACAGCGATTTTCGGTGCCCGGTGGCGGCCACGGCGCCGGGCATTGAATGGAGCTTCCTTGAGGAAAGCAGCCAGCTCAGCGGCAGGCAGCTGAAGACCTTCAAACAATTCCCATTCGCAGCCCGGCCGAATCCGAAGACGAGCGCGCAGGTCTTCGGTCTGCGCGGTGGTCATCAAACCTGCATGATTGTCCTTGTGGCCCGCCAGCGGCAGGCCGAATCCCTTGATCGTGTAGGCGAGAAAGCAGATCGGCCGGTCATGCTTGCGGGCCTCTTCGAAGGTCCTCAACAACAGGGGCAGATCATGACCGCCAAGGTTTGTCATTAAGCACGCAAGGTCTTCGTCCGAACGCTTTTCAATCAACCGGGAGATTTGACCCTGGTCACCGATCTCATCGAGCAGGCGTCTGCGCCACGCTGCCCCACCTTGATAAGCCAGAGCCGAATAGAGCTGGTTGGGACAATTGTCGATCCAGGCGCGTAAAGCCTCGCCCCCAGGCTCCTCGAAGGCTTGCTCGAGCAGGGAGCCGTATTTGAGGATTACCACCTCCCAGCCGAAATCGCGAAACAGAGAGACGAAGCGCTCCCACAAGCCCTCCCTTACGACCGCGTCCAAGCTTTGGCGATTATAATCAACGATCCACCACGTGTTGCGCAGACCGTGTTTCCAACCCTCGAGAAGAGCCTCAAAAATGTTACCCTCATCCATCTCGGCGTCGCCAATAAGCGCGACCATGCGGCCTTCCGGACGGTCCTTGGCCATGCCTTTTGCTCGAAGGTAATCCTGCACCAATGAGGAAAACAGGGTTTGCGCGACGCCCAGTCCGACAGACCCGGTCGAGAAGTCGACATCGTCCGTATCCTTCGTCCGTGATGGATAGGACTGCGCACCTCCATAAGCGCGGAAGGATTCCAGTTTCGACCGTGTCTGGTTGCCGAAGAGATACTGGATGGCGTGAAAGACCGGACTTGCATGCGGTTTCACCGCGACCCTGTCTTCTGGATGCAAGACCGCGAAGTATAGCGCAGTCATGAGCGTGGTGAGCGATGCTGACGAGGCCTGATGCCCTCCAACTTTGAGCCCGTCGTCATTCGGCCGAAGGTTGTTGGCGTTGTGGACCATCCATGTGGAAAGCCACAGTACCTTGCTTTCGAGTTCCTTGAGGCACGCGAGTTGAGGATCGTTCATTTTATAACTCCACCGAGAGGAGGGAGGATAGGAAAATCCAGCGGGCGATTGCGGCTAAAAGCGCGATAAGCTAGAGCCGCTTCGGCCGGACTCAGCTAATTTTTATGCAGGAAACAAAAACCTATGCCAAAAGATGTGATTGACGATATCGATCGCAGGTTGCTGGCTGCACTTCAGTCGGATGCTCACGCGACAACGGAAGATCTCAGCGAGATCGCCGGGCTCTCTCCATCGCCTTGCGCGCGCCGAGTGCGGATGCTCGAAAAATCAGGCGTGATCAGAGCCTACGTGGCAATCGTTGATCAGGTGAAGGTTGGATTGCCCGTTAGCGCCTTTGCTTCCGTCAAGCTTGAGCGACAACGGGAGGAAGAGCTCGATGGTTTTTCGAGCGCGGTCCGTCGTTGGCCGGAAGTCGTCGAATGTTATTTGATGACCGGAAAAATGGATTTCTTGCTGCGTGTCGTCGTCAAGGATCTAGAGGCATATGAAACCTTCCTGAAGCAGAAACTCACCAGGCTCGACGGCGTGGCCTCGATCGAATCCAGCTTTGCGTTGGGCCAGGTGAAGCATGCTCACGGGTTGCCGATCGGCGTCTGACAGCCGGCCTGTAAATCTCGCGGGCGACCAGGGCACGGTAAGCCTATGGTGCCAGATAGCGAACGAATCCTATCGGGCTACGATATTGACGACGTTGATGCCGGCGCCGTTTCGTATTTGCGCTATTGCTAATATTAGTTCATGATCCTTCTGCCGGGGGGGATCGCCGGCATGGCCCGGTTGGGGACCTTCAAGCCCAAATCAACCCCTCGGTAGCCGGGCCGCTCATCATCAATTGGTTGACGAAGGCCGCCGCACAGGCCCGGTGGTATTCCAATGGATGAACTCGGTTCCTTCCCTGTCGATTCCCGCATAGACTTAACAGTCCCTCATGCGGGGTCCGCAAGGGCTCAATCTGGAATTCCCAAGTCTGCGTTTTGCTTCGAAGGGCCACTTCCATAAGCGTGGTCCAGCAGGGCAAGCAGTTTGCGGGCCGAGTCATTGCAACAGGAATAGTGAACTATGTTGTCACGGTCGCGGCGGACGCGGACCAAGCCGAGTGCGCGTAACTTGGCCATGTGCTGTGACAGTGCCGACGAGCTAAGCCCCAGTTGCTCTCGAAGCGCCTCAGCCGGCAATTCGCGGTCGAGCACGAGGTGCATGATCAACAGGCGTCGAGCATTGGCCATCGCCGTCACAAATCTTGCAGCCTCTTTAGCTTTAGTCCCAATTTGTTTCACGCGCCCCCCTGCCGAGCGAAGTTCGGCGACCGATATGCCCATCGTCACGTCGGCGGGCGCCCGTCTTTGAGCCCTGTAGCCACGCCATAGGGGTCCGTCGGGGAGCGCGCGGCGGCCTTCCTGAACGCTGTTTCATCGCGGTACGCGTAAGGGCTGGACGCCTTGCCCATGAAATGCTGGTCGATGTTCCCCTACCCACTGGCGTGCCATTGGGGCGAAGGGGACAAGGAAGTCTAGGTTCACGATCGTTCTACATTGGCTTGCATTGGCAGATTGCGCACGCGATCTTCCAGATCGCGCTGCTTTTCTTCGTTCGAGGCCAGCCGGTTGAAGGCATGTTCGGCAAGCATGGACCCGACGGATATGATCAGGAGCGGCGCGGTCCACGTCCAGCAGGAATGCAAGGCGAAACACGCCAAGCCGGCGACAGCGGCCGAAACCGCAAAGATCGCGAACCGGATCATCTGGGCCATCGTTACTCCCTGTCCAATTAGCATGATCGAGGATTAATGCAGCAAGGGGCTGCATTAGCAATGATTAAAGCAAGCTGGAAGGCCGCAGGAGCGTCATCTCAGTCGCCGAGCTGACACAAAAGCTTTTCACTGACGCCAAAAAGGTCGGCATCAGCAGCACTGAGATCGAGGAAGATACTGGCAGCCCTCACTTGGCAGTCGGGCACGACTTACAGGCGGCGGCCAGCTCAACTCTCTATATGGTTGAATCTAAACGACAATATTCCGTTCCATAATGTATGTTATGCCGCAAAGTGGTATTGCCGCAAAATAGAAATGTCTTGATTCCGCAAAGTAGGAATGTCGCCCTGCTCGTCGATGAGCGAGGGAGATTGCTGAAGGCGTTCAGAGTCGAAGGCGCCGCAGCACTTCGGCACAAGGCTCGAGGACGACCGTCGAACCATCGATTGTCGCCGGCATCGGTGAACTAGCGGTTCAGTTGGTTCGGGAACATTATCTCGACTTCGGGCCGACCTTGGCGGCCGAGAAGTTGGCGGCGAACCACGGCTTGGTCGTGTCACGAGAGACGTTGCGCAAATGGATGGCGGAGGCTGAATTCTGGCTGTCGCGTAAGCAGCGCAGGACGTTCCATCAACCCAGATTACGTCGGGAGTCGTATGGCGAGCTGGTACAGATCGACGGCAGCGATCACCGTTGGTTCGAGGAGCGGGGCGACCCATGTACCCTGCTCGTCTTCATCTACGACGCCAGTGCTTGTCTGAATAGAAGGCTACCGGGCAACCGTGTGCCTTCAGATAGAGCTCGAGCAGTCGGAGAGCACCTTCAGTTACTTCGAGGCCATTCGGTGTTTCGGGTGGCGAAGGCCGAGGCCCGCGCCGGCCGGGGCATGACGCAATTCGGGCGGGCGCTTTCCGAACTCAACATCGAGATTCTCTGCGCAAATTCGAGTCAGGCCAAAGGCCGGGTCGAGCGGGTCAACCGGACCCTCCAGGATGGTCTTGTGAAGGAACTGCGCCTCGCCGGCGTATCGAATATCGATGCGGGCAACGCTTTCCTGCCGGGGTTCGTTGCCGAGGTTTCGCCAAGGTCCCTGCCCGACCGGACAATCTGCATCGCGCATTGAATGTTGCGCCGGATCGGCTGCGTGACGTGCTGGCAAGCGGGAGCAGCGTTATGTCGCCAGCAATTGTCGTTCTCCTACGAACGCAGACAAATCATGCTTGAGAAGAACGAGCTTTCGTGCGGGCTGGTCGGCAAATACGTCGATATCTACGAGTTCGCCGGCGGTCGGCTGGACGTTCGATGGAGAGCGTGTTCCTTGCCTTACACCGTGTTCGACAAGGAGCAGCGCATTACGCACGCGGCGGTCACCGAGAACAAGCGGCTCGGCGAAGTGCTGACCTGGATCAAGCTCAGCAGGACGAGGCGCGGCCTCCGCCGAAAGATCAAGACCAACAGCGAGCAGATCGCTTACAAGAAGCCCGGGTCGAAGCAGGGCCGCAGCACAGATTTCATCAACCACCCTGCCGTCATCGCGCGGCGGGAACAGGCACTGACAAGGGCGGCCGCTGCCGAGTGAGGCGGCTTTCAAAGCTAAAGCCAAGGAGCCAAGCTGGAACGCGCCCGATCGGGCTGTGCAACCCCGACCAGCTGACCCCCGATCGGGCACTCATGTCGGCGCCAGGAAGTGCTACGCTGTCGCATTCTAACTTGCTGGACCCTGCCCCCGCAAACGTAGGATGCGACATTTCTACTTTGCAGAGCCGGCGACATTTCTACATCGCCGCCACAAGTGGTCACACCGGGTGCGTTCTATCTTGAACTGCGACTTTGCAGCGATACCAATGGCTTATCGCATGCATGGAACCGCACATGAAACGCACCTACTCCCAGATCGAGTCAGCCGAGACATTAAGGGGGGTCTCGCTGGAGCATCTGTTATGCGCTTCCTTGGTTTTCGTAATATCCGACTTAGCAGATAAGTTCAGGTTATACGATCTGGCATATATTTACAAAATATACGAACTGATCCTCGCCCCATTTCCTTCAGACCGCCGCCGCGGTCAAACTGCCGGACGCCGTGGTGATTGGGTCATGGCGCATATCGCAGAATATGGCGAACGCGCCTTCACCCGGGTAGCTGAACTCCTTCCTCTGACTTTCCCGAAGCGATCCACGCCAGCGTCAGTGCCGCCGCCCTACCGCAGCTCAGGGCGTTGAAGAGGCGGTATCCTGAGTAGGACAAGAACCACCTCTGATGGAAACGAGCTAGCTCGTGCCGAGCGTTGACGGGCCCTGACTGCATGCATCGTCTTCCTGCCCGGTCGGATCGTCAGGCACGATCTCATCAAAAATCGCGGACCAATTCCGCTTTGCCTTGCCGCTGGAATTTTCGGGTGCCGTGGTGGTCAGTTGTTTCAGTTTTCGAGCTGCAGCAACAAAACGCGCCTCTATTGCAGCTCCGGAGGGAGGCGTAGGCGGATGAGCTGTGCCGAATGCTGCAATGCGGCGATCTTCGGACGCGCCCGACTGGGAATAGGCGTCTGTCAGCGCGGGTATCGCGGCCCGCGGCAGCAGTTCCGTCGCTGGTACATCGGGGGGATTGGATTGCGAGAACCGCTCCATTGCCTTGAATGGGGAAACCGCAAAAAAGCGCAACTTGTCTGCCAGAACAGGCGCCTGCCCTTCTACGAGGATGACCATCTTGTCTGCGGGCATTTGCCTGACTTCCTGAGGCATCATCAGATCGCGTTCGCGGACCTGTTCGACTTTGGTGCGGCGATGCAGCCCCATCAGTTCGATCGTTCTCGACTCCGTCCTGTAACGCACTGTCTTCTTGCCCAGTCCCCTTGAAACGCTCTCGGCCGTGACCTGGTCGTTTGCGCCAAGCACAAGCTGATACCCGCAATTGCCCATAAGCGAATGGCGGGCGGTTTCGCCGTAGATCTCATCCAAGTTTTTGAGGTCCTGGATGATGAAGGCCATTTTTATGTTGTAGCCGGCCACATAGGGCAGCTTGCTCGTGATCTCGGAGACCTTTCTCAGCTGCCGAAACTCGTCCAGCAGAAAGTAGATGGGCAGCGAATTCGGGTCTTGGGTGAGCAGCAGCGTGTCCAGCGTCTGTTGGACAAAAAGCGATAGCAGCGGCTTCAGCATCGCCACGTCGGTGATGTTGGGCGCCAGGTATATCGAGATCGGCCGATGCTTCAGCGCGCGAAGATCCATGTCGGTGACGTTGGTGGCGGCGACCACGCGCTCGTTGCGAAAGGGACGCAGGGCCTTCTGCACGTCGAGCAGCGCGGAGGCAGCGGCGCGCTCCGACAGCGCGATGTAGGCGTTGAAGCTTTCGAGCGTAAAGCGCGACAGGTTCGGCTCCTTTTCCTTGATCAGGCTCATTAGAGCCTGCAGATCGACGCCGCTGTTGAAGAATGAAATCACCTCGCAAAGATTGCGGCGGCCGCGATAGAAGTCGCTCTCGTTCACGTAGCTGATGGCGCCAGCCAGTACCAGCTGCGCAGTCGCCTGCCAGATCGCGTTCTCGGAATCGGTACTCTCGGGGACGAGAATGCTTGCTATATTCAGAATGTCCGTTGTCCGATCGCCCCGGTCGGACCTGATGAAGTCGAGCGGATTGTAACGATGTGTTCTTTCGCTACCCGGCGCGAACAGGAATACCTGGTTTCCGGTTGCCTTGCGATACCCGCCCGTTGAGCGGAAGATTTCGCCTTTCAGGTCGGTAACGATCATCGACCCTTGATGGGTAAGTGCATTTGGGATGACGTAGGACGTCCCCTTTCCCGAGCGCGTCGGACCGATGACCAGGTGATGGCGCTCGTCTTGGACGCGAAGGACATGGCGCCCGTAACGTCCCAGAATGTGTCCGTGACGCCGGAACCATCTGCCATGCCGCAGCGACATTGTATTTTGGAAACGAGCATTGCCAAGCGGTTCGGAAGCACGCTTCAAACCGAGAGAGGCGATCGCACCGGCGATGAGGACCGACACGGCGGCTGCCCCCAGACTGGTCCGCTGCAACACGGCGTTGTGAGGGTAACGGGCAAGCTGCTGGAGCGCTGCGAACGGATTGGTTGTCGCGGTGACCTGCAAGATGCGGCCGTCGCCATACAACAACTGTAGCACCACCCCGTAGGCGAGCAGCCAGACGACAAAACCAATCGCGAGGCAGAAAACGAGATAGGCGATGCGCAACGTGCCGGTCATGATCGATCCATTCTTGAGAAATAGATGTCCGACACGCCACGACGTCCGCCCTCGCGCCTCAGCTGGACAACGATCGGGATGACGCTGCGAATGTAGGAGATAAGGTCGGCTTTCGAGTAAGCTGCCGACAGACCCGATTGCATCACCATCATGGCGAGCTGCTCATAGGCGCCGCGAGGCGTGTCGGCGTGGACTGTCGACATCGAGCCAGGATGGCCCGTGTTGATCGCACGCAGGAACGAGAACGCCTCACCTCCCCTCACTTCGCCCACGAACAGCCGGTCCGGGCGCATGCGCAACGAGGCCTCGAGCAGGTTCTGGATCGTCACACTCGCCGTGCCTTGGTCGCCTTTGGATGAAAGCAGGTGCACGGTGTTGCGGTGGGGAGGAAACAGCTCGCGCGTATCTTCCAACGTGATCAGGCGTTCGCCCTCGTGGACGGCCTTGAGGCAGGCGTTCATGAATGTGGTCTTGCCGCTTGAGGTGCCACCACTGATTAGCATGGAGACGCGGCTGAAAATGGCGCGACGGACAAAGCCATAGGCGTCGTCCCTCCGCAAAAGCTCCGTCAAGCCGCGATCGGCATCGTTCATGCCGCTGATGGCACCGGATACTTTATCGAAGGCGCCAGCGTTGCGGTAATCCTCGAGCGTGAACTCGCCAACGACTTGCTTGCGGATCGAAACCGCGCCCCCCTCGGGCGCTGCCGGCGGCAGCACCAATTGTATGCGCTCCCCAGTTGGAAGGGCTGCGCTGAGGATCGGGTTTGCAGGACCAATGAACTGATTGGTGGCGGCCGCGACCCGTTCGCCCATATGGACGATTTCGGAGGCTGTCAGCTTTGGAATGTGATGGTATTCCATGTGACCGGCACCAAGTCGCTCGACGTAGACATGGCCAGGTTTGTTGATCGATATCTCGACGATCTGCGGATCTGTCAGCAGCGGTTTGAGCGGTTCGAGAGACCGGTGAAGGAAATAGTGCCGGTCATTGTTGCCAGGCTCGATTGAAGCCGCGCTCATGACGAATTTCCTCCAATGCCTCTGAAACTGGATCGTCGTAGACGGCGGAAAAGTCGAGGTCCTGGCGCACGAAGACGAAGATCCGCTCGCCTTGCGGCACGCTGACCGTCGGCGGGATTTTCAGGCTCTCGCCAAGCGCCTGGTTGGCCATGTCCGAGAACGTCTGAGCAATGGTCGAGCGTGCGATATCCTCAGCGCGCCTTGCCCGGTCGCTACCGCCTGTCGCGGCCTGGCTGCCGTAGCCGGTCAAGTAACTGGCGCCGCCGCCGGCGATCGAAAGCAGGATGGCCGCGCCGAAGCGCTCCCGAAACTTGGTGTCGACCCGGCCGGTAAGCCCGGAGCGGCCAAGACTGTCGGAGCCGATCGAGTTCAAGCGGACGCTGACACCGTCATCGCGAAGCAATCGCGTCCAGACGACGAAGATGCGTTTCTGGCCGCGAGTGATTTCGGACTGGTATTCACCGATCAGCCGCGTACCGGTCGGGATAAGTATACGACGGCCGTCGAACGAATAGACGTCCTCGGCGACATTGGCGCGGATCTGACCGGGAAGGTCGCTGACAATCGCGGTCTCGAGAATGCCGGGAATTAGCGTGCCTTCCGCAATCAGTGCATCGACCCGGGCGATCTTCCTGGCCCGTGCCGAGCGATCGCGGACGTTGGCCGCTGCAGCGAGAAACTTGCTGTTAGGGTCTTCGCCGGCAACGGCGCGCGCTTGCGCATCGCCGGCCGAGGCGCCTTGCTCGTCGTTGGTCGAACCCTTTTCGTCGAAGACGATCATCTTGGAACGAAAGCGTTTGGGAAATTCATCGCCTGGGGCTGCCGGGGCGTCGGGAGCGGATACAGGCGCTGGGGGCGGTGGCACATCGAAAGGTGTGGCATCGGGACTCGGCACTGGCGGCGGTGGTGGCGGTGGCGGCAATTCGATCACTTCGGGCGCGGTGGGCTTCGCCGGCTGTTCTCGCTCACGCATGAACGAAGGCGGCCGAAAACTGGTGGTCGAGAACTCCTCGTCACCGGCTGGCACGTGGTGGCCTTGCAAAGGTTGAAGCCCAGCCAAGGTAAAATAGCCCGCCACAAGGCCCAATAGGATCAGGACGACACCACCGGCAAGCTGCTTGCGACGTACGGACCCGTCCGCAACAGCGGGATTGTCATTGCCGGCCAAAGCCTCCAGTTCGGGAGCTCGCTGGATCAATTTCCGCTCCTTCTGCGGACCGTTGCCATGTCGTCTTTTACCGGCGCCAGCGCGTCGGCATTGGGCTCGCCGAAATCGGGCTTTCGAAGATTGAAGATGCACAGCCACTGATTGCCGTCGCGCAACGTGTATTGGGCGGCGACACCGTCGACGACGATGTACTCGCCTTCCTTGCGGAAGTTCCTCAGCGTCTCCGAGAAATCGGATTTGACTGCGAAGATCGCCGCGGCACGCTGGCCGAAACGGAAGAAAGTCTTTGTGCCGTCGTCGAACACCAACGTTGGCTTCAGACCCGCATCGCCGGAAAACGAATAGTCGATGTTGACATTGGCCTTGTCGATGCCGGCGATGTTGGGCCAGGCCGCGCGCTGCTCGGCTTCACTCCTCAGCGCGGCGGCGCGGTCCTTCTCCGGATAAGCGAAACGAATGCCGAACACCTGTCGGCCTCCTGCGGGAGCACTATCCTTCAGCTCCAGAAAGTAAATGCGCCTGCTGGTCACGACGTTCATGTTCGTCGTCACGTTCCTGGCGATCGGCTTGACGAAAAGGATGTTGCCCTGCTCAGCAGGAACGACCTGCCAACTTTCGCTGTCGCCGAGCGATATGGTCTGAAATTTCTCCTCCTCGTCGAAGACGATCATCGTCGATACGCCATAGCTTGCATGCACTTGGACGACGTTGTTCTCCTGATAGGTGACGCTGGTGATGCGCGCGTCCAGGCGACCGGCCTTCGGCGTCTGCGCGCCGAAGGCCGCAGCGGTGAACTCGAAGAGGATCAGATAAGCGACCACGACCAGACCGCGTGCCATCATTCGGAACCGCCCGGTGTCACCGTTTCCTGGTCGCGGCGGTAGCTGTAGACCTGGAAGCCGAGCGGATTTTCGAAGCGCCATTCGTTCTTGAGCGGGCTCTCGGTGTAGCGGAATCTCACCACCGAGATCCAATGCCTGTGAATGGCTTCCGTCTCGCTCTTTTCTGTGGTCGAGAAGCGCACGATCGCCGTACTGGCGTTTGGGAAGGTGACGGACTTGATATCGACAAGCACCCGCTTCAGCCGGCCATAGATCTTCGCCGGATTTTGCGCGTTGGCGGCGCTGAACTGCATCTGCAGGTCGCGGGCCGCCTCGTCGGTCGACAAAAGCGCCGCGATCCCGAAATATTCGTCGATGGCAAAAGGATCATATCCCTCGCGGTTGCGGATGTAGCGAACGACATTGGCCTGGGTGACAGCCTCCTGACCGGTGAGATCAGAGGTCCTCGTCAATCCCGACTTGACCTCGATATAGCCGGTGTTCCTGTCGACCTCGACCACATAGGGCTCGAAGCTCTTCAGCGGCACCATCAGCACCAGCGCCAACAGGGCAAGGGCCGCGATCGAGGCAAATAGCAGCGTGAAAAACCAGGCGATGCGGCTGGAGCGCATGGCGCGCTTGAAGATCTCGTGCTCCCAGACGTCACCGTCCTGGAAGTAGTATCTCAGCTTTTCGTCGAGGGGTTCTGCCATTGGACGTTGCGGAGCGTTGGAGGACAATTCTGTTGCGTTTTGGTGTTACCGCGTCTGTGCATTGGCGGTGATGGCGCGCTGCATGGCCTCGCGCGACGGTGTTTGAGGGCTGCGCAATCGGGCCTGCACACGATTGATGGCGGCCTGCATCTGTGTGGCCGAGCCGGCAACAGCGGCGCGCCCCGAAAGGACGCCGCGGCCGGTAAGGGCTCGCGAACGCTGACCAACCGGCATCGCGAGCCCGCCGACAATGCCTTGCGCCAGCGACTGGATCTGCAAGAGAACGAAACTGCCGGCCAGGCACAACATCACGAAGGCTGCAAGGTCGCTGAGCTTCAGCTCGCGATTGCCTGAGATCTGGTTGATCTTGGTCAGTTCGGGCGCCATCGCCGCGATCAGGAAGGCGGCGATCACGTAGACGAACAACGGGATCAGTGCGTAGAGCAGCGACTGGTTCAGCCATCCCATCGCGTAGTTGCGCGTCACATCAAAGAACATGCAGGCGATGAAGATCGGCGCGGTGCCAAGCAGAACCCACAGGATCACCTTGGCCAGGACCAGGATACCCAGCGCCACGGAGACGAACAGCCCGGCAAAGGCCATGATGATCATGCCGATCAAGGCCGGCAGCACGGAGAAATAGCCGGCCTGCTCGGCAAATGTGGACGCTGCCAGATTGGCGGTCTGCCAGATCTCCGAGAGGCCGTTGCTGGGTTCCGTCACCCCTGTGCCCGATGCGGCCAGTATGGCCCGCCCCGCCGCCTCCGGGACTTTTGTGATCCAGGCATAGACGAGAGCCTGGAAGTGCGACCAGGTGCTGACCAGAACGAGGATCACCATGACGCGAGCGACGCGGCCCACGATCTCGGCAGCGCTGAGCCTCGACGTTCCCAGCACCAATTGCACTCCGTAGAAGAGCACGACCAGCATGAACAGCAGCCGAAGCAGTGGCTCGATGTCCCTGCTCAGAACCTCGAACGCACGCTCGGAGAAATTCTCGCCCGAAGCATCGATGCGCTGCAGCAGTTCGCCGATGAAATTATCCACGTCAGCCCTATTCCGTTCGAGAGGGAAAATCGCCGCCGATCATTGCCCATGCCGCCGCTCTGTCGGGGTTGACCGGCCGCATCGGCCCGCACTCAAGGTGGGTGGCTTGTGCCGCGTAGCTCATCACGGCGGCCGGCCGTTTGCAGGGCGCGGATTTTTCCTTGGGTGTGGCGCACCCGGCAAGCAGCAGCGCCACGACGCTAAGCGCGATCGGTTCGTGCCGGCCTCGTGTCATTCGTAGGTCAGCGCCTTCTTGGTGTTTGAAATATCAGTCAACCTGCGCTGGTTCTCCGCCTGCAGCGCCTGGACGGCACCGTTCATGACGCCGATCATCTCGTTCAGGGTCAGTCCGGTCTGCACCTGCAATTGTGTGTTCTGGTCAATCGAGCCTTTGATGTCCTGAGCCTGGCCGATCCCCTGCCCGGCTCGCTCAAGCGCGGCACGCCGCGTTGCGACAGCCTGTCGCGAGCCAGTGATCAGAGCCGACACGCCGAGCACCGTCTTGACCATCTCCTCGTACGATTTGTCGCTCGCCAGAGAACTTTGCTGTTTGCCAGAAAGCGATTTCACCAGTTGCATGCCGTTGATGAAGGTCGTCGCGGCCTTGGCGATCTCCGGACCCATGGAGCCAAAATCCGGAACGCCATTTTGAAGCATGCTGTCGAAGGAAGGCACCGAGGAGACGCTGAAACCATTGCCGATCGCCAAGTCCTTGAGCGAGCCGACGTCGCTGCCGCGATTGCCGGTAACTGCCTGCAGGGTCTTTTCGACGGTGGTCAGAATATCCCTGTTGGTGTCCAGGATTCTCGCGGTCTTGTCGGCGGTGTCCTTGGCGACGGCATAGTTCGTCCTGTCGATCACCGGAATGTCGGCTTTGGCCGAGGTGACCATCACGGTCGCGGCGACCAGCACAAGAGCACGTTTCATTGGAGACCTCCTTGTTGCGGGTTGAAGAACAGCTCGACCTCTTGCTCGAGCTCGTGGACGCAGGCTTGCGCTTGCCGGCTCCAGACCAGACCGACGCGCGCATCGCAAAATCCGCCTGTCGGCGGCTGGTAGTCGGGCTTCGGACGGCTACCCGAACGGCTGGCGCCTGAAAGGCCGCTCAGCGTCACCGCGTTGCTCGAGTTGACCAGGTCTGCGAAACTGGCGCCCAGTTGGATCAGCCGGTTGAGCATTTCGACATTGGCGTTGCGGGCGCCGGAATTCTTGTCCCAGCTGTCTTGAACCGTGCCGGTGGCAGCCGAGCCGAATTGCTCAAACCAGGACGCCACATCGTTTGAGCCGTCGCCGACCGCACTGGTCAGTCCCATGGCGTCCAGCGTTGCGGTACGCATGCCCTGGAAGGCGGCACCCGTTCCGCCATAGTTCAATGGAATGCCCGACTTGTCCGAGCCGCCAAAGGCCGGCAGCCACTTTTGCGTTATCGCCGCGACATAGCCCTGCGTTTCTCTGAAGGGCGGGATGCCGCCGTACTTTTCGACGCTGCCGGCACCTGCATTGTATGCGGCCAGTGCAAGCGAGGCGTTTCCGTTGAAGCGTTCGAGCTGCTGCTTAAAGTAACGCGCGCCGCCACGCAGATTCTGCTCGACGCTGTTTGCGTCAACGCCAAGCTCCGCCGCCGTTCCCGGCATCAGCTGCGCCAGCCCGATGGCGCCAGCGCTCGATCTTGCACAGGGGTTAAACCTGCTCTCCTGGTAGACCAGGGCCAGAAACTGGTTCTCGTCGACGCCCTCCTCGCGGGCCACCCGCCGGACGAGGCCGGCGATGGTTGGGTTGACGTTGGCGGCGGCAACCGGATCGTCCTTGCGGCCCGGCCGATACATCGCGCATGTGATGCTTTGATCGACGCTGTAGCGATCGCGATCGGCCTTCTCGATTGCCGTGACATTGCCGTTGCGGTCCTTTCGCCTTTCGAGCACCGAGCCGTCGATGGTCACCACATCGGCTGCCGAGGGCGAGGCAAGAAGCAGCAAAAGCAGGGGGAGACGCCGGATCATGTCGATTGCTTCCAACCGCAGAATTCCGCCAGCCAGAGTGCCGGATCATCACCCAGTCGCGCCCGCAGGGCTGCGCATGCCTCGATCGTTTCCTTGCGGCCCGACAGCACTTTGAGGATGTCAGGCATGGTCGAGAGATCAAGGCGGGCAATGACGGAATCGTTGCCGTGCTTGATCAGGAACGTCCGCCGCTCCGGTGGCGTGTTCCTGACAAAGGCGAACTCCTTGGCCGTCAGCCCGAAGCGGCCGACATAGCTCTCCTCATCGGCGCGCGGATTTGGAAAGTGCAGGTTGGTGGAGGACTGCTCGATGAGGGTGTGCGATTGTGGTGCCTTGGCGATGTCGGCCGCCGACTGCGTGCCGAACCCGACGATCCCGTTCAGCTTGCGGATCGTCTTCATCTTGTCGACGATATAGCCGGAGAAGGTCTTGTCCTGCAGAAGCTTCCAGCCCTCGTCCATGAAGATCAGGACGGGATTGCCGGTGAGCAGCTCATCGAGGCGGTGAAAAAGATACATCAGTGCAGGCGTGCGCACCTCGGCATTGTCCAACACATGCGTCATATCGAAACCGAAGATGCGGCTGCCCGAGAAGGACAGGACATCGCGCGGCGCATTGAACAACCAGGCCCTCTCGCCCTCGAACCATGGCCTGAGGCGTGATTGGAGGTCGTTGGCGTCGGAGCGCGATCGCCCCATCAGCAGAGCCGAGAGGTTGGCGAAGGTGCGCTGCTGCGCCGGCACCTGGCAAATGCGCGCGATCGCGCCTTCCAGCGTATGCTCTTCCTCCTGCGAGAAGCCGCGGCCGTCGGCGGGTTGCAGCATCGCCTTGACCAGCCGCAGCAGGAATTCGCGGTTGGCCGGGGTATTCTCCATCTGCAGCGGATTGAAGCCGGTGGCGACGCCGGGCTCCAGCACTTCATAGGTTCCACCGACGGCGCGAATGAAGATCTCGGCGCCGCGATCCTTGTCGAAGAAGACCGCACGCGGCTCTGGCGAGATGCGAAGCGCCTGCGCGAGCAGGAAGCTCAGCACCACGGTCTTGCCGGATCCGGTCGGCCCGGTGACCAGGAAGTGGCCGATGTCGCGCTGGTGGAAGTTGAACCAGTAGGGTGTCTGCGACGTCGTCTCAAGCAGCGCGATCGGCAAGCCCCAGTGATTTCCCGTGGCCCTGCCGGTGGCGAAATTGTGCATCGACGAAAAGCCGGCGAAATTCGCGCTCGACAGCATGGAAGAACGGGCGATGTAGCTGTGGTTGCCTGGCAGCTGCGCCCAGAATGAGGCCTCCATATTGAGGTCTTCGCGCAGCCAGTTGATGTTCATGTCGGTGAGGCAGGCGCCGAGTTCCGAGACGGATTTGTCGACGCCGGCAAGGTCGTGCGCCAGACACAGGAGGCTGAAATGATGATAGCCGAACACGGCCTCCTGGTTGACGAGGCTGTTGAAGGCAAAATCGATGTCGGTCTCGACCGTGCTGCCGCCTTCGTCGGACGCCTGGATCTGCCGCTGCAATCTTGCGATCCGTTCTTGCGCGATCGGCTTGTCGGCGATGGTGAAAGATTGCGTCAGGATGAATTCGTGATTGAGCTGCAGCAGCCCGTCCAGCATGCCCGGTCCTGAAAAAGGCGGGTATTCCTTGATCGAGAGCATGGCGCCGAAGCGGTGGTCAGCCGTCGTCGGACCCTGCGCCTGCAGCGTCCTTTTGGAAAAGTGCAGCCGCGAGGTGCCGATATAGTTGCGGATCGCCATGCGCGGCAGCCGCATGGGGGCAGACGTCCCGCAGGTCAGAAGCGTGTTGAAGAACCCGCACGGCTCCGAATAGGGCTGGCCGTCGCGGTAGACGATGCCAAGCGGCCGGGCTCCATATTTCTGCAGGTCGCGTGCGACAGTGGAGACAATTTCCTCCAACTCGTTGATGCGCTCGAGCACCTGCTGTTTCTGGCTGTCCCTGTCACGCGTCCGGCTGAACACGGCAGAAAGGCTATCGGCTACGCCCAGCGCGCCACGCATGCGGGAGCGAACGATGGTGAGGTACAGCTCGTTTGTGAACATGCGGCGCTGCTTGAGCTCGGCCATGTAGCGTGTGTTGAGGAGAGCGCAGAACGGATCCGAGAAAAAACCGCCGATCTCTGGAATGACTTGCCTGCGAATGACGGTCGACCACAGCGAAAACCTGCTCGAGCCTAGGGCCCGGATCATGGTGTTCTGCACGCTGGCCCGCATGTTGAGTTCGGCCTGGTCCTCGGTCTGGAAGAACAAGCCATCGAGCTTGATGACGCTGAGCAGCGCCCCGCTTTCCAGACCGATCACCGTGTTGGCAAGGTGGCGCATGTAGGGCACGTGCATGGCCATTGGTCTGTCGCGGCGCCGTTGGCGTCCGAAGCCCAGTTCTTCGGCGACAATGTTGAGCATGATCAGGGCCCGTAGGAATTGGTTTGCCAAAAGGTCCTGTTTGGCGTGCGCGGTGTGCGGCGCCCCGCGGTCTGGACCAGATCGAGGATGCGCACGTCACGGCTGCAGAGCGCGAACAGGGCGAGATAAGTGACAGGCGCGATTGCGGCTGCCCAGAAACTGCTGGTCACCAGGAACGCGATGAGCGTGATGCCGAGGATGAGGTAGAAGGCGCTGAGCGGGACTCCCCACATCATCGGCGGCCGGGTGAGCCCGATGACCAGCGGTGTCAGTTGCGGCCTGTCGTCAGAATGATCGCTCATGGCTCAGTTGCCGACAGCCGATATCATCTGGTCGACGATCGCCGGCGCGCCGAACACCAGCCCGATGCCGATCACCACGGCGCCCGCGGTGAACCAGGAGAGGCGTCCGGCGAAGGCCAGAAAGCCAAGCCCGATGACGGCGATGATGGCGAGCAGCCGTCCGAATGGGCCGGTTATGAAATCCACGATCATTTGCACCGCGGTTTCGAGCGGTGCAAATGCGCCGGAGGTCTGCGCCAACGCCGGCTCGGCAATGGCGCACAGCGATACGCCAAGGACCAGGGCGGTGCCTGCAATTCGAAATGCCCGTGTCCGTCGAGCGTTCGAGAGGGCTCGCTTCATGTCTTCCTCCGTCAAAATTGCAGGACGCCGCCGACCCACTGCCGCGGCTTGCCTTTAGAGTTCGCTCCGATGAGAGGAGGCGCCTTGCCGGTGTCGGCAGGATCAGCTGCTATGCCGCTGCCGGCCTGCCGCCTGAGCGGCGGCAGCTTCAGCTGCCGATTGATGACGTCGGCGACGAACCGGACCGTCTCCGGGAAGGGTGGCACGCCGTCATATTGAAGGATTCTCGCCTCGCCGGCGTTGTAGGCGGCGGCAACGATCAGCGGGTTGCGGTAGGTGGCAAACAGATCCCGCAGCAGCCGCACGCCGCCGTCGATGTTTTCGGCCGGATCACAGATGTCGCTGACGCCGAAATGGGCTGCCGTCGACGGCATCAATTGCATCGGGCCACGCGCCCCTTTTGGAGAGTTCCGGCTGTGGTCGAGGCGGCTTTCAGACATCGCGACTGCAAGTGCGAAATCGCGATCGACGCCATACCTGGATGCAGCCTGCGCCACGAGCCGTGCGATCTCTTCCGAATTGAGGGGTGATGGCCCGCATTCAGCGTCGCCGGGAAGTCCGTTGTTAGCCGACGCGAAGTCAAATTGACTATGATCGATGGAGCGCGATGCGCTCGCCGTCTGCCCCGGCGGCGCCACATCCACGTCATTGCGCGTGGGGGCTTGGGTTTGACGAAGTCTGCCTTGGCCATCGAGCACATACTCTCCTGCCCTCTCCGCCCAGCGGCTATGGAAAACGCTGTCGATTATGCCGGCCTCTCCCGCGCTGACCGCGGAGACCGTTGAATTGCGCGGCGGCTGGCGCAGGTCGCGGTTTTCCGCCGCGCTGCTTGCGGAGTATGCCGACGGCCAACTCAGGAGGGCCGAACTCAGCAGCAGGAGCAGCCGCCGGTTTGCCAATATGAACAATGGAGAAACCATCGCAAGTTTCCACGCCGGTGGGTCGAAGTTTCGATAAATCGGTAGCTGACGGAAAAAAGAATGTCAAATCGATATTGTTTTTTGTTGCGCAAAGGATCCGTAATTGGC
Organism: Mesorhizobium sp. CO1-1-7; assembly: GCF_020164885.1. NCBI lineage: Bacteria > Pseudomonadati > Pseudomonadota > Alphaproteobacteria > Hyphomicrobiales > Phyllobacteriaceae > Mesorhizobium > Mesorhizobium sp. CO1-1-7. The sequence continues at coordinate 128,759 of NZ_JAIUHA010000009.1, read as the reverse complement.
AAGCTGGATCGAAACGAGATGCTATTTGGGAGTGTCAAACATGAGAGCCAGCGTCGGCGGCAGCTTCGTCCTTTGCCTGGCGTCATTGGTGCCGGCCATCGCGGCCGAACCCGTCGATCAGGCCTACATCAGGTCACTCGCCGCGCCGGGAAAGACGGTCCTGGTCGTCGAATACTACGATGGCCAGGGAAGCATTGCCGAGCGCAAGGGCTTCGCTTCGACGAGCGGCTTCAAGGCCGTCTCGCCGATCGACTTCCGCGTCGATTCAAAAACCGTACTCCGCCTCTATGGCATCGAGCCCTGCGAGGGCGATCTGGTCAACCGCCGCGAGGATTTCTCCGGCACCTGCGCCGACTATGCCAGGAAGGGACTGGGGACGCTGTTGCAATCGCCAAAGGTGATCTTCTGCCGGGCCTTCGTCAGCGAGGCGAATGCGCCGCTTCAGGACGCGACCTGCTACGGCTACTACAATTACCCCGGCAGCGTCGACACGGTCGACATGTTCGAGGAGCAGCTGGTTTCGGTTGGTAGCCACCGGGTGGCAAGGAACCCTGACGGCACTGCGGTGCGCAAGGATCTCGCGGAAGCAGAACAGATCGGTCGCGGCGGTTATGGCATGTGGGCCGATCCCAGGATCAAGGCGCAAGCGCAATGAGGACCGTTCGTATTCTCCTGGCCGGCGCGCTCGCCGCAGGCCCTGCAAGCGCCGCGCCGCCCGGATATTTCGACCTGCGACCGGGCGTGACGCTCGAGACTGGCGATAGTTGGGTCGAAGCCGGCACGAAGTATCGTCTATACGGCACCCAGGCGTGCCTTCGCGGAACTTTCTTCACCGATGCCGCCGGCCACCGTGCCGATTGTGGCGAGGCTTCGCTCGCGGTGTTCGGCGCCCTGATCGCCGACACCAGGCCTGAATGCGCCCCTGTGCTGAGGGTCGGCGACACCGTGCATGTTGCCTGTTTCGTCATGATCGAGGGCGATCGGCTTGATCTCGGCAACCTCATGATCACAAGCGGCTTTGCCTTCGCGGCCCTGCGTGCTGACGGATTGCCCTATCACGCCGGCTACGCCGTCGCCGAGCAGGCGGCGCGCGCCAGACACGCCGGGCTGTGGCAGTTCAAGGACGTCCAGCATCCGGCGATCCTGCTTGGTCAGGCTGCCGGCGCAAAAGCGTCGCGGCCATGACCGCGAGGCATTTGCTTTGGGCGCTGACCGCGCTGGCTTGCTCTTGCCTCCCCTCTCCTTCGCCCGGCGCCGATATCGCCAGAGCGGCTGGGAGCGGGCAAAGTGGTGAGCCTGCTTCCCTGACCGCTGGGCGATCTTCAAAGGCGATTGCGGGACGGGCCAGCGTGATCGACGGCCGCACCTTGTGGTTTCCTCGATCGGCTCAAAAAGTTCGCCTTGCCGGCATCGACAGTTGCGAATTGCCGCAATGGGCCTTCGATGCCAAGCGGCGCGGTGAAAGTGCTGTTCTGAAGCCGGTTCCGTGCGGGGCCTTGGCAAAAGCCTGGCTGAAGCGGATGGTCGGCGACAGACAAGTTGGCTGTCTCCTAGGCGAGTTCCCTGATCGCGACGGTGCCCTCAAAGGCAGGTGTGTCGCCGACGGGCACGACCTTGCCGTGGAGATGCTGCGCGTCGGCTGGGCGCGGGTGGAGACCGGCTCCCCGGTCCACTCGCACTATTTGAAATGGCAACGCTACGCCATGTCGGCGCGCTATGGAATGTGGTCTACATACGTCCTCGACATGGACGAGTGGCGCGCCAAGGCGATCGACAGTAGTTTGGCGCGAAGGCCAGTCGCAGATTCCAATCTAATCGCCGAGCGCAAATATGAGATCACGCCGCCTTTTGTGGACGCCAGAAGGCGCGCTTCCAGCTCGGTTCGGTAGCGCCGAGCCCTCGCAAGTTCGCAACAGCCAAAGTCGCCGCTCTAGATGTGACGCCCACCCACCGGGCACAGTCGAACGGCCACTGACGCGATGAGTACGGCCTCTGGATCACATCAGAGAGTCACGGGTCTTTTCTCCGCAGTAAATCAGCAATGCCCGACTGGAATTCCATGACACTGGCTTTGACTTCGTCGACCTCCGCAGGTCGCAAATGCGTCTTCCGCGCCAGGATTGCAGCAATCAGATAAAGAATTTTCTGCTCGGCCTCGCAGCTTTCAACAGGCTTGCGCTGGACCAGTCGGCGCCACGCAGATCGTTCAAGAGGCCGGCTTACGACCAGAGCCAGCCAGGCGGCAGCCGACAGCAGGCTAAAACGACTGGCGCACCGTTTCCGGGAGAACCTCTCAACGGCGGCCACGAGGCGCCGGTGGCGTTCGATGCAACGTGCCATCCCGGTGGCAGGATTCCCGATTTTGGCGCGGCCGACGTCCGAAGTGGTTGGCGAAACCCGCTCAACGCCTTTGAACGGGTCGCGCTGGGTGGCCGTGTTCCCACTGTGCTCTTGTCCCGTCATTCTTCCCGTCGACCTGAACAGATTGGCACCAGAAGCGATCATCGTGGCCGACATTCCTGTGAATGAATTTTCCTCGCATGTCAGCTTTGGATCTGCTCCGGACGAAATCTGATGAAAGACATTCTTCCTCTGGACTCGGCGTAGGTGAAGGATAGCGCAGTCCCTCCCGGCGCTGTACTAAAGTTAGATGAAATGGCGTTAAGCGCCGGAAACATGTTGTTCGTGCATTAAGTATTCAGGCCTGTCCGCCACCCGTCTCGCGTCCAGTAAGGCGGCTCGGGGACGTTGCACAGCGACTCTGTCCGAACGGGGAGGTTCGTTCTCAAACTGAGCTCAAGACTGGAGTCTGTTGCCCAGCTTTGAGAAGACCGTGCACCAGAAGCGATAGTCCTCCTCGCGCCCGTCGAAGTTCGCAGTCAGCGCGCACCATGCCGCGGCGGTCGCCGCGTCCGGGCCGTAGAGTTCGACCGCAGCCTCTACCGTCGCTGCTGGATCGGCCAATTCCCAGAGCGTCAATTCGCTGTAGCTGGCGGCGAAATCAGAGTGGATTTTTGGCATGCCGGAGGCCTCCCGCGGGTCGGTCCGGCAGGGGCAGCGGTGCGCTGCGGGCCGGACGTTGGGGAACCCACCTGGAGTGAGCCACGATCCCGAGCGGTTACGCTCAGACACTCGTCGTGTCGTCCCTGGCCTTCTACAGCTTCACACGGTGATCGCGGAAACTGGCGCAGATGCAATTGTTGCAGAGCCTTCCTATAAAGACAACCGGTCTGCGCGCGCTGACTTGTGACTGCCCTATTGGCGACCAGCGACAAGACTGGGCTTTGCCCGGCGATGCGATTGCGTGGAAAGGGCCTTAGCTGATCGCACAATTCGCGAGGCGCTCGACAGCTTGCGCCATCTGAGATTCGAAGCGCTCTCTCATCCCAAGAGCCTGGTTAGCTTTCCGCCTGGACTGAAGCGCCTCGTCACGCGCTTGCTCATCGCTGAGCAGCCGATCGATTGCCGCGGCGAATTCACAAGCATCGGATCTCGGCTTCGGCGCAGGGGGCTGGAAATCCGGAGGAAGCCCACGAAAGCCAAGTGGCGACGCGACGATCGCACGGCCGGCGGCGAGAACTTCCAGCGCCTTGATTGCGATCCCCACGCCGGCAATGATCGGCATGGCGACAAGACGCGCCGATGCATAATGAGGCGCCAGGTTCTTAACCGACGCCAAGGTATTGAACCTGGTCGTGCAGGAGGCCCTCCCGCTGCGCCATCGTATGCTCGACGGCCGCAAGGCCAGGCTGAACCGGGTTCGCCAACAAGGCGCCGCAAAGAACCGCCTTCGGTCCAAAGGGCCGACAAGCACGGCTGAGGCGATTTAGGATCAGGCCTGAGGACATCACATTCCCGCTGAGGTCCTTGTGATCGGACTTAGGTCTGAAACGACAGACGAAAAGGTCCCACTCTCGAAAGCGCCTGGAACCAGCCTTGCTTGGGAATGTTGTCGCTGCGAAGGCGGGAGATTCCAACTGAACAGCAGTATTGACTGAGGCGGCGGTTGCTCGCCCCCGTCTCTATAACCGCATTCAGCGTCAAGTGTGGGCACGATCTCGTTGATAACGAGGGTGATGTAGTTAATTATTTACGCAAGGAAACGACATGAATAGATTGATTTGGATCATCGGAGCGGTAGTCGTGGTCGTCGCAATCCTGAGCTTTCTTGGTCTGCGATAACGCGATGATCGTCCAGCAGGCCACCTCCCCGGCAGAGAACGACATACCGAAGCTCAACGCTCGACAGCCAGCGAGGCGGAGGGATGTCGAGTCCTCCGAAGGCGGCCGGCCCGGCCTTCCATCCGAAGAAAAGCGTTTTCGGGTCATGCTCCTGTCCCGGGAAACCGGCATCGACACCGAGCAAGCGCGGGTCCTTGTCGATAGAATCGAAATGGATGGAGCCGCGCTATTCGATGCTGCCCGGCAAACCAAGCGATTAGACTAGAGGTTGAAGCTGAAGAGCAGCCCCAACCTCCTACATGGGTCTCTCGTGTGCCGCCAATGGCCGAACGGTGAAGGCTCCCTCGGAAGGCAAGCCTTATGGGCCTGCTGGCTCCGGGTGCCCGCCACCAAGCGTCATCGGCCGTCGCCGTGCGCTTCACGCCGGATAGCGACGAGAATGACTAATCATTGCTTGGTCAACACGCCGGTATAGGTCTTACCGGCAAGCGCGAATGTTTCGGCCAGAGTTCCATCGGGCAGCATCTGAAAACTGACGTCCGCGCCATTCGGAAGACGGCCAAGCCTCAAGGCATTCCCTACGATCTTTCCTGTGCCGGCAGCCTCACCTGGATTGTTATCGTCCAGAACGCCCCATGCGTAGTTGACGGTCACCTTCCCGTTTGAGGAAACGGACTGAACATCGAGCCTTCCTTCAGATGTGCTCTCCAACCTGCCAACCCAACTGCCCGAAAAGGCGGCATACTTTGACGGCACGTCCTTTCCAGGAGGAGTGATTGTCGGCGATTGAACCATCGTTGCCGGAGGCAGAACAGCCGGACTCGATGCTGGTTCAACAGCGACGGATTGCCGAACTTCTTGAGGTGATTGGCATGCGGCCAAGGCAAGTGCCGCGAAGGCCAGCATAAGATTCCGCATCGGTCTCCCCGTATTGCAGGAAGGGCAATGAAACACCTGTCCGCTTCAACCCAATCTTGCGCGCCTCGGCCCTGACCTCAAGCTCAATGAGAGCCATCGCCCACAGCAGACTATCTGGAAGCTCGCCGATGGGCCGAAGTTCCATGTCTCACTCTTGCCGAACCGATGCAGCACCGCCGAGCTCATTGGCCTCTGTGTTGCCGTTAGCTAAGCAGATCTCGGCCGAGCCGTGGTGCAGGCCACAACATCGCAGGCACAAGTCCGCCTTTGGCACAGGTCGATGCTATCCGAGTTCGTGGATCCTCACGCCCGGCACCACCGTCTTGGCTATCTCGCACAGATGCTGGTGGTGTGTGAGGTAGATCACCTGGCCGGCATCCGCCATTTGACCAAACAACCTGAAAACCTCCTCTGAGCGGACGTGGTCGAACGTCTCCATGATGTCGTCGGCGATGAAGGGGACCGAGGGGCGAAACTGCGCGAATTCGTAATAGCCGGCAAGTCTGAGCGCCAGGTAGAGCTGAAAACGGGCGCCCTTCGAAAGCGCCTCGGTCACTTTCGACTGCCCGTCGCTTTGCAAGGCGATTAGGACTTCGCCACCTTTCACCGGTTGGGTCGTCAGCCCCGAGTAGCGCCCGCGCGTCATCAGCGCGAATGCATCGGAAGCCCGCGCCATCATCCCGGAGCGATGGCGCTCGCGGAAGGCGCGCAAGGCATTTCCGGCGGACATCACGCCCAGCTTCAATTCGATGTAGCGGACCGCCCTGTCCTCTATTTCCAGCAGGATCGTGCGTCGTTCGGCGTCTATTCGGGCGACGGCGCTGTCGCCGCCAATGGCATCGAGCTTGTCGGCGGCACGCGTCTGCCGGATCAGCTGCTGCTGGATTGCTTCGTCAAGGAGCTGAATCCGTTGCTCCCCTTCCGCTTTCTCAATCGCTATGCCTCCGAAATCGAGCGCATCGAGGATCGAGCGCGCCTGCTCGAATGTCTGAACCCCGAGTTCGGCCGCCAGCTGGTCCTCCAGTTCGGTGACTGTCGCGTGTAGACGGTCGCGCTCACGCAACTGGTCGTCGCGTTCCACCACTTCGGCAAGCGTCGTAACGCCAAAGGCGCTCAGCACCTCGTTCTTGCGGCGCTCGTGTACCGAGATCTCGGCGTCAAGGAGCTCACGGCCGTCGAGGAGGCGCTGCAGATCCGCAGCGAGATTTGCCTTCGCCTCGCGCGCGCGATCGGCATCCGCCAAGCGCTCGCCCAGCCGGATCGCCAACTGCTCGGCGTCTTCGCCATTTGCCGGCTCGCCGGCTTCAGTTGTGCCGCGGCGCCCTCGACCACGAAATTATCCCGGTCGGCCTGCATCTTGTCGATGCGCAGTTGCATCGCTTCACGTTCCTGAAGGTTCCTGGCCAGCTCAGCCAGATGGTCGAGAACGATGCCGACGCCCGTTGCGGACAGCCCGTTCTCAAGCCAGGTGCCTCTCAGTGCCTCGACAATGCCGGCCAGCCATTCTTCTTCACGGCGCTCGGCCACGCCCACTGCCCGGCGCCGGGTGGCCAGCTCTTCCTGTCTGGCGGCGACTGTCTTGAGCGCCTCGGCATGTCCGGCGTCCACCTTGCGTTGCCGGTCCAGAAACAACTCAGCAACGCATTATCGTCTCAAGACTGTCGCCACGGTCCGAACCAATGCCGACGCTCTCCAGCGCCCTGGCGAGGTCCAGCCTCTGCCGTGCCTCGTCTTCGCTCGCCCGGCCGACCTTCTTGGCGGCCAGTTCGATCTCCTGCCAGGCAGCGAGCGCATCAGCGCGAGCCGAAGTGCGACGCTCGATCAGTTCGATCAGGTCCTCGAGCGATGCCTCCACAAGTCCAAGCAGGCCGCTGGCTGCCGCGCGCATGTGCGACGATGCGGCGTTGACCTCCATGTCGGCTCGCGCAAGCTTGTCGCCGATACGCGCGATATCGGCCGCGGCTTCCGCCAGGCCGTGCGTTATGGGTCGAATATCGGCGAGCGCGCCCGCGCTAGCCAGCCTGCATGCATTGACGTCGTCGTCGCGTTCCAACGCCGCGGCGAAGGCGTCGGCTGTTTCGCCGCTCAGCGCCGCACGATGCCTTGTCCACGCTTCGTTGCGGCTACGCCGGCAGGCGGCGGCCACCTCATCGTCGGCGACATCGACCGAGGCGCGAAGTGCGCTTAGACGCGCCTCTAGCGTTTCGTGGTTGGCCTGGTGTTCTGCGAGACGTTCGGACAGGACGGCTTTGTTCTTGCCAAGCTGCGCGGCAAGCGTTTTCCAGGCGCCAACCTGTCTGGCGCTCGGAACGGCGATGCAGGCCAACGCCTGCGCGTCGCCAGACCACGGATGCAAGCCGCCGAGGGCGCTCTCCCATTTGACCTCGCCAGCGTCCTGTGCCTCGCGTGCCGCCCTTGATGTCTCCGAGGTGGCCGCTCGCCCTCGCCTTCGCCAGGGCCGCGTTCAGCCTGGCCGGCTCGGGCACTGCCCGCTCCTCGCCAACGCGATCTTGCGCCGCCTGCAGCGCATCGAGAGCGGCTGTGGCCTCATCACGGGCAACGCGTGCAGCAGTGGCAATCCCGGACCGTTGCTCGACCATGGCGCGAACAGCCCCAATGGTAGCGGCCGGCAACAGCAGCGCGGTGGGATCGGCCTCTGAAGACCGTCCGAGCGCGGCGAGTGAGGCCGCAACCGCATTGTCGAGGATCTGCAGGTCTATCCTGCGATTGGGAAGGTGGAGGCCGGCCGAGACGTGGCGCACCTTGCTTTCCCCCAGTCCGCGGATGCGCTCGGAGATGCCGAGGATCGCCTCGTCGACATCGACCGCGGCAATCTTTGTTTTCAGTCGCTCGACCTCATCGATATTTGCCGACAGCCGCGTTCTCAGGCTGGCATCGTCATCGATCAGTCTGGCAGCACTGCCGGTCCAAGTCCGCGCCGGTGAAGCGATGTCGGGCAGCTCGGCCAGCCGGGCGGCCTGGCGCCGGACGTCGGCCAGGATCGGACTGGCGCGCAGGTACTTGGCGATGGTGCCAACCCTGGCCGACAGCAGCAATCGCTCGGCGATGGTTCGATCATATTGTTGCGCCGCCTCACGACGTTCGGTCTCCAGGCTCTCATAGGCCGAGGCCAAAGTGTCGATCTGATCCCTGCTCGATTTCAGCTCGGCAAGACGCTTCTTGAGCAGCGCAAGCTCGGTACCATGCGCCTGTTTCCGGTAGAGCCCATCGGCTTCGGCTTCGAGTGCGCTCAACGTGTCGCTGGCATGTCCAAGTCCGGCGCTGGCGGTAAACAGCAGCTTGCCGAGATCGCCGCGCGACTCCAGGATCGACTTGCCGCCGGCTTCCAGCGTTTCGTCGTCCAGCGAAAACATGGTCTGATAAGCATCGCGCGACAGGCCGGCCAGGTGAGCCGATATCGCCATTTCGCTCACCGGTTGGCCCGTGGCGTCCAAGAGCGAGTTGCTGCGCTGTTTAGTGCGTGTGAAGGCATGCTCCGTGCCAGCCAGCTCGAGCAACCCGCCGATGCGCATGGCGCGTACTCGTGCAGGAAATTGTAGCGGCTGCGCTACTCGATGCCGAACAGCAGATCCAGATAGCCCGACAGCGCCGTCGACTTGCCCGCCTCGTTGAGGCCGAACACGATATGCAGGTCAGGTCCCGATTCCGGCTTGGGTCCGAAATCGATCACCTTGTCGGTGAACTTTCCGTATCGGATGAGGTCAAGGCGTCGAAGCCTCATTGCGCGCCACCCGCCTTGAGACGGGCCGTGACCAGGTCGGCGCCGCCGGCGAGCACCTGGTCAAGGAAGAGCTCCAGCCCGGCCTCGTCCTTTCCGGCGAAGTCGCGCCCTTCGGCAGGAAGGTCCGCAATCATCTTCTGCACGAACGCCCTCGCCTCGGCCCGCAAGGCTTGCGAGCCGGCATCGGCACGCATCGACTGAGCGAGCTCCAAAATCGGATCCGCGCCCTCGTCGGCCGTTCCGGCCCCGGTCGGAGCAACATCAAGCTCCAGCTTTTCCACCCATGTGTCGCCCACCTGTTCGGCTGCCTGCTCGGCCTCGGCGAGCAGCAGGTCCCGGTCGCGGATCAGCGCCCAGGACACAGGTGACGCGACCGCGAGGCTGAGGCGGATAACCGCAATGACGCGACCTGACGGAAGCCCGGGCAGCTGCGGGGCCAATCTAGTGCCTGGCCGTGCTCGACCATCCAGGCGGCGGCGCTGACGCCGTCGGTGCGCCGGCAGTCGCCGACGAAGCGCTTATAGCGGTCCCAATTCACAAACGTGCATTGCACTGGCCTCGAGGCCGCCAGGAACGTGTCGAGCGCTTCGGCCGACCGCCGGCCGCACGGGTATTCGAAGCCCTTGGCGTCGTCGCAGTACTGCTTGCTCTCCGGCGCATCGATGCCGTTGAAGCGGATCCGCTGCCCGTGGATCTCGATTGTGTCGCCGTCAATCACGGAGGCGACGCCCGCGATCGGCGCCGGCTTCGGCCCGACCAAGTTCGACAGGTTCAGATCCGACAGGCCATCGGTGCGTTGCATGACGAACTGCGCGACCAAGGCTGCAGCCGCGGCGATGGTCACGAAGACCAACCTCAGCGGGAGAGTGCGTTGGCGTCGTCTGTGCGGCCGCCCAGCACGAAAGGTCATTGCTGATCCCCTTCGTGTCCGGTTCGACCGCCAGGTTTCGCCTCAGCCGCTCTCCCGCCGCATGGCCGACCAAGACTGTCGAATTGGGTGCTCCGGTCGCACGGGTGATTGCCGGAGTCTCCCCCGTCCCCGCCCTCTTGGCGATTTGGCCTAGATGCCGGTGCTAGCGGAATGCCGCGATATTGCTGCACAACACCAGCGATACGCTGTCCGTCACTCTCAATGTGGGTGTTGTTACTGTCAGGATTGAACGGGTCGACCGTCTGCATAAGCTGGTTCTGCTGGTTGGCATCTCCAGCCGCAGCGTCAGCGTATCGTAGTTGTTGAGATAGTCGGCGGCGCAGCCGCTGACCACCAGGGCTAGGCCAAGGCATGCCGGGATTTGCAGGCTCACCGGCGGCGTCCTCATACCGATGACGGGTTGATGCCCGCGGCCCTGAGCTTCGCGCCGAGATTTGCGCGGGTCGCACAGGCACCCTTGTCGCCTGTGACGCATTTGTTGTTGGCATCCTTCCAGTCCAGAAGTCCCGTGTTGATCCAGCTACCAGGGGCGCGGGCTATCCCGTAGGGTGTCGGAGGCGAAACACTAGCGACGGCTGCGGCTGCTGCAACTCCCTGACCATGAGGCGCGCGCTTCCACCCATTGATGATCAGACAGTTCTTCATGAATTGATCTTCGGCAGCCAAGTTGCCGAGAGCGTTGCCAATTCCGGCACCCGCCACAAAGCCCGGCGATCCGATAGCAATATAGCCTTGATCGGCCGAGCCCTTTTGAAGTTCGCATTGAGCGTGGGCAATGTCGAAACTTGGCCCGTAGCCGATCTGCATATAGTCAGCTTGATTACTCGTCTGGCAGCCGCATAGCACTGCAATGGCACCAAGTGCCACCATTGAATTTATTTTCATCCCCTCGCCCTCCCAAGGCTAAGTGGCAGCATCTATCAAAGTTGATTGTCGTGCAAGCGGCGACAACTACTGTCGTTAATTCAGGCAGAGTGGAGCTTCTAGGCCCTGCATTTAAAAATGCCCCGATATAAGGGCTATTCTCTGCGGGTGAGGGCGGCCCGGCTGCCGGGGGTGTGCTTGGCTTGGGGGGCCGGCAAACCGGACCAGGCCGGTGATCCTCGCGGCAGAAGGATCATGGCTCAGGGATCGAGCGAGATCATCGAAGGCGTGTTCCGTCCTCATGCCGGCCCGGCATCCAACAAGGAGAGTTGTTGGAGGACGCCGAGCCTAACCAGCAATACTAGTGGAGGGTGGGCCGCTAGGCTCGCCGGCTGCCGGACTATGAGCCTTTCCGGCCCCCAGCGAAGCATTCATACGAACGACGTCGCTCGCCGCCGATATGCTACAACTCCCCGCAATGAGACGGGGTCGCATGCGGATCATTCTATTTGCAATTGTGGTGCTGCTGTTCATGGGAGCGGCTTTTGGCTCGCGGCGGAGTTGGTGATCGCAGGCGGTTGACAAGACTCTCTGGCGCAAGGCAAGTTCCGGCCGAAGGTAAAGCGAGGAGCAAACTATGAAGAAGACATACGAAAAACCAGAACTGAAAAAGCGCGAGCGCCTGGGCAGCATCGCAGCCCAGGTGGTCATCGTGTCCGGCCTGAGCAAGACGTGAGCTGCGCGATGAAAACTTACGAGAAGCCTGTTCTGACCAAGCGCGAACGACTTTCGTTTGTAACGGCTGGCCCCGGTCCATCGGTACCGCCGCCGCCACCGCCGGCCTGATATTAACGGTATGTGGTTCAAGGCCCGCTGGCTCACGCTGGCGGGTCTTTCTTATTCCGCTTTGGAAATTCGATCACCTTCCCCTCGGCTCCGGCTCCAGCGGCTCTTGGCCAGGCCGCTCATGCCAGAGGACTTGCCGCAGATCGTGTTGGTCGACCCGCTGACCGCAGTGCGGGCAGTTGTAGAAGTGAAGATGCTCTTCAATGTGCTTCCCTCCATGCAGTTTGCCGGGAATCGGGGGGCCAAGGTCAGGTAGCTTCGTCATGCGGGTGGCAACATCCGGCCACGCCAAACGTTCCGGAACTATTTTAGCTAAAAGCTTATTGAATTGACGGTGGTCGTGAGTGAGTTGATGCGTCTGAAGTTCACTAAGCCGATGGAGCCCGAGCTGGTCGACACCCCGCCAGAGGGCGATGAGTGGATCCACGAGATCAAGTTCGATGGGTACAGGACCCAGGTCATCAAGGATGACGACGGGATTCGGCTGATGACCAAGAATGGCTACGAATGGACCGGCCGCTATATCCAGCTTGCCGGCGAAGCCGCGGCGATCGAAGCGAAAGACTTCATCATCGACGGTGAGGCGATCACCATCAACGAAGCCGGCCTGTCTGACTCCATGCACTGCAATCAGCCGTCACGAGCCGCAAGCCGTCGCGAGACCTCTATCTGGTGGCGTTCGATCTCCTGCACCTCAACGGCCACGATTTGCGCGACATGCCGGTGGAAGACCGCCGCGACATCCTCCAAGGATTGATCCCGACCGGTGGTCGCATCCAGTTCAGCGAAGCAATGCCTGGGACCGGCGATGCAACCTTGTCGACTAAGCTGGTCTTGAGGGCATGGTGTCGAAACGCAATGACAGCAAGTACCGCTCCGGCCCGTCAACGAACTGGCTGAAGGCAAAATGCTACACGGTCGAGGAATATGAGCTGCTAGGCGTCGAGCGTGAGCCCGGCAAGCCGGCATTCGCCCTCATGGCTGATCGGAAGACCGGGCAATATGTCGGATCGGCCTTCAGCCGGGCGGCTATGGAAGCGCGTTCAGGAGCATGCCGGGCCAGCGCCGAATGGCATGAAGCGGCCGGCAACGCAGTGGGTCAAGCCCGGCATCATCGGACGTGTGAAGCACTTGCGCGGCGAGGAGGATTTGCGGCACGCTTCGTTGCAGGATTTTCGAGAGGAAGACGATGGCGGTCGCTAAGGAGTATCGCGCCTGCGCACAGGGGAGCAAGCATCGCATGTGCCATATCGCACGAACACTCGCGCAAGGGATCACAAAAAGAAAAGCCCCGGCGGTGTGCCGGGGCCATCTATCTTGCTTGCCGACGTACTAGAACTTGTAGTTCAGACCGACGCGAACGGTGTGGAAGGGGACTTTGACGTCAACACCAAAACCGCCGCCTCCGGGCGTGAACGTCTCTTTACCCAGGTCCGTGTAAAGATACTCAGACTTGAACGACCAATTGTTGGTGATGGCGTATTCAGCGCCCGCGCCAACGGTCCAGCCGACCCTGGTCTTGGACAAGTCGAGCCCAGGGGCAGAAATCTTTTCGTGACCGTAGGCCAAGCCGCCAGTGCCATAGACCATGAAACGATCGACGGGCGTGTAGCCAAGGCGAGCACGCACCGTGCCGAACCAGTCGACCTTTGCTTCGAGACCGGGGCCGCCGAGCGACAGGTCTGCCTTAATGTCGGAACCCTGGAAGTCGGCTTCGACGCCGTAGACGAATTGGCCAACCTGCCAGTTGTAACCGGCCTGAACGCCGCCCAGGAAGCCGCTCGCACTGATGTCGATCGAGCCAGGGCCGCCGCCGGAAGGAGCAAGATTAAACGTGCCGAAACCGCCGCCTGCGTTCACTCCGATGTAAGCGCCAGTCCAGTCAAAAGAGGCAGCAACCGGTACGGGTTCTGAAACTATGGCGTCGGCAGCATAAGCGCCGCCGGACAGGCCGATCAGCATGGTGGTGGCAAGCAGGACTGATTTCATAGCAGGAACTCTTCAATGAATTGCGACTGCTTGTTTGTAGCTTTCCGCTGAATGTCAGGCTATCGGAAAACTGGTGGCTCCAGGCAAATAGCCACGCGCGTTGCAGTTGTGCCACACTGACAGGTTGCTTGATCGGGCGTTGCCATCAGCCTCGAGTCAGGAGCGGTCGCGAAAGAGTAGAGATTTCGGCACGCAAGGGCAGGAGCGCGTAGCTGCCATGCCGACGCAACAAGGTCGGGATCCAGCTGCTTGAGATAGACGAAAGCCTCTTTGCCGTCATGGCGGATGCTGTCAGCAATCAGGAGGGCGGCGCGATCGAATAGCGGTCCCGAAGTAGACTCTTGCTTTTCGGGTCCCTATCTCTGGTGCATGTGCGGACGAGTTTCGTGAAAACCACAATCCCCGACATGGTTCGTCGGTTCGAATTCGCCCATCCTGGTGAAGTCGAACGGCTTGGCAACAGCTTTCCTCTCTGGAACGGCGCGCCAAGCCTGACCTATCCGATCATCATCCGAGAAGAGCTGTCGACCAGCATGGCCGGCTTTGTTTCGGCGCGCTGGGGCTTGGTCCCCGGTTGGGCTCGGGAAGGTGGCGGCCGCCCGCCACCTGTCAACGCCCGCTGCGAGACGATCGCCAGTAATGGCTTGTTCCGCAAGGCTTACAACGCGCGCCGCTGCCTGGGTGCCCGTCGACGGCTATTTCGAATGGCAGAAGCTCGACGCGTCGATACCGCATGACCACCAGCGCACGCGCCAGATCCCGCCGCTTCAGCGTCACCAGGAACAGGAACCGCAACGCCGAGACCGCGCCGTTGATCGTCGCAGGACCGGCGCCACTCTCATGCTGATGAAGCTGGAAGTGGCGGATGTCCTCAGACGACGCCGCGTCGGGCGAGCGGCCGAGGAACGCGGCGAAGCGCCGGACGTGACGAACGTAATCCTGCTGGGTATGCGAGCCCAGGCCCCGCATGAGCATGTCGTGCTGCATGCGCTGGCGAAGCGGGCTAATAGGTGCATCGGTCGATGGGGTAGCCATGGCGAGTTCCTGTCGTTCGAAGGGAACTCCATGGTCAGATCGACGCCTCTACCCGCTCAAGGTCTATGACATGCACGCCATCTCAGAAGGAGGCGGCCCTCCCGCGCAGCGGGTTCGTGCGATGAGGCGCGAAGCAGACGTTCAAGACGTCAGTAGGAGGTCACTTCGGTCAACTGCGCCATGCGCTTGACGAACTCGGACGGCCTTAATGGCGACCGGCGGCAGTCAAGCTGCGCCGAGCCGGGCCCGCGAGTATTTCCTTGGCTTGGATTCCGCCTCTGGCACCATCACCTTCCTAGACTAAGGTGCTGCTAAGCTGAAAACTAGCAATTTAAGTGCTTAGGCTGCCCGAGTTGGGCGCGTTGGGCGTAAGCTGTTGCGGAATCATCCGTTTCAATCGGCGGCGGCTTGATCTTGATCTGACGCCTGCCATCAAGCAACTCCTCAATGGCACCTATTTGCAAGCGCGGGAGGCTGCCGTGGGCAGAACGTGTCACATAGCCAGCTGCCGCCGCTTCGGCCAACATTGGTTCATGGCAAATGCCGAGGCCTCGCAAGCCACGGCATAGTCGACCCGCATCCGACGATTTTCGCTCCCCCAATTTCAGCAATCAATACCGGATTTCCGGTATTGATCTTTATTCCTGTCCGACCGCTGCTGCACCCGACACGGCACCACATGTAGACCCCGATGCCAGTCGCTCCATACCGGCGCCATCCCGAACGCGCGAGCCAGGCCATGCTGGCGCATTGAGAACCGTCGAGCGCAATCTGCTCGGACGGTAGCCATCCCAAACATCACTCGCCGCGCATCGTCGCCTGGAAGGTTGGCAGGTGCTTCTTCTGCGCTTCCAGCATGCGCTCCCGGTAGACGCCGTAAATGACGTCGGTGTCGTGCAGCGTCACGCCAGCGATGGTCGGCGAGGCGAAGACCGGGAGTTCGATGCCGCGCTTGGCGAGCTGCTCGGCCGTGCGGGCGATCAGCTCATGCGCCAGGATCATGGCAAGCACCGTCGACGAGCCCGACACCGGACGGCTCCAGCCCTCGACCGGCACGATCGCATCCTCGATCGGGGAGCAGGTGTCGATGACGAGGTCAGCCACATCGGCCAGCCGCTTGCCCGACGAATGCGTCGCCGGCTTGTCGAGATTGTTTTTGCTGGTCACCGCGACGACGAAGATGCCGCGCTTCCTCGCGTAGAGCGCGGTATCGATGCCCGACGAGTTACGGCCGCTGTGGCCGAAGATGATGATCGAGTCACCCTTGTTCAGCGGCTGGTGGTCGAGGAATTTCTCGGCGTATTTCTCGGTCCGCTCCAGCCACAACAGCTCGCGCACGCCGCCGGCGCCGAGCACATTGTGCCACATTACCCTTGGGTCGGTCAGCGGGTTGAAGCCGACATAGCTGCCGTAGCGCGGAAACACTTCTTGCACCGGCAGCACCGAATGGCCAGAACCATAGAGATGCACCAGCCCGCCGCCTTGGAGCGAATCGGCGAAGCGGCTGGCGGCCTCGCCGAAGGCCTCCTCATTGGCTTTTGCCGCCTCGTCGATGAGCGCGGTGAGACGATGAATGTAGAGATCGGACACGTGGGTACTCCTGTTTAAGTGTCGGCTTGTGATGGATCAGCTTCTTGAGGTTGACGGGACACGCCCGGCGCGCAGCGTCGAGCGGATTTCGTAGCGGTCGCCCCGCATGATCGAGACAGTGAATTCGAACGAGCCGCGCTCATCCGTGGTGATGCGCTCGACGACGAAAGCGGGACTGCCTGCGGGCAGGTCAAGCAACTCGGCATCGCCCGCGCCTACCGCGCCTACGCGATAGATTTCGCGTGCTGCCACCGGCACGATGCCGTAATGGCGCTCCAGCGCCTCATAGAGCGATCCCTGCAGCAGGCCGGCATCGAGGAAGCCCGGCACGCGCGCGGCCGTCAGCTGCGCTGTCTGGATGCCGATCGGTTCGCTGTTGCCGAGTCTAAGCCTGCGAATGCGCACCACGGGGTCACCCTCCTCGATCTCCAATGCGCCGGCAGCGGCGGCATTGGCCGTCGTCAGGCTGCAGTCGAGCAGGCGCGAGCCGGCGACCACGCCCACATTGCGCATTTCCTGGGTGAAGCTGGTCAACGCTCGCGTGCCGGCAACGAGCGTGGTGGATCGAACGAAGGTGCCACGGCCGTGTTCGCGTCGCAGCAGCCCACCTTCCTCCAGATTGCGCAGAGCGTGACGCAGTGTGATACGGCTGACGCCAAACAGCGCGCAGAGCCTGTCCTCGGCCGGGATCTGGTCGCCCGTCGCCCATTCGCCGCTCGTGACAATGGCGCGGATCGCTTCCTCGACCTGGTACCAGAGCGGCTCCGGCTTTCTGCGATCCGGTTGCTGAAAGCTCGCTTCGCTCATCGCACCTGCCTCCACCTTTCCCCCAAACCGCCGGCGAGCGCCGCGCCGACAAGGCCTGCATCCGAGCCGAACTGGCCAGGCTCGATCGCGATGCCGCGCAGATGCGATGGCAACTGGCGACGCAGGGACGCGAGCAGCGGCGGCCGCATCACGTTGAGCGCTTCCGCCAGTCCGCCCGATATCAGCACCGCCTGCGGATCAAGCAGCGCCACGGCACCGGCAAGCGCGGTGCCGAGCTGGCGCGCCGGCACTTCAAGCAGGGTCCGCGCCGCCAGTTCGCCTGCCTGGGCAGCGGCAATCAGCTGGCGCCCGTTGGCCAGCCCGATCTGGCCGGCAAGCGCGTCGAGCGCGCGGCCGGAGGCGACGCGCTCCAGCCAGCCACTGCGCTCGCCGCCATGGTCTTTGATGTCAGCGCAGGCCCAACCGAACGAGCAGGCGCCGGCATGCGCGCCGGCAACGATACGGCCATTGGCAAGCACCGCCGAACCGATGCCGGTACCAATAGCCAGCAGGATCGCGTCCGACATGGCCTTGGCGCTGCCTTCGACGGCTTCCGCCAGCAGCGCGATCTGCGCATCATTGCCAAGCCCAATGCGCAGCTTCGGGAACAAGCTCTGGAGGTCGACGCCGTCGAGAAAGGGCAGGTTCGGAATCCAGCGGCAAACCGAACCCTCGGCGAGGCCCGGCACGGCAATGCCGAGCGCCTCGACCGATCCGGTGTCGGCGCACAACGCGTGGATGCGAGCAACGAAGGCATCCAGACTTGGCGGCGCCGGCTCACGGCTAAGCACCCTCAATGCGCTGATGTCGCCGGTATGGATGGCGGCCCGCAGATTGGTGCCGCCGAGGTCGATGGCCAGCACGCGCCTCATCGGCCGCGCCCTCCGCTGGCCGGCGGCGCGAACAGGCCGATGCCGGCATTCCACGAATGCGATGCCGCCGCGAACGCCTGCGCATGGCGTGTCCCACGCAGACAACCGCGCAGCCGATAGAGCGCGCTGTAATAGTCGACATAGGGAAAGCTGCTCAGGCCGCGTGCCAGCTCGTACTCCTTGACCGCCTCGCTCCAGGCCTCGAAGCCGTCGCTGACATCGACCAGATGCTCGGGCCGGAAGCCGTCATCGTCCTCCCAGTTCTCGCCGAACAAGAGCAATTGCGGCGTATGCGCCGCATGATCACTCGCGACAGTCGGCAGCGCTGCGAAAAAGATGCCGGTCTGCGTCAGATGCGCGGCGGCGCGATGATCCTTGTGCCAGCTGCCGTGCCAATGGGTGATGACGATCTCAGGTTTCAGCTCGCGAATGACGTTGCACACCTCAAGCGCTGTTTGGTCGTCTGAAGGCAGGAAGGCGTCGCGCAGGCCAAGGCTGCGCACCTTGACCCCAAGGCGTGCCGCCGCCCTGCCCGCCTCCTCTTCCTTCTGAGCGCAATAGTGCTCGGGGATGAGGCAAGGATGACCCTGTTCGCCCATGGTCAGATGCAGGAAGGTCACCGAAGCACCGCGCTTGACGGCGGCCCCCGCCAGCGGACCGGCGATCACCTCGGCATCGAAGGCGTGCGCGCCGACGACCAGCATGGAGCTAGCGGCGTAGATCCTTTCCTCGATCATTTCATGCCTCCCCCGGCGCCGACGCCTTCGCGAATCTGGCGGGCGAGCAGACAATACATGATCAAAATCGGGGCCATGGAGATCGCCAGCGAGGCGAAGACCAGGCCCCAATCGGTGCGGAACTGGCCGACGAATACGCTTATCGCCAGCGGCACGGTTTTGTAGCGGTCGTCGAAGATGAAGATTAGCGGGAAGAAGAAGTCGTTCCACACGGCAATCGCGGTGAAGATGGCGACGATCGAAACGGCGGGCTTTACCATAGGCAGGATGACCTGGAACAGGATGCGGACTTCGCCGGCGCCATCCATGCGGGCCGCCTCGTCGAGTTCGGAGGGCAGTACGCGCATGAAATTGGCGAAGATGAAGACGGCGAAGGGAATGCGGATCGCCGAATAGACGAGGATCAGCCCGGTCAGCGAATCGAGCAGACCGAGATTGCGCATCAGCGTGAATAGCTCGACTGAGGCGAGCCGGATCGGCAGCATGATGCCCGACAGGAACAGGCCGAGCATGATGGCGTTCCAGCCAAGCTTGTAGCGGCTGAGCGGATAGGCGGCCATCGCCGAGATCACGATAGTGAGGATGACCGCGCCGCCGGTGACGATCAGGCTGTTGACGAAATTCTGGCCGAGATTGGCGCGCGTCCAGGCGTTGACGAAATTGTCGAAGGCCCAGCTCTTCGGCAGTCCGAGGCGATTGTCGTAGATCTCGGCCGTGGTCTTGAAGCAGGAGACGACGAGGATGTAGAGCGGCAGCAACACGGCCGCCGTCCACACGACCAGCACCGTCCAGCCCGGCAACCGCGCAACGTGCCGCGAGAGGACTGGCCGACGTGAAATGGCCAGCGCGCTCATAGCTGCACCGTGCGGCCGTCAAAGAAGCGCAGCATCATCAGCGTGCCGGTGCTGAGGATCAGGAACAGCATGGTGCCCAGCGCCAGTGCCAAGCCAATATCGGTGATGCCGACGGCGCCTTCCGCGCCGAAGGCCAGCCGGTAGAAATAGGTCACCAGCGTGTCGGTCGAATAGCTCGGATTGCCCTGCACGCCCTGCATCACATAGACGATGTCGAACTGGTTAAAGGTGTTGATGAACGACAAGGTCGTCAGCGTGCCGAGCGCTGGCATCAGCAGCGGCAGCGCGATCGAGAACAGCATGCGCGTATTGCCAGCGCCGTCGAGCTTCGCCGCCTCGAAGATCTGGCTAGAAATCTGCCTGAGACCGGCCGCGTAGATGAGCACCGGCAGGCCCATCCAGTTCCAGGTATCGACGGCGATCAGCATCCCGAGCGCCGTGTGGCTGTTGCCGAGTACCGTGAGGCTGCCCTGGTGCAGACCAAGCCCATTCACCGCCCATTCGACGACGCCGCCCGGCGCGAGGAGCAGACGCCACAGTGCGCCGACGATGACCGGGCTCAGCACCGCCGGGAAGAAGAAGACCGACTGGAAGAAGGCGGCGCCCTTGTCGCGCAGGAACAGCAGCCAGGCGAACAAGAGCCCGATGCCGTTCTGGAAGACCATGATGCCGAAGAACCAGGCGGTGTTGTGCCACAGCGCCCCGTAGACCCGCGCGCCGCTTGGAAAAACGAACAGCCGCGAAAAATTGGCCAGGCCGGCGAACTCGACCACGCGCAGCCCCTTCCAGAGGAAGAAGCTGCCCCACAGCGACATTGCCAGGGGGTAGAGGACGAACAGCGCATAGACCGCCAGAGCCGGCAGGATGAAAAGCACGGCCATGCGCTCTTGCGTGCGGCGAAGGCTGCTTTTGCGGCGGAGGGTGGTCATACGTTGTTCTGTCCGGTAGGGGCCGGCCGCTGTGCGACCGGCCCGGCTCCTTACTGCTTCGGCTTGAACCACGTGGCAACGGCGGCCTGCATGTCGGCCGCCAGCTTCTGCGGCGTGATGTTGCCTTCGACCATGTCGATGATCTCGGACTGCAAGACGGAAGAGGCCGTCGGCGACTGCCAGCGGAAACCGACCAGCGTCAGGTAGGGCGTTGAGTTCTTCGACATCGCCATCATCTCGGCCAACACTGGGTCCTTCACGGTCACATCCGTGCGGGCCGGCGGCCAGCCGAGTTCGTCGGCGAACATCTGCGCGAATTCGGCCGAGGCCATGAAGTCCAGGACCTTGATAGCAGCTTCCTTGTTGGCGCTTTCGGAGACAAGGCCATAGGAGCCGTCGGAGAAGGCCGAGGTGTAGAGTTTTGCCCCGGCATCGTCGGCAGGGAACGGGAAGATTGAGAATTTCAGCTTGGGATTCTGCGCCTTGAAGCTGCCGTTCTCGAAGGAACCACCGAGGAACATCGCCGCCTTGCCGCCGATGAACAGCTGCGTGGCAGTGGTGTAGTCGATGCCGGCGAAACCATCGGGAAAATAGGGCTTCAGCTCAGCGAAGCGCTTCAACGCCGCGACATAGCGCGGGTCCTCGAAGGTGGCCTTGCCGGTCATTATCTCGTCGTAGAAGCCCGGGCCGTAGACGGTCGGGCCGACCACACCGACGCCGATCTCCAGCTCCCAGGCCGAGCCGTTGGCGCCGCCGGTGGCGATCGGGGTGATGCCGGCCGCCTTTAGCTTCTCGCAGGCGGCGGCGAAATCCTTGTAGGTCTTGGGGATTTCGATCCCTTGGGCGGCAAAGATGTCTTGGTTGTAGAAGACGCCCATCATCGGCACCGAATAGGGTACGCCGTAGAGCTTGCCGTCGGTACGGCCACGGGCGCCGCCAAGGGCCGCGTCCGGCATGTTCTTCAATTCGGGCACGCTGTCGTCAAGGACGTCGAGATAGCCGGCATCGACGAAGGGCTGCAATTCGCCATAGGCCTTGAGCTGGGCGATGTCAGGCCCGCGGCCGCCGCGCAGCGCCGTGCTCAGCCGGTTCTGGTAGTCGGCATCAGGCGTGAACTGGATGTTGACCTTGATGCCGGGGTTCTTGGCCTCGAAGGCATCGAAGATGCGGCGCATCGCGGCCTCGTCCTCGGTGCGCCAGCTCCACAGCGTCACCGTGCTGTCCGCCTTTGCCGGGAAGGTCGTGAAGATGCCGGCGCAGGCGGCGGCAAGGCCGCCGATCAGTCCAAGCGCGGCGCGTCGGTGAATTGAAAGCATGCCCATTGCCAGTCTCCCATTGTTCTCGTTCCTTGGCGTCTCGCGGGGTTTCGATGCCACGAGAGAGTCATTGGCTCGGGAAAGTCATTATAATGACATAGCGGCATTCGCAAGAGGTCTGGTGCACCCTGGAAACGAGGATGGCGCAGCTGATTCATCCGCGATACCGATTTAATCCGTTGTTTACAGAGGAAAATATCGTGATGAAAGGCAGCCCAAATAAAAATGCGGCGATCCGGCTTGCCGCTTTTTTTCACCAGCAAGCCCTTGCGCCGTCACCTTAACTTGTCATAACGTCATCGCGATCGGTAGGCCCTGAGGGAGGATTAGGATGTCGTTTGCCTGGACTTTGAAACTGGCACTTGTCGCGAGCCTGACCATGCTGTCCGCGACTGCCTGGGCGCAGTCGGTCAACATCTCCTACCTGACGCATTGGTCGCCAGAGACGGTGACCTTGCTGGAGGCAGCCACGAAGGATTATGCGAAGGCAAATCCTGACGTCAGCGTCACCGTGCGCGCCGTTCCGTTCGGCGATTTGTTGACCACGCTGCGCTCGCAGGGCGGCGGCGCGGATGGTCCAACGATCGGCGGCATTTACGATCTGTGGCTGCCCGAACTCGCGCGCGACAAGCTCGTCGCGCCCGCTCCCAATGCGGTGGCCAGCGAGGTTAAGGCCTCATGGCCGGCGGGCATTGCCAGTGCGGCATCGGTCGGCGGCAAGCTCTATGGCATCCCCAACGAGATCGACGTCTACGCGCTGAATTACAACAAGGCGCTGTTCAAGCAGGCCGGCATCACGGCAGCACCCAAGACATGGGACGAGCTCAAGGATGCGGCGAAGAAGCTGACCAACAAGGATGCCGGCCAGCAAGGGTTCGGCATGATCAATTCCTGGGCGGCCGGCGTCGTCCATCCCTTCGCCTCGCTGTTGGTCTCTAATGGCGGCGAACTGGTCAAGGATGGGAAACCGGTGCTGGACAGCCCGCAAGCCGCCGAGACCTTTCAGCTCTACGAGGACTTGATCAAGTCCGGCGTCAGCGTGCCGGCGATGGCCACGGCCGACGCCAACACCACCGGCCCCTTCCTCGATAATTTCGTCTCCGGCAAGACGGGCATGATCATCATGGCCAATTGGTGGGAGAGCGCGCTGAAGACCGGCATGGGCGACAAGTTCGCTGACATCGCCACGGCGCCGATCCCCGTGGGCCCGAGCGGCGACAAGCCGCATTCGATCTCCTATTCCTGGATGACCGTTGTCAACGCTAATGCAGATGCTGTCGAGCAGAAGGCGGCGTGGGACTTTCTCGCCTGGTTGAACAATCCGAAGTCTGGCAAGAACGGCGCCTCGGCGATGTCCGGCATCTTGATGTCCATGGGCATTCTGCCATCGCGCACCTCGGACATCGAGGCGCACAAGGACAAGCTCGGCTCGGAGTTCCTCTCCGGTTACGTCAACGTGCTCGCCGACGCAAAACCCTTCCCGGTAGTGCCGGGCGGCCAGGAATTCTCAGAATCCCTGCAGCAGACACTCGAGGCGTTGCAGTATGGCCAGGTCTCGGCCAAGGATGCGCAGACTACGGCGCAGGCCGACGCCACCTCGATCCTGGAGCGCGCCGCCAAATAATGATTCAGAGGTACCGTGCCTCGGCGGGCATCATGCTGGCGCCCGCCGTGACGCTGATCGGCATCTTCATCCTGTTGCCGATGCTGCTCACCGCTTGGCTGTCGTGCCAGGACTGGTCGACGCAGACGCCGTTTTCCAGCGCCAGCTTCATCGGCCTCGACAATTTCCGTGAGATCTTCGGGTCGACCTCGGTCGGACGCGATTTCAAGGGCGCGCTGGTCAACACCTCGATCTACACGGTTCTCTCCGTCGTGCTTATCCTACCGCTGTCGGCGGCCTTCGGCCTGATGGTCTACCAGCATGACGTGCCCGGCGGCACGGCGCTGCGGACGGTGCTGTTTTCCACCTACATGGTCCCGATGATCGCGGTGGCACTGGTCTGGTCGAAGCTCTATTCGCCGAGCGAAGGGCCGCTCAACCAGATGCTCGGCCTAATCGGCATCGGCCCGCAGCCGTGGCTTTCGTCGCCACGCTCGGCGCTGGTCTCGATCGTCTTCCTCAACGTCTGGCAACAGGTCGGCTATTTCACCGTGCTGGCGATTGCCGGGCTGACGCAGATTCCCGGCAGCCTTTACGAAGCGGCAAAGCTCGACGGCGCCAACCGGTACGAACAGTTTCGCTTCATCACACTGCCCCTGATGCGACGCACACTTCTGTTCAGCGCAGTCATCGCCATCATCAATGCGGTGCAAGTGTTCGAGCCTGTGGCGCTGATCACGCAAGGAGGGCCGGTGGGCTCGACCAATGTTTTGACCTACCACATCCGCCGCGTCGGGATCGAGCGCGC
Organism: Mesorhizobium sp. CO1-1-7; assembly: GCF_020164885.1. Taxonomy (NCBI): domain Bacteria; kingdom Pseudomonadati; phylum Pseudomonadota; class Alphaproteobacteria; order Hyphomicrobiales; family Phyllobacteriaceae; genus Mesorhizobium; species Mesorhizobium sp. CO1-1-7. The sequence goes on along the minus strand of NZ_JAIUHA010000009.1, from coordinate 104,736 downwards.
GCAGGGCGGGCTGGGCTCGGCCATGGCCGTCATGCTGATGCTGTCGCTGATTGTCGTGGTCTGCGCGCTGTTTGCTCTTGCCAACCGGAAGGACATCGAATGAGCCGGATTGGGCTTTCGGGATCGTCGAGCCGATTGTCGCGAAAGCGCCCGGCCGGCGGCAACGCACTGCTGGCGACGCTGATGCTGCTGGTCGCCGTGGCGTCGGCCTTCCCGCTGGTGTGGATGGTGTTGTCGAGCCTAAAGACGTCGGCCGAGAGCATGCAGGTGCCGCCGGTGTGGATACCCCATACGCCGAGCCTGGACGCTTATGAGAAGGTCTCTGGCGTGGTCAATGTCGGCCGGTCGATGTGGAACTCTCTGGTTATCGCCTCGATCACCACCGTCGGCATCCTCGTCACCAGCATGATGGCCGGCTATGCCTTCGCCAAATACCACTTCCCTGCCCGCTCGCTTTTGTTTTCGGTGCTGATCGCCACCATGTTCCTGCCGCCTGTCGTGACGTTGATCCCGCTCTACCGCCTAGTCGGCTCGATGGGCCTCAATGCCAGCCTGGCCGGCATCATCGTGCCCAACCTCGCCAATGCGTTCGGCATCTTCCTGATGCGCCAGTTCATATCGGGCGTGCCCGACGAGTTGATCGACGCCGCACGGATGGACGGCGCCTCGGAACTGCTGATCCTCTACAAGATCGTCGCGCCCAGTGTCGCACCGGCGATCGCGGCGCTCGCTTTGTTCGCCTTCGTCTATCACTGGAACAGTTATCTGTGGCCACTGACCGTGCTGCAGGGCAATGCCGACGCCTACCCGATCGTCATCAGCCTCAGCCGACTACTCAGCTACAACAGAGGCGCGGTGAACACTGGGCTGGTGATGGCCGGCGCGACCCTCGCCGTGCTGCCGCCGCTCATTCTGTTCGTCCTGCTGCAGCGCTTCTTCGTCGATTCCATCGTCGGCTCGGCGATCAAGGGGTAGGTGCGCTCAACAGGCCGCCGAAAGGCCGTGTCATTTGGCAATGCTGGTGCTTCATTCATTCTCGAATGCCGGCTTTCCCTTTGCGGCCCTTAGGAGGGCCTGCTCACCCTGGTGGCTTTTGAGCTTGTCAGCCATCCGGAGCAATGCGCCGATGGCCCAGCCGGGCTGGCAAGTCATCGACGCCCTTCGGCGGGAGACAAGTTGATCGTAACTTGGTCGGACCGGCTCGGCCGCGACACCGGGCCTTTCTGAACTGAATGGTAGCAACGAGGGGCGTTCGCCACCGTCTTAGATCCGCATTGCGCCATCAAATCAATCGGGCTCACGCGAGCATGCTGCAGGGCTCCCGTTCGTGGTCTCAAAGGCCTTTAAACGCCTGCTGCGTCCTTCATTCGCGCTAGATACTCAACGCAGATTTCCTCCGTGCGCCTGTGCAGCTCCGCTGTGCGCTCACCTAACCAGACGAGCGCCTCGTCGCTGATGACGTAATGTTTCGAGTAGCGAGCTTTCACATACGCTTCGTTCAGCGTGTTGAACCAAGCGCGATGTCGCTGTTGATCCCGAGGCCAAGCTTCAGACAGCCGTCGATCTTGGTCTTCAGCCAAAGCGCGCAGAAATGTAAGTTTGTGGGACGGCGGACTATAGTTTGTGAGTACAGCAGCAGCGTTGCATAGGTATGTTCAATGGCTTGATGAAGTGTGAATGCGGCCGCTTTTCTCCATGCGCCGTCTGTGCGCGACCTATCAAGCTGAAAAGCGAAAGTCTCGAGCCACTGCTTGGCGTCTGGAGCCCTGTCTCGGAAATTTTCTTCTGTGGTCAGGTACGCTGCCTTCGGCGTAAGCGGTTTCGGTTGTGCCAGAGGCTCTTCGTCGAGTTCATAGAGGACGATGCCCTGGCGGTGGATGTCCGTGAAAAAATACTGCCCCTGACGCAACGCCGTGTTCACGAAGCGGCGGCTGTGGACGATGAAGCTGGTCGGCGTCTTGATGGCGCGGTCGCGCTCCAGCCGGTCCTTGGCCTTGTACCAGTTAGGCGAAGTCGGACAGCTTGTTGTTGTTGACGATCAGCAACAGATCGAAGTCGCTGCGATACCCCTTCATCGTCAGCGGCTCATCGACCCAGTCGCCGCGGGCATAGGAGCCGAACAGGATGATCTTCAGGATGCGGCCGCTCTTCTTCCATTCGGAGCTGCTCTCCGCCAGCGCGTCTTCGAACTCGGCATGCAGGATCTCGACCACGCGGGCGAGTTCCTCCTGCTTGTGCTCCGGCAAGTGGTCGATGCTGGTTTTCATCCTGGTCTGTTCATGGTTTGGTGAATGCTGGCGCGCGGCGACGCGCTGGTTATAGCAGGCTTCGTCATATCGAAAAGACTATGGCGCGCGCATCGGACCACCAGAATCTAGCATGAGCAAATGCCATTCGCCAAGTTATGTGGTACGATTGAATTAGAGTTTGAAGCTGGTTCGCAAGCTTCTGACCTCAAAGCGGCGAATACGGCATGAGCTTTGATCTGGAGTTATTGCCATCGCTGACCCAATCTGCCATTCTTACCCCCGGCGCATCGGAATCGATCTGCGAAGCTGCTCTGAGTGGCGGGCGAAAGACTGGGCGGCCTCATGAAGCCATTGATCGCCATCTGCTCGCAGGATGCCGACTTCTATCTTCTGCTGAGCCACATTCTTGAGGTCGACGGTTTTACTCCCATGCTGGCCGCCTCCATCGAGGACGTGTTGGCGCTCGTCTGCGCCAAACCCATCGAGGCGGTGTTGCTGGACTGCAGGGCAGACAACCAGTTGGCGGCACAAAGCGGCCGGCTCAAGCAGGATACCGCGGTGGGCGCCATCCCCTGTGTGGCCCTGGTCCATGCGGGCGCGGAAGCGCAGCTCATCCAGCTCTTGCAGTCAGGGATCGACGAGTGTTTTGTCAGGCCTTTCGCGCCAGCCAAGCTGCTCCAGGACCTGCGCTCCAGGCTCGCCATCGCCCTGACACCAGAGCCAGCGACGCAGGATGGCCGACCACTTGCTTACGCCGATGTCGAAATGCGGCTCGATACCCATCGCGTTTCTTGCGCCGGCAAGGAGATCGCGCTCGGGCCGATCGAGTTCAAGTTGCTGCGTCACATGCTGGAGAACCCGGAGAGAGTGCTCAGTCGTGCCGAATTGATTGGCGCTGCCTGGGCGCGCAACCGCGGCGTCGGCGCGCGCACGGTCGATGTCCACATCTCCCAGCTGCGAAAGCAGCTTAGCCGATGTTCTGGGGACGCCGCCATCCGAACCGTCAGGCTTGCCGGATACGCGCTGGCACGCAGTCCGTCCTGATCATCCCCGCAGCTTCCACTTCCCGGCTGATGCGCCGCCTGTAACCCCGATATTTTGGAGTGGTCGCCGTGTTCCTTTATTGATTGGGTTTAATGCCTAACATTCTAGAACAAACAAGATGTAACGTATATAGCACAAAAGATTAGTTTGTTTGTTGTTGCGCGCCGGTGTCTGAAATGAAAGTCTCGGTAAGAATTTACATCAGTATAATCTAATACGTTGTTCTTAGGAGGTCGTCTCATGCTGGACGGAGCTGGATTTGGCGTGGCCGTCGGCCACCACGGCGAATTGGTTCAGGGTCTGTTCGAGGACGACGGCGCTCGGCTGCGGCGCGCGCTGGTCTCGCTCCCCTGCCGTCAGCTGCAATCCAGGGCCAGGTTCAGCCCAGGCGACGGCGATCTCGTGGCTGTGACGCCGGTATCGTGCGACAAAGCCAGGCGCGCCGCGGAATTGACCATCGCAAGGTTCGGCCAAAGGGGGACCGGCGGGAATCTCGTCATAGACAGCAACGTCCCGGTCGGCCGCGGCATGGGATCGTCCACGGCCGACGTGCTGGCGAGTATCCAGGCCGTGCTGGGGTGGCTGGAGATCGAGGCGGCGTCGGACGAGGTGATGCGCATCGCGGTCAGCGCCGAGACGGCCTGTGACTCCACCCTCTTCAAACAACAGGCGGTGCTGTTCGCCCATCGTGACGGGATCGTCTTGGAAGCTTTCCGCAGACCGCTGCCTCCGGTCGATCTGATCAGCGTCGACACCACGCCGGATGTGACCGTCGACACACTCGAATACCAGCCGGCGCGCTACGATGCCTCGGAAATCGAGACCTTCCGGCCGCTGCGCAGCCTGCTGCGCACGGCCATCAAGCATGCGGATGTCCGCATGCTTGGCCGAGTTGCGACGGCAAGCGCGCGCATCAACGAGCGCTTCCTGCCAAAGCCCGGTCTGGACGAGATCGAAACCATTGGCTGCCGTTTCGATGCCGTAGGTGTCCAGGTCGCCCATAGTGGCACGGTCGTCGGACTGATGTTCGATGCGCTCGATCCAAAGGCCTCGGCAAACATCGATGGCGCGGCGGACGCTTTGAGAGGGTCTGGTTTCGACCCGGCAGTCTACCGTCACTGACCACTCTGGGCCAGGGGAGAAGCATGATGTCTGTCCACACGTTGATGCGCAGGCTGGAAGAATTCGAGGGTCCTCGCCTCGTTCCGCTCAGCGCCACTCTGTTCAGCGCCTCTTTCTTCCTAATGAAGCTTCTACCGGCTCGCTTCATGCTCGAACGCGCCGTCGAACAGGGACGGTTGAGACCGGGAGGGATAATCTGCGAATCCTCGTCCGGTACCTTTGGCCTTGCCCTCGCCATGCTGGCGGTTCAGCACGGCTACAGGTTGATCCTGGTCAGCGACTGGGCGCTCGATCGCCATCTTCATCGGCGCCTCATCGAACTTGGCGCCGAGGTGGCGATCGTCGACACCCCGGCGCCTGCGGGCGGGCTGCAGCAAGCGCGCCTCGATCGTCTGCACGAGTATCTGCGCGATATTCCCGGCAGCTACTGGCCCTCGCAGTACGACAATCGAGACAACGCGCGCTCCTACGGCAAGGTCGCCGAAAAGTTGATCGACAGGGTCGGCAAGGTGGACTGCCTGGTCGGTCCGGTCGGATCGGGGGGCTCGATGAGCGGCACATCGCATTACCTGCGCACGCTGTTTCCCGATCTGCATGCGATAGGCGTCGATACGCCGGGCAGCGTGCTGTTTGGCCAGCCGAGCGGCAGGCTCAACCTGAGCGGTCTGGGCGGCAACATCCTTCCGGCCAATGTCGATCACAGCCAGTTCGACGAGGTCCACTGGCTGACGCCAGTGGAGGTCTTCCAAGCCACCCATCAGCTTCATCGCCAGCACGGGCTTTTCATGGGCCCGACCAGTGGCGCCGCTTACAGGGTTGCCGAATGGTGGTCTCACAACAATCCCGACAAGAAGGTGGTCGTGCTCTTTCCAGACGAGGGCCACCGCTATGTCGAGACTGTCTACGACCAGCAATGGCTTGCAACGATTGCTGGCTGGCCGAGTCCACTGCCTGCCTGCCCGATCACTGTGGGCGCGCCGAGCGAGCCGATGTCAGCATGGTCCCGCTTCTCCTGGAGGCGCAGGACGCTGCAACAAGTCCTGGAGCGGGCCGGTGATGGGCTTAACCCGGGCGGCGGACAAAGCAATGGGTTCTGAGGCTTTCGTGCGCCGGTGATGCAATGGCCGGGGTGTGGTCGGCGCCCCACATGCCATGCCGGTCCGCCACCTCTTCCGGGTCTCGCCGGCCTGTATACCGCCGCAAGCTGCGCAATCCTGTGATGCAACGGCGCCGTACTAGCCCCCATCGATATCCAGCGACAATGATCGCCGGCTGACCGGGCCATGTGAAGCGAGGACGAACCCATGAGATCGCCATCGACATCGGGCGCGACGGCAATTGGGAATGCGCGAGCCTCGTCGATCGTGTCGCGCCTGGACCGGATCAGCCTGCAGCGCGTGGCGCTCTGCGATCGGGCTGCCATCAAGACGCTGCTGCTCGATCCTGAGCAGGAGCAGTTCGCCGGCGACGTGGATGTGGTCTTTGACGGACTGCAAAACAGCCGCTATCCGCAGTTTGAGCACCCCCTGGCCATTGTCGCCGCCGACAAGACGGTCGGCTTCTTCATTCTTCGCGAGAGACTTGCATTGCCCCTCTGGGCGCCAAAGGACGCGGTCACATTGCACAGTTTCCGCGTTTGTCGCACCTTGCAAGGTAGGGGATACGGCCGCGCCGGAATGGATCTGGCGATCTCGTGGGTCCGGCGGAAACGCCCCCGCGTCAAGCAGCTGATGCTTGCCGTCAACATCCGCAATGCCGCGGCGAAATCGGCTTATCTCAAAGCGGGTTTCAGCGACACTGGTCAAATCCTCCACGGCCCAATCGGCGATCAAAACATTCTGACGGTGAGGATTCCACCCGGCTACGGCTGAGCGGCGCCTCGAGTCCCGGCTTTTCATCTCGACACTCCAGGTATACCAGGTATATGCTTATCGAAAGGGAGGAAGCAATGCGGTTCGCTACGCAGCGGTTCGCCGATTTTGTCTGTGATGCCGGGCGCCGGGACCAGCCTGATATGGTCATCGAGAAGACCCAACGCGCCATTCTCGATACGATCGCGGCTCTCCTCGGCGGTGTGCCGACCGACAATGCGCGGCTGTCGCGCATTGCCGCCAGAGCCTGTTTTGGAGCAGGTGCGGCACATGCCTGGTTCGCCGAGGCCGGCCTGCATCCGCTCGGCGCCCTGTTTGCCAATTGCGCGGCCGCGAGTTCGCTCGACGTCGATGACGGCCATTGCCTTGCGGCGGGTCACCCGGGTGCTGCCATCGTCCCGGCCGTGCTGATGGAAGCGGCAAGGCTGGGCAGCGATGGCCGTGATGTGCTCACCGCGACCGCGCTAGGCTATGATGTTGCTTTGCGCATCGCCGCCGCCCGCCGCTTCACCGATACGATGAGCTTTGCCAGCGGCCAGTGGGCTGGCTTCGGCGTCGCGGCCGCCATCGGATGGCTGCGCGGCATGCAAGTCGACCAGCTCGCCCATGCACTCGCGATAGCCGGCGCCGAAGCGCCGCAAAACCTGCCGCAAGGCGATTGCCAGGCAAGCTCCGTCAAGGGCAGCAGCCCGTGGTCGACGGTCTCGGCGATCTTCGCCGCCGACCGGGCCGGGGCCGGCATGACCGGCTCGATCGATTTGCTGGACCGGGCCCACGCCTATGATGTCGGCGCCCTCACCGCCGACCTTGGCAGCCGCTGGCTAATCGCCGAGACCTACCTCAAACCTTACGCCGCCTGCCGCTATACGCACCCGGTCATCGATGCCGTGCTCGCGCTCGTTGCGGATCGTGATCCAGGGATGCCGATCGACCGCCTCGTCGTGGATATCTTTCCAGAAGCGCGGAAACTGCCCAACGAAATCGCACCGAAGTCGCTCGAAGGCGGACAGTTTTCGGTGCCTTTCGCCGCGGCATTGGCCGCACTGCGCGGCGCGGCCGCCTTCCGCCCCTTGCGTCCGTGCTCGCTCATAGATCCGGAGGTGGTGGCGCTCGCGGCGAAAGTCGAAATCCGCTACCCCCACGACCTGGCCGGGATTTTTCCGCGGCGCACGCCAGCGCGAGTGACCATGGTTGCTGGAGCGCGCGAGCGCGTCATTGACGTGCCCCTACCGCTGGGCGACGCCAACAACCCGATGGATGACTTGGCCTTAGACGAAAAGCTGCACGACCTCGGCCGCGACATCCTTTCGCGTGCCGAGCTCGATCAACTCATCCGGTCCGTGGGTTTGCTCAAGCACGGAGAGATCGCTCCGTTGCTCATTTGCCTGGCGCCTCAACCAGGCGCCGAACAGTGAACGCCCTGCCGCTTATGCATTCGCTTTCCGCTTCGCCCGCGCCGGTTTGGGCGGCGGGGCGGCTTTGCGGCCGAGCCCGATCGATTTCGCCAAGGCGGACCGTTGGGCGGCATAGCTTGGCGCGACCATCGGATAGTCCTTGGCCAAGCCCCATTTGGCCCTGTATTCATCGGGCGTCATGCCAAGCAGACCCAAATGACGCTTCATCGACCTGAATTTTCGGCCGTCCTCCAAACTGACGATGTAGTCGGGAAAGACCGACTTCTTTGGGTTTACAGCAGCGGCCGGCGCTGGTTTGGCGGCGATCTCCGGCTGCTCCAGCTTCAATAGCGCGGCATGCACGCTGGCAATCAGATCAGGCAAGCCTGAGGTCGGCACCGGATTGTTCTGGACATAGGCGGCCACGATCTCGGCCGTCAGACCTATCGGGTCGAAGCTCTCGGTATTGGTCAATTGTAACTCCTGTATTGTCCCCTCGACTTCCCTATTGCGGAATTCGAAGATGCGCAACGACCGGACTTCTGATGGGTTTGGATCAGCAATGAAATGCGCTGCACGCGGATTCGAGACTTCCGCCTGGCAATCAGACGAACAAACCTGCCGGCGCATATCGCCCGATTCCAGGTGCCAAAGGCACCGCGCCGGGGTCGACTTGTGATCTGGGCGTTGACTAAGCGGCGTGCCGGCGGCATGCCCGCTCGATGCATAGCCCCGCGAGGCAGCGGAGACCCAGCCTAGCTAAGCCCGGCTTAGCTCGCAGGCGCCTGCGAAGTTGGGAGCAGCTTTGATTTCAGCGAGCCGCTGTCTCAGGTAGGTACTCAAGTCCACCTCGCCGCGCTAAACATACCAAAGCCCGCCACTGAGGGGACAGTGGCGGGCTTGTTTGAAAGCTGTTCGACCAACTCTCCGCCGCTCCTGTCCGGGGGGTGTCGAGGGGCGCCACCGAATGGACTTGGGCCGATACAATCGGTTCCCGCCCAAGCAAAAAAGCCCGCCGGCGTGATCCAGCGGGCGGGTGGTGAAAGGCAGATGCTCCGGTTAGTCGATCGCGCCTGAGACGGTGATCGGCGAAGAAGTCGCGGCCGTAGCATCGGACCAACGTTCACGCTTGGTCGGGATGGGTCTCTGGTAGGTTTTCATCGTCGCGCAGCTCACGCGCCGCCCTTGGTTGGGCCGGATACGATGACCAACTGGGCTGCGATGCTGCCCAAGCGCTCGCGCTTCTCCAGTTCTGGCCATTTGTATGTCTTCTTCCATAGCGGTGCTCATCGCGCCTGCGGCGTTGCTGGTAGCAACGACGTTGAAGCCGGCGTTGGTCAGCGCGAAATCGAGGTCAAGCAATATGACAGGCTCGTCTTCGACCACTAGGACTTTGCCGTCATGCATCATGGACCATCCATTATACGTTGGCCGCCCTAACGATGAGAGGATGGCTTAGCTCCGGCCCTGTTTGGGAGATCCCACCAGCGGCAAGTGCGGGCAGGATGATGCACAACGGGCCGGCGTCATGTCGGCTTGTCCAGCGGCGCCCTTCTGGTTGGCGGCTTGTAAGCGCTCACCAGCCTGACGACAGCGGCGTCGACTGTGACTGGAGCGCCCAGGTTCACCGTCACGCTGTTTTCGTCGATGTGGATGACGTTGCCAATCAACTCGATATGCTGCCCCTTCTGTACCTTCGTTGTGTGGTCGATCACCGAGTGGGGTTGGCCATAGGAGGGGATGGAAACGCTCACCCGGTCCTCAGTGACCCGCTTGCGCACGGTGGCGGTGATTACGACCTCGTCGCCGATTTTGATGCCCTTTGCCATAACTATGACTCTGGAGCGGCCAACCATTTCGTCAAGCTACTGCTAATGTATTGCGTTTCGCAGCACCAGGGGTCTAGGCTGATCTATGCGCGACAACAAACGCGTCGGCCGCCGGGGCGGCATGAGCTTTCTCTACCCCCACCAGGTGAGTATCCGCTCTGTCTCGGTTTACCGGAAGCTACAAGTGCGCTCCTGGCCTCGCCCCGGAACGTTGTGGCCGAGAGCCATCTGCACCTCGGCCAGGAAGTTGCCCAGCTCCTCGTCCCGCGCCTTGGCGTGCACCGCAGCACCACCGCGGCGGCCTTCTGAATGGCCCACAGTGGGAAGACTGAGCAGATGTGCACCCAGGGGTTGAGCGCTACCTAGCTCGCGGTCGACCGGGAACCGGAGCTCTGAATGCTGGAGCGGCTGCTTTAGCCGTCCGGCCGGCTCCTTTCAGCGTCCAGCAGTTCCTCTTCGGTTATCAGACCGTTGATAAAACAGCTTGAGCAGGTGTGACGCGATGCGCTAGGCCTGCTGCGAGTCAAGGGGCGTGCGGTTCTCGTGAATACAATACGGCACACGTGAGAGAGCATATCGATCTCGCAAGGCCCCAGCACTGACCAGGGTACAATATAACCTTCCTCCTCGAAAGCTACGAAACCCGGACAGTGCGACGGCCGTGTGAATGCCACACTTGATTTGGCTTCATCAAGGGCGGTGTCAGGCGCGGTCCGTGTGTACTCGGGACGTGTGGCTGTCGGCATGGCCGCGCTAGAAAGCCCTATCCTGTCTTCAAGGAGCAGCATCGCTCTGAGCTCAGGACGAGATTGGCCAGTACAAAACCGACCGCAAGCGGTAGTGTTGGACAATCAGGGTCAATTCATCGGCACGGGACATTAGGAGGACGGACGTGACCAATTCCACAGGGAGTTCTTCGGGCGTCGCTGTCATTACCGGCGCATCCTCAGGAATCGGCAAAGCTTTTGCCGAGCGCCTGGCCAGCGACGGCTACGACATCGTGCTCGTCGCCCGCCGACGGGACCGGCTCGAGTCGGTAGCCCGCGAGATCAAGGCCGCTGGCGCCTCCGCGGAAATCATCGTCGCCGATCTGGCGCAGTCGCATGGCCTCGACATGGTGGAGCAGCGAATCCAGGCCGGGGACGTGTCGCTACTCGTCAACAATGCCGGGTTCCAGACTTACATGCCCTTCGTCGACCTCTCGATCGACCGCGCCCAGGAAGAGGTTGCGGTGCAGGTAACTGCGGTCATGCGTCTGTCGCATGCGGCACTTCCTGCGATGATTGCGCGCGGCGAAGGCGCCATCATCAATGTCTCTTCCCTGCTCTGCTTCAGTGGAAGCTTGAAATCCCCGTTCATGCCGAAGCGCTCGGTTTATGCCGCCACCAAAGCCTTCATCACGATGTTCAGCGAGCTTCTCGCGGCTGAACTGCAGGGCAAAGGTATTCTCGTCCAGGCGCTTTGTCCCGCCGTCGTCAGGACAGAATTCCATGATATCGACGGCAAGCCGGTCCTCAGGCCCAATGTGCCGGTGATGGAGCCGGGTGACGTCGTCAACGCATCCTTGGCTGGCCTGCGGCAGGGTGACACGATCTGTATCCCGGCACTGGAGCAAGTGGGTAAGCTCTCCGCTGTCGGGGACGCAAATCGCGCCCTGTTCGATGCCGGTCGCGGGGCTGAACTAGCGCCTCGATATCGCTAATGCCAGGCGACAGGTTGGCTGACGTGTCAGCCCCTTCCTTGGGCTCATGGTCGGTTCCCAGGTCCGAGCGTCCCCAACGCGGACGGGCACCGGTTTGCCGCGCCAAGCGCGGCGAAACTCCGGCGCCAACCTCTAGCGTATATTGGTACTGACCGCCAATCTTCTGGGCCCGTTCTGTCCCACATGAGCACCAGAGCCCGGTGGAAGTGCCGCCAGCCGCCGACGCGGCCGTTCACCCACAGGGTGCTCAGCTTGCGCTGTGAACGGGCGGGATAGGCGCAAGCCGCCGTTCGGCGCGGAACACCAAATGCGGCCCAGACGAGACAGCCTGATCGGCTGCGGGCAGGCTGAAGATGATCATCGCCGTTGCTGGTCTAGCGCGTTCTGCATAAGGCGGAAATGCCCTGATGTGACCGCAAGCCGCAACGAAGCTCTGCTAGACTAGTCTGTAGAGGCAATGGCGTTGGGAAAAGCGCGATATTCTGAAGCGCCGCTCGAAGTGCCGACCAGCACGACCGCGGCTTCCCGCCCGACCGTGCGCTGCGCGACCAACTTTCGCAAGCCGGTCAAGGCTGCCGCGCTCGACAGTTCGAGATAAAGACCGTAGCGCGCCAGCCGCGCTTGGTCGTCGTAGGTCGGTTCCTCCTCAACGGCAACTGCCGATCCCCCGCACGCGGCAATTGCCTCAACGGCCTGGTAGGTGACCGTCGATCCGCCGATCGACGTCAAAGCCGAATGACCTTCGAAGTGGCCGCGGTAATCGGCGCCCGCAAGTACCCTTGATATGCGTGCGAAGGGCTCGACGGCATGGATGCGGGGCGGCTCGCCGCTGAGACCGGACCTTTGCAGATCGCGGTAGCCGCGCGCGATGCCCCAAAGCAGATCCGCCCGCGATGTCGGAACGACAACGTCGCTGCATGCCTGGGCGCCAAGCTGAAGAAACAGCTCGAAAGCAAGCGATCTGTAGCCATCCACCCCGAACGGATTGCTGCCTACTGCCGGAACAATGAAGTTGGTGGCCGGATACCAGTCGCCGGCGCGGACGCGATCGGCGAGCACCTGCCAGCGGCGTTGCGGTGTTTGCGCGACCAGCAAGGTCGCGCCGTGCATTTCGATCGCTCGCCGCCAGTTCGGGTTCATCTCAGGCGTGGTGACGATCACGCAGTCGAGCCCCGCCTGAGCCGCGTAGGCGGCAAGTGACACGCCGGCATTGCCGCTGGAGGCGGCGGCAACCGTCGAGGCGCCGCTCTGCAACGCGCGCTGGACGACAAACCGGCTCATGCGGTCTTTGTGCGACCCGGTTGGATTGGTGCCCTCGTTCTTGACATGGAGCGCGCGGACGCCGACCTCATGTGCAAGCTCGTCCATCCCCACCAGAGGTGTGTTGCCCTCACCCAAGGTCGGACAGGACGGGTAGACCTGCCATTCAGAAGGCCTCTCGAGGCAGCAGGGGAATTCCTCATACTCTATCGCCAGGCTTGCCGGCATGTTCTGTTCAAGACAGGCCGGGCAACCTTCGAAGTAATCCGCCACGGCAAACACGGCATGGCAGCGAATACAGCGCATCCCACTCACGCGCGGATTGAGCCGAGGCTCCGAGCTAAGCATGTGCCAGCCGATTTGGTCGGGCCTCCAGGTCGGCCATCACCTTGAACAGGCAGTCGCCGGGCTCGGTAAGCGATGGCGCCCTGCGGCACGCGACGAGTCCGGAGCTTTCGAAGAGCAGCGTTTCGGGTTCGCGCGTCGGCAGGTCGGGAAAGTGAATGTGGCCGGCAAGCTGGCCGCCGACCACCTCATCGCAGATATCGGCGGCCGGCTCGAAGATACCGCGCTCGCGGGCGTAGACGAAGGCGCTATGGCCTTTGACGGTCATGACCCGCGTCGGCGGAGCCGGTTGGACGACGACCTCGCGCAAGATTCCGTGGCCTTTCAGCAGGCGCTTCAATCCAGATTCGGCGAGCGCCAGACCTTCTTTGGACAAGGTCGCACCGCCGCCAAGCTCGGTGGTTAGAACCAGCGCGCCCCTGTCCTGCGCCGCCGCCGCCAGGGTGGTCAGTCCGCCACCCCCTGTGCCATCGCTGACAAAGCTTATGGGGGCGCCAAACAGCCGCAATAGACGCAGCAGTTGTTCATGTTCCTCGGCGGTCCGCCCCGGCCGCACGAGCGCGCTCGGCACATAATCGAGTGAGCGCCCTCCAGAGTGAAGATCAACGACGATGTCGGCCATCGGGATCAACACCTCGCACACGTAATGGGCGATCATCTGGGTGGGCGAACCGGCGGCATCGCCGGGAAACGTACGATTGAGATTGCCTTGGTCGAGCGGCGATACCCGGCGGCCGGCGGCGACGGCGGGAAAGTTAAGCGCCGGAAGGATGATCAGCCGCCCCGAAACCTGGTCACGGCGGATCTCGCGGGCGAGCTTGCAAAGGGCGATCTGGCCCTCATACTCGTCGCCATGATTGCCAGCGATGAGCAGCGCCGTTGGACCGCCGCTATTTTTAATGCAGACCAGCGGTATGGGTACGAAACCGTAAGCGGACAGGTCGGTCGAATGCGGCAGCCTCAGACAGTCCGACTGCTTGCCGTCGGCCTCGTAGTCAACCGGGGTCCAGATCCGTGTCTCAGCGGCCATGTCTACCTTCTCCATTCAGCGAAGCATCTTGTCCAGGAAAAGCCGCGTCCGCTCCTGGCTTGGCGCGGTGAAGAAGGTTGTCGGGGACGCAAGCTCGACAATGCGTCCCTGGTCCATGAAAACGATCTGGTCGGCGACCTCGCGGGCAAAGCCCATTTCATGGGTGACGCAAAGCATGGTGGTGCCGTCCCTGGCGAGGTCGGTCATGACGTCGAGCACCTCCTTGACCATCTCCGGATCAAGCGAAGAGGTCGGCTCATCGAACAGCATGATCTTGGGATTCAGGCACAGCGCGCGAGCGATCGCGACGCGCTGCTGCTGGCCGCCGGACAGCTGGCTGGGATATTTGTGTGCCTGGTCGGCAACCCTCACCCGTTCGAGATGGTGAAGCGCCATGCCTGCGGCGCCGGTCTTCGATTGGCCGAGCACGCGCTTCAGAGCAAGGGTGCAATTGGCCATCACCGTTAAATGCGGAAACAGGTTGAACTGCTGAAACACCATGCCAATCCCGCGCCGCAGTCTCCGCAATTGCCTGTGGTCTCGACTGAGATCCACGCCACCGACCCGAACCGCGCCTTGCTGAAAGGTCTCCAGGCCATTCAGGCATCTGACGAGCGTCGATTTTCCCGATCCGGAGGGACCGCAAATCACAATCCGCGCGCCCTGCGCCGCAACGAGATCGACGTCCTTCAGAGCGTGAAAGCTGCCGAACCATTTGTTGAGCGCTACCGTCTCCAGCGCTGGCGGCTGGGCGGATTTTGGCGCGCCAGCTGCCTGCCCGATATCGGTGGTTTGGGAGCTGCCCTGTCGCATGAGCTCATTCATCTTCTAGTCGGCCCAAGCAGCTGGCGTTCAATCCGGCCGACCAGCCATGCGACCGCGAGCGCGAGGAGAAGGAAGGCAATGCCGGCCACAGTCAGCGGTTCGGCATAGCGGTAGGTGTCCGAGGCGATATCCAACGCCTTGCCCAGCATCTCCGGTACGGCGATGACGGCGAGGTAGGGCGTAGCCTTCAGGATCGAGACAAAGTAGCTGCCGACCGGGGCCGCGACGTTGCGCAACATCTGGGGAGCCAGGATGAATACCACGATGTCAGTCTGGCTCAGTCCCAGCGCCTTGGCGGCTTCAGCCTGGCCTGCAGGAATAGCGTCGATGCCCGCCTTGAATACCTCGGCGAGATAGCCGCTGAAATAGACGCTCAGTGCCAGTGTGCCGACCAACAGCGCCGGCAGCGTGATCCCGTAGTGCGGCAGCACGAAATAGAGAAAATAGAGCCATGCCAGCACCGGCGTGGACCGGATGAAGTCGATCATGAAGCGCACCACATAGCCGGCAATGGACGCCGCCCGCCTGGTGATCTCGAGGCAGAAGCCCAGCGCCGACGCTCCCGCGCAACTCGCCAGCGCCACACCGATCGTGGTTCCTATGACGCTGAGGATGGTGGGGACGGTCGAGAGGGCGAATTCGAGATCAAAGGTCACTGGATAACCTCGTTGCCACGCCGATGCGCTGCTCGACCCATCGGCCAAATAGCGCGACTGGGTAACAGACTACGAAATAGGCGAGCAGAAGCGATGTGTAGACGCCGACGGGATTGTATTGGAGCTCGGCGATCTCCTTTGCCCGAAACGTCATGTCCGTCAGCGTAACGAGGGAAACGAGCGCCGTTCCTTTAACCAGCTGGATGAACTGGTTGATGAAGGTCGGTGCCATCCTGGTCAACGCTTGAGGGAGTTCGATCAATACAAGGATGTGGCGTCGCGGCAGGCCGAGGGCCGCGGCAGCTTCCATCTGCCCCCGGTCTAGCGACTGAAGTCCGCCTCTGACGGCCTGGCTGGCGTATCCTCCCGCATTGAGCCCCAGCACCATGGCGCTGACAATAGTCGCTGGCATTTGGATACCAATGATAGGGAGCGCATAATAAAAGACGAACAGCAGTATGATGACTGCGGAACTGCGCCAGAATTCGATGATGGCGCTGACGGCGATGCGGGCGATGCCGCGTGTCAGATACTGCGCCACGCCGAAGATCAAGGCGAAGGGCACGGCAAACAGCAGGCCCAGTAGGGTTACCGTTGCCGTGGTCCGGAAGCCGGCGAAAATTCCGACCAATATCTCAACGATAGTCACGCCTGCACATCCCTGATCCTGCCGCTCCGTGCTCCGAGAGCCTGACCGTCCGCGCTGATGCCGCGACGTGTCTTGCCGCCGATCCCCGGGGCGTCCGGTCAGCCCTGCCCCGCGCAAACCTGCTCACTGGTCAGATCCGGTGCTGCCTCCTCATGGCTGAAGCCGTTCTTGGCCATGATGTGGGCCAGGGTTCCGTCGCTCTTCAAGAGTTTGAGACGGGAATTATACATGTCACGAAGGTCGCCATCCTCCTTGCGGAAGGCAATAGCTGAATAGCCGAAGCGTTCCTTGCCGTTCTCCTGCAGGCCTTGGAACGGCAATGCGCGTTCGATGCCGTTGACATTTGGGTCGGACAAGATGCGAGCCACCGTCGGCGCTGAAAATGCGGCGACGTCGATCCTGCCTGTGAGCAGAGCCGAGACATTCGACTGTATGTCGGGAAACAGCAGCATCGTGCTTTCGGGGACACCGGCGGCCGCAGCATTCTTGGCCGTCACGCTGCCTCGCCCAATCCCAAATCTTATCTGAGGATTTGCTGCGATCTGAGCATAGCTGTGGACGTTCTTCGGATTGCCCTTGGCGACCAGGGCGGCGTCGGCGATCTTCAGATCGGGGTCGCTGAAGGCGACGAGCTCACATCGTTGCGGCGTGATGGCGAGTCCGGCCGCGATGGCATCGAACCGCTGCGCCGTCAGGCCGGGAATAAGGGCGCCGAACTCGGTGACCACGATTTCCACCCGATCGACGCCGAGGCCTTTGAACGCAGCTTTGATCAGGTCGGGGTGAAAGCCTTCCGGCTCGCCGTCGGCACCGCGGTATCCCCACGGCGCGCCATTCGAAATGCCGATCACGATCTTGCCCTCGCGCAAGACCCGCTCACCTGTCGTTTCAGCCCTGAGGCTGTTCGCGCCTGCAACGAGAATGGCGCAGGCCGCCGTAGCAGCAGTTGCCATTTTCCTGAGCAGTCCGACCGTGTTGGGCATGCGGTGTTCTCCACGTCTACATTGAGTCAGGTAGACCAGGTATATCAGGTATGTCAAGCTCGGGTGAAGGATAAGTTTTATTTTTGTTAAATCCGCGTTCGGCGCTCCGGCCTGCGTGGGGATGGACATCGCCTTATCGTTGCGCTAGGTATTCCTAGTATACCTTGCGAGGGCGAGAATGGCCGGACAGATCGGGACTGCTCTTCATGAAACCGTACGGCAGGAGATCACGCGCCGGGTGCGGGATGCGCAATACGGTGCCGGTCAGCCGCTGCCTTCCGCCGCAGCGCTGGCCGAGGACTTTGGCGTCAGCGCAATCACCATCAAGCGGGCGCTGCGGGATCTTCAGTCGGCCGGAATCCTGCGGTCGGTACCCGGGTTGGGGACCTTTGTCCGGGAGCAGCGACGGTTCATTCGCGATCTCGATTTTTCTCTTACCTCCTATGACAACGCCCTGCGGCTCGGCCTGAAGCCGTCCATTCAGCTCATCTCGTTGACGCGCGAAAAAATACAAGACCCAGCCTTCGACGTGCTTGAACCGCCCACTGGATTGATGCTGTGCGTGCGCAAGGTGATCTTAGCCGACGACACACCAATCATGTACGACACATCCTACCTGCCTCACCCGGTGAGCGATCAGATGCTTGAGGAGTTCAGGGACAAATTCATCGGCGATGTCCTGCGCGAGCACGGCACGCGCTTCACCAAGACCAAGCTGCTGATCGATGCCGCGCCGGCCTCGAATGAAGCACAGCAGACGTTCGCGCTTCCGAACGGATATCCGACCCTTCGTCGCCTCTACAGGCTGAGCACCACCGAAAGGTCTGTTTCGGTGTTCGGCATAACCGAATCTCCGTTCGACCGGCTGGCTTGCGTGGTCGAAATCGACGCCGATCACGCAACCCCCAAGCGGCGGACGAGAACCGACCCGGCGTCCGGCTGACGCGACGAGCTTTAGATCAGGAGCAGGCAATCATGCTTCCAGTTTCACCCTCACCCGATGTTGCGGTGGCCGAGCTGACCAGGCGGCTTGCCGCGGTGCGACGCGAGATGGCAGACGAAGATATTGACGCGCTGGTCCTCACCGACCAGAAGAATGTCGAATACTTCACCGACTACAGGACCTTGTCCTGGGGCTATCACTCGCGCCCCTTATTCCTGGTGATAGACCATCAGGATGTCCGCGTCATCGCCAACAGGATCGAGACCAGAAATCTCGAAGCGCGACACCGACCTTTCGCGATCGTGTACTACGCGGGGTATCTGGCCGAAGGCGCGCAAACCATCGTCGAAGCGGTCCGAACCGGCGACCTGGCCGCCACTGCACGGGTCGCGGTTGACTATGGACAGGACATGGCCGGTCGCGGTTCGCTGGAGATCGTCGACGGCTTGAGGGCGCGCGGGCACAGGCTGGAGAGCGCGGTCGATATGCTGTGGCGAACGCGCATGATCAAATCGCCGTTCGAAGCGGATCTAAAGCGCGTTTCCTTCGAGATCGTCAATGCAGCTTTCGACGATGCTGTTTCGCAGGCGCGTCTCGGCATTACCGAGGTCGAGCTTTCCCGGCAGATCCAGGCCCGCATCATCATGAACGGCGCCGACCGTGCCGATCCGATCGCCATGACATTCTGCAGGGGCGAGTTCAATTACGGCCGCCCGCCAGGCCTGCATCCCCTGCAGGCTGGCCAGTATGTGTGGACGGATTTTCGCTCGACCTATGGGGGCTACCCTGCCGACAGAAACCGCATCGCTCGCGGCGGGGCGCCGGAAAACTGGGAGATAGAGGCCTACGAACGAACGCGTGCGCTGACCGTGGCCCTTGCAACAAGCGTCAGGGCCGGGATGACGTGCGGGGATGTTTTCGGCGCCTTCGAGCAGCTTTGGTCTGACGCCGGCCTTCCGCCCGCCTATGGGCTTGTTTCACGTATCGGGCACGGTGGAGGTCTCGATGTCACAGAACCTCCGTCCATCTCCAAGGCCAATCCAGAAACGATAAGACCTGGCATGATCTTGCACCTGGAGCCCAAGCTGGAGATCAATGGCGCTGTCTTCCAGTTCGAAGAGGTCATCTATATCCGCGAGGCCGGGGTCCAGTTTTTGAGTGAGCTCTCTCCAGAGCAGTTGCCAATCATCAACTGAACTGAGCTGGCTGGCCCACAGATGTGCGGGACCAGCAAAGCACCCGCGTGCTGAGGAACTGACTGTCGTCAGGCCAGCGACAGGAAAAAGGTCGAAGCCGGATGTTTGCAATCCCGGTAGATGGTTGGGTAAACGGGTGCGCACGAGGGACCAGCAACCTACCGAGCGACCCGCCGAAACGCGAGCGACGCCATGAAGCCACTGATCATCATATGCTCGGATCACGCGGAGTTCTATCTGATCCTGAGCCACATTCTTGCGGTGGACGGCTTTGAAAGCGCGTTAGCAACCAATGTCGACGAGATGCTCGACTTGGCCGCCGAACTGTCCGTTCAGGCCTTGCTGTTGGACTGCCGGCCGGACAATCAGATGGCGGATAGCTGCGCCCGGCTTAGACAGGATGACAGGACCAGTACCCTTCCAGTCATCGCCTTGATTGCGCCCGGTGCGGAACCCCAACACATTGTGCTGCTGAAATCGGGAATCGATGAGAGTTTCATCAGACCGCTGGCGCCAGCCAAGCTGCTGGACTACCTGCGATCCAGGCTCGGAGCCGACCGGCGCTCGCGATTGCAACTGCAGAGCGCGCTATCGCTGAGCCATGGCGACATAGAAATGCAGATCGACACGCATCATGTACGCTGCAGCGGTCGGGAAATCGAGCTGGGGCCGATCGAGTTCAAGCTGCTGCGGCATATGCTTGAGCACCCGGGGAAGGTGCTCAGCCGTGAAGAACTGATCGGGGCTGCTTGGCCCAGCAATGTCTATGTCGGCCCGCGCACGGTCGACGTTCACATCAGTCGGCTAAGAAGATCGATCAAGCAGTCTCCTCACCACGACGTCATTCGCACCGTCAGACTGGGTGGATATGCGCTTGAAAGCCCAACAGGCTAGAGCGCTTCTTCCGTGCCTCAACGGCCGGGCGGCCGAACGGAACCCGAAGTAATGAGGCCGCGCGGTTGATGGCCAACCATAGAACCGTGTGTCGGCCGAAATCGAGAGTCCACCTTGTTGGGCGAGCGCGACTGCTCCGTTTGCCTTCGGTATATTTTTGTCCCGCCAATCGGATTCGCTCCGCGCGCCCGCGGTCCCTCAGATATTTTGCGTCTCCCAATGGGTTCGGCAGGCCCAGGGCAGATTTTCCCAGCCTGGTGGCTCGCGCCTTCTGAGCCTGCGGCTCGAGAGCCTGGTGATGGCAACTTCCGGGTTGACGGCGAGGCTCCGCCAGCGGCACCCAAATTTTCGACGCCATGGAACTTTGCCGAGAAAGCAAGGTTCACGCCTTGGCGATGGCGACCGGGGCTGTCGCGATCTTGGAAAGCAAGGAAAACCTGGCCCAATGGGAGCAGCTTGCTATGAAACACCAGACACTTGAACAACTGAACGTTATCGCGGAGGTGAACGCGGAATATCCAGCAATGACTCGTAGGCAACGCCTTGAGCGCTGGGCAAACCTCCTTGAACACCAACCAGATCGATGCCTTGGAGCGCTCCCGGGCACGGAATATATGAGCCCCCATGACCGCAACGAAGCGCGTTGCCTTTCGTCGCCGATCAGCGTTGCGTTCGAAGACCCAATTCTGAGGGCGCAGGGCCTGGAGGACGATACTTATGGTGCGGCCCGGAAGTTTTTCGAACTGTCCAACTGGCAATTGCACGACATTGTTTGCCATTGTCATGTCGGCGCAACGATGAAGGCCGGATGGGTAGCACTTCGTGTTCGCGCCGCTATGAATGGCGGCATCTTTGCAAGGCTGGGTGCGTTGCTTAGGCCTTGATGAAGGGATTCGACGGGGCTCATTCCTCAAGTCGAGATGCTCGACCACCGCCGAAGCGTCAGCGGCGGCCGCGGAGGTCGTGAGCGACCAGGCGCCGCTCACCTGTCACCTGGGCGGAGATGAAGAGAATCGGTGCGCCCTCACCGCCGCCGACAGGGTTCGTGCGCCCACTTGGTCCGCGCCCAGCGTCCCCGCCTGAAGCGGCTGGATCAGGGATTTGACGGATACTGAGGGATCAAGCCAGCCCCCCAATCGTTCCGCCCTAGCACGATCCGCCGATCGTGATACGCGGCTGTGTCCGGACCGGGCCTCCCCAACGTCGTCGGTCTGGGCCAGATCCCCGCCGCGATCTGGTCCCAATCAGGCAAGGCTGTATCCGCGCTTGGCCGCGCGAAAGGACTACCATGCTCACTCGATTATCAGTCGTAACGTTAAGCAAATGGATGTATTGACTAAAATATTTTCTCGATTTCCGCATACTACTGTTACATAGGCCGTCAAAAGTACCGGCCTCCGAACCATTGGCTTTTTCTGCCAGATCGCGAAAATTGTGGTTCCACCATCTATCGGCAGGCACGGCGGCGACAACACCCCGAAAGTCACTTCGGCCGCACCGCCGTCTCTACGCTAGACAACGCCGGCCACGATTCAGCCTCTCGGAATTATAGCGTCACGTGCTTGGTTCGCCACCCCCCTCCCTCAATGGGATGGCTATCGCGCGAGGGCTAGGAGAATTGTAAGCTTCATGCTACATATCTCGCTACTCTGTAGTGTGAAGGTTTCAAAATGCCTACACCACATAACCCTCCCGCCGCTGTGCGGCGCGTCCTGCGCAAGCTTGGTGCAGACATCCACGATGCCCGTCGGCGTCGGCGGCTGCCAATGGCTGTCGTCGCAGAGCGCGCCTTCACGTCCCGCTCGACCCTGCAAAAGGTCGAGGCTGGGGACACCAATGTCAGCATCGGCATTTATGCAGGTGTCCTTCAGGCGCTCGGCCTGCTCGACGGTCTTGGCCAGATAGCCGACATAGGCAACGACCCGGTTGGACAAGCGCTGGCCAGCGCGGAACTGCCCAAGCACGTCCATCTCAAGCGAACAGTCGGATCATCTCGCGATGGCTGACTTCGAGGTACATATCGCCCTGGACGGACGCACGCGCCCTATCGGCCTGGCGAGGAGTAATCGCGTTCGAGGCACGGAGACTATCCTTTTTGAATACGACGGCGCGTGGCTCGCCAATCCAGACCGGTTCTCGCTTGAGCCCGCCCTTGCCCTGACCCGCGGTGCCTTCGCCCCTCCTGCCGGACTGGTGACTTTCGGCTCCATAGGAGACTCAGCGCCCGACACATGGGGGCGCCGTCTTATGCAGCGCGCCGAGCGCCGTCTTGCAGAACGCGAAGGTCGCGCCGTTCGCACCCTTGCGGAAAGCGATTACCTGCTGGGCGTCGCCGACGAGACCCGCCTGGGTGCCCTCAGATTCCGCTGGGCAGGCGAAGAGGCGTTCCAGGCGCCTATCCGCGCCGGCGTCCCCGCCCTGATCGAACTCGGGCGGCTGCTGCAGATCACCGAACGGATCCTCCGGTACGAGGAGACGGACGAGGACCTTCAACTCATCTTCGCCCCCGGCTCTTCCCTCGGCGGCGCCAGGCCGAAAGCATCGGTCATCGACCAGCACGGACACCTCTCCATCGCCAAATTTCCGAAGGAGACAGACGACTATAGCATGGAGACATGGGAGGAGATCGCGCTGCGGCTGGCCGAGCAGTCCGGCATTACCACGCCGCACCATGAGCTAATCGAGGTTGCCGGCAAGGCGGTGATGCTGTCCCGACGCTTCGATCGTTCCGACTCGATCCGCATTCCTTTCCTGTCAGCGATGGCCATGATGGGCGCCAAGGACGGTGAGCGCGGCAGCTACCCGGAGATCGTTGACGCTCTTACGCAACATGGCGCGCAGGGGAAGACCGACGCTCATGTCCTCTATCGGCGGGTCGTCTTCAACGTGCTGATTTCCAATGTCGACGACCACCTGCGCAACCATGGCTTCCTTTGGCTCGGCAAGGCGGGATGGTCTCTCTCTCCCGCCTACGACCTCAATCCTGTGCCCACCGATCTCAAGGCGCGTGTGCTGACGACGAACATCGACCTGGACGAGGGCACCTGCTCGCTCGACCTGCTTGAGGCGGCTTCGGAGTTCTTCGGCCTCACACTGCAGCAGGCCCGCGCAATCATCAAAGAGGTCGCGACCGTGACCGCGACGTGGCGTGAAACCGCCAAGGCGGCGGGCGCCCGCTCTGCAGAAATTACACGGATGGCCAGCGCCTTCGAACACGACGATCTCAAGCGGGCGCTGGCGCTATGACCCGAACCTTCACCTACAACTTCACGCCTCCGTCATTTGACCCGTCCCCCGGCGCGACCATCGCGCTGGACCTCTCCGAGATCGAAGACGCCGGCATTCGCGAAGTGCTTCAGACGATCTCTGACCCGGCACGCGCGCTATATCTCGGCACGAGCACTTCACAACTTCACAACGCGTATCAGACGTTCAGAGCAATGCTGCATCAGCGACGGCTTTGAGGTCCCGACCCACGTGTGGGAACGCAGCGCCTTTGCGACTGGAGCTGGACGCGTTCCTGTTGCCGGTGCGCACTATTGACGGTGATCTTACGTAGCGTTAACCTATTATTAGCTTTCGCTTAAAAAGGGTCTCCGATGAAAATCGCTATCGTTTGCGCGGCAATTCTGCTCGCCGCATCGAGCGCCGCCATGGCGCACGAAAGAAAGCCAAAAGTCGTTGCCAACACATGTGCTGGCCTTTCGATCAAGGCTGCAGTTGCAGCGAAATTGGACTGTACGGCGACCGGTACGGCCATTTCACCTCAGGCCGATTCCAGCAGTCTGAAGCCGCGCCTTGGCTACGAGACCAGCCCTTGGACTCCGTCATTCGGACTCTAGGCGCTCCATAAAAAGAGGCAGGCCCGCCCCATGAGGCCACGGGCTGAGTTTCACTTTTTAATAGAATCCCGCGAGGCTGGGCGGACTATTCGCCATTGTTCCGGCACGTCGATTTATGGCGAAAGACAAGGGGCGCTCATTGTCGGCCTGGCGACAATTCCGTTCCAGGCCTAAGTGTTCCTTAAGGACGGTGTTGGCAGTTGTTCTCGATCGTCAACACCGGGAAACTCTTCACAATCCAAGTGTGGTTTTGCCGTTTTGCCAGCTGACCAATGGCTGGCCTGCCCGAGATCTTAAACTGGATACCTGTTTCGCTGATCTTAAGGGCATCAGGCTATGCCGTGATGGTCAGCGCCGCCTGAAAAGCCCGTCACCGTCAGGGAGCGGGCCGAAGAGTGGACGAGTTGTTCTCTGTTGTCATTCTGCACCAGTTCCAGGTGGTGCATTCCTCCCGCTCGTGGTCGCCGCGCGCGTCTGCACAATGCGCTTGCGAGAAACGGAGCCTAGCGTCGCCGCCGTTCCATCTTCAGTCGCTGGTCGAAACCCTGTCCACATTGGCCGTGGGTGCATTCGATCCGGGTCGAGAAATTGCGAGGCCCCGCATAAGCCGGCCGCGTCCGGGCCAGTAACGGTCGCGGACGCGCTGCTGCAATGTCGGCAGCCCGGTCACGCCGAGCATTACGACGTGCCGACCTTCACCATTCATTTACGATATTCGCTCAGACTCATAAGTGGCCATGCTTGGTTTATTGTACATGCCTAAAGCCCCCGGTGCACTCACCCAGCGCCGGGGGTTTTTGTTACGCCCTACGGCTGGCCTGGAGGCAGGACCCTCATCCAGCCCCAAGCGTAGCCGCTGGCTTTGCGCATAGGACAGCGCCAATGATTCCAGTCTAAATGAGCGGGTGAGTTGCCGGTCCTTCTCAAGCACGCGTACGAACCATTCTCCGCCGCCCTCGAACACTTCAATGCAAGGCAGAACCTTGCCGTTCAGCATCACGACCACGCTATCCACCACAGCCTCCCTGGAAAGCGACGGGCAACGTCGATTTCAAATAAGTCCGCCGCAATCGGTATTTCAATAAAAAAGACATCCCGAGTACTTTCTGGAGGTTCAAGGCCCCAGCGATCATCTTCTGACGATCCAGTCTATCAAGCCGGATTGAAGCCGCTTACAGCCGGTAAACTCGTAAACAAGGGTCTGGGCGAGGTCGCGCCATTGACACTCCGGTGCCTTCGCTTCCAAAACCAAATTCTGAAAGACGTTGCGGAGAATGTCGGCATCGAACGCGGACACCGGGTGTTGCTCAACGTTTCTGTTCGCCTCGTCTATATTGCGCTGGCGCAACCGCTTAAGAAGGGCGCGTGATGCAGCAACTGCCCGCCTGGACTGGTCCAGATCACGACGAATTGACGCGATGTCATTTATTGAGCGGTGGCGCGAGGTCAAGGTGGCGTCGATCATCGCCCGCGCGATGTCTGTACGGCTTTCGATCATAGCTACCTCCCAATAGCTAAGATTGTAAGTACCTCTTTCTAAAGCCGATCCGCGATGCATTCAATGTCGGCTTGATACGAAGGGGCGTGTCGATTTCAAATTTATGTGTAGCTGCCTTGAATTTGGATTGGGTAGAATTGCCAATCGTGAAGCGTCTGGTGATTGTTGTCGCCGCGACCCTGCCGACGGCTCCGAACGCCCCGGCAACCGCTATCCCTAGTCCGTCGCCGAGGCCCACATTGTATCCATAAGCGTCTGGCCTGAAGCCAATCGCCCTCCGAGCAGTTGCACGATTTTCGGAGCTTTCCGCAAACTTGCTATGCCTGAGCCGATCGTTGATCTTGACGTTCGTCAGGTGGAGAACCGTTGCATCCGCGGCGCTGAGCTTGGATTTAGGGCGCTTGGAGCTGCCCTGCGCATGCGGTGAGCGCAATCGAGAAGACAGCCCACAAGCACCATCGAACCGATCTCCATCCGATCACCTGCCCCTTTTTCCATCCGCGCGTTCAGGCGAGCGGGTTGTGGTATTCGACTGGAACCGACCCTTCGCGACGCAGGGAGGTGCCTTGGACCGAGGGCGTGCGCATCAGACGCAGCGCGACTCGCTTGTCAGCCGCTTCGAAAAGCACCTCATAGAATCTCGTCGTCGCCCGCATCACCTCGGCCGGCGTGCCGGTCGCGCAGGAGTCGCTAGGGGCAGGGTCCGCATCATCACGCAGTCGGGTTCAGGTTAAAGGCCTCGTAGTAAGACGCCGGCCTCTTGAACAGCCAATCCAGTGAACTAAATCATGACCGCCGGCGCCATCGGGGCCGGTATGCCGGCCGGAGAGCATCCGGCGGCCGAAGACCTTGTATCCATATTGCTCAAAGGAGGATGTGGCTATGAGAACCACTCTCGACTTTTCTCCCCTGTTCCGGTCGAGCATCGGCTTCGACCGAATGCTGAACGCGCTGGAGGCTGCGAGCCGCGTCGAAACTATCGACAACTGGCCTCCCTATGACACCGCCAAGACTGGCGAGGACGACTACCGCATCACCATGGCGGTGGCCGGTTTCTCGCAGGACGATCTGACCATCACCCAGGAGCAGAACATGCTCATGGTGTCGGGTCAAAAGGCTGGTGAGGACACCGGCCATTATCTGCATCGCGGTATGGCCGAGCGTTCTTTCCAGCGCCGCTTCGAGTTGGCCGACCATGTGAAGGTCATAGGCGCAAGCCTAGTCAATGGCCTTCTGTCGATCGATCTCAAGCGCGAGATTCCCGAGGAAATGAAGCCCCGCAAGATCAAGATTGCGGCCGGCGAGGCGCTGCCCAAGGTCGAGACGAAGCAGATCGAGACCGAGAAGCAGGCCGCCTAAAGCCGCCCCCAAAGCGCACATTGGGCACGGCGTTGGGCACTCCCCGGCGCCGGCCGGGAAAACAAACGAACAAACAGAAGGAGAAGAACAATGAATGTCCGTGATCTGATCCCCTGGAACCGAGGCAACGGCAACCAGGCTCCAACTGTGTTCCGCGATAGCGAGCGCGACCCGTTCCTGTCGCTGCATCGCGAGGTGAACCGGCTGTTCGACGACGTCTTTCGCGGCTTCGGCTCGAACCTTCCCTCTTTCAACACTCCTTCCGCCTTCAGCGGCGGTTGGCCGAGCGTCGAGATTTCCGACAGTGAGAAGGAGATCAAGGTGACAGCCGAGATACCTGGCCTCGAAGAGAAGGACATCGAAGTCCTGCTCGACGACGGAGTGCTGACCTTGAAGGGCGAAAAACACTCCGAGACGGAGGACAAGGACCGGCAGTTCTCCGAGCGTTTCTATGGCCACTTCGAGCGGCGCATCCCACTCGGCTACGAGGTCAAGGACGACAAGGTCGACGCGCGCTTCAGCAATGGTGTGCTGACCGTGACCTTGCCCAAGAGCGAGAGAGCGCAGTCGCAGGTCAAGCGCATCGCCATCAAGAGCTAACCCGTGGCAGGCGCCGGCGGCGGGCAGCTGGCCGCCGCCGGCAGCGTCCTTCAGGCAGGCAGGGATGAACACCAGACAGGTCGACAGACCGAACCAGGTTATAACCCACAGGGGTGGCCGTCGAACGACAACCTGCACAAGCCTTTCGATGAAGCGCTCGCTCTTCCCGGACGATGCGGTCGCGCGCATTGACCACGTCCGGCAAGGCACGCTTGGGGGGCTGGCGCCTCGTTTCGAGCGAAGCACTGCGCCGTTCGCCGAGCCCTGGTGGGCTAGACGAGCGGCGATGACACGCTGGCCCAGGTCGAGCTTGGCTTTCCGACGTTGGAATCGGCCATCCGCTACGCCGAGCAGCAGGGGCTGACCTGCGTCTCCCCGATCGGGCTGGTCGGCAAAGGCCGTTGCCTGCAGCTCGATGAGATGCCTGCACAGGCCGGGAGTTCGACGCGAGCTTTCTCGGATGCTGTGCTTGATCGGCTCGGACTTGCCGTCCTTCAGGAGTGGTGCGGGCGCGCCCTCGACAGTGCGGCCACTCCCGACGATCCTCCGGTTCGGATGGCTGGACATCGCCTATGGACCTGGTCCGCGATCTGACGCTGGCGCTGGAGGCGAAGCGCTCGATCCTGATGAACTAGGCCTAGACCCTAGTACCTGATCGACCAGGCGACCAATAAGGGCATGCCTGAGAACAGTCGGCCGTCGCGTCTCGATGAAGACGAGCAGGCGCTGCTCGCGCTCGAATGCGAGGTTGCCGCCGACGGGGATGGTTCAGGCACGAGAGCCTCGGTCTCAGTGCGACGGCCAATGGCTGATCGGCGTGGCGACTGCCTACTGTCCCGTCTCCGCTTTCCCACGACAATGCGCCTCCGCGTCTCAGCCGACGGCAGCGCTCTCATCGAGGCAGCGAGTGTCGAAATGGGCATGGGCACGGCGACAGTGCAGATCCAGCATGCCGCCAAGCGCCCAAGCCTATGGATCGACAAGGTCTCGTTCGAATAGGTGACATCCTCCTGCCAGGTTCTCTTATCGCTGCCGGCGGATTCGAGCCAAACCGGCAGTATCATTGCCGCGGTACAGCCCGCCCTCGAAAAGCTGCATCGCCGATTGCCCGCCAGCGCGATCTTTACGGAGTTGGCGAGAGCGAAGCTGGCGAGACCTACGCATCGGTTGTCCGAGCTCGATCGCTATCTCGAGCCTGACGAGAGGATTTAGGCATTCGTGTCGTTCCTATCCGTAGGCGGGAACGAGCCGGGTATCTCGCACCGGAAGCTCCATGTCGAACTGCAACCCATCGGGGTCGTAGACTAAATTGATCTTCGCCTGGCACTGCACAGCGACAACTTTTTCCAGCAGTACCGTGCCAAAGCCCTTTCGCTTTGGTTCTTGCACTGTAGGTCCATCCCTTTCTCGCCAATGCAACGCAACGACCCGGTGATCGCTGGCCCGTTCGATCGACCAACTTACCTCAACCCGCCCGTTCGGCCGGGACAAAGCTCCGTACTTGGAGGAATTGGAGGCGAGCTCGTGAAATGCCATGCCTACAGGAATGGCAATGTCGGCGACCAGCGCTACATCGGGCCCCTCAAGCACGACCCGTGAAGAGCCGCTCGTGTCGTAATGGCGAAGTTCTCCCTCAAGAAGCTGGCGCAAAGACGCGGTCTGCCAGTAGTCGTCAGTCAGAATGGAATGTGTGTCCGCGAGGGAGACAATTCGTGCCGAAAAGTCGCGGACAAAGTCTTCCACCCGCCCGCTCGTTCGCGCTGTGGCGCTCATCATGGCGCGAACGTTGGCAAGAGTGTTCTTTACCCTATGATGGAGTTCCCGGATCAACAATTTCTGGCGATCAGCCACTTCTTGCTTCTGTTCGATGTACGACTTGACTTCTAATTGGCGGCTGCGGGCACGCAGTGCCGAGCGGACCGAGTTGACCAAGCTCGAGGCCAGGAACGGCCGTTCAAGGACGATCAAATGCCGGTCGAGAAAATTTAGCCGCTTGTCGAACTCCGTCTCCCGCATCACCAGCAATACGATCGGATAGTCCGACCAAGCCGGCTGCATGTCGAGCCAGGCTGCCAACGCAGTACGATCAGCGTGAAGCAAAGCTTCCTCGGTGACGACGAGACATCTGGCAGTCTCGAGTGCTGCCACCACCTCATCAAGGGTTTTGCAGATCTGTGTAGAGATCCCGCTTTCGGCGAGAATGGAGGCCGCTAGCTTGGCATCTCGCCCGAGCGGAGCAAGGATTAGCACGTCTCCCTCACGGGCATTCATGCCCGGTCCTTGTCTTCCAGAAGTTCCGAGGATTTTCCCTCGAAAAGTGGCACGCCCGTCAAAATTCCCCGGAACTCTGCCAGTGGCTCTCCCACAGCAAGACCTTGGCTACCGATCCTGAATTCCCGGATGGTGTCCTCATGCGGCCCGACCCGTTTCTTGACAACAGAGATCGCGCGTCGGAGCCGACCGCCGCTCTCAAAGAACCTAAGCAGCATAACCGCATCGCAGAGGTAAGTGATGTCAATCGGGACGGACATGTTGCCAATGAGCCCGTGATTGGCAAGCAGCAGAATGGTCACAACGCCTTTGTGATTGAGGTAAGTCAAAATTTCATGCATTTGCAGGACAAGATACTGTTGTTCCGCTAGGGCGTTTAAGTATCCGGTGAGGCTATCGATGACAACAATGCGCACGTCGGACAATTCGACGGCCTTTTGAATCAGGGTTGATAGTTCGCCCGGCGACAAATCGGCTGGATCAATCTGTTCGAGGAGAAGCGCCCCTTGGTCAACAAACTTCTGCAGATCCAATCCAACACCGGCAGCACGCGTCAGAAAGATCCGTTTGGTTTCGTCGAATAGGAGCACCAGCACGCGCTCACCCCGCAACAACGCAGCATGGCCATAGGATGAGGCGATAGTGGATTTCCCAACACCAGAGGGGCCAATCAACAGGGTGCTGGTACCCCTAGCGAGCCCGCCTCCCATGAGTGCGTCCACAGAACTGTCGCTGAGGGCTGGGGGACCGTGCAATCCTTCTTCGTGTTCGGCCGCGACAAGCCGCGGAAACACAATCACTCCGCCGGGGCGGATGACAAAATCATGGAACCCACCTCGGATCTCGACACCGCGCATCTTGATGACCCGCAGACGGCGGCGCTCACTGCCATAGATTGGCGATAGCTGCTCCATGCGGATCACGCCGTGGCTAATGGAATGTAGATTGAAGTCGTCATGCTCAGCGGTGAGATCATCTAGAAGCAGGACCGTCGCGTCGTTGAGCAAGAAAAAGCTTTTCAAGGCCAGAACCTGCCGCCTGTACCGCAAAGAACCTTGCGAAAGAAGGCGAATCTCCGAAAGAGAGTCGAAAACAACTCTATCAGGCTCCAGCGTTTCTATCTCCGCCAGCGCGGATCGAACGGTTTCGCCGAGTTCCAGGTCGGAAGAGTGCACCAGCGTCTGCAACTGTGATGGATCGAGGCTCAATTCCGGAGGCACAAGTTCAAGGATTACGATGCCGTCGAGGGTCCAGCCGTGACGAGTTGCGACCGCAAGCAACTCACGTTTGCTCTCAGAAAGGGTGATGTAGAGGCAGGTTTCGCCTGCCGCGACGCCTTCGATCAAGAACTGCAGGCCGAGCGTCGTCTTGCCTGAGCCTGGACGTCCTTCGATTAGATGCGATCTGTATCTGGCATATCCCCCGCGCAGGACATAGTCCAATCCTGGTACGCCAGTCGGTGTCGGTGCCGCATCATCCTGGTCCAAGTGGCCCCCTTTGTGGTCTGGTGGACCGCCAACAACGGCCGGTTTTCTTAAAGGTTCCTATGAGGCAATCCTGCGCCCGACGGGCGCTGCGAGTTGTCGTAAAGCCGCTCATCGGTAGACCATCTCGGACGTCACTTAACGAGGTCGCCTGGTGTTCTGCCCGGTCAACAGGGCCGACATTATTCAACTAAACGCAAAGCGTCGCGGTCGCATTAGCTCCCGGGGTTCAATCGGTTGCTATTGAACGAGCAACCAGCCGCCGCCAAATCATCCTGGCATTGCCTAGACCGGCAGGTTTCCGATCCTGCCCTACCCGAACGAGCCTGCGAGTGGTAAAGAGGCAGACGCGCCCCAGGATGCAGAATGCAGAGGCAGTCGTGCGCCTCCCAAAAAAGCGACCGCGACGGCGCGTCCTCGCTATTGCCAGGATCGCTCTACTTGCGACGACGACATCGAAGGAGGCGCCGCCCTAAACCAGCGCGCCTTGCCTGCCCCGGAGTACCCTTCCCCCGAACGGGCCAAATACCCAGTGAAGGCTTTTTTGGGGACTTGCGTTGCGCCTAGGTCCCTCGTGCGCTTGGTCGTTGCACATATCTTCCCAAAAACAGCTCGGCGTGATTCCCCCACTGAGCTTTAAGTAGGGTTGGTGTCTTTGACCGATTGCCTGAAGGCTGGGCGAACGAACCTAACGCGAAGGCCGATACGTGACTGTCAACTTTACCTTTGCCTATGAAGGTAAATCTCGAAGATGGGCGGAAAGCTATGCGAGCTCTAAATCGCCGAAGCTCACAACAGCCAGTCAGCGGCTAATCCTTGCGCAAAAGGCTATCGTGGTAAGCGACAGGCTCTATTGGGCTCAGGGGACTAGAACTTGTAGGCGAAGCCTAAGCGAACCTCGCTGGTAGTCAGATCAACAACCCCCGCCGGCAATGCTTCCTTGCCGAAGTCAGTATAGCGATACTCGGCGCGCAGCAGCAGATTGGCCGTCATGGCATAATCCAAGCCCGCGCCTATCGTCCATCCCGTGAATGTATCTCCGAAAGAACTTACGCCGGTGTTACTGCTGATGCCGATGTCTCCAAATGCAACGCCACCCGCGATGTAGGGAAGAAAGCGATCGGCGGCATATCCCAGGCGAAGTCTTGCCGCTCCACTCCAGTTGAGCTCCTCAGTCCCGACGCCGCCCGGAAATGGCAGACCAGGAGCGGCAAATATTTGGCCGCTGCCATCGACATTGGCGGACACGAAGTCCAGTTCCGCACCAATCACGACGTCGCTTGACATCTGATAGTTATAACCAGCGAAGACACCCCCAAGGAACCCGTCAGGGTCTGGCTCAATAAACCCCGGTCCATTATTTTGGTGTATATTGCCATCACTCCAAGCATATCCTGCTTGGACGCCGACATACCCGCCTGTCCAAATAAAAACGGGCGCGGCTTC
This sequence comes from Mesorhizobium sp. CO1-1-7, assembly GCF_020164885.1. Lineage (NCBI taxonomy): Bacteria > Pseudomonadati > Pseudomonadota > Alphaproteobacteria > Hyphomicrobiales > Phyllobacteriaceae > Mesorhizobium > Mesorhizobium sp. CO1-1-7. The sequence continues at coordinate 72,244 of NZ_JAIUHA010000009.1, read as the reverse complement.
TCCGACGATGGCGTCGGCAGCAAACGCCGAGGACGCCAGCAGAGACAGCGACAGACCAAGAAGCAGCTTTTTCATAGTGGCCCCCATAACCTGTCCGTTGGTAGCAGAGCTTCCCGGCGCGTGCAGTTGTATTTCCGCCACATTTGACCTGATTCGGGTGCTAGCGCGGTGCGGCTCAGAAAGGGGAGTGGGTTAGCCCAATGGAATACCATCGGTCCGGATGAGAGGGCGTCAAAGGACGGTTGTTCAAACATCACGGAGATCCGTCGGCCTCGGCCGACAAGCGAAGGATCGCACCAACTCGCCCGTGGTGCTGTCGGCGTACTTTTCCTAAATGGCCTCCATTACTGGCGCCGGTCTCGCCGCGGGAGATGACCGGTAGTGGGCGGCCGCCACCATCCCCAACCAGGCACGAGTCCTAGGAAACCCCGCCATGTTGGCCGAGAGCTCCTCGCGGATGATGATCGGATAAGTCCAGGCTTGGCGCGCCGTTTTAAAGTGAGAAGCTGTTTGCCCATCTGTTCGACCTCGGCGGATGAGCGAACTTGAATCCGCATCATTGATCGGGGCGGCCATGGCACGGCGCACCGCGCGTGCTCATTCGGCGATAAGGTCGATCGGCGCTTTGCTTTCCCGGCTTGCCGATTGGCGGCCTCGTCAAGCTCCGCCTCTGCTAAGGGGCGCTGCACCCGGCCCTTCTAAAGGCTGTCCGTCAAAGCCCTGTAGCCAGGCCTCGGCATGCTCGTGCCAATACTCAGGCACGGCGCGTTCCTTGCCATCCTTGCGCGCCTGCTGGCCATACATCCAGGCGTAGGCACAGGTGATGCGCTCCTGATCATTCTTTGCGACGACCATCTTACTCATTCCTCGCGAAAGTTCTGCAATGTAGCGTGCCGCAAATCCTCCTCGCCTCGCAAATGCTTCACACGGCCGATGATGCCGGGCTTGACCCATTGCGTTGCCGGCCGCTTCATGCCCTTGGGCGCCGGTCGGACATGCTCCTGGACGCGTTTCCACAGCCGTTCTCGGATTGCTCGGCTGGAATTGGTGAAGGTAGAACCGACACACTGGCCGGTCTTCCGATCGGCCATCAAAGCGAAGGCTGGCTTGCCCGGCTCACGTTCGACGCCAAGTAACTCGTATTCAGCCACCGTATGGCATTTTGCTTTCACCCAGTTCATCGATGGGCCGCTCCGGTATATACGGTCATTGCGCTTCGACACCATGCCCTCCAGCCCGGGCTGCTCGACAAGGTGGAAAATGCAGCATCGCCGGGCAAAGGCTGATAGAAGTGGATCCTGGTGTGCGGCGGGATCAAGTCGGCCAGGATGTCGCGACAGTCTTCCAGCGCCACATCCCAAAGGTCATGGCCGTTGAGGTGCAGCAGATCAAAGGCTACGAAATAGAGGTCATGCTGCCGGCTGGTGATGGCATTGCGCAGCGGGCCGAAGTCCGAGATCCGAGCCTCGTTCAGCACGATGATCTCGCCGTTTAAGGTGGCGTTTTCGACATTGAGGTCGCCGGCTGCCTTGGCGAGGTCTCGGTATCTGGCCGTGCAGTCGAGTCCGCGCCGCGTGAAAATCCGCACGCCGCCCTCATCCTTGGTGAACTGAGATCGATAGCCGTCACACTTGACTTCGCGAATCCATTCTTCGCCCTCGGGAGGCTTCTCAACCAGGATCGGCATCAGCCGCTTACTGAACCTTCAAACCCATACACAGCACTCACGAACCGCAGTTCAATCAGTTTTGGCTAAAATGGTTTCGGAACCTTTACCAGGGCGTTGCAGCCCGCATGACAAAGCTGTCCGAGCTTGGTCCGCCTATTCCCGACAAGTTGCACAGCGCCCAGCAATATTGAAGAGCATCTGCACTTCTACAACTGCACGTCCCTGTGGCCAAAGGGTTGATCAGCGCGATCTGCGCCAAGTCTTCTGGCATGAGCGGCCCGTTCATGAGCCGCTGGAGCCGGAGCCTGGAGGCGAAGGTGATCGCATTTCCAAAGCGGAAATAACAAAGCCCCACCAGCGGGTGGCCAGGCGACGAAGGCTTGTCGCACTGTTTGATGGAGACGTGAGGCAAACCCCGACATTGGCCAGTGCAGGCCCCCGACCGTGCTATTAAGAATGGTGGAATGCGTGCCTGTGGATGGCAGCGGCTCATTCACCATATGCCGGCAACCCCATTGTAGGCGCCGCTGATGGGCATAGCGTGGAGAAGCGCCGTTCCAAGCGCATCCCTCCGCGCCGGCGTGCCTCCAAGCTCAGCTGACGTTGCCTATAGACGACCGGGGCTTTACGCCGCCGCCCGCTTGCCCGGTCGTCTGCCCCTCTTTTGCGCATCTTCGTTCGCGGCTACAGCCCGCCCGCTCCATGATGAACGGTGGCGTCGAGCACTGTTTCGTAAACGCTGCCGGTCTCCTCCTCAATTTCGGTGCTACTGATCCCGATCGCCTTCGCGTCGGCGAAAGGCTTTTCAATCGCCTCCGCAACCGTAATCACGTCTGAACTGGCGACGCCTGACAGATTGCTGCTTAGCCACCTGTCGAGGAAGTTGACGCCGCGAGTGCTCATCGGGGCATAAGCCGCCGAGAGATGTTACGTTCCGCTCATTGATGCAGCCGCCAAAGAGCGGCCTTTGCGGAATTTCGGCTCCAGTAACTTTCGAGCCGCCGCTATCACGGCGAACGATGTTGCGAAGGTGGTCCTTGATGGAATCCATGCTTCGGCTGCCTGTTAGCGGCGAAAGCATGATGTTCACTTCCATACGTCCGCTACCGGTAATTCTCGCCGGCGACGGACACCCACGCCTTTAACGTCAATAGCGGAGGCTATTAGCATGGACTAATCTTCTGATAGGTCGCAAGATGCCCTCCATTGAGGGGAACCGGTGAGTTGGCGTTGTGATTTTGGTCGTAGAGGATGAGCCGCTGATCCTAATGGATATCGAATCCGGGTTAGAGGACGCTGGGTTCGAGGTCGTTCGTGCGAAAAACGCGGAAATTGCGATCGAGGTGTTTGACACAGACCCGTCGAATATCCGCGCCCTGGTCACTGACGTTCGTCTCGGGAACGGAAAATCTGGATGGGAACTCGCCAGATATTTCCGCCACGCCTCACCAGCAATGCCAGTTGTCTACGTCAGCGGTGACAGTGCCCCCCATTGGGCTGAACAGGGCGTCCCAAACAGCGTCATGATTTCAAAGCCATTTGCCGTCGTGCAGATTGTAACGGCACTAGCCACACTCCTTAACCAGCAGATGCCGCGCGACCCAGGCACGCCCACCTAAGTGCAATGTCACTGGTGCAGTAAAAGAGCCCGCTGGCGAGAGCTTGCGGGCTTTGAACACATTCCACTTATATCAAGGGACCGGTGGCGGCGGCGGGACTATCGACGCCCCCGACCGGGCAGTCACGGACGACAGTCGCTCGCGTTTGATCAGCCCTGGGGGCTCCTCGCCTTATCCGCGGCGGCGAAACTGCGCCGAGCTAGCGAGCCTTGTCAGCCGCCTGCGATCAAAGGGGAGAGCGCAAACCGGCCGCGTCTATTCACGGCAGCGGCGGCGTCTGTAGACAGAATCAAGGCAATTGCCGGACCTTGGTGACCAATGCGGAGAATAGAATGCCATTCGGCGCCATGGAAATTGTGCCGAGATGAAAACAGCATCAAGAAAGCCCGCCGCTCCCGCGACGGGCCTTCCATAGGGCGTGGCACATCCCGTCGGAATCGACCACTGTATGGTGAACCTCCTCCCTCGAGTAGTGTTTCGGGCACGAAAAAGCCCGCTGGCTGGAGCCAGCGGGCAGGGTCACTTGGGAAGGCCGCAGGAGTTGGTGCGGCCCGCTCCCGAACCTTGATTTGCTGCGAACCGATATTAACCTATCTGGATTTTGAGACATGCGACAGAACGCGAAGAAGTGGACATGTTCCCCCACTAACCTTCCCTTTCCAACGATCTGCCTGAACGGCGAGTGGATCGCCTTGCTTGCTGGATCGCTCAAGTCCGCATCTTTTTCGCTTTGAGCGACGAGTTCGTTTTGCTGAAGGGTCACGTACTCTCGACGCGCGAGTGCCCTCCTTAATCGGGAGCACGTGACATTATCGGAAGGCGAAATGCAAAAGATTGTAGCTGCTGTTGGATATCGCCTGCTGCCTCCGTGCCGCGTGACTTGGGCTAAGGAACAATTTCCCGCCCGCGCGAGTTGCTAACGCAGTAGGTCACACATCACGATAAGGCGGCCATTCTCATGCAAAAGATGGACCACACCAAAAAGCTGGTTAACCGCTTGGATGAAACGCAACGCCGCATTAAGGAAACTCAGGAGATTATCGAGCAAAACCAGCGGCTTATAAAGCGATCTCGTAAAATCCTTTCAAGTGCAGCCCAGAATTTCGGCGATGCTCGGCAGGGCTAATCATCTCACTTCGGAAAGCACACCTGGCGATTAGTCGGGTCATTTCTGTCGGAGTTTGATTGCGCTCCCGACCTCGACAACGCTACCTCACACCAGCATCTACCTATATTGCCGCCGGTTGGCTCGATGAGCAGCGCGTCCGCGGCACGGCCCCAGCGGAAGATGCAGCACTGTCGCCACGACGCAGAACCGAGGTCATTGCGACTTGAGACCCGTGCTGCCGTGCTTCAAGACCCAGGGGGCCTTCAAACGAGCAATGGCGCGGTGCTCGTCGTTGAACGATCATAGCTATGCAACGGAGCCGCCAAGATCGCGCTATCATCGCGACGCGGGGCGCGATCACGCTGCGGGGCGGGCAAACAGTCCACCCCCGTTTTTGTTGGCCTCAAAGGCCGTTGAAAACCTAGGATGATAGGCTGCTCGGCGATGATAGGAAATTAGCAACTTCAAACATTGTTACGCACATCCGCGATCACCACGAAGCGTCCGCAGGCGCTATCGGCCGTGTTCAGCAGGGCCCCACCAACCTTCCCAAAACGTACTTCAGTCGCTCCGTTTCAGTGGGCCAGATCATAGCTGTCTCCGACTGGAGTGATACGCCGTCTCGTTTTCGTTGCCTCACTGCATCCATCAGCTCTCGTGTCGCTTGAGCGACCTTGGCGACTGGGGCAATGGACGCTGTAGACCGGCCGGGTTGCCGGGCTTGCACAGATCTGGCGCAACACACTGCAAGGGAACGGCGGCTAGACGATGCGGTGAAGCACCCCCAAGGCCCCGTCATTCCCGTTCGCTCCGTGGGAAGTGAGGGCGTGAGCAAAGGCGGCCGCCTAGAATACACCGCCAATGCCGATGCCCCCGGAAATGTCGGGTGGGGGAGCCGCGGGACGTCTCGGCGCGGCTGGCGAGCGTTTTGCAGTCATCCCCCTGGGGGTGTTGCGCGACGGGGCGGCATCCGACGCCACTTTAGCCGGCTTGGCCTTGACGATGACCGGTTGCTTGCAGATTCTGCCTGAGCGCAGAAAGAGATCGCCGAGCAGTCCGACGCTCGGCTCAGTCGTTGCTGCGACCTGCTTGGTGTTTTTGTAGTAGTCAGTGAGAGCACGAATTGAGCCCGTGCCCCAATCCCCATCAACCTGCATCCGGTAGCAGCCCAGGCGACGAAGTTCCGTCTGAATGTTGCGTGCAAGATCGGCCGTCTTGTCCTTGTCCCCCACGCCCGCGGACGCGCCGATTATAAGGGTTTCGAGACCGGAGACGACACTTTGGCGAGCGTCTTCAGCCCCTTCAGCGGGCGACAAATTGGCAACCTGAGTGCCAACAGGCTGCGCCAAACTGGATGACGGTGCGGGAATCTCGACCGACCGCAACGTCTGTCCAACGATGACCACGGCTGTTTGCAGGTCATTTGAGGCAAGTTCGACCTGCAACCTCTTCTTTGCTGTGGGGTCTGCCAGGATGCGTGAAAGGCTTGCGCTCAACTGTCCCGGATCGAGCACCTGTTGCTCGGTGAAATAGAACTGCTCGCGCAGGTTGGATTGATCCCAAGGCACTTGACGGCCGACCGTCAGCGCCTCAGTTTCGTTGCGCACACGGATCATCATGTCCGAAATGCTGAGCCCGGGGATCTCGACATTCTTCAGCAGTGCGGTGGTGAACGGGCTGTTTTCGCCGCCGCCATCTGCCGTGACATTTCCAGGCTGAGTGGCAAAGGCAACGAATGTATTTTCACCGACTTCAACTTGCGCCAGACCATTGCTCGCGCCGCTGCCAGAACCGAGCGGATTGTTGCGGCAGGCGTCCAGGAATATGAATGTCTGGCGGTCGCGTCGCGCGAACCGCGCGATCACATCATTTAGCTTGATGGCGCTGCCCGTCAGTTTTTCCAGGCTTTCAGGATCGGGCGTATCAACCGAGAGCAGGTAGTTTTCGCCATTCAGTTGGACGCCGTGACCGGCATAGAAAATCAAAACGGCACTGGCGCTCGGTAACCGCGCTTCAGCGTCTTGCAGGAGTTTGGCAAAACCTTGGGTCGAAAGATCGGTCCCAGTCAGGACTTCAAAATTCAGCCGCTTCAAGCTCCCTGAAAGCCTTATGGCATCGTTTGTTGCATTGGGGAGATGCTCAAGCCGGGTGCTTTGATAGTTCGAATTGCCAATGACGATCGCCAGCCGGTTGCGTGGTTGCGGCGACGCGGTCTGTTCGACCGCCGCGCGAGCGCCGGCCGAGCCAAGGAGCATCAGAAGCAGAAGCAGCGGGATACGAAACAAGAGTCTGAGGCGATGGGTCATGTCAGCATGCTCGGTCCGGCCTGCGTCAATGTTGATCTCGCAGCCTTCCAAACAGCGCACCACGACGCAAAACGCAATCCTGCCCGAGCGTCTGGACCTGCGCCCCCAAAGGCCAGCAGATTTTTATACCAAGAATCGTATCAAAGATAGGTGAAAGGGATTTGTATGCGCTCAGTCGCTGGATTGTGGAGGACAAAATGCCAACCAAGATCAACCTTGCGCTGCCGGTTTATGGAGCCGCTTACAAAAGCGTGTTCGTCCGCAGCCTGTTCGCAGCCCTGACCCACAAGAGCCTGTCCAGCTACGCCTTCACGCTGTCCGAAATCGAGTACACGGATATCCCATTTTCCCGGAACTATTTGCTGACCAATTTCTACTACAACAAACCGGATTGCAGCCACATCCTGATGATCGACAGCGATATGGGCTTTTCGCCTGATCTTATCGCCGCGATGCTGGCGCTTGAGAAGCCGGTGGTCGGCACTTTGTATCCTCGGCGCCTGATCGATCTCCGCAGACTTCACTCGCTGTCGAAACTGCCCTTCGAAAAGGCCTTTGCACGGAGTCTGGAGTTCGTCGGAACCATCATCGAACCCCGCCAGGAGATGAGCGGCTTCGTCCGGGTGTCGCTATGCGGCACGGGCGTCTTTTTGGTGTCCCGCGACTGCGTCACCGAGATAATCGAGAAACTTCCGGAAACGGTGAACCGGTCTCGCTACAAAAACAACAAATACACCGCACAGTTCGACAGCTTTCTGACGCCGTTTTCAAAGATCGTGACGCCCGATGTGGATTTGCCGACCGATTTTTCTTTCTGCCACCGCTGGGCGCAGCAATGTGGCGGCGAAATATGGGCGAGCTTTGACCGCAAGGTCGCCCATGCAGGAGATATGACCGTTTCGGCAGCCTATTCTGAGCTGTAACAGTCTCCTCTGACGTTGATGTACTGCCATGTCAGCAGTTCGATCGGAGTTTTCGATAGTGACCTTGTCGCCACATATGGCGTTACAATGGTCTGAGGGCGAACGCCTTTCCATTGCTATAGGGCAGCGCGCCGCGTACACTTCCGGTCAGCAAGGCATCGAACCCACCAGATGGGTCGCCGAGCGATTTTAATAGCCTAATTTGTGACGGTATCGATTTCTCGTAAGTGAGGTCGAATGAGAGTGCCGCGCAGGGTTTATCAACTGGGGGGTGTCCCGTTGCTTGCGTTAGCGGCAGCGTCCACGTTCCAAATGTCTGGCGCGGCAGCCTGCACCGCCACCGCCGAGGGCGCCTCGACAACAGTCGGGTCTGGCGTCTCCGCCGTAACGACCTTCCAAACGACGTCGGTGACGGCCTCGTGCAACACAGCCGGAACTGTCCAGGACTTCGGCGGCGTATTCACGACGGGGTTCGAGGGTTACCAAGGGCAAGACAACAGTTCGTCGACTGTCATCGTCAACGACTATGACGGCAATGGCGACGACGTTGTGAACATCGTTGGCGGCATCCTGAACAACAGTACGGCGACACCCAGCGTAAGTGGCCTGCCGCCGATAAGCTCGGAGGTAACGACCTCCTTGCAGCCGGGCACGGGGACCATTCAACTCCTTGGCGGCAACGACCGGTTCGACATGTCCGATGGGGTTTTCAACAGTGAGCCGTTTGCGCCGCAAGTCGATGCCAATCTCGACACTGGTGCGGGCGATGACACGGTCACCATCCACAGCGGCACCATTCTGAGCGTCTCCCTTGGCGAAGGCAACAATTCGCTGGAGTTGACCGGCGGTGAAATTGGCGGCTCAGTCATCGGTGGCGATGGCGCCGACACCATCATCATAGGACACGATACAAGCTTGGCCGATGGCGACGGCGGCATTGTCGCGGGTTCTGTTTTGACAAATGGCGGCGCCGACAGCGTCACCATCAAGAAGGGCGCCATTATTCACGGCGATTCGGAAGGAGGAGGTGCCATCGGGCTTGGCGACGGCGACGACCACTTCACCATGACCGGGAGCGTCCTCGACGCTAGTCTGAGCGGTGACGATGGCAACGACACGCTGGCTATCAGCGGTGGCACGGTCCACAGCGCCGTGACCGGAGACGCAGGCAATGATACGATCACGGTATCTGGTGGCACCGTCGACGGCAATGTCAGCGGCGGAGCCGGGTTCGACCAAGTTTCGGTTTCCGGCGGCACCATCAAGGGTGGCATCGACGCAGACCACGTCCAGCTCTCCGGCGGAACTATCGGCGGTGACATCACTGGCCTTGGACCCGACACGCTGATCATCAACGGATCCGGCGCGGTCGATCCGCTCAATCTGAGCGATCACGTTCTTTTCAGTGGAACCAATGCCAATGGCACCGTCACCGATACCGACCTTGCTGCCGGCGGCAAAAGCCAGAATTTCGCAGGGTTCGATAGTTTCTCCGCCGACCATTCCACGCTCCGTTTCAGCGGTGGCACGCAAGGCATCAACCAACTCAATCTCGGCAATGGCTCGACGCTGTTCATCAACGGCAACGTCACTATGCCAGGTTCGATCATCGCGACGAATTCGCTGATCAACCTGACGGACGGTGCCGCCGATGACGTGTTGACGCTGGGCGGCCTCACCCTCAATGGAGCAAGCATCGGCCTCGACATCAATCAACAGACGCTGCAGTCGGATCAACTCGTCGCCAACGCATTTTCGGCCACCGGGGTCAACACCATCATCGTCAACCTGCTGGGCACGCCCCAATTCACGCAGGCGACTGATATTCCGATCATCGTCTCGACCGGCGGGCCGATCGCCGGGATTTTCAACATCCAAGGCACTCCAGGCACCCTGGGCTCACTTTTCACCTATGCGATCGTCACTGGCCCGAATGGGGGCTTGTTCCTGCGCGCAACGCCGGCCAATTTCGGTATTGCGGCGGCGCCGATCAGCGCCACCAACGCCGGGGCGGTCACGGTGGCAATCGATGCTCTCTACGGCATAAACCGCGACGCGATCGATGCTGACCTCCCCCTTTCGCCCGCATCGGGATCCGGAATGGTGCCGGTTTCGTCCAGCTTCGGCGTCTTTGCCTCCGGCCAATTCGCTCATAGCGAGCATGACGGCTACACTATCAGTGGCGGCGGTTTGAATGGCCCCGGTCCGAGCTTCGATGCCAATGACTTTTCGGCCGCGATCAGCCTGGATTTCAATGCCGCCAAGCATTTCCAGTTCGACAATGAGTATGGTCTCAACATCGGTATTTTCGCCGGCTATGCCTCGACAGACGTCAACCTTGGCGCGTTCCGTGGATTTGACGCCATAGGCGAGGGCACCAACAAGGCCGGCATGTTCGGCGGCTACGCGCTGTTGCGCAAGGACGCCAATTACGCCCTGGTCTCCGCCTCCGGTTTCTTCGGCGGAAGCGACGTGACCAACGGCGTGCTCGGCACCACAGGCAGCTATGACACCGAGGGCTATGCGGTTACGGGATCGGTCGGCCACATCTTCACCTTGGGCGAGCGCACCCGTTTCGACCTGCGTGGTGGCCTGCTTGGCGTGTCATTCCGCGGCGATTCCTTTACCGACAGCGGCGGCAACCAGTTCGGCAAGAGCCGGCTTTCCTTTGGCGCGTTTAAGATCGAGCCTGGGATCTATGGCGACTACAAGCTAAGCAACGGGATGGTGTTCAGCCCCTATGCACGGGCCGAATTGCAGCAGCGTTTCGGTTACAAGAACACGACCGAAATCGACACCAGGACGATCTCCTTTGACGATGCCGATTTTTCCGCGGCGCTGTCGGCCGGCTTCAACCTGAAGGTCTCGGAGTTGACGACCGTCAACGGCGAAGTCCGTGGTAAGGTGTCGTCCGACAGTTCCACTATGGGCGCCAAGCTCGGACTGAAGGTCGCCTTCTAGTCGCGTGACTCTGCGATCCGAATGAGTTGGCGCGGCGCGCGCATTCGCGCCAGCATTTCGCCACTGCTACCAGATCGCCACCTCCCACTGCTCATTGAGCCGCGCGAACCGATTGCTCGGCCTGCGGTGTCGCACCCGGGTGAAGGCGCAGGGATCAGCCGGGCGCTTACGCGTTGGAGGGAGAGGACGGCCCCCATGGTTCGAGCGCGTCCGTCGAGAGTGAACGCTGGTCCAGCACTGCTCAAGGGTGAGCGTATTTGTCTAGCGTCGATCCAGAGAACGAACATCATACGATACGAGTTACGGATGGCGCTCCTTTGTTCGTTGATTCTATGACAGTGCGGAGAGGAATTGGGCTGAGGCTCGCCTGACGAATGAGACGCCGTTTCGGCCGGGATGCGAGCCGACAGTCCAAGCCGCAAAGGTGGCGGGCACATTGAACTGGGATGATTTCAGATTTGTGCTCGCGGTCGCCAAGCACGGCACGCTCTCTGCGGCTGCGCGTCATTTGCGGACCACGCAGAGCTCCGATTGGCGGCGAAGGTGCGTTGATTAACGGCGTCCGTCCATGCATTGTGCTTCAAGATCTTAGATTGCGCGAATGCGTGACCGCGAATCCCATCTCGGGCTCTATTCGAACAAGTAGGTAAATCCTTGCGCCGAGGCGCCGACGATGACTTTTGTCATCTTCTTGCCCTCGAGCGTGCGATTGAGCACGCTGCGGCTGAGTTCCGGCAGCAGCGTGTTGGTGAGAATGGCGTCGATCATGCGCCCACCAGATTCGATCTCGGTGCAGCGCGCCTTGACCATGTCCATGACACCCTCGCCGATCACCAACTCTGCTTGGTTGCTGGCTTTGAGACGCCGCGCGATCTTGCCGAACTGGTGTGTGGTGATCGCCTCGATCATCGTGTCCGAAAGCGGGTAGTAAGGGATTGTCACCACGCGGCCGAGGAAAGCGGCCGGAAACACTTTCAGCAGCGGACCGCGCAAAGCAGTGTCCAGATCGTCGATGCCGGTGCGCAGGGTGCCGTTCCTCGTGCGGGCCATGATGACCTCGGAACCGACATTCGAGGTGAGCAGGATCAGCGTGTTCTTGAAGTCGATCCTGCGCCCTTCGCTATCGTCCATCATTCCCTTGTCAAAGACCTGGAAGAAGATCTCGTGCACGTCGGGATGCGCCTTCTCGACCTCATCGAGCAGAATCACCGAATAGGGCTTGCGCCGCACGGCCTCGGTCAGGATGCCGCCCTTGCCATAGCCGACATAACCGGGCGGCGCGCCCTTCAGCGTCGAGACCGTATGCGCCTCCTGGAACTCCGACATGTTGATTGAAATCAGGTTCTGCTCTCCGCCATAGAGCGTCTCGGCCAGCGCCAGGGCTGTCTCGGTCTTGCCGACGCCCGAGGGGCCGCAAAGCAGGAACACGCCGACCGGCTTTTCCGGTGCGCCGAGACCGGCGCGGCTGGTCTGCACGCGCCGCGCGATCATCTCCATCGCATGGTCCTGACCGACCACGCGCTCGGACAAGGTAGCCGCGAGCTTGAGCGCTTTCTCGGTCTGGCTGGACAGCATCCTTCCGGTCGGAATGCCGGTCCAGTCCTGGACAACCGCCGCCACCGCGTTACGGTCCACCGAGGGCAGGATCAACGGCGTCTCGCCCTGCGCTGCGGCGAGTTCCGCCATCAATTCGCGAAGCCGCGCCAGATCAGCGGCGGTATCGGGCGCAGGAGCAGGCTCGTGGGCAGCCTGTGTCCTAGGCGCCTCGCCCGCTGGCGCGTCGACAGCTTGCCCCGGAGCTTCCCCGCTTTCCTGCGCCTCAAGGGGCATGCCCTCGCCACGGAGTTTGGCGCGCAGATCGAGAATCGCGCTCACAAGCGCCTTCTCTCGGTCCCAGCGCTCTTGCGCTGCCGCAAGCGCGGTCTCGGCTTCCGCCAACCCGGCCTTTACGCGCGCCTGTCTGTCGGTCACGTCGATGCCGATCGCCGCCTCGCGGGAGATGATCCCTTCCTCGACCTCGAGCGCCTGGCGACGGCGCAGAATGTCCTCGACCTCGGCAGGCGTCGCGTGCTGCGAGATGGCAACGCGCGCGCAGGCGGTGTCAAGTAGGCTGACCGCCTTGTCGGGCAACTGCCTGGCCGCGATATAACGGTGCGAAAGCGAAACCGAGGCCTCGATCGCCTCGTCGAGGATCTGCACCTGGTGGTGCTGCTCGAGAACGCCGGCGACACCGCGCAACATCAATACGGCGACCGTTTCGGAAGGCTCGTCGATCTTGACGACCTGGAACCGACGGGTCAGCGCCGGGTCCTTCTCGATGTGCTGCTTGTATTCGGCCCAGGTCGTGGCGGCGATGGTGCGAAGCTCGCCGCGCGCCAGAGCGGGTTTGAGGAGATTGGCGGCGTCGCCGGTTCCCGCCGCGCCACCGGCGCCGATCAGCGTGTGGGCTTCGTCGATGAACAGGATGAGCGGGATCTCTGACTGCTGGACCTCGTCGATGACGGCCTTCAGCCGCTTTTCGAACTCGCCCTTGACGCTGGCGCCCGCCTGCATCAGCCCCACATCGAGCATGCGTACGCTGACGTTCTGAAGCGCCGGCGGCACGTCGCCTTGGGCAATGCGCAAGGCAAAGCCCTCGACGACCGCCGTTTTGCCGACACCCGCCTCGCCGGTCAAGATCGGGTTGTTTTGCCGGCGCCGCATCAGGATGTCGATGATCTGGCGGATCTCCGCATCGCGTCCGACGACCGGATCGATCTTGCCGTCGCGGGCGCGCTGGGTGAGGTCGGTGGCGTATTTGGCGAGTGCCGAGTCGCCCCCCCGGCCCCGATTCATCGACGTTTCGGCGGCAACTGCGGCAGGCGGTGAGCCGGCTTCGAGAGAGCCTTCGACCACATCCGAAAAGCGGGCGATAACCCCATCCGCGTCGATCTTGTCGAATTCAGCGCTGATCTTCGAAACTAGACCTTCCAGCACCGGTGTCTTCAGGCATGCCAGAAGAATATGCGCGCTGCGCACCTCCTCGACCCCAAATTCCAGTGTGGCCAGGTTCCAGCCTTCCTGGATGGCGTGGAAGATGTGATCGGAGAATTCCTCCAGCGAGGTCGCGCCATAGGGCAGCTTGTCGACGGCACGGGTCATATCTGCCGTCAGCCGGCTGACATCCAGCCCGGCATTAGCGACGATCATCTGCACGTCCGAGCGCTCAGATAGCACCAGTTGCTGGACGAAGTGGACCAGTTCGACATAAGGGTTGCCGCGCAACTTGGCCGTGTCGGCGGCGGCCTTGAAGGCGCGCACCCCCGTGGGATTGAGCTTCGCAACGAGTTCCTTGCGCTTGAAACTCTGCGACGACCGGCGCTGTTCCATTCGAACCTGCCCCCGAAATCTGCTGACCCTACCCTGCCACAGAAGCGGCTGCTTGACAAAGCCATGTGACGAGCGGGCCCTTTTGGCCCGTTCGGGCGGCACCTTGTCGTTACACAAGACTAGCAAACTCCCGCTAGGAACCAGCACTGCGATGCCAACGACGTTGCGCATACCGGGTCCTCCGATCGCCCATGGGTTTCGTTGAAAGATAACTGAGCATTCAGCTTCTGTTAGTTTTCGAGCATCTGCTCAATTGTCGTGGCAGGGGACCGATGATAACGTTACGTCATATGGGGGGCACGGGGCGGCTTGCGGGGGGTAAGTGTGGTTGATCTCGCACTCTGGCTGAATCCTCTGGACGGTGACAACCCGTCGGGAGTGGATTTGCGCAACGACCCGGCTTTTCACGAGCTGGAGCGGCTGACGGAAGCACAGATCAAGGTCGTTCACGAGGGCGGCAACAAGGCTTCGCAGTCAACCATTTCGGTCGACTGGGCGACCGTCCTGCAAAAAGCCGAAGAATTACAATCGCGCGGCCGGGATTTGCGCCTTCTCGTGATCGTCACGCGCGCGCTGGCCAACGAAGAGAGGCTCGCGGGCCTCGCCCAGGGGTTGAACCTGATCGCAAGGACGTTCGACCAGTATTGGGATACGATGCACCCGGCTTTGCGCACGGCCGCCACGGGCCGCGACGCGGCGCTGCGACGCATCAATGCGCTGCTTGAGCTCCAAAACGGCCAGGACGGCCTGCTGGCCAACCTGAGGCAGACCGTGTTCTTCTCACCGCGTGCGATCGGGCCGATCAGCGGGCGAGACCTCGAACAGGCCGCGCTCGACGAGCGCGTCATGCTCCAGGAAGCTGCGTCCGGCCTGGGGGCGGCCGAAAGGGCGGCGCTGACTTCGGCCCACAACCAGATGCTGAACCGGGTACGCACGGGATGCGCGGCGCAGGCCGATCAGGACGCCGACGCCATCATGACGCTTTTGCGCGATGCGCGCGCCGCCATTTCGGCGTTGCAGGCGGTAGATGCTGCGCTCAATGCCCGCATCGACGGCAATGGTGCAGCCGTTCCGGATTTGAAGAAGTTCCTGCAGCGACTGCTGACGACGCTGGAGTGGAATACCAGTGCCAGCGCGGTCGCCAACGGTGCCGCAAAGCCTGCAGCGCAGCCGTCTCAACCGGCATCGACACCCACCCGAAATGGCCATGGAGCCGAGACGATGGCAAGTGTGGCAAACTTGGCGGAAACCAGCATCGGCCTGCCTGAGCGCCTCAATTCGCGCGACGAAGTCGTCAAATGCCTCGACCTCGTGGTCGCATTCTACGATCGCACCGAGCCGTCCAGCCCGATCCCGCATCTCGCCCGGCGCGTCCGCCGCATGGTGCATATGGATTTCGTGGAACTGATGGAAGATCTCGCCCCGTCGGGGCTGAAGGAATTCCGGCTGCTTGCCGGTGTTCCCGATCCCAAGAAGCCGGCCCAGAAGGATGAAAGGTAACAATCATGCCAGCAGAGAGCAAAGCGAAGGTCATCGAAAGAAACCGCGCCCCGCGCGTGCAGATCGCCTATGACGTCGAAACCTACGGCAGCCCGACGACTATCGAGTTGCCGTTCGTCATGGCTGTCATTGCCGACCTTTCCGGCGCCTCGCAGACCAAGGAAGCTTCAAAGTCGGTTCTGGATCGCAATTTCGTCGAAACCGACGCCAACCGCTTTCCCAAATTCATGGAAGCGATGGGACCGCGCGTGAAGGCGCGCGTGAAGAACACGTTGCCGCAAGCCGAAGGTGCCGAGCGGGACGAGGAAATGGCGATCGATCTCACCTTCTCCAAAATGGGTGATTTCGCGCCCGACAAGATCGCCGAGCAGGTGCCGCAACTGGCCGAGATCCTCAAGATGCGGCGGCAACTCGAGGAACTGCTGGGCTTCATGGATGGCCGCGTCGATGCTGAAAAGCGCATTGCGCAGCTTCTCAACAACGAGCCTTTGCTGAGCAAGATCGCCAGCCAGGCGATGTCCGACGGCAAGGGCGAGGAGTAAGTCATGGCTGAACAGCAAAAGACCGCAGTCGCAACCGCCGAGGCGGAGGCCATAGATCTGGGTGAATTCAGCGGCCTGCTTGAAAAGGATTTCAAGGTCAGGAAGGACGACACCGAGAAGCTGCAGCAACTGGTGCGCAACCTGGCGCTGGCCGCTCAGTCCCGATCCGAGACGACGACCATCTCGTCCAACGCGATCAAGTCGATCAAGTCGCTGATCGCGGGCATCGACAAGATGCTGACGACGCAGGTCAACGAAATCCTGCATGCCCCCGAAGTGCGTGAGATGGAGGGCACTTGGCGGGGTCTCTGGTACCTCATCAACAACACCGAGACGGATACCAAGCTGAAGATCCGGGTGATGAACATCTCCAAGGAGCAGTTGGCCGACACGCTGGAAGACTATGAAGGCCAGATGTGGGACCAGAGCCCAATCTTCAAGAAAGTCTACACCGACGAGTACTCGATGCTGGGCGGCGAGCCGATCGGCTGCATCATCGGCGCCTACGAGTTCTCCAACCACCCACGCGACGTCGGCCTGCTGCGCAACATCTCGGGTGTCTGTGCCTCGGCGCACACCCCCTTCATCGCGGCCGCCTCGCCGCGGCTGTTTCGGATGGACAGCTGGCAGGAACTGCCGAACCCGCAAGACCTGCAAATGATCGTGAACAACCCGGCCTATGCCTCATGGCAGTCGCTGCGCGAGAGCGAGGACGCCCGCTATATCGGCCTAACCATGCCGCGCGTATTGGCACGCCTGCCCTACGGCTCGGAGACCGTTCCGGTGAAGGGCTTCACCTTCGAGGAAGAGGTAAGCGGCGACCACAACAAATATGTCTGGATGAACGCCGCTTTCCCGATGGGCGTGAACATCAACCGCAGCCACAAGCTCTATGGCTGGGGAACGCAGATCCGCGGCGTCGAGAATGGCGGCACGGTGCTCAACCTGCCGGTGCACGCTTTCCCGACGGACGACGGTTCGATTGCGATGAAATGCCCGACCGAAGTTGCCATCGACGACCGGCGTGAGGCGGAACTGGCGAAGCTCGGCCTGATGCCGATCTTGCACCGCAAGAACACCGATCTCGCAGCCTTCATCGGGGCGCACTCGCTTCAGGACGACGAGACGCGTGCCGGGCGTCTGGTCGACCCCGACGCCCAGTCGAACGAAAGGCTGAGCGCCAACCTGCCCTATCTCTTCCCGGTCTCGCGTTTTGCGCATTACCTCAAGGCGATCGCGCGCGACAAGATCGGCTCGTTCAAGGAACGCACCGACATGGAGACATGGTTGACCGAATGGATCAACCGCTACGTGCTGGCCAATCCCGCCTTTGCCGACGACAAGGCGCGAGCCAAGCGACCGCTTGCCGCGGCCGAGGTTCAGGTCGACAGCGTCGAAGGCAGACCCGGTTACTACAACGCCCGTTTCTATCTGCGTCCGCATTACCAGTTGGAGGGCATCAACGCCTCGCTGCGGTTGGTGTCGGAACTGCCGTCCGTGAAGGGCTGAAGCGCAGCGAAGTCATCATCCTGTTTCATTTGAAAGCGGTGGAGAAAGACAATGCCGACCACAGACAGAAGCGATGCTCCTTCAATGAAGATTGATGGTTTTTTGAAAGTTCCCGACATCAAGGGGCCCAGCAAGCGCGACGGGCATGAAGACGAGATCGAAGTGCATGGCGTCGATTACAAGATGATGGCGCCTTATGATCCGAATTCGCTTTCGCGACGCGGCCGTGTGTCGATGGGAATGATCAAGTTCTTCAAGCACTACGACAAGTCGTCGCCATATCTGAAGAAGGCGTTGTTCGAGAACAAGGCGCTCGACGAGGTGGTGTTTTCGGCACGGCGCACCATTGACGGCGAGACCAGCGACTATCTGGTCGTGACGCTCACCGACGCGTCGATCATGGAATACGACATGCGGCAGGCTCCCGACGAGGCGGACCTGATCGAGGAAGAAGTCAGCTTCGCCTACAAGAAGATCAAGTTCGTCTACGACAAGGACGACGAGATCGAAATGGACGTTTATGTCGGCAAGTGAGACCAGGCGGCCTGGCGCGAGAGCGCAGCCTGGCGGCAGTTCGCGGGCAAGGCGCGAGGCGGTCCAGCCTTCCCTTTGGGATCGCCTCGTCAACGACTTGCCTGGGCTGACGTCGGAGATCGAGGGGCTGCGCCGTCTCTTGGATGAAGAACTCGGCGCCGAGCGCGTCGAGGGTCTTCTTGCCGGCAGCGCACGCGCTATCGACGCCGACGCCGAACTCACATCCGAGCAAAAACGGCGCCTGCACCGGCTGGTCTTCCAGAGCCAGCATCGCGCCGAGATCGAAGGCCGCGGCGTGGTCGTTTCGGCACGCGTGTTGAGAGAGGCCGTGCGCCGCGACATCGAGGCCCTGTTCAACACCGAGCGCTTCGAATCCGAACCGATGCTCTCCGACGCCGAACACGAACAGCCCCTGGACGAACTGCCCTCGCTCACTGACTTTCCGCAGGTGCGCCGAAGCGTGGTCAATTTCGGGGTGCCCTCTTTTTCCGGCCGTTCGTCGCGGGATTTCGACCGCGATTCGCTGGCACGAGAGATCCGCGCGGTGCTGGCCACCTTCGAGCCGCGCCTGAAGGAGAGTGCCACGATCGTCAACGTCACGCTCGGCGACAAAAACATCGGCCTGAAGATCGAGATCGACGCGGTGCTGATCATGGCCCCCACACCGGAGCGTATGCGGCTGCGCACCACGATCAATCTCGACAACGGGCTGGCACGAACCGAATTCAGGGAGACCTGAGATGGATCGGGTCTTTGTGGAGTATTACGAAGAGGAACTGACCCATATCCGCGCCCTGGCGGCGGAATTCGCAGACATGCATCCGGCGGTCGCCCGCAATCTTTCCCTCGACACGGTCCCATGTCCCGACCCTTATGTCGAACGGCTGCTCGACGGCGTCGCCTTCCTGGCGGCGCGGACCCGTCTGAAGGTCGACGCGGAGCGCTCGCGCTTCTCGCGCGCAGTGCTCGATGTGCTTTATCCCGATCTGGTCGCGCCGGCGCCGGCGACGGCGATGGCGGTCCTAAAACCCGGCCAGCAAGTGCAGTCGATGCTCGCAGGTCACGCCATCGCGCGCGGCACACGGCTGGTCTCTGCCCTGCATCCAGGGCTTTCGACACGCTCCACCTTTACCACCGCGCAGGAGGTGACGCTGTGGCCGATCGCCGTCACCTCGGTCAGCTATCTCCAGGATCGCAGCGCGCTCGCCGCCGCCGCAATCGCGCCGATCGGCGGCGTGCGCGCCGAGGCGGCGTTCCGGGTAACGCTCGCCCGGACAGGAAAAGGAAAGCTCAGCGACTTGTCGCTCGACCGTCTCGACCTTTATTTCGCCGGGCGCGCCAAGGCGCCGGTGCTTTTCGATGCAATCTTCGGCGCCTGCTCGGCGCTCGGCGCGCGCGCCCAGGGCAAGGCCAATCCGCTATCAGCGCTGCCCGAGCCCGAAATGATAGGCATTCGCGACGACGAAGCGTTGATGCCACGAACCCGTACGACCTTCGAGGGCTACCGGCTGCTGCGCGAATATTTCATGATCCCGGAGCGCTTCCATTACGTACGGGTTGCTGGCCTCCAGCCGGTGGTGCGCACATGCGAGGCGGCGATCGAGATCATCTTCCTGTTCCGGCGTGCGGTGCCAGAACTCGCCGATGTGACGGCTGCCGATTTCGAGTTGTTCGTGACGCCGGTCATCAATCTCTTCGAACGCGAATGCAACGACATCGAAATCGATCCGCGCAAAACGCGTCAGGTGCTGCATGCCGACCGCACCCGGGCGCGGGATTTCGAGATCTTTCGGGTCACACAAGTCGAGGATGCCGACGCCGAAAGCAGCGAGGCGACGATTCCCGAATTGTTCAGCCTGGGGCAGAACCGCGGCAGCGGCTGGGTCTATTCGACCGAGCGGCGTCCGCGCCGGGCCACCGAGGACGAGCGGCGCGACGGCCTGACCCGCACCTCCTACACCGGCGACGACGTCTTTATCGCCGTCTCGCGGCCGGCAGGAAGCGTGCCAAACCGGCTGCTCAAGCGTCTCGGCATCGTGGCGCTTTGCACCAATCGCGACCTGCCGATCCTGGACGACACGCCGACGCTGACGCTGGAGACGGCAGATCCAGTCGAAGCGGTTCGCTTGCTTGGAGCGCTGCGGCCGCCGCAGCCGGCGATCCCGGCATCCTTGCCGGGCGGCGCTGAAGGCGAATCGCGCGCCGACAATCTCGCCTGGCGTCTGGTGGCCCAGCTCTCGCTCAACTTCCTCAGCCTTGCCAAGGAAGGCCGGGGAGTCGACCCGCTGCATGCCTTGCTCGACCTCTATGCCGATCGGGGCGATCCGGCCCTTGCCCGCAACGTGCATTCGATCGTGCGCATTGATTCGCGCCCGGTGATTGAGAGGCTGCAAATTGACGGGCCAATGTGTTTTGGACGCGGCACCGAGGTGACGCTGCATGTCGACCAGTCCGTGCTGGCGGGGCAAAGCTCACTGCTGCTTTCGGCCCTGCTTTCGCGGCTGTTCGCCCGCCATGCGGGGATAAACGGTTTTGTGCGGACCCGTACGCGGTTGCTGCAGAAGCAGGAGGATGTGCCATGGCCGATGACGCCCGGCAATCGCTACCTGATCTAGCGCAGCCCGCAACGGTCGCGGCCGAAATGTTGTCGGAGGACTTCGACTTTTTCGAGTTGCTGCGACGGCTGGAGCAGCGCCGCGGGTTGTTCGGCCATTCCGGAACGGCCGAGCGCGAGCCGGCGAGGCTGGGCCAGCATGTGCGTCTGAGCTTCTCGGCGCGCGACGTCGTCAAGTTCCAGGAGGGCGGGGACAAGGCCCTGGCAAGGGTGACCGTCGCCAATCTGGGGCTGCTTGGACCGGAAGGACCGATGCCGCTGCATCTGACGCGCTGGGTGCTCGACCGGCTTTCGCAGCGCTGGTTCACCGGAGCCGATGCCGAGCAGACCAGCGACACGACTTTCGTCGATTTCGTCAACATCCTGCAGCACCGCATGATGGCGCTCTACTACCGCGCCTGGGCCGACGCGCATCCAGCGGTGCAGGTCGAGCGTTCCGTCGGCGGGCGCGTTCGCGCCATGCTGGAGGCCATGTCCGGCATCGGCCTGCCCGGCACGCAGGATCCCGAACTCGACGCTGTGCGACTGCGGCAGGCTGGGTCGCTGGCCAGTCAGGTCGACGGCGTGGAGCGGCTCACTTTGTTCCTTGCGACCGCCTTCAAGGTTCCGGTGCGGATCAAGGAGTTCGTTGCCGCCTGGATCACCATTCCAATGGCATTGCAGACGCGTCTCGGCAAGGCCTATGCCGGACTTGGACGCGGCGCGACGATCGGGCCGCGGGTGTTCAGCCGCCAGAGCAGGATCGAATTGCGCGTCGGTCCGTTGAGCCTCGACGAGTTCAAGTCGTTCCTGCCTGGCGAGCGGCGTCTCGGCCTGTTCAAGAAGGCGGTGCGCGATATGATCGGCGAGGCGCTCGATGTCGATTTGCGCATCGTGCTGGCGCGCGATGCCGTACCGCCGCCCCGGGTCGGGACCGTCCAGCTTGGCCGCACGGCCTGGCTGGAACGGCCCACGAATATGGGCGACGCCGACGATCTGAGATTGCACACTATCGTCGGCTGGCGGCCGGAAATGCCGGAGGCCGCCGCATGAGCCTGCTGCTGACCCTGGAACAGGGCCCCCGCTCGCAAGTCGTCCGGCAGAGCCGGCTGGAGGAGGGCGAGTTGGTGATCGGGCGCAGCGCCGATGCGGGCTGGCAGATCGACGACCCGGACATGTTCGTCTCGCGCGCGCATTGCACGATCAAGGGCGACCGGGACGGCTATTTCGTGACCGACACATCGAGCAGCGGATTGTTCGTCGATGAAGCCGACAGCCCTCTTGGACCTGGCAGGTCGATGCGGCTGAAGAACGGCATGCGGCTGCGCATGGGCGACTACGTGTTTCACGTCGAGGTTCAGTCCAAAATGAGCCAGACCGCAGTCGGCCTGGCCCCGGCCGCCAGCCATCCCATACCGGCGTGGTCGCCTCCGGGAGCACGAACGCCGGCCAGCATCGGCGGCGATGACTTCTTCTCGGTCAAGATCGAGGAAGAACCGCGCAAGCCCCGCCCGGCGGATCTGCCGAACCCGTTCGAGCAGCCTGTCCCTGCGGCTTACGATCGCGCATCGAACCAGCGCAGTTCGCCTGCCTTCGATGACCCGTTCAGCCTCGATCCTGTGGCCACGCCGCAGGCCGGTGACGGCCCGGCTGCGGGTCAGCCGGATCCGTTTGGGCTGGGTGACATGTCTTCGCGCAACGATGCGTCCTGGCAGCCGGCGAAGCCGGCCAGCTTCGATGACGATTTCAGTTTCGGGCCCCCCGCAACGCCGCCTGTCACCAACGGCGCTGATCCGCTAGGACGCGCCCAGCACCAGGTTGAAAAGCCGCGCGCCGACAATCCTTGGGACATGCCGGTGCAGGCAGCCGCATCGCCGGCGCCGCGCCGCGCCGCGCCAGCGTCGAAGCCGGCGCCCGCTGCGCAGCCAGCGCCAAGCGATATGGCGCTTCGTGCCGCGTTCTTGCGCGGCATAGGCGTCGAGGAGGCTGATTTTCCCGGGCGCGATGCGATCGCCGAAATGGAAAAATTCGGGCGTGAATACCGGCTGATGCTGGATGGCCTGATGCAGCTGCTGCGCAAACGCGCCGAGGAGAAGGGAAGCGCGCGCGTCGCCCAGACTGTGGTCGGCGCCTCCGAGGTCAATCCGCTTAAATTCCTGCCCACGGTCGAGGATGTCGTCGTCACCATCATCTCCGAACGCAGCCCGGGCTTTCTCTCAGGCGAGGCGGCGATCAGCGACGCGGTGAAGGACCTTGCACAGCATCACGTACGCGCCTGGCGGGGCGTTCAGGCGGCACTTCGGCGCATGATCGACCGTTTTGATCCAGCCGCCATCGAAGAAGAGCTCAAATCCAATTCCGCCATCAGCAATCTGCTCTCGGGCGGGCGCAACGCCAAGCTGTGGGAGCTCTATCAGAGACGCCATCGCGACATCGCCCAGAGTGCCGAATCGAGTTTCCTGGGCGAGATCGGCGCAGACTTCAGGGACGCATATGAGGAGGAGTAGAACATGATCGACAGACGCGAATTCGTCGTTGCCCTCGGCGCTGCGGGGCTGCTTGCGGCTTGCCAGAGCGGCCCGCCGAAACCATCGGTTATCTCCGTCAATGTGACCGGCGGTGCGGGGATGAATCCAGGGCCGGGCGGCGGCGACCGGCCGGTAACGGTGCTGGTGATGCGGCTTGCCAGCACCGGCAAGTTCAACTCGGCCGACTATTTCGCGCTGCAGGGCGACGCGGGCTCGGCCCTCGGTGCCGACCTCATCGGCTCCGACGCGATCTCGGTTGCGCCTGGCAAAACGGTGGCCAAGACCATCACGGTCGAGCCGAATGCGACGGCGCTCGGCTTCGTGGCGCTGATCCGCGAGCCAGGCGGACGCAACTGGCGCACCACCAAGTCGGTGTCGCCAGGGTCGAAATTCACCGTCAACGTCAGCCTGGGCAAGGGCGGCATTTCCGCCTAGCGGTAAGGCAGCATATAGTTGCATGCAGAAAGTAGCGGCATGAGCGATGCAAACAGGGTGCTGTGGTCGGAGGGCCTGTTTCTCAGGACCCAACACTTCCAGCAGCAGGATCGGTTCTTCGAAGGCATGGTGCGCGGCGCATTGCGGGCCGGCCAGCTCCATACTTTCGGGTTCCAGCAACTGGCCCTCGACCAGTCGCTGCTCGACGCCGGTCAGGTTTCGATCGTGTCCGCCCGGGGCATTTTCCCGGACGGCACGCCTTTTTCCATTCCCGACCTGATGGATGCGCCGAAGCCGCTACCGGTCACGCCCGACACGGGCGCCGGGCCGGTGCTGGTCGCACTGCCGCTCGAGCCCCCCGGAGGCGTGGGATTCGACCCGGCGCATGCGGCCTCGACGGGCGCGCGTTACCACGGCAAGATCGTATCGGTGCGCGATGCCGTCCAAATTGGCGGCGATCCCGAGGAGATCGAGATCGCAAGGCCGCAAGCGGCGCTGCTTGCGCCCGGCAAATCGGTCGGCGGCTATACCGCCTTGCCGATCGCCGACATAAAAGGTGTACGCGCCGACGGCGGCATCTCGCTCGACGAGACGTTCCTGCCGCCGACGCTGATCACCGGCGCCGTCCACTGGTACAGGCAATTGCTGCAGGAGGTCGTCACCGGCCTCGAGCAGATCGGCGAAGCGCATGGCAAGATGGTGATGGGCGGCGCCGGCCGTAGCGTCGAAGACCTCTTGATGCTGCACCTGGCCAATGCCGCTCGCCCGCGCCTTGCCCATATGCTGGCGCAGGATGTCTTTCATCCCGCCGAACTCTATCTCGAACTTGCCGGACTCGCCGGCGAGATGGCAACCTACGGCTCGAGCTCGCGCCGGCTCGGCGACCTGCCGGCCTACGACCACATGGCCCCCGGCCCCGCCTATATGGCACTGGCCGACGCCTTGCGTTCGCTCATCCTCAGCCTGCGCTACATCGAACCGAAATCGCGCGCGCTGCCGGTGATGCGGCACGCAACCAATGTCTGGAAAGTACGCATCGACAACCCCAAGCTTTTGCTCGCCAGCCGGATCGTCATCCGCGTCGGATCGGAGCTTTCGGAAGACGCGCTGCGCAAGATCTTCGTCAACCAGGCGACAGTCGGCGCCGCGGACCAGTTCGAAGGGCTTTGGAAGTCGCGCCTGCCGGGCATCCCGCTCAAACCGCTCCATTCGCAGCCACGCGAGATTCCCTATGATGGCGACCGGCTGTGCCTGGAGCTCGATCAGAAGAGCGAGCATTGGGCCTCCTTGCTGGACGCGCCCGGATTCGTCATTGGGGTGTCGGGTGTCCTGGACAGCGAGCCCCAGGTCGACTGCTATTCGGTGAACAGGTGATGAGCCGGGATGATCCTTTCGGTCTGTCGGAGGATCGCGAGCGCACGCGCATCAGGCTGGCGGGCGTTGCGCCGCGACCGCTCGCGCCGCTGACGCCAGGCGCTCCGGTCAAGAGGGCGCGCTTCCATCCCAACCCGCTCATCAACATCTTCGCGCCACTGCTCGAATTCGCCCCCGAGCTCGAAAGCGCTCTGGCGCCGGAAAACCCCGAAGCAATGCGCACACGCCTGCTCGACGAGTTGGTTCAGGCGCGCGACGCCGTTATGGCAGCGGGCTCCTCGCTGGAGCGCGCCGATCAGGCGGCATGGGCCGTGGCGGCATTGCTCGACGACCTTGCGCTCAACACGCCATGGGGCGGCGCCAGCGCCTGGCCGCGCCAGCCGCTGGTGGTCATGCTGCGTGGCGACGTCGATGCCGGCACCCAGTTTTTCACCCGCCTTGACGAGCTGGAGCGCCATCCCAACCGTGACCGCGAGATGCTGGAGCTTCAGTATTACTGCCTGGCGCTCGGCTTCCGCGGCAAGTATCGGGTGCCCGGCCGAGCCGGGGACCGCTCGCTCAATGGCGTGCGTGTGGCAGCCGCGCGCGTCCTGCGCAATGCGGACGCGGACGGCGCGCCGTTATCGCCGAACTGGAAAGGCGTAATCGCTTCCGACGAGCCACAGCGCTTCATCGTCCCGATATGGGTGATGGCCCTTGCTGCAATTGCCATCGCCGCCGCCGCTTATATCGGCCTATCGATGAGCTTGAGCAGCCAGGCGGTTGAACTGTCCGCACTGGTGCGCACCCTGCCGCCGGCATCTCGCGCGGACGTTACCCGCGCCGCACCAAAGCAGGATGCGCCCGAACCTGAGCCGCCACAGGCGGTCGATTTCGCGCTTTTGCCCGCATTCAAGGCTGAAGCGCCGGCAAGCCTCAAGGGCGCGCTCAGCGGCACCGAAAGCGTCTCGCTGGCCAAGCTGATCATTCAGTCCTCCAACCCAGAGCTCTTCCAGTCCTCGCGGCCGACACTGTCCCAAGGCTATGAGCCGCTGATCGCCTCGATCGCCAAGGTGATCCTCGCCAACCAGGAGCTGACTGGAAAGATCACCATCATCGGCCATACCGATAATGTGCGCCTACAGCGCTCCAACCCCCTGGCGAGCAACCAGCGGCTTTCGGAGGCACGCGCCCAGACCATAGGGGACCTCCTGGTGCAGGCTGGCGTGCCACAGGCGCGCATCCATTCCGAAGGCCGCGCTGACACCGATCCGGTGGCCGACAACTCGACGCGCGAGGGCCGCGCGCTCAACCGGCGCGTTGAGGTCCTGGTCGAGAAGAGGCTCTGAGATGTTCATCCTGCGCTTCCTGTGGGCGGTCATCACCTCGCGATTTCTGTGGACCCTGATCGGCATTGCACTGCTTTCGCTGTTGATCTGGGTGTTCGGCCCGATCGTAAGGGTCGGTCCTTACGCGCCATTCGAATCCGACAATGTGCGCATCGCCATTGTCGCCGGACTGATCATCTTATGGCTGATCTGGCTGATCATCGCGCAACGGCGCGCCATCCGCGCCAATCGCATGTTTGTCGCCGAGATCGCAGCTCCCGTAGCCGAAAAACAGCTCACCCCTGGCGAGGAGAGCGTTGCAGCCGTCGGCGCCAAATTCGGCGAGGTGATGGCCGAGCTCAAGCGGCGCAAGCTCGGCGGACGCAAGTTCCTGCGCGAGATGCCGTGGTATGTGATCGTCGGACCTCCGGCCACCGGCAAGACTACGGCGTTGCGCCAATCGGGTCTCAATTTTCCGATCGACCTCACCGATGATCTGCAAGGCGTTGGCGGCACGCGCAATTGTGACTGGTTCTTCTCCGAAAACGCGGTGCTGATCGACACCGCAGGCCGCTACGTCCAGCAGGAGAGCCAGCCGGACGTCGATGCCGCGGAATGGCTGGGCTTCCTTGACCTTTTGAAAAAGCACCGCGGCCGCCGAGCGCTCAACGGCGTCATTGTCGCGCTGTCGATCGATGCGCTCTCGGAGGGCGAGGAAGCGATCAAGACGCACGGCCGCAAGATCCGCCGCCGACTGGCCGAGCTGAATGATCGGCTGGAGGTCCGCCTGCCCGTCTACCTGATGCTGACCAAGGCAGACCTGATCAAAGGCTTCGAAGCCTTCTTCGGTGGCTTGTCGACAAGCGCGCGCGAGCAGGTATGGGGAACAACCTTTCCGCTCGAGGCCCAAGTCAACGCCGGCACGATCCAGGCGGAGCTATCCAGGCTCGCCACCGAGCTGGAGCGGAGGTTGGTGCCACGCCTGGAAGACGAAGACAAGCTCGCCTCGCGCGCCGAGATCTTCCGCTTTCCAGCCCAGCTGGCGAGCCTCGGCGAGCCGATCAAGACATTGATCGAGGCAATATTCGGCGAAAGCCGCTATGAGGAAGCCGCCTGGTTGCGCGGCCTTTATCTAACATCGGCGACCCAGGAAGGCGCTCCCATCGACCGGCTGACCGCGGCGTTGTCGTCCTCCTTCGGCCTGCCGCCGCGCCGCGCCATGCCGGCGGCGCGGGTCGAGAGGCGCAGCTTCTTCCTCAGGAACCTTCTGACCGAGGTTATCTTCAAGGAGGCCGGCCTTGGTACGTTCGATCCGCTGGCGCAGCGTCGCCGCGCCTGGATCTGGCGCGGGGCTGCCGCCGCCTGTGCGCTCGCGGCTCTGCTGGCCGGCGGCCTGTTCACCTGGTCCTACCTCGACAACCGCAATGCGATCGCCGAACAGGCTGGCCAGTTCGAAGCCCTACAGCGGCCGCTCACCGAGGTGGCCGCCATGCCGGCTGCGGTCGAGCAGCCGACCTTGGATGGCGCGCTGGCGGCGATGGGCGCAGTCGCGACGGCACGAACGCCGCCGCCAGACGGCGTCCATAACCTGCTCGGGCCGACCGCGTCGGCGGAGTTGATGCGCGCACAGACGGATACCTACGACCATGCCCTGCGCAACGTGCTCGAGCCGCATATGGTCGCCCTGCTCGAGGCTACGATGTGGCGGCAAATCCGCGATCCGGATTTCATGCTTGGCGCGCTGAAGACGTACCGGATGATGACTGGCCTGTCGCAAATGGACACCGATTTCGTCCAGAACTGGTGGGTGAACAGTCTGCCACAATTCGCGCCGGCGCCGCCCTTCCCCACGGCCGACGCCGAAGAGCACCAGCTTGCCGCTATCGGCCGCATGGCAGTCGATGACAGCTACATCGCCCCCGACAAGCAACTGGTCGCAGAGGCGCTGAAGACCGTGTGCACGATCTCGCTGCCCGAGCGCGCCTACAGGCAACTCCTGGCCGACCCGGAAGTAGCAGCCGTCAAGGAATGGGTGCCGGCCAATTTCGCCGGGCCGAACGGAGGCAAGGTGTTCGCGCGCCGTTCCGACAAAACACTGCGTGTTGGCGTTCCAGGCCCCTATACCTATGCCGGTTTCCATGACGCGGTCCTCGACCGAGTCGAGGATGTCGCCGGCCAGGCCGCGTTGGACCGGGCGGTGTTTGCCGGCGGCTGCGCGGAGAATTCGGAGACGTCGGTCTCGGCGCTCTCCCAGGACATCCTGAAGCTCTACTACGACGACTATATCGCGCAGTGGGACTCTTTCCTGCGGGACATGCGGCTTTCACCGCTGACCGATCTCAACATTGCCAGTGAGAACCTCAAGGATCTGTCAAGCGCCGACTCCGCGCTCAAGCGCCTGTTGACGGCAGTGGTGCAGGAGACCGACCTCACCCGTTCCGACGAGGCGCCGGCCGAGGGCCAAAGTGGCGCTGCCGCCAAGACCGGTTCGAAGCTGCTGAGCAAGCTTGGCAAGCTCGGCAAGGTGGTGACGTCAGGCGCCAAGCTCCTGCCTCGCGCCGGCTCAGCCAACCAGGTGGACATGACCGGCAGCCTGGTGGCAGACCATTTCAAGCCGCTCAAGGGCACCATCGCACAGGTCGACGGCCAGCCGCCGGCGCTCGACGCGGCGATCGTCGCGCTTACGGCGCTGTCGAACGTTCTGCAGACGGTCACCGCCAATCCCAACCCGCAGGATGCGATCAAGAAGCAGGGAGGCCTTGCCGAACTGACAGGCGCGGTTGCGAGACAAGCACAGATCCTGCCCTCGCCCGTCAACGACTGGCTGGGCGGTATTGCCGGCGACACCAGTGGCCTGTCGCAGAAGGCTGTAACCAACGAGCTCAATGCCATCTGGAGGGCCGACATACTCCCCTTCTGCCAGGCGGCGCTCAACAACCGCTATCCATTCAGCGCCGACAGCGCGGTCGACGTTAATGTGCGCGACTTTCAGCGCCTGTTCGGGCCGACGGGCCTGATCGATGCTTTCATCAACGACCATCTGATCAACTACGTCGACACCGCCAGCGAGCCGTGGAAATGGCGGGCCGATTTCGGTCTCGACCCGGCGGCGCTCGCAGCCTTCGAGCAGGCCAGGCATATCCGCGACGACCTGTTTCCAGGCGGCACCGGCCCGGTGATGAATTTCACCCTCGAACCCAAGGACCTCGCACCCGGCGCGGCGCGGGTTACGCTCAACCTCGATGGCCAGAACCTCGTCTACTACAACAATGCCACCCGGCCGCAGCCGATGACGTGGCCCGGCAAGGACGGCACCGGGGTGATCTCGCTTGCCTTCCAGCCGGTCGACGGCTCGCCTGAAGTGATGCTCAACGAAACCGGCAGCTGGGCCTGGCTCAGAATGCTGCGCGGCGGCCGCTTCGCCGCGACCAAGCTCACCGACGTCTACAGCCTGCGGCTCGGCACGAAGGGGATGTGGGCCGACTTCGAGCTCAAGGCGGCCAGCGTCGAAAACCCCTACACGCTCGAAATGTTCAAGAAATTCACATGTCCGCCGCAGATCTGATCGTGCCCGGCTTTTACGGCAAGATGCCCGCCACCGGCGATTTCGTGACCCGGCGGCTGCCGGCGGATTTCGTGCGTGGATGGGACCGCTGGCTGGCGCAGCATATCGTGCCGCTGTTCGGACTTGAAACCTGGCCGCAGCACATTGCGCTGCGTTTCCTCAGCGGGCCTGGTTCCTTCGGCGCCGCGGCCGGCATTGTACTGCAAAGCACCGACAAGGTCGGCCGGCAATTTCCACTGAGCGTTGTCGCACGTCTTGATGAAGCACCGCTGAAGCTTGCTTATACCGATGCCTGGTTCGAAAATATCGAAAAAGCTGCCTTCGCCGCGCAACGGGGCGAGATGACGCCGGACGAGCTCGACGCGGTGCTGGCCAGCCTACCCGCGCCGGTCGTCGATGGCGAGGGCGATGTCATCGACGATCTCGTAGCGTGGACGGCGCGTACGGATATTTTCGATGTCGACCAGCTGGCGCCGCAGCCGGTGCTGGAGCAGATCGCCGCCAGCCATATGGAGGCGAGCTGATGCAGATATGGAACCAGATGGGCTATCCGCATCAGTTCACCATGGGCATGGACAAGGCCGGCCACGAATGGATCGTGGTCGTGGTCAAGGGCACTTTCGATTTTCCGACGAAGCCTGGCGGGTTGGTGCAGAAATCGGCCGAACAGGTTCCGCTGGTCATGGCCGACACGCAAACCGGCGTGCCCGGCTATTCGGCAACGTTGTGGGAGACAGACTTCGCCTTCCGCAAGCCGCGCTGCGATGTGATCGCCAATGGCTGTGCCTACGCGCCGGGCGGGCGTCCAGCCGAGCGCGTGCCGGTCGGCATCAAGGTCGGCAACTGGTCGAAGCTGTTCGAGGTCGTCGGGCACCGCGAGTGGCGCGCCATCGGGCCTTTGTTTACCGCTACGGCTCCGCAGCCCTTTCTGAAACTGCCGATTTCCTACGACGTAGCCTGGGGCGGCGTCGACCGACTGGACCCAGAGGACAAGCTTCCCGCCAGCTACAAATACAACCCGGTCGGAACCGGCTGGTCGCGCACCAAGAACCAGCGTCTAGTCCCGGGCCTGCGGCTGCCCAACACGCAGGCGGTCGGCGAGGAAGTGCGCTCACCCTTTGGGGACTACAGGCCGATGAGTTTCGGGCCGATGGGGCGCGGCTGGCCCGGCCGCATCGAATATGGCGGCACATATGACCAGAACTGGATCGACAATATTTTTCCGTTCCTGCCGCCGGATTTCGATGAACGCTATTTCCAGATGGCGCCACCTGACCAACAGATCGACTCTCCGAGAGGCGGTGAGGACGTGCAGCTGATCAATCTGACGCCGATGGGCAAGGAGGTTTTCCGCCTGCCGGCGCCGGCGTTGCAGATGACCTTGTTCAAGGAGCAGGACAAGGTGTTCGACGGTGAACTGTCTCCGGACACAATCCTGTTCGATCTAGAAAATCGACGATTCTCGCTGGTTTGGCGGTTGCAGCAGCGGCTCAAGCGCACGATCCTCGATTTTTCGGAATGCTGGATCGGGCCGCCGACGCAATCCATGCTGCGCGCACGAGGGACCGGGCGAACTTATGTCCGTGCAAACGGTGCTGACGCGGAAGAAGAAATCGAGGAGGCATGACACTCGAGCTCGACATCATTTCGATCGGCATGGTGACCGCGGTCGGTCTCGACGCCCCCTCGGCGTGCGCCGCGATGCGTGCCAAACTCGACGGCTTCCAGGAAACCCGCTTTGTCGGCCCGGGCGGCGGCTGGCTGGTCGGCGCCCCGGTGCCGCTGCCGCGCAAGTTCACAGGGGAGAAACGGCTGGCCCACATGGCTGCGGCCGCCATCATCGAGGCCTTCGAGCTCGTTCCCGAGGCACGTGGCACCGCAGCGCTCATCCTCTGCCTCGCCGAAGAAGACCGGCCCGGCCGGCTCGCCCCGGAAGCCGCACGCCTCGCTGCGCGCATCGCCGAGATCACCGGCATCGCCTCGCCGTATCGAACGCGAATCGTCGCCCACGGCCGGCCCTCCGGCCACGTCGCACTCGACCAGGCCCGTCGGCTGCTGGCCGACCGCAGCGTACCTTACGTGATGATCTGCGGCGTCGACAGCTACCTGGCGGGACTAACGATCGACCACTATCTGGCCGAACGGCGCCTGCTCACCCCAGACAACCCTAATGGCTTCATCCCCGGCGAAGCTGCCAGTGCTATCCTCTGCACCCGCCCAGGCAGCGGCACCATGCGCCTCCTCGGCCTCGGCCTGGCCCGCGAGCCGGCCTATATCTACAACCGTACCGATCTTCCTCTCCGCGGTAACGGCATGACCGCAGCCTACCGCATGGCTCTGGACGCCTCGGGGATGGAAATGCGCGATGTCGGTTACCGGATTTCGGATCTTATCGGCGAGAGCTATTTCTTCAAGCAGGCAGCGATTGCCTCGTTGCGGCTCGTCCGAGGCCATCATGGTTTCCAAGACTTCTGGAGCCCAGCTGAAAGTCTCGGCAATGTCGGAGCCGCTGTCGTGCCGATGACGGTTGGCATGGCCATAACCGCTGCCATGAAAGGCTACGACCGAGGCGATCCGGTGCTGATCGAGTCTTCGGGCGACGACGGCGCCTGCGGTGCGATGCTGTTGACCGCGGGACGAATGCCGCGGAGGCGGGTCGCCGCATGACCGTGTTCGCGAATGGGCTCGAGATCGCTTGCAAGGCGCAGACCAATCAGGTGATCGCGGCCTTTCCAGATGTCTGCTTCACGCCGCCGCAGACGCCGGCTACGCCGCCCGGCGTGCCGATTCCCTACCCAAGCTTCGGCACGGATTCCGACACGGACAAAGGGACGAGCACAGTCAAGATCGGCGGCAAGACCGTCACGCAGAAGAACCAGTCCTACTACACCAAGACCACGGGGACCGAAGCGGGGTGTGCGCCGAAAAAGGGCGTCGTCAGCTCGCAAAACACCGGCAAGGAGTACGCCGAAGCTTGGTCCGGCAACGTCAAGATGGATGGAGAGCCGATCAGCCGGTTTACGGACATCTCAACGAATAACCATGCCTCGCCGGTCGGCAATGCGCCGCCCTGGCCGAAGGTCGCGGCCGCCGACCTGAAACCCGGCCAGGACGCGGACTGCCTCGTCGGTTCCTATGATGACATCGCCGCTGCCTGCGCGAACGCGAAGCCTCCCGGCGAGGCGCATCATGTCGTTCCGGACAAGACCTGCCGCACGGGCACGCGGGACCAGGCGATTGCCGCTGAGGCGGCCGGCGCCTCGACTATCACGCGGACCTTCGGCAGGCAGAAGCGGAACATCGGCGAGCGCGTGAAGAACGCGCCGTCGATCGGTGAAGGCGTCTGCATCTGTGTCAGCAAGTCGGCGCACAAAAAGATCCACAAGAAGGAGCGGGCAGCGCTCAAGAAGCTCGGGCAGAAGGTACCGGCCAATCTGAAAGGCGCGGCCAAGAAGGCGCATATTGAGACCATGAAAAGCAACGGCACCTGGAACACCGCGAAGCTCGGTGACATTATCGCTGAGTCGAAGAAGTCGATAAGCGACATCAAGCAGGATAAGAACGGCAATCCAACGGCCGCGTGCATCGCGAAGGCGAAGGCCGCGGTAACCAGGCAGACCGCAAACATCGGGCCGAACCAGGTCGGCCGCACGTCAGGGACGCTTCCTAACAAGGCGGCGGCGAGCAAAATGCTGAACACGACAATATCATGAGCGACTACGATATCTGGGCGGCCTGTGCGCTGTCTGCCGACGGCTTCGCAATTTCGACCGGCCTGCTCGAGGACGGGCCGCAGTTCAGCAGGCTTACGCTCCACCGAGCGCCGGGCATGCCTGAATGGAACTATTTGCATTTCGAATCGACGCTCGTGTGGCTGACGAGACTCGACGGCTGGCGTCACGGGGCGTTGCTCGCGGCCCTCGGCATCGACGGCGATGTCAGCTTCGTCGGCCAGCAATTTGCCAGTGAGCAGATTCCGGATGCGGGCGCCGGCGACGACGAAGAGGGCCGTGGCTCGATGAGCCAAATTCGGCAATTGGGCGACGAACTGATTGCCTGCGGATACGGTTCGCAAGTCTATGTGCGCGACACACGGGACGCGTGGACAAGAATAGCCGGCTCGGATGACGAGGCTTTGGGCGACAACGCCTTCGAGGCCGTGGCGCGAAACGCGAATGGGGAGTGGGCGGCTTGCGGCAACACCGCCGCAGCCTTCCGTGAGCCGACCGTCGCCGAGCAAGCCGAACTCGACCGGATCGCAGAGACAGGCACGATGCCCCAATACCTTGCCGCGAAGGAGCGCTTCGAGACCCAGTTGGCAGGCGAAATCGGCTGCCTGTACGTGCGGAATAAACGCCGCTGGACGGGCGTGGACCTACCAGGCAACACCTATCTTGAGGATGTTGTCGTGCTAGAGGACGGTCGCCTTCTAGCGGCGGGCGGCGGTGGTCTGATCGTCGCAGGTCGGGATCCCCATGGCTTCGAGGATTTCTCGCAGCCGGGCTTCGCCGAGAACTACCATTCCATCTGCCTAGTCGGTGGCCGGCCCCACCTTCTTGGCGATACGGTGATCCATGTCCTCGGCAAGGATTTGCAGTTGGAAGAGGAGATTGGCCTGCCGGACGAACTGCAGAGCCCGTTGCTCATTGATGTCGCGGATGGCGTGCTCTGGTATTTCGATCACAAGGGGGTCGCCAAACGGCGGCAAAACGCCTGGGTCATCACGGATCTGCCGGACGACGTATGGGAAGAAGTGCGTCACGATGGATAATCGGGCGCGGCAGCTTGGTTAGGATCTACACCCCGTTCGCCCCGAGATATTCTCTGACCTTTTTGAGGTCCAGCTCTGTGACCGGGATCGGGCGCTTCGCCTCCAGCATGCGCACGACGAACAGCTCGCCCGCTTCGGGATATTCGGCGAACCGTTCCTGAGCGATCCGCTTGCCGTCCGGTCCCGCCACCCACAGCCCGTCCAAATGCGCCTCCAGCCGCTCGACCAGCCGCGCGAGCCGCTCAGCGTCCATGTCAGGATTCTCATCCGGGTGAAGCAGGTGCCGGTCGTAGACTGTCCACAGGAACGCCGCCATCTCCGCGTGCTGGCGCACGATTTTCGGAAGGACGGGTGCGCGCGGCATCAGTTGAGGTTGACCGAGCCACCGCGGATACGATTTGCCGCACTGGCATGGCTGGTGACATATGTGCCGCGAATGGTGATATGACCGTCTTTTTCCAGGATGATGGACGCTTTGCCGCAGCGGAGTTCGACGCGTTCCTCACCATGGATCCGCACCTGGCGCCCGTCACTGAACGCCCGCGGCCGCGAGTCGCGGGTCGGATCGACAATGCGTCCGACGATCAGCGGAAGTAGTGGATCCCCCTCCTCGAACAACAGTGCCACTTCGGAGGCGATCGCGTCCGGACCCAGCGCGACGAGGCTCTTCGCCTTGAGTGCGGTCTCCTTTGGATTGCCTGCAAATACGACCAGCGGCGCGGCTTCCTCGAAGCCCAACAGAACGCCGATAACGACACCCTCGATCCGCGATTTCAACGCAACCATTTCGAACCTCAATTCTGCAGGATGTTGCTGCCCTTCATGACGATATCGCTCGAAGCGTCGACATTGATCTTTCCCGAACCTTTGACCGTAATGTCCTTTCCCTTGATGGTGATCGTTCCATCCTTCTTCATAAGGATCTCGGCACCACCGGTCTTGATCGTTATCGAGTCCTTTGCTTCGATGGTCAGGTTCTTGCCGACCACCAACCCCGCATCCTCGCCGACTTGGGTGAGGCTCTTCTTGCCGATCTTGAGTTCGTGCGCCCCGTCGATCTGGGTCGAGGCATCCTGGCTGACCTTGACGGTCCATGTCTTGCCAATCTCGGTGTTCTGCGCGCCGCCGATTTTGAGGCCCTGATCGGCGCCGATCTCGATACTTTGGCTGGCCGCTACATTCCAGCTATCATCCGCCCCAATATCGTGGCTCTGCTCCGCCCCCACCGTAACCGAACGTGAAGCCCCGATCGTGTTCGACTGCGCTGCGCCGACGCTCCGTGTCTCGGCCGCCCCTACCGAATCCATACGCGCCGCGCCCACAGTCACCGTCTGCACCAGCCCCACCGTCTGCGAGTGATTAGCGTCGATGTTCTCCGTCGAATTGGCGACGACGTGGATCGTCTCGTTCGCCATTACCGTCAGCGATCGGTTCTTACCCACCGTCTCGGAATCGTTCGACCCGATATTCGTCGTCTGGTCGACGCCGATCTTGACCGTCTTGTTGTTGCCGACGTCCTCGTCAAGGTTATGGCCGACGGAGTGCTTGGCGTCATGGTCGATGCGGTCGGACTGGTCGTGCTGTACGGTCTTGTTGCGATCGTGCTTGATCAGCAGATGGTGGTCCTTCTGCGCCTGGAAATTGACCAGCTCGGAACCAGCCTTGTCCTCGAACATCAGCTCGTTGTAGCCGCCGCCGCCTTTCGAGGAATTGGACTTCCAGCCTGATTGCGTGGCGTTGCCCGGCAGCGCGTAAGGCGGCATCTCCGATGCATTGTAGACACGTCCGGTGATGATCGGCAGGTCGGGGTCGCCCTCGATGAAATCGACTATGACCTCCTGGCCGAGGCGAGGGATTTGGATGAAGCCCCAGCCGCTGCCGGCCCACGTCTGCGACACACGCACGAAGCAGGACGAGTTCTGGTCCTTCTTGCCGAGGCGGTCCCAATGGAATTGCACCTTCACCCTCGCGTATTTGTCGGTGAAGATCTCCTCGCCTGACGGGCCGACGACGGTCGCGGTCTGCGGCCCGCGCATGATCGGTCGCGGCGTGATCCGCAGCGGCCGGTAGGGCAATTTGGTGGGCGCAACGCCCAGCACGACCCTGAAATTCTCGCTGTGGGCTTCGTTCTGGGTCCGGTAGCCCGGATCGAACAGCCGGTATTCGGCGCTGATCACCAGATAGTCCTGGTTCTGGTCGTCGCGCGGAAAACTTTCCAGCGTGAACTTGCAGCCTGAAAAAAGGCCCCGGACGGTTCCCACCGCCGTGCTGTGCTGGTGCACAGCCTGGAGTTCCTCGCGCCGGATACCGGCAATCTTATCGCCACGCCCGACATCGAGATGCGCGCCGGGCTGACGGTAGTTTTCGCCCGAAGCCTCCTGATGGGCGAAGGGCTGAGCGGATTTCGCCATCAGGTCAGCGCCGGGCTTCTCGAAATCATAGTCTGTATGAACGTAGGCGCCTGGACGCACGGCGCTGCCCGGAATCCATTCGGTAATGTATTCAACATCACGGCGCGAGCCGTGGCCTTCGAAATTGTAAAGCACCTTGTCGTAGCCTGGCGCCGGCTTCAGCTTGCTCATGGCATCGCACAGCACCAGCGTGTGCTTGCCCTCGTTGTGCTCGAAGAAATAGAAGATCCCTTCGTGCTCGAGCAGCCGCTGCACAAAATCGAGATCGCTCTCATCGTACTGCACGCAATATTCGCGCGAGGGATAAGACCCCTGCAGCCGCTTCTCGAACTTGGCGATGCCGTATTTCGAGAAGATCTTTTCAACGATCTCGACAGCGGTCATGTTCTGGAAGATGCGGCAGTCGGTGGTGTTGCCGAGAAACCAGAGCCATGGCCTGACACTGGCCTCGTAATAGGTCAACCGATCCTCTATGCGGGTAAGTTTGAAATCCGACACCAGACCGCTGAACCAGCGCTTTGGATCGGATTCGCCTTCGACGGAAACGACGCCGCCCAGCATCTTCAGCGGATCGATCTCACGGCTCTTGCTGACGAACCCCACGGTATAGGCGAAACATCGGCTGATCTCATCACGGCCAACGAGATGGGTAAATGTCAGCACATCGGCCCCAACCGGCGTCTGTAGAACCGTGGCACGTTCATTCGGCATGGGTCGTGCCCCTCCTCGACGCGGCAGCCGGGATGATGGATTGAAGCCCCGCTCCGTGAACGGCATCACGTTCACAGCATCTGACCGCCGCAAGCTAGCATACCTTCGACGGAGACCAAATAAAAGCAACGCATGAACCTGGCGAGCATTGTTCGTGAAACCCGCCTCTCCCACTGCGCCGGCAAGCTGCTAGAATGCCTTGGGATTTCAGCGGACAGTGGCTTCGAATGTTCATCTCGCTTCAGATCAGCAATGTCGACCGGCTACCGCCAGGGGTCGCCGCGAGCTATGCCGCCCGCGACCGTGGCTTCGAAATCGGGCGCGAAAACTGCGACTGGACGCTGTCCGACCCTGCCAAATTCATCTCGGGGCGGCATTGCGAAATCCGTTATCAGACGGGCTCGTTCTGGCTATACGACCTCTCGCGCAACGGCACTTTCGTCAACGGCTCCAGCCAGCGCCTGAATGCGCCGCATCGATTAATCCGAGGCGACCGGCTGCTGATTGGCCATTATGTCATCACCGTTTCGATCGACGAAGAGCCCGTTGGCGCCGGTCATCCGCAAGCCAGGACCGGTTCG
Source organism: Mesorhizobium sp. CO1-1-7 (assembly GCF_020164885.1). Classification (NCBI taxonomy): domain Bacteria; kingdom Pseudomonadati; phylum Pseudomonadota; class Alphaproteobacteria; order Hyphomicrobiales; family Phyllobacteriaceae; genus Mesorhizobium; species Mesorhizobium sp. CO1-1-7. Next base: position 33,928 of record NZ_JAIUHA010000009.1, on the reverse strand, counting down.
ACGCAACGCGAGTTGCCGGCCTCGACGGGACGGTCGCTTGAGCCCGGCAGCGCACCGTTGCCCACTCCGGCAGAACACAGCCCTGGCCAGGCAGCGAAAATGTCGATGTCGTCGGCGCCGAGCCCCGGCCCTGACGTCCCAGTCAAGCAGCCGGCGGAAGCCGACCGGATACTTGGCGATATCGCCAGGGCGGCCGGCTTGTCGCCGGAGCTGTTGGCGTCGCGCGACCCGCATGACGTCGCTGCCGAGATCGGCGCGGTCTTGCGAACCACAGTCGAGCAGTTGTCGTTGCTGCTCAAGGCGCGCGCGGCGGCCAAGGTCCTCGCCAAGAGCGCGCATCGCACGATGATCGGCGCCGCGGACAACAACCCGCTGAAATTCGTGCCGGGCACCGACGATATGCTGGAGATCATGTTTGCCAAGCGGCGGGCAGGTTATCTGGATGCCAGACGCAGCATCGAGGATGCGTTCGACGATCTGAAGACCCACGAGATCGCAACCTACGCAGCCATGCAGGCCGCGCTCTCAAGGCTGCTCGACGACTTGTCGCCGGAGGCAATCGCCAGAAGAATCCCGCCCGCCTCCTTTTCATCCAGGAAGAGCCACGCCTGGGATGCGGTCGTCGCGACGTGGCGGACGATGGAAGACAAGCACGAAAACGGCATGCTGGATGTCTTTCTTGCCTATTTCGCCGAAGCCTACGCCAAGGCTGGCAAGCAGAAATAGCCTTGCACCAGATGGCGTTGCTAGCACTCGCTATGCAACATCATGGAAAAGCCGCTTCCTTGACATCCTGCTTTCCGATTTCAATCGGCTTCCTGTGCGACTAGAATGGCATAGGAGCGCTTGCCAGGCTGGCAAGCGGCGCGGCTTGGGGCGTGTGCAGGAATGTCATGTTTCGGCAAGATCAGACCTTCGATCCGGCTCGCTGCTGATACTGAGCCTCGTATGCCGCTTTCCTCCTGTCTGAAAGACCCCCGTTGGACTTCGGCGGTGGTGCGCCGATGAGCTCGAAGGACGATTCCTCCGAGCCTCCGGATAAAACCGTCATCCGCGTGCCACGGCCGAGGCAAAGGCCGCTCGTGGCTCCCGCTGGTTCCGGTGTGCAAAGCGTGCCCCCTGTCCCCTCACCGGCCAGGGAATCGACCGTGTTCGACCCCGGCGCCGGCCGCCAGTTGCCCCCCGGCTGGTCGTCGGGAACTGTTGTTGTTCAAGACAACGAAGCGGTGGCTGCAAAAGGACTGTTGCAGCAGGATGCCTTGCTCCACGCCACCGCTGGCGTGAAGTATGCCGCGGCCAATCCCATCCTTGCCGCCGCAGCCCCCTTGCTCATGCTGTTCGGCCAGTTGCGGCTGATGCCGGTCGAACGCCAAGCGGCCGCGTTGGCCGAGCATATCGCGGACAACATCGATAGCTTCGACCGTGCCACGGCCAAAGCCGGAATTGCCGAACAAGACGCGCGGATCGCCAAGTTTGCGCTTTGTGAAACCGCTGACGACCTCATCGGCAATCTGCCCTGGCCGGACAAGCATACCTGGCTGCGGCACAGCATGGTGATGAAGTTCTTCCACACGCAGCCGACAGGGACCGGCTTTTACGAGGCGCTGAACAATATCCTCGCCAAGCCTGAAAGCCATTGCGACCTGCTCGAATTGATGCATGCCTGCCTTTCGCTGGGCTTCCAAGGCCAGTATCGGGCATTGTCGGGTGAGCGCAACACACTCGAGCGCGTCCGGCGCGACGTCTACGACACACTGCGCTATTTCAGGCCACGTGCCGCAGACGAGATTTCGCCCAGGTGGCAAGGCATGGCGGCGGCGATGCCCAGGCCAGCAGGGCGGCTGCCGCTGTGGGCGATCGCAGCGGCAGGCGCGACCCTGGTGACGATAGCCTTTTTCTGGCTGAGGATATTGATCACTGACGAAGGCGATGTCACTGCCAGCGAGTTGCTGGCGCTCAATCCATCCAGCCCGGTTATGATTGAACGGGCCAGCGTAGAGGCGCCCGCCGAGCCGGCGCGAGCCGACCCGCCACCACCTACGCCTGCGAACACCACGCAGATCGACCGCATCCGCACCGCACTCGCCAAGGAGGTCGCGGGCGGTGGACTGAGCGTCGGCACCAAGGGCGACTTCATCGTCGTAGAGATCAGCAGCCAGCTCTTGTTCGTGCCCGGCCAGGCCGGGGTAACGGTACAGTTCCAGCCCATCGCGACAGACATCGCCTCGGCGCTCGATGCCGAACCCGGACCGATCAAAATCGTCGGCCATACCGACAACGTGAAGCCGAAGAAGTCGAGCCCATTCAAGTCGAATTTCGATCTTTCTGTTGCACGTGCAAAAGCGGTGCAGGCCATGATGGCCAAGCAATTGAAGGACCCGTCGCGCCTGAGCGTCGAAGGCAAGGGCGAAGACGAACCCATTGCCGGCAATGCGACCGCCGACGGCCGGGCCAAGAACCGCCGCGTCGACGTGATACTCCCAAAGCAGGACGCGTTATGAGCCGGCGCGGCGAGGAGCTGATCGGCTGGGTGCTGCGGATCTTCAGCGCGCTTGCCCTGGTCGGCTTCTCGGCCGCCGTCTGGTATGCCGGACCCCTGATCCGCTTCGCCGACACCCGCCCGCTTGGGTCGGTGTGGCTCAGGGCTCTCATCATCGGCACGACCGCCATCGTGCTTGCGTCTTTCTACGGCATTCGCTTCTGGCAAAGACGCAAGGCGCAACAGGCGCTCGAAACGGCCATTGTGCGCGGCGACGAGCGCAACGACGATTCACTGGTGCTCGAAGCGCGCATGAGCGAAGCCATCGCGACGCTCAGGCGGACGAGCCGCAAGCGCAACTTCCTTTATGATGTCCCCTGGTACATCGTCATCGGTCCGCCAGGCGCCGGCAAGACGACGGCGCTGGTCAACTCCGGCCTCAACTTTCCGCTTGCGGGCTCCGGCAACGCCCAGCCGGTGACTGGCGTCGGCGGCACGCGGTCATGCGACTGGTGGTTTACCGATGAAGCCGTGCTGATCGATACGGCCGGCCGCTACACGACGCACGAATCGGACCGCGAACGCGACCAGGCGAGCTGGCTTGCATTCCTGGGATTGCTGAAGAAAACCCGCCCCAGGCAACCAATCAACGGGGTGATCCTCGCCATCAGCCTCGCCGATCTCATCAGCCTCGACGACCAGCATATCGATGCGCATGTCACCGAGATAAGGAGCCGTCTGCGCGAATTGCACGAGACGCTCAAGATCCAGTTTCCCGTCTATCTGCTTTTCACCAAGGCCGACCTCTTGTCGGGCTTCATGGATTATTTCGGCGGCTTTGATGACGTGCGCAGGCGCCAGGTATGGGGCGCGACCTTCCAGACCGCCGATCGCACAAGGAACATGGCCGGCGAGGCAGCGGCTGAGTTCGACGGCCTGGCGCAGCGCTTGGCAGAAGAACTCGTCGAGCGCTTGCAGGAAGAGGCCGACCCGGTGGCGCGCATCGCCATCTTCGACTTCCCGGCGCAGTTCGGCGCCCTCAGGAACCGGACCGCGCATTTCATCGGCAGTTTGTTCGATGCCTCCCGATCGCGGGTGAATGTCAGCTTGCGGGGCCTCTATTTCTCCTCGGGTACTCAGGAAGGAACACCGTTCGACCAGGTACTGGGCACAATCGGGCGCAGCTTCGGCACCGCCTCGCAGGCGCATCTTTCGGGCACCGGCAAGAGCTTCTTCCTGCACGATCTCTTGACCAAGGTGATCTTCCCGGAATCAGGTTGGGTATCTTTCGACCGGGTGGCCGAGCGGCGCGCCAGACTTGCGAGATTTGGTGGCCTCGCCACGATTGCGCTGGCGACGTTGACGGCGCTCGGCGTGCTTGGGCTGAGCTTCTTCGCCAACCAGTCCCTGATCACGTCCACCAGGCAGTCCATGGCCCACTATCGCGACAGCGCCGATGCGCTGCTCAAGAGCACTATGGTGAGCGACGTCGACCTCGAAAATGTCATCGGCGCGCTCGACCAGTTGCGCAACCTGCCAGCGGGATTCGAGACCGGCGACCAGGGAAAGCCGATCGAGGAGACGTTCGGGCTTGGCCAGCGCGACAGGCTGCTGTCGGCCTCCAAGGATGCCTATCGGCAAGCGCTCGAGCGGACATTCCGCTCGCGGCTCCTGGTGCAGGCGGAGCGGACCATCCAGGCCAAGATTGCCGATCCAATCGCGCTCTACGAGCCGCTGAAGATCTACCTGATGCTCGGCGGAAAGGCTCCGAAGGTCGATAACGAGTTGATTGTTTCCTGGATGAAGCAGGATTGGGAAGTGAACCGCTATCCGGGCGAGAACAACCGCGAGGGCCGCGCGCAGCTCGAAAAGCATCTGCGCGCGATGCTTGCCCTGGACGACGCCTACGATCCCGTCTTCGAGCTCAACCAGCCATTGATCGAAGCCGCGCAGCGCTCGCTTGGCCGCATGAGCCTTGCTGACCGCGCTTCGGCGCTGATCAAGTCGGCGGTCTACGCGGCAAGGCTGGAGAGCTTCCCAGTCGCAGCAAAAGCCGGCCCAGAGGCACAGCTCGTGTTCGAACGCGCGGATGGCGGCGATCTCGCGGATCTCGACATTCCCGGGCTTTACACGCGCGACGGCTTCAACCGTTTCTTCCTGCCACAGCTCTCGCGCATCGCGCAAATCCTCGTCAACGACCAATGGGTGCTTGGCGGCGGCGGGGAACAGGGCGGCATCGACCAGGACCTGCCCAAGCTCGGTCCAGAACTAATCGATCGCTACGGCAAGGAATTCTCCGCCGCATGGAACGGCGTCCTTGACCAGCTGATGTTCAAGGCATTGCTCGAGGACAAGCCGCGATATCTAGCGCTTTCCGCTCTCGCCGCGCCAGACTCGCCTCTTGCTCAGCTCTCCACGGCGATCGCCGACGAGACCGCGTTGACAAAGGATAAGATGATCGAGGGCGAAGGCGGCACGGCGCAAGAGGATCTCGCCAGCATGGCCAAAGGCCTGGCTCGCATCGGCCTGCAGATCGCCGGCGGCAAGTCGCAGAGCCGTGCCGGCTCTGGCTCGGCTGTCGCACACAGTGCCGGGGCGAACGTCGAGGCGCAGTTTCGATCGTTCCAGTCCCTGGTCAGCGGCGCAAACGGAGGGCGGCCAATCGATGCGTTGACGCGGAATTTCCGCGATATCTTTCAAAGCCGGAGGCTTTCGGCCGATGATCCTTCACAGACCGAACGCGTCAACGCCAACCTGCAGCTGCAGATCTCCACGCTGCGCGCCAATGTCTCGCGTCTTCCGAAGCCGCTTGCGCGCATGGTCAACGCGGCAGCGGACGAGTTTGCTGGCAATGTCGCCGAAGCCTCGCTGGCCAACCTCAACCAGAACCTCGACCAGACGGTCACACGAGCCTGCGAGGAGGCGGTAGGCGGTCGCTATCCCTTCGCAAGGGACGCCACCCAAGAGATTTCGATACCGGATTTCGCCAAGCTTTTCGCACCGGGCGGGCTGATTGACCGTTTCTTTGCGCAGAACCTTGCGTCGCTGATCGACATGAGCGGTCAGGAATGGACCTGGAGACAGGATGCCCGCGCCGGCCACGACTTGGCGAAATCGACCCTGAAATCCTTTCAGTCGGCCGCAGAGATCCGCAGCGCCTTCTTTCCGTCCGGCGGCTCTGTGCCCTCGGTTTCGATGACCATCACGCCGTCTACGCTCAATGGAGACGCAGACAACGCCGTTCTCAACATTGACGGCCAGACCGTCCAGAGCAGCCAGACGGGCAACGCGCCCAGCACGGTGACGTGGCCAAACAGCACTGCCTCGGCTTCCGCCAGCCTCACCTTGATGCCGCAAATGCCCGGCCGCGACTCGGCTATCAAATTCGAGGGACCTTGGGCGTTCAAGCGTCTGCTGGACAAGGCGACCATCACCGCCGGCGGCGAAGCCCGCTTCGTGATCGGCGGACGCGACGTCGCTTACATGATCCAGACCGGACCGGCGGCAAATCCCTTCCTGTTGCCAGCCCTGGTCGACTTCAGCTGTCCGAAGGCGTTCTGACATGGCCTTGTTCAAGCGCAGCGGTGGCTGCGGCACTCATTTTGGTACTCTAATGGATGCGCTTATGGCAAAGTGGCCTGGGCACGCTGCCCGGGGTTGGTCACAGGGGACGCTCGCGAAGCGCTAGGTGGCAAATTGAGCACTGTCGCCCTTTCCATCGAAAGCTTCGGCGTGACCCATAGAGGCTGCGTTCGCGACCACAACGAGGACAACTACCTGATAGAGCCGCAGACCGGTCTCTGGGTGGTGGCGGATGGCATGGGCGGGCACGAAGCCGGCGAGGTCGCGTCGGCCAGCATCGTCGACCATCTGGCAACGATCGGCATCGCGAGCTCGGCACCCGACCTTCGTGCGCGCTTCGAGGACCGGCTGAGCCGCGCCAATTCCGAGATCCGCGAGATCTCGCGATCCCGCGGCATCACCATCGGCTCGACCTTCGCCGCCTTGCTTGCCATGGATGGACGGTTCGCCGGCCTGTGGGCCGGCGACAGCCGCATCTATCTGATCCGTGACGGGATAATCTTTCAGGTCTCGAAGGATCACACCGAGGTCCAGGAACTGGTGGATCGCGGCATGATCAGCGCGCAAGAGGCGCTTACCTGGCCGCGCCGCCACGTCATCACCCATGCAGTCGGGGTGAGCGACGAGCTCGAGATCGATTTCCAGCAGGGCGAGCTGATGGCGGGGGATGTTTTCGTCCTGAGCACCGACGGACTGACGGCTCATGTCAGCGACGCCGAGATCGAAGCCGCAGTCAGATCGGCAACGCCACAGGCGGCGTGCCGGAGCCTGCTCGAGACGGTGCTGGCGCGCGGCGGCACCGACAATGTAACCATCGTACTCGTGAAGATCGGCGGCGGGCGCAACGGTGCGCCCCATCTGGATCGGTCCGGACCGGAGAGCCTGGCGAGATGAGCGACGACGATAAGACCCGGATATCGACCAACGTCACCTATGCCGGCGCCGGCACGCAGCTCAGCGGCATCTACGAACTCGACGAGAGGATCGCGTCCGGCGGCATGGGAGAAGTCTATCGCGGCCACAACATCCAAACCGGCGATCACGTGGCGATTAAGATCGTCCTGCCCGAATTCGCCCGTGACCAGACGATCCTGTCGCTGTTCCGCAAGGAAGCATCGATCCTCAACCATCTGTCGCATGACGCGGTGGTTCGCTATCACGTCTTCACCATCGATCCGAAGATCGGCCGCCCCTACCTGGCAATGGAGTTCGTGGACGGCCAATCACTGTTTGACGTGATGCGTCACGGAGCGATGCAGGGGGAAGACGTGCGGCGCCTTTGCCATCGCTTGACCTCGGGGCTGGCGGCTGTTCATCAGGCGGGCGCGATTCACCGCGACCTTTCGCCGGACAACATCATCCTGCCTGGCGGGCGGGTGGAGCACGCCAAAATCATTGATTTCGGTATCGCTCGCTCGGCGACCGCAGGCGGTGAAACGCTGATCGGTGGGAAGTTCGCCGGCAAATACAATTACGTATCGCCCGAACAGCTCGGCCTCTATGGCGGCGAGGTCAGTGAACAGTCCGATATCTATAGCCTCGGCTTGGTACTCGCCGCCGCACTGCGCGGAAAGCCACTCGACATGAGCGGCTCGCAGTACGAGGTCATCGAAAAACGCCGGACCGTCCCAGACCTGTCTGACATCGATCCCGAGTTCCACGATCTCCTGGGCGCCATGCTGCAGCCCGACCCGCGCGATCGGCCCGCCAGCATGGCCGAGATCGCCAGGGCGACGCGTGGCGAGGATGTCGAGCTCACATTGCCGCCCGTATCGTATGGTTCGCGGGAACGCTCCGGCTTGCCGCGCGCCGGCTGGACGGCACTGCCCACCTCCAGGCTCGAGCCTTTGGCATCTCCGGGCGAACAACGCTTTGTCGAGCATGTCCGGCCGGCGCATTTGTCGCAACCAGAGTCGGCGCCGACGCCCGGCACGACCGTTCCGGCTAAGCCGCGAAAGCCGGGGCGGATGCCGGCCATCGCTGGCGCCCTGGTGACGCTGGCGGTCCTGTTGGGGGGCGGCCTTTATGTCAGTGGCATCCTGGCGCGGCCCCCGGCCGAAGAGACCCTCAAGCCTCTGACATCAAAACCGGTGGTGCAGAAGCCGCAACCGGAAGCATCGCAATCGCTGCCATCATCACCGCTGCAGCCGGAGCCGTCAAAACAAGACAACGCTGCCACCGACCAAACGGCAATGCCACCTGCGCTGCCGGATGCTCAGGTGAAGACCACAATACCGGCCGCGGACCAGGCGGACGCAGCAGGCAAGCAGAAACCGCAGCAGGCCAAGCCCCTCGAAATGCCGGTGCCGACCCCGCGCCCCGAGCTGCCATCGGCAACAAAATCACAGCAGGTCGCCGGCCAGGAGCCGACGGGCCAGCCGGTGACCGCCGACAGGCAGGCGCCTATGGTGCCGCCCATCGGCGAGACCGCACCATCCATGGCTCAACCCGAAGCAACGGCTACTCCGCCGGTCGAGATCAAGCCTGCCGAGACGCCAACCGCGACCCGGTCAAACGCGGTGTCGGTGCCAAAGCCCGAGGCGAAGGCGAACCCGCCGCAGCCAGTCGGCGAGCCGCCGGGGACGTCGGCGCCAAGCCCGACGCAGGCAGAGGGCAAGCCGGCGCGGGAAGCAAACCCGCCGGCGACGAAACCAAGCGCAACCGAGCTGGTCGATAAGCTTTCCAAAATGGCAAAGCCGGAGGCTTCCTCGCCGACGATTGCGCAGAGCCCAGTGCCGGCGCTGCCGGCCAGCCCGCCGGCTCAGCCGGTGCCGCCGACTGCGATCGCCAGCAAGCCGCTGCCAGCTGCGCCGTCCGAAGCGGCGAACACGCCGCAGCCGTCCCAGCAACCGCGGCCGCCGTTGACCACGCAGCCCGAAAACACCGACGTCGCCATCAACATGCCCAAGCCGGCGGTGCCGCCAGCCGCGGCAGTCGACGAGACGGCGCAACGTGCGTCGTGGGTGCGCGACTTCAGTGGCGGCGACTGTTTCTACGCGTCGCTGACTTCCCAAAGCGCCAGCGCCGCCGCAATCGAAGGCTTCGCAACAGCCGTGCAGCCCTTCGAGCAGATGCTCAATGACTTTCAGTCGAGGTTCCATCTCGAGCCCGACATCAGCGTCCGTGTCATCGACCAGCCCCAGTGTGAAGTGACCAGGTTCCTGCGCTTGCTCGACCGCAACCAGGTGGAAAGGCCGCAACTGGTTCTCGACCGGACGGCGGTGCCGGACGGCGCGCCGATCATGGGCACGCTGGCAACCCATGGCGGGCTCGTTTCCAACGTCATGCTGATCGACCACAGAGGCATCGCCTTCAACCTTGATGACCGCATGGTGGCGCAAGCCGACAAGGCGACTTTCAGCATACCGATTGGTTTGGGCGCCGCCGACAAGGCGGCCGGCAAAGCCCTGCCGCAGATCATGCTGGTGATCACCGGACCGCACGACATTCGGGCCGCGAGCTTCTCCAGGCCGACACCAGCGTCCGACCTTTTGCCAAAGATTCTCGAGGAGATCGAGGCCGACGGCTCGCAATTCTCCGCCGCCGCGAAGTATTTCAGGCTCGGCGGATAGATATGAACGCCGATGGACCTTCGCGCCTTGCATTTATTTTGCCCGCCTTCCGCACGCAAAAAGCGTAGCTGGTCTGGACGCTTGCTGGCCAACCGCGCCGCGTTTTCCGCGCTGTTGGGCGCAGCACTGCTCCTTGCCGTCTCGACCGACCGCGCGCATGCGGAATTCACCGTCTGCAACCAGACCCTCGACGTCGTCAATCTCGCCGTCGGACAAAAGATCGACGATGCCGACCAGACCGACGGCTGGTGGACCATTGGCGCCAACCAATGCGTGAACGTCATCCGCGAGGAACTGACCAACCGGTACGTATACCTCTACGCGACCGACGTGTTCGGCCATGCGATCCTCAGCGGATCGACCGAAATGTGTGTTGATCGACACCGCTTCTCTATCCGTGGCATCGACGAGTGCTGGCAGCGCGGTCATATCGCGGCCCCTTTCGTCGAAGTCGATACGCTCGAGCAGGTGCGCTGGACCTATTTCCTGACCGGAAACGGCCCGTGACGCACGGTATCGACACGAGCTTCAAACAAAAGAAGCTGGCGCGCCAGAGCGAGCGCAGGCGCAAACTTTGGCACCGCTTTCTTGCAGGCCTTGCCGCGCTCACCGTCATCGCGATCGCCACCGGGTTTTATCTCACCCGGGATGACTGGTCGTTCGGCGACGAGAATGAAGAGCTGCATCCCGTCGAAGGTATGGATGACATACCCCCCGACGCCTCAGTCTATGTGCCGGCCATCATAGATCTTGCCGGCGACCCGATGTGGATCACGCTGGCACCCGATGACGAGACCGCCACGAAGAGCCGCACGATTGCGCGCCCGGCCGAACTCGACAGTTCCGGGGCTTCGCCGCAGATCGAGATCCTGTCCGACGTGATGTTGAGCGCCAGCGAGAAGTTCATGACGACGATCCCCTCCACGCAGGAGGATTTTGCCTTCTTCCAGGCGCAGCGGCAGGCTGCTCCGAAGCCCTCCGCCGCGGCACCCGAGGGCCACCAGCCGACCGCGCCCGAACCTGCCGTCGCGTCCCAGGATCAAAGCGATGATCTGGCGAACGACCTGCAGGCGGCGCCTGAAGGGGGGGAGATGTCCCCGGGTTCGGCGCTCAAAGCTGACGCGGACGACCCCGAGGCCGGCTGGGGCGAGACCATTGACCAGGGCGAGAAAGCGCTGCCCGCCTTTGAGAAGACCGCCATTGAGAACAACACCACGGTCGCGACCGTCATCAGCGATTATCAGCGCTACGAGGCCACAGAGGACACTTTCGTGAAAGTCCTCAACGAGCGCAGTCTGGACAGCGTCGCGCTCGACGCGCATTTCTCCGCGGACGATTCCAGGCTTGCGGGCGAGGCGCTGAAAGCGGTGTTCAACCGCGATCGGCTGGAGCCTGGTTTTGTGGTCGCCCTGCGCGGTTTCCGGCCGAACCGTGAGACGACGACCATGTTGCTGATGCAGGTCTCCGTCTACGCAAGGAACCTTTACGTCGGCACACTGACCCGCAACGCCGGGGGCGCCTTTGTTGCAGGTGTCGACCCCTGGGTGCGCGAGGACCTCTTCAACTATTCCGGTGGTTCGGATCAGGGTGGGCCGAAGCGGCAGTACCGTCTGCTCGACGCAATCTACTCGACGGCGGCGCGCAACAAGGTGCCGACCAGCGTGATCGGCGAAGCCATCATGTATCTGTCGAGAGGACAGGATCTGGACGCCTTCGCCGGCGAGGACCAACGCCTGGTGCTGATCTACTCGCAGACCCCGCGCGGCCAAGGCGAGATTTCCGGACGGGTGCTTTACGTCGGCGTCCTGGGTAAGGACAAAAACCTCGACTGCTTCGTCTACCAGCAAGCCGACGGGCAGTATGCCTGCGTCACCGGCGATGATCAGGTTCGTTCGCAGACGGTCACCAACGGCATGATCACGCCAGTGAGCGGGGTGATGACGTCGACCTTCGGCCCGCGTAGGCATCCAATCCTCGGAACGGTTCGAATCCACAAAGGCGTCGACTGGGCAGCCCCGGTGGGCACGCCCATCATGGCCGCCTATGACGGCGAGATCAGCTTCCAAGGCGACGGCGGCAGCTATGGCAATCTGGTCAAGATCACCCATTCAAACGGGCGCGAGACGCGCTACGCCCATATGCAGAAATTCGCCATTGCCAGCGGCGTCGGCACCAAAGTGAAGGCAGGCGACGTCATCGGCTATATTGGCACGACCGGGCTCTCGACCGGACCGCATCTGCATTTCGAACTTTATCAAAACGGCGAGGCGATCGATCCGCTCGGGACGGTCACCACGGTTGCCAGCGCTGAGTCCCCCAGCTCTGGCCGATCCGCAGGCTCTGGCGATGCCGCGGTCGAAACGCTAACCGACCGGATCGTACATGTTGAAAGCGGCGGCAGCGCCCGCGCCAAGAATCCCAACTCGTCGGCAACCGGGGCTGGCCAGTTCATCACCAAGACCTGGATCCGGATGATGAACACCTATCGTCCCGATCTAGCCCGTTCGCTCTCGACCGCCGACCTGCTCGCGCTTCGCTATGACGTGACGTTGTCGCGTGAAATGGTGCGCAATCTGGCGCGCGAAGGCGAAGCCTATCTGCGCGCCCGCGGCCACCAGATAACCGCGGGTCGCCTTTACCTGTGCCACTTCCTTGGCATGGAAGGAGCGCACCAGGTGCTGGCCGCGTCCGGCACGTCGCAATTGAGCGCCGTTTTGGGTTCAGCGGTGATCGAGGCCAATCCCTTCCTCATCGGCAAGACCGCTGGCTATGTCATCGACTGGGCCGAGCGAAAGATGGGTCAAAAAGTGCCGCGCGTGGTGACGGATGCGGGCCAGCCGGCGACGACCACCGAAGTTCGGCAGACGTCACCGGAGTTCGAAAAATACAAGCAGGCGATAACAGCGCTGCTCAATTCTGTCCAAGGTGTGCTTGAGCCAGGCTAATGCATATCGTTGTCAAGGATCGTCGGCGAGCCTACTCGGTCCTGACACGCATCTCCACCCGGCGGTTGACCGGATCGTAAGGGTTGGCGACCCGCGGATGCGATTTGCCAACGCCGATTGCTTCCAGTCTGGCAGGTTCTACCCCGTTGGCTGTCAAGAATGCCGCCACCGATTGAGCCCTTCTCTGCGAAAGGTCCTGGTTGTACCGATCCGAGCCGGTCGCATCGGTATGCCCCTCGACGACAAAGCTGAACGTGCTCAGCCGATTGTCCTTGAGGGCCTTTGCGAACTCATCGAGTTCAGTGCGCGCGATCTGGTCGAGTTGAGCCGAATCAAGGGCGAAATTGATCATCATGTCGAGACCAGCTTTTTGTGGGGCTGAGACGGTCTTCTCCGCCTTGCTCTTGCACTCTTCCTCCGTACCGACGCAGATGCCGCGCGAGGCACCGAGTTTGCCGGGCTGATTGGCGAAGAACTTCACGATGTCTTCCGACTTTTGAAGCGGATCGGCACAGACGTGCGTTGCAAGAAGCATGGCCGCCAATGCCAAGGCTGAACTGACCCATCGCATGACCGTCACTCCAGTGTGAGTGGATTTGCTGGCGCCTACCATAGCAAATCAGGAAGCGATTGTCTGTGAACAAACGCATGCTGCTTGTGGCGACCACCTGTTGAGGTCTGACGCTTGACCGGCGCTCGCTCACAGGGTTGAGTGCTTGTCTGCTGGCTCGTGGGGATGTGGCAGCCATGGCTAATGAACTCGGGTACAGAACGGCACGGGATCTGTTCATTGCTTGTCCCGCCATCGCCAGGGATATGAAATCGCTGGCCACGGGTCAGCCGCCCCTAGATTTTTGCCGTAGCCTGCTTGCCGGGCGCGTACCGGAAGAAGCAGTCACGTTCTGTGCCTACCTGCTACCCGAGCGAGCCGCCGTCTGGTGGGGACATGAATGCTTGAGCAATGTCGCCGAGCTGCTCGCTGGCCAGGACCTCGAATTGCTGGCGCTTGTCCATGCCCGCGTCGGCGAGCCTGACAATCTTCAACATCAAGCAGCCTTGAGCAATTCCTTGCAGCTGCCGCCGGCAACGCCGGCCGCCTGGATCGCACTGGCAGCGGTATGGCGTCACCCGACCCTCAAAATGGAGTCCAGCGGGTTCCCCGCCGCCCATGCCGTCAATGCCGCAATCCTGGCGGGACTGGCCCGCGCGGCGCTGGCGGACCGATTTACCTTGCTTTCCGCCTTTGTCGAAATGGGCATCGAGATGGCTCAGCTTGAGGCGTAACGGGTTCGCCGTTCGCCTCCCCTGCTTGCCCTCCCTGGTTGCTGGCACCAGCCCAGCACTTCTACTGGCAGCCGCCTTGCGCCCATCTGGCCAGCGCGACCTTGAATCGGGTACCCAGCGGATGCTGCAGGCGAAGGACCGAGACGTCGTTGGCAGCGAAATTCTTCGCCTGCTCGCAAAGCCGGGCTTCGTTCCACTCATGGCAGCTGTCGCAGTGCTTGCCTTCCCACACCGACTTGTCGAGACCTTCGACCGGACTGAAAAGCGGTTCGCCCTTGATCAATTGGGCGATGCTCTTGCCGTCGATCACCGGATCCCCGAACGTGACCGGGCGATCGAAAAAGATTGGCCCGTCAATAGCAAGCTTCGGGATCTTGGCTCGAAGAACATCGAGCGCAAGCTGGTCGTCAGTCTGGGCTGACGAGCCGCCGGTGTTGCGCGTCCCGGAGCTGGCTTCATCAGGCGGGGTGTTCGCTTCACCCACGATCAGCGGCGCGTTGAGATCGACCTTGTGCAGGACAACCTCGGTGGTCAGGGAGACCTTGGTCCAGGGGCGCTGCTTACCGCCTGTCGCCCTGAAGACGTCGCTGGTTACCCTGTTCATCGCTTCGGTAATGGAGACATTCGATTCCCCAATGTGCTGAAGCAACGCCGTCGTGAAGGGCGAGTGGTCACCGGACCCATCATAGGCGAGCTGGTCGGGACTGGCAGCGAACGCAATGAGCGTTCCCGCACCGCCATTGTCAATCCCAATTTCCGCAAGCCCGCTGCTTGCACCTTTTGTGCCCGCGATCTTGGCCAACACATCAACCAAAGGATTGTCCCCGCCTGCGTCCAGAAACACCAGCCTGATGCTGGTCTCGCGAGACATCTGACGCAAAATGAAATCGACCGACACGGCCTCAAAGTCGAGCGAGGTTTTGTCCTCGAGTGCGGCATCCACCGGAAGCAGGTAGTTCTTGCCGGAGACCTGCAAGCTATGCCCGGCATAGAAGAAAAGCGCGATATCGGCGCCGCGCACCTGCTTGGCGAACTGGGCGACGGTCGCTTGCGTCTGCTGCTTGGTAAGGTCGAAACCCGAGACCACCTCGAAACCAAGGTTCTGCAGGCGCTCGACCATGGCCTGCGCGTCGCGCGCGGGATTGGCGAGCGGCGCGGCGTGCTGATATTGCGAGTTGCCCAGCACCAGCGCGACACGACGCTCGGCAGTGGCGGCGGTCAAGGTGAAAAGCAAGACCATCGCGACAAGGCCAGTGCCGCGAAACAAGCCTGCGCAAAACGCCAATGGACGGGAGCCCACCCTGCCCTCAGTTCGCGAGCTTCGTGGCGGAGAATTCGATGCGCCGATTGAGCGCCTTGTTGTTTGCCGTATCGTTGGCGGCAACCGGCCGCTCCTCGCCGTAGCCGGTGGCGCTGATCTGGCGGCGCTGCACGCCATCGGCGACCAACGCATCGGCAACCGCCTTTGCGCGCCTTTCCGAGAGCGCCTTGTTCGCCTCTGGCGAACCGTCCGAGTCCGTATAGCCGGCGACCTCAACATTCAGGGTCGGGCATTTGCCGACCACCCCCTCGACCTCGGCGAGCAACGGGCGGCTCTTGGCATCAAGTCGGGCGCTGGCTGCACGGAAGTAGATGGCTCCGGTGCGCGACAAAACAGCAAACCGGTTGAGGCACTCCTCGTCGCTGAAATTGGCTTTCGCGGCGTCGGTGGCCACGGGACCGACTTCGGCGGCGTTGGCCGCGACTGTCTGCACAGCACCCGGCTTGCTGCCCTCGGCAACAAAGACGAAGTCGAAGGACACTGACGCAGTGGGCACTATGTTCGTCACATTGGCGGCCTGCTGCAGCTTGTCGACATTCGGCAGCAGGCCGAAGTCCTCCACATGCACCGCAACGGGAGCCTCGGAAGCAACCGAAACCTGAGTGTCGCTGATCATGGTGATGACGACGCTCGCCTCCAGATCCTTGTCGACGCCATGCAGGCTGAGCCGGAAGGGCAAGCTTGCCTTGATGCGGCGCTTGGCTGGCAAGTCGGCAAAGGCCGCCGGGTCCACCTTTGCCGTCAGCTCGGCCGTCGGGTACTTGAACGTTTCGAAGAACAGGAAGCGCATGCGCACATTGCGGAGGTCGACGCCGGTGTCGACGGAATTGAGATCGAAGCTGACCTTGGCATCACCGGCGGAAGTCAGCGTGCCGGTGATATTCCTGATCTTGTTGGTCTCGACGATCGTGTTCTTCTTGACCGACTGATAGGTAAGCACCGAAGCGTCCGGATCGAGCGTCCAGTTCGGCGCGGCACTCGCCGATTCCGGTGCGAGGAACAGAAATCCAAGTATCGCTAGGACGATAAGGCCAGGACGCTGCGCTTTTGCTCGCGCTCGCCAGAATGCAACGACTTCGAACATGGAACGCCCCCGCCAGGCACCGATCTCGCTAACGGCACAGCGCAACCATAGAGCACTTGTCCCTGCTTGGCGAGCGTTGGCGAAAGTGACTACGATAGGCCTGCACTGCCTCGCGCGGTAGAAGCGCTATCCCCAGCCACCGCCACCCCCGCCGCTACCGCCGCCCAAGGGCGCAATGACAGGCGCGGTTTCCTTCTTGACCGGTGTGAGCAGTTTCTTGGCGGTCACATTTTTGTGCTTCACCACCTTTGGCGCGGTCGTCGTGCGAACCGACTTCGTACGATGTTTCGTAGTCGTCGGCTCAACGGGAGGCGCGATGGTTGTGCACCCTGCCACCGTAAGGAATAGGACGATTGCGACGATTACCTGTTTTAGTGACCAGCCCACCTGTTGCCTCCATGTTGTCAGAACAAGTCCCGGCGCGGGTTGGCTTGCTCCCAGACCGCCCTGGCGGTCTTGATCAGTTGATCGTCCAACGAACCGTTGGCCGAAATCTTCGCCTTCAGGTCCCCACGCATCTGCTTCAAGGCCGCCGACTTCGCCTTGGCGCCAAACTTCGCCAGGGTATTCCTGGCATCGGGAGTCTCGTTGCGAAGATCGAGCGCGGCCGCGAAGGCAAGATAGCGCACCGCCACGGCCTGGTCCGCTTTTTCGCCCCTTTGCATCTCCAGAGCTGCGCGATCATACGCAGCCGACTGATCGCCGCGCGCCGTCGCCAGCTCGAACAATCTTTGCGCTTCTTCAAGATCCTGCTGCACGCCGACACCGTCCCTGTACATGCGCGCAAGGCTGCCGGGAGCGTAGGGCTGGCCGAGATCCATCGATTTCTGAAAAAGCGAGAGCGCTGTCTTGGGGTCTTTCTCGACCCCCGTGCCAGCGAGATAATTGCGGCCGAGCAGGTTCATCGAGTACATGTCCTGCCGCTCGACGCCAGCCTTGAGGAAAGCCACGGCGCGAGCTGCATCGGCAGGCACACCATTACGGCCTTCGGTGAAGATGGCGGCGAGATCGTTCATGGCATAAGTGTGCCCCATCGCCGCCGCCTTGAGTAGCAGATCCAGCCCTTTGGCGGTGTCACGTTCGATGCCGTATCCGTTGAACAAGGCGCGACCCCACGAGGTCATCCCATAGGGATCGCCCTTGTCGGACGCTTCAGCATAGAAGTCATTGGCCTGCTTGCGATTGACGGGCATTCCCGTTCCCGTCGCGTTGAGGTAGCCCAGCTCGAACCCTGCGCGCACATGCCCCTTGTCGGCAGCATCCTGGATCACCTTCTTGGCCTCATCGACCTTACCAACCGCAAGCAATGCCCGGCCGAGCTGGTAGTGGAATCGAGCAACATCGGGATAGGCTTTCACCGCCGCCCGGCAGACGTCCACGGCGTTGCTGCTGATCTCATTCGGCAACAAACCGGGGACGACGCCCTGCAGGTCAAGTGGCTCACCGGCCTCCCTGTCGCAGGGGTCGACGCTTGGCGAGAGCTTCATCGTCGCCGGCTTCGACGACGTGTTGTCGGCCCTGATCTCGAAGCCGACGATCAGTGGCTGGACGGCGCCGATCTGGGGTTCGTAGCGTAAGTGATCGACTTCATCGGCCATCAGGCTCGAATCCGGCGACAAGGTCCGATCCGGCAGCGACAGCGTTCCCGTTGCCGGATAGCCCGCAAGTTTCAGGCTGACCGCCGGATCCGCGGTTGGGAAATCCAGTTGCAACGGAACCGGGCCGACGCCAACTGGAACATGGACTTCACGATTCTCGATCTCTTCGGCGGCGCCCGCAATGTGAATGCCGCGTTCCACCGCTTGCTGCTTCTGCTCGGACTCCAGCGAGGCTATAAGTTGCTTGCCCTCGGCACCCTCACCATTCTTGACCCGGAACACCAGGATGCCCTGGGATTCTCCACCCCAATTGTCGCGCGTTGAATAGGCCAGCATGTCGACTTCTTCCTGGGCACCGGCACCTTTGGGCACGTCCATTCGCAATCGCGGGAAATCCTTGCCGGCAATCGGCTCCCCCGCCGCAACCGGCTTGCCGTCCAAAATCAGACGCCCTAGCGCTGGCTGCCTGTCGATGCTGACGGTGACCGCACCGCCATCGACATCGACCGGCTCCGGCAAGTCGAGCGCGACAGGCCCGACGCCGGACGGCACGACCTTTTCCAAGACGGGCGGCAGTGCAGGCCGGTTGGCGCGGCGCATGAGGACAACCTCGTCGATCAGCGATGAGTTTTCCCAAGGCACCTGCTTACCGGCCGTAGCCTCGACCACATCCCTGCGAACGGCCGCCATGACCGAGCGTATCTCCTGGTTCGGCGCCAGCGCGCGACGGGAGAAGGCGGAGGAGAAGGGGCTGAGGTCACCATTTCCGTCATAAGCGACGGCGCCGGGCTCGGTGGCGAAGGCTATAAGCGTGTTCAGCGAACTTTTCACCTGCGCAAGGCCGGTGTTGCCAGCAACGATCAGCTGGTCTCGCAACCAATAGTCCTTGCGCGGAAACGGATTGTTGCGGCAGGCGTCCAGGATAATCACCTGGATCTTCGATTTCGTCCGCAACTGCTGCAGCACATCGTCGAGCTTGACGGCCTGGACCTCAATGTCGGCCGCGTTCTTGAGCGATGCATCGACCGGGATGAGGAAATTTTCTCCGCCGATCTGAAAGCCGTGGCCGGAATAATACACGATTGCCAGGTCGGCACCGTCCGCCGCTGCGAGGTAGTTGCGGAACTGCTTTTCGAATTCGATCTTGGTGAGATCCTTGGCGACGAACACATCGAACCCGGCCAGCCGAAAGGTGTTCGACACGTCCTCGGCATCCTTGTCCGGGTTCTTGAGGGCCGGAATCTCGCGGTACTCGGAATTGCCGATGACAAGGGCCACCCTACGATCGGCACAAGCTTGGAATGCCGTGAAGCTCGCTAGCATCAGGGCCGCAATGAACGCAAAACATCGCAGCATGGCGCATCCCTAACTGCTCATGACCTGGAGGGCACAAGACACAGCTTGCGACTACCTGGTCTGTTAAAGACTTCACAATCTGCCCAAAACAGCAAGGTCGCACCCGCGATGGATGGCAGGTGCTGTTCCCACAACTCCTAAAATAACCCAGTGGCGTGGGTACCGCAACAAGCGGGGTGAATGCGACCGAGGCTGCGGCGTGATCGGACCTTGTAGGGCTGGTTGCTGTCGCCCGCTAGGGTCAACAAAGGACGGGGCTGAATGACATTATCTCGCCTCGGCCCGTTGCGTCGCGGCCGCTGCCCTCCCCGCTTTGGGAGCCATTTAGACTAGCCCCGGGCTTCTCGCGCGGTGTTCCGCAGTCCGATCTGCTGCACGAGCCTACACCGGCAGCTCCGCCGTGCATGGAGCCGCCAATTACGCGATGCCCAATCGCTCGCGCACACTCACCGGCAGTCGGGGCGAGGCCTGCAGTTCGGCACAGCTCGCCTCCCATCGCCTGAGATACTCATCGATCGGAACTCCGGTACGGCCGGGCCAACGATTGAGTGCACCCAGCGCCTCGACGCAATCGGGCGCGCGTTCATACTCGGCTAGGATGGTTATCGACATTGCTTGAGCGAACGGATTGAGGGCGGGTATTTCGATCTCGCTGCGATGGTCGGTGAACCAGGCCGCGGTGTCGCGCGCAAGCCCCTGGCTGTTGGACAGCGCGGTATAGCCTCGGATGATATTCTGGCGATACTCGGCAATGGTATCGCCGAAGGCGTTGTCGCCGGCGAAGGGCGGGTTCTGCTTCCAGTCCTTCGCCAGGCGCCCCAGGCCGCGCAATGAGAAGGCTTCAACCATCGCTTCCTCGAGCCACTGGCAGGGCGGTGCCGGCTTGGCATCGGCTTGCCAACTGTTGGACGCTACATGGCCGAACTCGTGCCCGAACTGGTAGGCGAGCTTCGACCAGTCCCGCTCGCCTATGTCGACGATAATCCAGGCCATGCTGCTGCCGTCCGGATGCAGCCAAATGGACGGCGGGCCGTATGTATGCTCGTCGACGCGCAGCCGCGTCGGCTGGCTGTCGGAAACGAGCCGGACGCCATCCAGGCAGGCATGCCGCATGCGCTCAACGACCTGATCGGCCGAGCGGGGCAGCATGTGGCCCCAGTCGCCGGCGAGTTCGATGGGGGCAGTGAGGAGGGAGGCAGGAATAGGTGGCGCCATGGCTGCGTAGCTCTCCGCGAGGGCGTCTCTGTCCGTCAACCCGGCGGGAACCAGATGTCCGGCCGCTGAGCCTCCCACGAGTCTAAAAAAATCTCGTCTTCGCACTTCGATTCTGATGTCCGACCGCCCGGATTTAAAATACCATGCTAGGCCAATGGCGAAGGCTCGGGAAGCGGAAAGGCATCGGGAATGGAGAGGTTATTTTATCGCAGACCTGCAGCGCCAATAGGTCTCTCAAGCTGGTGTGGCGCGAGAGGTGTCCATTCGCCTTGCAGACGGAACTCTCGGTCTGTCCAGAAACCGAATGGCCCAGCTTGCGCCGCTTGCCTCTATGCCGCCAATCCCCCCATCGCCATGGCTCTTCAAACCTCGCAGAAAAACTTGCAGTGGACACGTTGGTGGGGTGCGGTATCAGTAAAAAACTCGGGCAAATCTTCACCGACTTGATCCGCGCTATCTTGCCAGAACGAGCATCAACCGACCGCATTTCTATCTTTAAAACGCTGGTTCTCATAAGGAGACGAACGTTGAGTGGCAGTCATGACTTCGTGACCTCCGCAATGAAAATGCGGAATCGGTACCTTAACGTTCTTGAGGCCTCCCTGACCGGAACCCTCTACGGCGACGCGCCCATTGATCCATGGACGGGTGGGAAATATGACCCGAACAAGCGTGCTCTTGGGCAGGATTGGCCAGGGCTGGCGCAAACCATGATTGGCTCAGCAAGGATGCGCAATCTGCGGCATTTATGCGAAACCGTGATATTGAATGATGTGCCTGGCGACTTCATCGAGACCGGAGTTTGGCGCGGCGGGGCATGTATTTTTATGAAAGCTATCCTTGCCTCGTACGCCGACACCATACGTCGGGTATTCGTCGCTGACAGTTTCGCTGGCCTTCCTCCTCCAAGCCCGGAAATCTATGCGGCGGACGCTGGGGACGTCCACCACACGCATACGCAACTAGCGATCTCCCGGAAGGACGTTGAAGATAACTTTCGTAGATATGACTTGCTCGACGAGCAAGTTGTTTTCCTTGAAGGCTGGTTCAAGGACACACTCCCTGAGGCCCCGATACAAAGATTAGCGATTCTTAGACTTGACGGAGATATGTATGAATCAACAATTCAAGCTCTTGACGCGCTATATAGCAAAGTGTCTTATGGTGGGTTTGTAATTGTTGACGATTACTTTCTCACCCCGTGCGCCCAAGCTATAAATGAATTCCGGACAAGGACGGGTATTACATCCCCATTAATGCCAATCGACGGCTGTGCGGTGTGGTGGAGGGTTTCCGAGCCTGCGAACCACGATAACATCCCGGCAAGCCGCCTTGCGCACGGTCATCCATAATAGGTCACCTGCGTCTGGCGCATGGCCTTACGGACGAAGTCGACCTGTGATCGGGCCGAAAATGCCTCGAAGCCTTCCTGCGCAAGTGCTGATCGCGCTTCACGGTGGGCGAGCAAAGTCATGCAGACTTCGGGTATGTCGTCGGCACAGGCGAACGCCACGCCGTTCCTGAGCGGTGCTTCCGCGGCGCTATCACAGCCCCGCTCGGAGACAACACATTTGCGGTTGGCGAGCAGATAGGAAACTCGCACGATCTCGAAAAGCTGTGTGCCGTAGTAGTGCAGGTTGAGGACGATTTTGCTCCGAGCGATAAAAGTATCGCGTTCGTCGCCGTAAATGCCGTCGAAAATTCGCTTTACGTTGGCACCGCGTACCTCGATCCGGTTAAGTACCGAATTGCGATGCTCATTGAATGCCCCGAAGAACAGAACGTCGATGTCCTCATGCCTGGACGGAGCGATCCGGGTCAGTTCGGGCATGTATCCGATGCCGCAAAAAGTCGCCTGGACGCCCATGCTGGCGAGCGCGACAACGTTTGCCTCACTGTAATCCCACACAGGGTAGCGCTTCAGCAACGATATGTATTCAGGCTTCATCCACATGCTGTCAGTCGATGGTTCCGAAACCTGTTCAAGGTTAAATAGAATCAACTGCTGCTGGGGCAGCGGCACTAAGTGCAGAAGATTGGTTCCCAGCACGATCGTGGTGTCGCCGAGTTGCGTTGGATTATGAACCACGTAGGTTTCCTGGCCGAGTGCACGGAAAGCAGCGCAAAGCGATACTGCGACCTCATCGAAGGCGCGGCTGTGAACATAGTTGGGCGGGCTAACGATCCAAACGGTAGTCGCCATCGTCGACTCCAAGCGAAATCATGGAATAGTACGATTCCCAGGCGCAGGCCAAGCCACCACCGCGTCACGAGCTGTCTCCCACCCGCCGCCGGCCGGAGCATGCCATTCAGCCCGAGGCCCTTGATGCTCCCGTAGGAGGCGGAAGACGATGTAGCAGAGCCGACGCCGACCTTCAACTCTGCACATCGATGCCACGATCTTGTTCGATTGGAATTCGGTGAGCAGTCGAAAGGAAGTGCTGGTGTCAAATAACGGCCTAACTCACCACAGAACCTGATGTCCGATCTGACTCCTCCCGGATCGACAGTTGGTCATCATCAGAAAACACAAGGGGCGGCATGCAAACAAACGCCTGCATCAATCCGTACGCGGCGCACATGGCGCAGTCTATTCCCGTGTCATCGATAACCACCCCGGCCCCTGGAAATTGAATGGTTCGCCTTTTGATAGGAAGGCAATTTTCAAGAAGTATCCGTGCACCGTTTGGTGTCACGGAATAAGCCATAAGCCCAAATGAATGAGCTATCCTACTCAGTGATCGTGGCGACTTATCATATGCGGCAAGCAAGTCCATATTCTGGCGCTGGCGCGCATAGAATTCCAATTTAGCCTTCGCAAAATCAAGATCCAGCCAAAGGAACAGCGGATCGAAATTGAATCCCCATTTTATGAGATCCCAACCTGCCGGGGCGCCGGATAGAAGTTCGTTTGACCGCGAAATAAAATCTGCTGAACAGTATACATCGTCTTCAAAAATAGTTAGCGGTATATTGCTCGCGACGGCCTCTTTCCATAGAGTAATATGTGAGAGCGCACACCCCAGAGAGCCAGCACCATAAGTGCAATCCCCCCCGATAATTCCATCCCTTAACAATCCCCCCCTGTCGAGCGCAGCCCCTTCAAACGCAGAGACTCTGAGTGTACTACTTAACAAATGGGGGTTGCGTTTCTGATATGTATTCCACCGCGAAACACTGCGGTCCAAATTTATGACGCGAATAGGCAAAGGAGTAGAGCTGGCTTTCGGTTGAGCGTGTTCTCGCTGTGGTCCTCCAATGCGTGCAGCTAATTCTTGAGAAGCCGGAAATTGGCTGCCGATCGTCCGATGTGCTCGGGTCCCTGATTGCGGGTCAAAGAGGTCGATCCATTCACCAATAGAATATTGCCAGTCAAACTGACGAGCGGCCTCCCTCGTTGCGTGGCATTTCTCCACGAACGCCGCGGTGTTTTCCTTGTAGTATCGCAACGTTGCTGCTGTGAACGCCTCGAATTTCGCGGCCTCAATAGGGGCCAAGATCCCACCCCCCTGATAGGCCTTGAGGGGGAAGTGGCCAACCGGCGTCCCAATGATGAGCCTTCCCGCTGCAGCTCCCTCCATTACTGAAAGCGGCCCAGACTCGTTGATAGAGCTTGACAGCACGGCATCCACACTACGGTAGAACTCGGGCATGTCATGAAAAGAAATCTGACTAGCGGTTGAGCCTGCTACCTTGAAGGCTAGGCCGGCCTGTTGAGTCGCCGCTTCGGCGAGCGCTCCGCGTTTCCACTCCACGCCATAGGTCGTCACGGACATCGACGTGGCGTAGCCTACAGTGGTCAATCGCTCGGGCACCGCTGAAAAGAAGCTCTGGTAGTCAATTCCCAAAGGGGCCACCTTGGGAATTCTTGAAATACCGCGCATGGCCGACGCGGAGTACAAATACTCGCTCACCACTCCGTAGTTTGCAAATTTGTCGAAGATTTCGATGCCCTTGCGCTCGATAAGCATCCTCATGTCGAATTCATGATGGGAAATGGCGACTATTTTGTCACAAGGAATACCATAGCTGTCAGTCAACGTGGGGACGCCATCGAGTGCGGTCAGGTACAGATCGTAATAGCCAACAATGCGTCCGATATGTTCGTTATTGTTTCCCTGCCAGTCGAGGATATCGATCGTAAAACCGCACGCGTGGAGGCGCCTAGCGAGATCATAGTAGACGCGTCCATGCGACCACTTCGTGTACCCGTAGACAAGTATCTTCTTTCCCTTGGAGTGTGTGTTTGCTTTGGCCCTAAGGGTTGGATGCACGATGTAGCTTTGAATCCTGCCTTTGTCGAAATGCGCTCCGGCGGATCGCCAATTGCTGCCGTTAACCATGGTCCCTTGTGTGCACCAACTCTCCGAGGCGATGAAGAGTTCCCAAGTGCTGCATACCGGGGCACCTAGCAGGACACGGCCGTCGGGTATCGCCGACAGAAACAGAGCCTCAGCTCTGAGAGCCAGCAACCCGCGCTCAAGCGGGACAAGCTCAAAGAGAGTAGGCATGGCTGCGGGATTGAGGCCGATAGAGTCGCGCAAGATCATTGTCTGATCTGGTATGCAAATCATCGGCTTGAATTTATCGCCAACCCGGCAAATCAGCTGCCCCTTCCAAGCCCCTCCAGCGGATTGCTCAGTCGCAACAAACAGAACATTGGCTGGGCTGCTTTCCTCCGGCCCGTGGCGCAGTTCGCCCTTGGCAGTGTCCACGTACAACACCGTGTTGAACGCTGTCAGCAGCCGTGCTGGCTGACCAGTGGGATCGGTCATGCACTTGCTCGCATCTCATCTCGCCGATGGGTGAAGAACGCCAGGTTGTCCTTGAGCCGCTGATTGTTCGGGTCGAGTTCAAGCGATAGTCGCCCCCACTCCACTGCCCGATCCATTACATTGAGGTGCCACGACGCGATGGCGCCAAGATCATACAGCCGGAATCCCCAGCTGTTCGGGTCGTCCAGATAACTCCCGCTACGGCGCGTCTTCTCGAGCCCATTCGTGCAAGCCCAAAAGAGGTTCAGCCAGTCCGCCTGGCCGTGGAACTCCTCGGCTAGGTCGAGCCAGATTTCGCGCCGGTGAGGCGCTTCCATCCGGGCCTTGTCCAGCCAGGACAATCGCTGGTCCGGGAGCATGCGCGCGATGTAGCGCATGGCCTCCGACCGTTCTTCTGCCCACTTGCTTGTCGGCAATGCGAGGTACCGCTCAAGTAGCGGAACGGCCCTGACGTGCTGGTCGGCCCACATCAAGTCCCGCCCGAGCCAGAAACAGATTTGCGCGTCCTCGGGATTCTCCTTGTGCGCCACTTCCATCAGCGGCAGGTAGTTGCTCCTCGTTGGCTTGGTGAGGTCCTGCACCTCGAACATGACGATGTCGCTGCTGCTGGCCGTGACTTCCCTCTCTCCGGTGAAGACCAGGGCCTCATGGACAGGTCGATTGAACCGATAGCCCCAGCGATGATGAAAATTCTTAGCCGGCCAGCTGCGCAGCGGCGTTGGGTCATCGACACTCGCTCTGTAAATCGTCTGACAATAGAGGGCAGTCGTCTCGGGTGTCCAAGTCGCCTCGAGCTTCGCCCGCCAGCCGGGCTCGAGAAAGCGGTCCATGTCCATCGTGCAGCACACATCGACGTCGGAGGGAATAAGTGCCATGGCCGCATTGCGGGCATCGTCAAAACGCCATGGGCGCACCGCTATTGCGTGTACGGTGACGCCAGAAGCGGTCAGCCGTTCCACCGTGCTGTCGGTGCTGCCGGTGTCGGCCACAATGCGATAGTCGGCATCCACGGCCGAATTGGCCCAGCGCTCCGCGTTTGCGGCTTCGTTCAAGGCGATAGTGTAGACGGCTACTTTCACTCGACACCTTCCATGGGACCTATGCTCGAAAGGAATAGGTGCGGTAGATAAAACGTTTGGCGCCATGCATTTTTGATCGACCGCCTGCAAAAACAATTTCTGCCATAGTGCGAAGGATATCATCCTGGTGCGGCGTGGCGTAGTAATTTACGGCTAGGTCGTACTCGCGCTCTTCTTGCGGAATCTCAGAAAAAAAGGAAGGGCGACGCTTCGATCCAGCGCGTATCAGAATCAGATGTCGCCTCGGGTCGCTCGGGACCGACAACAGGTGGATATCGTTCGAATTCTCAAACATTTAGCCGACGGTTCTCGTTCCGATTGTTATCGAATGTCCCCAGTTCCCGCGCTTTGCGGATAGCCACAAGGCCACCAAGCAGCTTTGCCCTGTTCAACTCATAGTGGCTGTCGAAGAACAGGATCTCGGAGAACTGGTCGGCAAGCACGCTCACCCCCAGCGGATCGACGGAGCGGGCCGTGCCGTGCTGTTGGATTTCCCGCAGGAGGGTCTTGGTCGGCGTGATCTTGCCGAGGTCCTCACCGGGCGGCTGCCAGTCGAGGTCTTCCAGGAAATACCAGCCGCCCTCGCCGAGCAGCGGGAAAAACTCGCGCAGCGTCAGTTGTTCGTCGAACGAGGCGTGGCTGCCGTCGTCGATGATCACGTCGAGCGAGCCCGGCTCGAGCTTGGCGGCGATGCCGCGCAGATCGTCCAGCTTGGATTGGTCACCGATGAACGATTTGAACCTTTCGTTGTTGAGCCGCGAAAAATCCGTCAGGTCGACACCGATCACCTGGCAGAAGGGAAAATAGCTCTGCCACAGCGAGACGGATGGGGTCTCGGTCTGGTTGCCTTCGGCCAGACCGCGGCACAGGCCGATCTCCATCAGCCGCTGCATGGACAAGCGCCGGGCCGACAGAAGGCGATCGTAGATCCTCGCATAGCAGTGACGGTTGCCTGTGTGCCTGTTCTTGTCGGTATTGAAGCGGTCGGCGAGGCTCGCGAACGTGGGAAAGCGATCGAGCGGGCGGATTAGCGACGAGATCAGTGGCACCCCTTCGCCGGCATGCCGGGCCTCGTTGCGTGCCGTCCACAGGTGGATGCCGAACACCCGCTCATCGTTCAGATAGTCGGCCAATTCCCCAATCGGCTTCTCGAACCGATCGATCTCATTCCAATCGATGGTGTTGAAGAACATCGGGCTGAACACCCATTCCCGCAGCGCGGCTCCCGCATCGGAAGCAATGTAATCGGACAGAAGCTTGGGGCCGATGTCGCCGAACTCCTTGCCGTGTGCGGCGTGAAAGCTTTCGATCGACAACTCATACAGCGCCCTGAGATGACTGCTGTAGGGTCTGGCATAGATGACGTTGCCGCAAACAAAATGACCCTTGTGCGATCCGCGCCACTGCAGATTGAAGAAGTATTCGCCGCAAAAGGGAAAGGGACGCAGTAGGATGACGTCGGAATCCATCCATAGCCCGCCATGCTCGTAAAGCAGGGCGTAGCGGAAGATATCGCTGAAGTACCGGATCTCGGAACCGGCGACGATGCGCTCGAACAAGGCCCGCGGCATGACGTCGTCGGCATTGCGGACTTCGATACCGTGGGGCACGAGGAAATCGAGCTTCTCGGGCGCGTAGCTCCATACCCGCACCGGATGGCCTGTCGCTCGCATCGACGTTGTGGCGGCGATCAAGGTACGATGCTCGGCCTTGTCGGACATCACCTGGTAAAAGCAGTTGATCTGCGGAAGTGCCGTGTCTTCGCTGCCAAGGAAGCGGGACCTCCGCGCGTCGAATTGGCGCGATCGTTCCCGCCGCTGCAGCGAAGAATCGACCTCGCGCAGAAATGGCGCTAGTTCATGAAAGATTTCGTCTGTCGACTTCATGCCGCTGGCGCCGAGGTCTTTGCCTTCCGACGGCGCTTGGCTTGTGTGGCTCATGGCTCCATCTTCAGCGCGCTCAGGCTTGATCGCTGCTTTCGGTTGCGGAGCGCCATGCCCAGAGGCCAGCGTCAGCCTGGACGCTGTACCGGCCGCGCCCAATGGCAGGGTGTCCACATCCTCCAGCAGCGACCTCACCTCCGCCTCGTCGACGGTCGCGATCCAGGACTCGCTGTCGGTGACGCTGTAGGAAATCAGCAGACGCCTTTCGTCAGGGTGCCACGCCAGCCCGGCAGCGAATTCGACGCCCTTTTTGTCGAAGAAGAACGGACGGCTTACTTTTCGCAAGGTGTTGGCTTCATCGAACCAGACGAATCGATGCAGGTAGTAACGCCGCTTCTCGGCGGCCCGCCACTGGACTTCATGAATCAATGCGAGCCACCCGCCGGCAAATGCGATCAGCTGCGTTCCACCCCTGAAACTCTTGGCGGCAATTGCGGGAGGAGTCTCGCTGAGGGTCGAGCCCCGCTCGTCGACGATCCGGGTGGGATCGCAGAGGTAGATGAATTGCAACGCCCCTGCCCCCACCGTGCCCGCCTTGACTTGAGGCATCCAGTTCTTCTCGTGCACCCGCGGCCCCGCCGGACGGAGCACGCGCCAATCGGCCAGGCGGCAGGAAGCGCCCTCGTCAATGCGCGCGACGACCTGCTCGCACCAACCCTCCTCCGTCAATTCGCGCACGCAAGAGACGCCCCACAACGCATCGCGCCAAGCGAACAGGCGCATGTCCTCAAATCCGAGAACACGGTCGTTAGCGGGTTCCGGCATATCGGCCGGTGGCAAAACCTCGCTTGCGGACTGGATGGCGAACTCATCACTCAATCGGAGAAGGAAATTGCGCGTGTGAACCGGCACTCCACCCGGCGTGTCATATTGCAGGTTGTCTTCGGCCAGCGTGTAATTCACCGTTCGCTGCAAGAGCACGATCTGGTCGCCCAATCGAGCCACCGACGGGTTTGACGACCGATAGCCATCGGGCGCCATGAAGCCGACCGGACGCGCGCTGAAGGACGGCATCATTGTCTTGGCGGGCTGCACATAGAAGAACAGGTTGGACCACGCCAGCTGCCTCGGGCCATCGTCGATCGTCCGGTTCAGCGCCAACCAGTTGCATGCCGCGAAACCACGATCCTTGCGCACGGGATCGCGCGCGTAGTTCGCCGCTATCGCAAACTCCTCCAACAGGCCTGTTGTATAGACGTAGTCCTCGAGAAATAGGATGTCCTGCTCGGGTCGCTTGATCGTCAGCCCCGCTTCGGAAAACAGCAAGCTGGCATCGTTCATTCCCTTGTCGCGGTAGAACCTGGCCAGGTCATAGAGCGGCTCAGCACGTTGCGGCCGTTGATTGAAGGCGGCAAGCGCCTGCTCAACGAAGCCTGGCTCGTCGCCGAGCTTGCGCAAGCAGCGGGCCCCCTGCAGGCGTGCATTCCACGCTTCCTCGTCCCAGCCGCCCATCGCGGCGCGTTTGGCATAGGCCACCGCAGCCTCAGCCGTCCGCCCGGCGTCGCGATATGATTGCGCCAGATAGAACCAATAGCGCTGATTTTCCGGTTCCCTATCAAGAGCTTCGAGCAACAGTTTCGCGTCACGCTCGAACTTGTCGAGCCGGTTCGATCCGCTGGCGTGGTCCTTGTACCAGGCACTGCGCAGTTCCAGCACACCGTCGGGCACGTCGAGATATTCATGGGTCACGCCGTGGTAGCGCGCGCCGGCGTCCCGCCTGACCAGGCGGGTGTTCCAATAGGTCAGGCCGGAATCCGATCGCTGCAGCAGCCGGTAGCCCGGACTGACGAGTTGTTCTCGGAAGCCTACGTCCTCGACCACCAGTTCCATGTCGGCGTCGTCAAATAGCAGATAATCGTAAGCGAGTGCCGAGGCGTAGGCGTGATCAAGTGCCGCATTACGCGCGTGCTCGAAATTCAGGAAGGGAAACTCATGCAGTTCGCCCGGCAGGTTGCGGGCAGCGAAGAACGATTTAATGAAATCCTGGGTCCCGTCGGTCGAGCCGGTATCGCCGATGACCCAGCAGTCGATGTGGTCGACCACCGCTCCGAGGCAGCGCTGAAGGTTCGCCATCTCGTTCTTGACGATCATGTTGAGGCAGAGGCGCTTGCGGCTTGTCATCTGAATCGTCGGCTCCGTGCGGCGGTCCGTCACGCCGCCTCTCGATTAGTTCATCGCCATTTGCCAGGTGTCGTCAAGGTCGAGAAAGTTCTAAGTGGCCGTCCCGCCAGAGGAGGGCCACGCTTGACGTTGATCACATTTGCGACATGGCAAGGGCTGGAGAGGAGACGTTGAGGCCAGGGTTCTCAATGACAATTTTCAGCAACTGCGTTAAAGAATGTCCCGCACCCGCTCCCTGATCAATTATCCGTTCGCTTATAGTTTACAAATCCCTAATTTTCTGTTTACTAATGTACTGCTTTGAGGGCACTCGCGCAGTTGGCGGGTGGGTTGGCGTTCTTGAGAGGGTTTTAGGAGTTCTGGAGTAGCTAGGCCACTTCGCGGCTGAGGCAGGTGCGTTCGCAAAGCGTCCGCTGCCGCGTATACGTTTGTCCTTCTGCTGGAGGCGGACGGGTTCCCGTTCCGGAGATCCCTCTCAAGTTTTCGCCGAGACATCGGCGTGAACATGACGGGAGTGAAGTCGTGAGTCGGGTAAAATGGCGTGCGCATCGCAGGAAACGTGAAGCCTTAGCTTCGCCACCCCCCAACCATTCGTGGCTGGACATCGGAACCGATCTAGAGATCGGATATCGGGCTGCCGCTTGCCAGACGACCAATCAAAAACCAGCGCGGCGCGCCATTGGAACGCGTAACACACAAAGGCGCCCGGCTTCTGCCCTCTCACCCATGATGCCCACCCACCCGCAAGAGCGTCGCGCTCGGTCGGGCGGCTTTTAGAAGGCCGAACGGAAAGGCGCGGCGCTGTCGCCGCTACCGAGGAGGATCAGATGAGCTACATAACAGGGTTTGCAGTCATGGAAGTTGCCGTTAGAGGCGTCTTGCCGATCGGCGACACAACCGAAAATGTGCCTTATTTTATCCTGGACACCGCCAAGAGCGCTATCGTCGGTCAGGTCATTCTTCCAAAGGCCGTCAAGCGAAGCCTCGCCGTCGCTGTCACCGTCAAGGTTCCGGCCACAGCCGGTTCATTTGCGATTGGCACGTTTGACGATGGCGGGAGTTTCCAAGCCTGCAGCTTCCTCCGCGTAGAGAGCCCCGCTGTCGAAAGTCCCGACGGTGCTGTCGGGCCGTCCGGAAGATGACCGCGCCAATCTCCCTCTCCTGACTGCTCGCCGGCCAAGCCGGTGGGCGGTTTCCGCTTGAACAGAATTCGAAGCCAACAGGAGCCAGTCATGGCCCGCGCCTCTGAACTTCTATTTGTCGACTCTTCAGTCTCCGACCTCCAGACGGTTCTCGGCAGTCTGAGGCCAGAAGTCCAAGCAATTGTGCTGGACGGCCGCCGACCGGCGGCACGGCAGATCGCCGCCGCACTGGCAGGGCACGAAGGGCTCGACGCGGTGCACGTCATCGCGCATGGCGCGCCTGGCCGGGTTAGCTTCACCGCGGGAGAATGGTCGGTCGCCACACTGAACGAAGAGGCTGAGGATCTTGCCGCGATCGGCAGGGCGCTTACTGCCGACGGCGAACTGCGGCTGTGGAGCTGCGAGACGGCATCGGGCAATGCTGGCGAGACCTTCGTAGCGGCGCTGGAAGAGGCCGTCGGCGCAGACGTCCGCGCATCGAGATCGCTGGTTGGCGCAGCTGCCCTTGGTGGCTCCTGGGAACTGTCCGCACGCGCGAGCTCGCCCACGCCCCTGCCCCCCCTGACCTCGGATGGAGCGGCAAGTTACAGCGGGGTGCTTGCAGTTGACCTGACGATCACCGGCAACTTAACTATTCAGAATGGTAGCGCCACTATCAACACTTATTACCTAGTAGATACAACATTAAATCCTCATTTGTTGGTTGGCAGTTTCCCACTTCCCCAATCAGGGCACAACATTGTCAGTGAATTTGCTGTAACAATAACAATTCCAGACCCTACACATACTTACCAAATATACGACGCTGGTTTCAATCTATACGGCACACTAACGCCAGGGGTAGGAAATACTTATGTTTTAACGGACGGCCCTGTCGCTGGCCCTGCCAATGGCAACGGAGGCAATCAATTTGATACTGGTACTTTCAGCACCAGTACAGTTGGCGCGACAGGCCCGGCGGGACCTACGGGAGCGACCGGCGCCACCGGCGCGACCGGCGCGGGTGCGACAGGGGCCACTGGTGCGACCGGCGCCACCGGCGCAACCGGAGCAACCGGAGCGAGTGGCTCTACCGGTGCCAGCGGCGGAACAGGCGCGACCGGCGCCACTGGTGCAACAGGAGCGACCGGTTCTACCGGCGCAAGTGGCGGAACCGGCGCGACCGGCGCGACCGGAGCAACTGGCTCGACCGGCGCCACTGGCTCGACCGGAGCCACAGGCTCCACAGGTGCGACCGGCGACACCGGTGCCACAGGTTCGACTGGCGCCACTGGCAACACTGGTGCCAATGGTTCAACCGGAGCTACAGGCTCCACCGGTGCTACCGGCTCGACAGGTGCGACGGGGTCGACCGGTGCGACTGGTTCGTCCGGTGCAACCGGTGATACCGGAGCGATTGGCTCGACCGGAGCGACCGGGGCCACAGGAGCAACCGGCTCGACCGGAGCGACAGGCGCTACTGGTGACACGGGTGCCACAGGTTCGACTGGAGCAACGGGCTCGACGGGCGCGACTGGGTCCACCGGTGCCACCGGTGCCACCGGAGCCACAGGTGCGACTGGCGATACTGGTGCTACGGGTTCGACTGGCGCCACCGGCTCGACCGGAGCAACCGGCTCGACTGGTGCAACTGGAGCCACAGGCGCTACGGGTGACACGGGTGCCACAGGTTCGAGTGGAGCAACTGGCTCGACTGGCGCTATCGGCTCGACCGGAGCCACGGGCTCGACTGGGGCGACCGGAGCAACCGGCTCGACTGGGGCCACTGGCTCGACGGGCGCGACTGGTTCCACCGGTGCCACCGGAGCCACAGGTGCGACTGGCGATACTGGTGCTACGGGTTCGACTGGCGCCACCGGCTCAACCGGAGCAACCGGCTCGACTGGTGCAACTGGAGCCACAGGCGCTACGGGTGACACGGGTGCCACAGGTTCGACTGGAGCAACTGGCTCGACAGGTGCCACAGGCTCGACCGGTGCGACTGGGTCGACCGGTGCGACTGGGTCGACAGGTGCGACTGGGTCGACAGGTGCGACGGGTTCGACTGGAGCCACTGGTTCTACCGGATCAACCGGCGATACGGGTGCGACCGGGGCAACCGGAGCAACGGGTTCGACGGGTGCCACAGGCTCGACCGGAGCGACTGGCTCGACCGGAGCAACAGGCTCGACCGGGGCGACAGGTGCCACTGGCTCGACTGGAGCAATTGGCTCGACCGGTGCGACTGGGTCGACAGGTGCGACTGGCTCGACCGGAGCAACAGGCTCGACCGGTGCGACTGGGTCGACTGGAGCAACTGGTGCCACAGGGTCTACCGGTGCAACCGGCTCCACAGGAGCAACTGGCTCGACCGGCTCGACTGGCGCCACCGGCTCGACGGGTGCCACAGGCTCGACCGGAGCGACTGGCTCGACCGGAGCAACAGGCTCGAC
>NZ_JAIUHA010000008.1:0-374144 GCF_020164885.1 Mesorhizobium sp. CO1-1-7 | reverse complement strand
CCCCCCCCCCCCCCCCCCACGGCACAGATGGCAAAAATACAACACATCTTTGCGAAAGGCGGTCCTCGGGCCGCCTTTTTCATATCCTGACACCCGAAACAAAATTTGGCCGAAGTCTCGCGCCCTGCTATGAGCCGAGGGCGCTTGGCTGGTCTCACATCGATTGGAAGGCGCGAACAAGCTAACGATTGGACGGCGAGAGACACATGCATTTGAGATCGGTTCTGAGCGGCACGCTGGCGCTGCTGCTCCTATCAGGCGTAACCGCTTCGGCGAGCGGTACAGGGCAATCAGCCGAGACCGGCTTTTCCTTTCATCTGCCGACACTCGAGTTGCCCAGCCTTTTCGGCGAGAAGAAAAAGCAAGATCAGGTCCAGCTCGCCCAGTCGAGCGGCGCCGGCGTGACCGGGCTCGAGGACCAAATGCGGCAGCTGACCGGCAAGGTCGAGGAACTCAATTTCCAGATCCTGCAGATGCAGGAGCAGATCCGCAAACAGCAGGAAGACAACGAGTTCCGCTTCCAGCAGCTTGAAGGCGGCTCGCAAGGTGGACAACCGCCGGCGCAGAAGAAATCAGATGCCACCACCGGGACCAACACCGACGTGGCCTCGGCCCCGGCAACCCAGGCGCCGGCCGATGCCGGCGCCGCGCCGGGCGGCGATCAAGGCGGCAAGACGGTCGAGGACGTCATCGTCGAATCACCCGACGGTGACCCCGGCAAGGTGATCCCCGGCAAGGGAGCGCCCGAAAAGACCTTTGGGTCCATCACTGTCGACAAGAACGGCAATGTGATCGATGCCGGCGGCAGCACGCAGGCAACCGCGCCGGCACAGGACACGGCACCAGCCGCCAGCGCGCCGGCCAAAGCCGGCAAGTCCGGCGGCACGGTGGTCGCCGCGCTGCCCGCGACCAACAATCCCGAAGAGCTCTATCGCAACTCCTACCAGTTCATCCTGTCGGGTGACTACGGCACCGCCGAACAGGGTTTCCGCGATCATATCTCGCGCTTCCCCAAGGACGCGAAGGCGGCGGACGCGCATTACTGGCTGGGGGAATCGCTGCTTGGCCAGCAGAAATACCGCGATGCGGCGGAAGTGTTCCTCGCCGCCAGCAAGGATTATCCCAAAGCCAAGAAGGCGCCCGACATGCTGTTGAAGCTGGGCGTGTCGCTGGTCGGTCTCAAGCAGCACGATGTTGCCTGCGCCACCTTCAGCGAGGTCGGCAAGCGCTATCCCGATATTTCCAGCACACTCAAGGAACGCGTCAAGCAGGAGAAGGCCCTGGCTGCGTGCTGATTTTTTCTGGGGGTCTCGTAGTCCCAAAACCGGGACCGCTTTTTGGCGACATGGATTGATGCTCGATACGGGGCCTGATCTTTCGACCGGACTCTTTTCGCATATCGATTTTTCCAACGGCGCCGTAGCGGCCGTATCCGGGGG
Source organism: Mesorhizobium sp. CO1-1-7 (assembly GCF_020164885.1). Classification (NCBI taxonomy): domain Bacteria; kingdom Pseudomonadati; phylum Pseudomonadota; class Alphaproteobacteria; order Hyphomicrobiales; family Phyllobacteriaceae; genus Mesorhizobium; species Mesorhizobium sp. CO1-1-7. The sequence goes on along the minus strand of NZ_JAIUHA010000008.1, from coordinate 372,705 downwards.
CAGCGACTCGACTGCGCTCCTTCTCCTTCTCAAACAGCATCTCGACAAAACCGCGCCGTCCGCGAAGCTGCTCGCGGTCACAATCGACCACGGCTTGCGGCAAGGTTCGGCTGATGAGGCGCGGACCGTGGCGAAGCTTTGCGCGGATCGCGACATCGCCCACCGCATGCTGGCCTGGTCCGGCGCCAAGCCGTCGACCGGCCTGCCGGCGGCGGCGCGCGAGGCGCGCTACCAGCTGCTGGCCAGCGCCGCCCGGGCGGAAGGCATCGGCCTGATCGTGACCGGACATACAGCGGACGACCAGGCCGAGACGGTGCTGATGCGGCGCGATCGCAACGATGCGACCCGCGACGAGGGACGGGGCCTCGCCGGCATGGCGCCCGCCACCCTGCATGACTGGCGCGACTGGATCGTGCGACCGCTTCTTAGCGTGCGGCGCCATGCGCTGCGCGATTTCCTGCGGCGCCAACAGGTCGGTTGGGCCGAGGACCCGACCAATGCCGATGAAGCTTTCGAGCGCCCGCGCATGCGCGCAGCCCTTGCCGGGGAGGCCGGCGCGCAGCGCATGAACGACGCGCTGGCGTTGGCCGCGCGGCAGGCCGGCGACCGGACGCGGCTTGGCGGTGAGGCCGCCCGTCTGATCGAGCGCTTTGCCAGCCAGCCGGCGGCGGGCCTCATCCGGCTCGATCCGGCCCTGCTCGGCGCCGGCGCCGATCGGGCGGCGATATACGCACTGCGCGTTCTCCTGGCGACGTCAGGCGGGATTGCCTTCCTGCCGGACCAAGCCCGCGGCGAGGCGTTGTTCGCCCGGCTGAAAGCCGGATTTCTTTGCGCCACATTGTCGCGGACAGTGGTCGACTTTCGGCGCGCCGGCATCTTCCTGCGTCGGGAGATGCGCGATTTGCCGGCGGCGGCGGCAACGATCGACGGCGCCATCTGGGATGGGCGCCGCCAAATCACATTGAACGACGCCGGCGGCGCATTGTTGATCGCGCCATTCGGGGCAATGGCGGCGAAGCGGCTGGCTGTAGGCCGGGACGAAACCCCGCCAAGCCTGCTGCGCGCGGCATTGGCGGCGGAACCAGGCTGGCTGCAAGCCGCAGAGAAGGTGGGTGCGGAGCCCGATTGGCCGACATCGCAAGGGTTCGCGGCCTCGCCGGTCGTTGCTCCCTTTGCCCGCTTCCTGCCGTCCTTCGACCTGGCCCCGGCTCGCGCCGTCGCCGGGTTGATCGGCGCGGCACCGCTTCCCGCCCTGCCATTGCGTGGCCCTAGTGCCGGTTGATGCTGGGCGAAAGCTTAACCCAGACATGCTGTTCTGCTTGGCAAGGGGGTACGCTCTCCCTATGTTAGGCCCAAGTTTCCTCTCATGATGCTGTCCGCTCGCGGACGCCAACGGGACAATTGATGAATCCGAACTATCGCAACCTCGCGCTCTGGGCGATCATAGCGGTCCTGCTCATCGCCCTCTTCAATCTGTTCCAGACGCCGCAGACGCGCGGGGCTTCGAGCGATGTGCCTTATTCGCAGTTCCTGCAGGACGTCGCGGCCGGCCGGGTCAAGACGGTGACCATCGCGGGCGCCCGCATCACCGGCAACTACACCGACAATTCCAGCGGCTTCCAGACCTATTCGCCCGGCGATCCCCAGCTGGTCTCGCGGCTGCAGGACAAGAACGTCACCATCAATGCGCGGCCCGAGACCGACGGCTCCAATTCGCTGTTCGGCTATCTGATCTCGTGGCTGCCGATGATCCTCATCCTCGGCGTGTGGATATTCTTCATGCGCCAGATGCAGTCCGGCTCCGGGCGCGCCATGGGCTTCGGCAAGTCGAAGGCCAAGCTGCTTACCGAGGCGCATGGCCGCGTCACCTTCCAGGACGTCGCCGGCGTCGACGAGGCCAAGGAAGACCTCGAAGAGATCGTCGAATTCCTGCGCGATCCGCAGAAGTTCCAGCGCCTCGGCGGCAAGATTCCGCGCGGCGTGCTGCTGGTCGGCCCTCCCGGCACCGGCAAGACGCTGCTTGCCCGTTCGGTCGCCGGTGAAGCCAACGTGCCGTTCTTTACCATTTCGGGTTCGGATTTCGTCGAGATGTTCGTCGGCGTCGGCGCGTCCCGTGTCCGCGACATGTTCGACCAGGCCAAGAAGAATGCGCCCTGCATCATCTTCATCGACGAAATCGACGCCGTTGGCCGCCATCGCGGTGCCGGCCTCGGCGGCGGCAATGACGAGCGCGAGCAGACGCTGAACCAGCTGCTGGTCGAGATGGACGGCTTCGAGTCCAACGAAAGCATCATCCTGATCGCCGCCACCAACCGGCCCGACGTGCTCGATCCGGCGTTGCTGCGTCCAGGCCGTTTCGACCGCCAGGTGGTGGTGCCGAACCCAGACATCGTCGGCCGCGAGAAGATCCTCAAGGTGCATGTGCGCAACGTGCCGCTGGCGCCCAATGTCGACCTCAAGGTCGTCGCCCGTGGTACGCCCGGCTTCTCCGGCGCCGACCTGATGAACCTGGTCAACGAATCCGCGCTGATGGCGGCGCGGCGCAACAAGCGCCTCGTCACCATGGCCGAGTTCGAGGACGCCAAGGACAAGATCATGATGGGCGCCGAGCGCCGCTCGTCGGCCATGACCCAGGCCGAGAAGGAACTGACCGCCTATCACGAGGCCGGACACGCCATCCTGGCGCTCAACGTGCCGTCGGCCGATCCGCTGCACAAGGCGACCATCATCCCGCGCGGCCGCGCGCTCGGCATGGTCATGCAGTTGCCGGAAGGCGACCGCTATTCCATGAGCTACAAATACATGGTCTCGCGCCTCGCCATCATGATGGGCGGCCGCGTTGCCGAGGAGTTCAAGTTCGGCAAGGAGAACATCACGTCCGGTGCTTCCTCCGACATCGAGCAGGCGACCAAGCTGGCGCGCGCCATGGTCACGCGCTGGGGCTTCTCCGACAAGCTCGGCCATGTCGCCTATGGCGACAACCAGGAGGAAGTGTTCCTCGGCCATTCGGTGGCGCGCACGCAGAACATTTCGGAAGAGACCGCGCAGATCATCGACGGCGAGGTGCGCCGCCTGATCGACGAGGCCTATTCGACGGCGAAGTCGGTGCTGACCAAGAAGAAGAAGGAATGGATCGCGCTGGCGCAGGGCCTGCTCGAATACGAGACGCTGTCGGGCGAGGAGATCAAGCAGCTGATCGCGGGCAACAAGCCCTCGCGCGACCTCGGCGACGACACGCCGCCGAGCCGTGGCTCGGCCGTGCCGAAGTCCGGCGGCCGCCGCAAGAAGGGTCCCGAGCCCGAAGGCGGCATGGAGCCACAGCCGTCAAGCTAGACCAGAGCGGTTCACCGTTTCACGGAACGCAGAACCGCTCTGTTCTTTGACGCTATCCCCGACGCGCTTTAAGTCTTTGCTTCTAAGTATGTCGTCGCCCCCAAACCACCTTTGGGCGACATCGCATCAGGAGGCTGGCCGGACGTACATTTGGAACGTCAACCTCAGGCTAGCCCGAGGTCCAGATGTCGCCCGACAGCAGATCCTCGGGACAGCCTGAGGATAACGGCCACGTCTGCGGGAAAAACGGTGAACCGCTTTCCGCCGTTATCGCTTTTTATGATTCAGCTTTCAGCCGCGCATTGCACAGGCTGTAATAACCACCGCCCTTCTGGATCCAGCGAAGGCCGTTCAACGTACCTGCCTCCTTGTTGCCATGGTAACCCTGCAGGCAGGTCTTCATCCGTGCCTTCGCGGGCTTTTCGGTCTCGAACTCGGCGGCGAGGGTGGTCGGGAATGTTACGCCCGCTGGCGCTACAGTGGGGGCAAGTGCCGCGCTGGTTTCCTTTTTCGGCTGCGGTGCGGTTTCGACCTTATCCGCGCTGACACTCTCCGCAGCCGACGTCGCGCATTTCTCCTTGCGGAAAGCGGCCCAGTCCATGCCATTCAGAGTGCCGCTCTCCTTGGCTGTCCGATAGGTCTCGCCACATTCCTTCATCGTCAATGCGCTTGCAGGGGCGACGCCGCAAGCAACCAATGCCGTCACAGCCAATACCGCCAATTTTAAACTGGGCATAAGATCCTCCTGGTTGATGACAAGTTCAGACGTCTTTTGTATACTGTTTGTTCCTGATATGTTCAATCAGAATTTTCATGAGTTACCAATCAGCCTCGCGGCGAGAGTGTAAGCGAATTGATGATGCAGGCAGCTTCCGCGATATGCAGACGCGAGCAAGACCCTGGCGTCTTCGTGCGCAACAAAAGGCCCGCGAAGCAGATGCATCGCGGGCCTTTGCCTGGCCTTGCCAGATTTCATCTAATTCAATTCACCGTCATGCCCCATCGATCCCGGGGGGGATGCTATGCGCGGCTCAGCCCTTCAGCTTGGCATTGCAGAGGCTGTAGAAGCCGCCGCCCTTCTGGATCCACTTCAGACCGCCGAGTGCGTTGGCGTCCTTGAGGACATAGTACTGGTCAAGGCAGGTATGCATGCGGCCTTTTCCGGGGGTCTCGCTGGCATATTTCGCCGAGATCGCGGACGGGAAGGTGACGCCCTTGGGGGCAACCGTCGTCGGCTTTGCGGGTTCCTTGGTGTAGCTCGCCTCGCTTGGAGCGGGCACGCTGTCGTCATCCGAGGCACTGGCGCCGCATTCGGCCTTGCGGAAGTCGTTCCACTTCATGCCCTTCAGCGTGTTCGCCGTCTTGGCAGCCTGGTACTTGGTGCTGCATTCGGCCATGCTCAGGCCCTTGCCAGAAGCTGCGGCCGTCGTGGTCGCAGCCTTGGTGGTCGCCGGCTTGACGGTGTCGGCGGCGGCGGATGCGCCAGCGGCGCATTCGGCCTTGCGGAAGTCGTTCCACTTCATGCCGTTCAATGTGCCGGCGGCCTTGGCCGCCTGGTACTTGGTGCTGCATTCCTTGGCGGTCAGGCCCTTGGCCGTGCTGTCGCTGGCCGCTGCGGCGGCCTTGGTGGTCTTGGCCGGCTTGGCTTCGGCCGGCTTGCTTTCAGCAGCCTTGGTCGTGGCCGCCTTGGTGTCGGTGGTGGCGGCGGCGTCAGTGCCGCACTGTGCCTTGCGGAACTGGTTCCAGGTCGCCCCGGCAAGTGTCCCAGCGTCCTTGGCGGCGTTGTACTTCGTGCTGCACTCGGCCATCGTCAGCGCGTTGGCTGGCGCGGCCAGGAACAACGTCGCGACCGCGAGGCCGGTCAGAGTAGCAATTCGGTGGATGAGCATAGCGTTTCTCCGTGGCTGCAGCCCATTATACGTCCCAGCGAATCAATAACGCTCAACGGTCGGTTGCGCCAGATGCCAAGCGGCTTATATATCGCCGAAATCGCTTTCTAACGACAAGGTGATGAAATCATTCGGCCTGACTGCCGCCGAGGCAAGAATTCTCGGGATGTATCCGCGCCGAATGGCTGGCAAAACTGGTATATGTGACGCCACAGCGTCTCCGTGCTAGGCTGCGGCCATGTTGTGTGCAACGCACAACAATGATTTTCTAAGGATTGGTAACATATAATCACACAATGTGATCGAGGCACGACGGCCAATTGTGGCATGACGTGCCGGCTAAGGACAACCAAGGAAACTGACTGGCATGGCAGGGAATTACTTCGGCACGGACGGCATTCGCGGGCGCGCCAACAAGTTTCCGATGACCGCGGAAATCGCCATGCGGGTCGGCATGGCCGCCGGCCTTTCGTTCCAGCGCGGCAGCCATCGCCATCGTGTCGTGCTCGGCAAGGACACCAGGCTGTCCGGCTATATGATCGAAAACGCGATGGTGGCCGGCCTTTGCGCCGCCGGCATGGACGTGTTTCTGCTCGGACCGATCCCGACCCCGGCGGTTGCCATGCTGGTGCGCTCGCTGCGCGCCGACATTGGCGTCATGATCTCGGCCTCTCACAATCCCTACTACGACAACGGCATCAAGCTGTTCGGCCCAGACGGCTACAAGCTGTCCGACGAGATCGAAGAGCGCATCGAGAGCATGCTCGACAAGGATATCGAACTGGCGCTCGCCGATTCCGACGGGCTTGGCCGCGCCAAGCGCGTCGACGGCGTGCATGACCGTTACATCGAATTCGCCAAGCGCACCTTGCCGCGCTCGATGTCGCTTTCGGGTCTGCGGATCGTCGTCGACTGTGCCAATGGCGCGGCCTACAAGGTGGCGCCCGAGGCGCTGTGGGAACTGGGCGCCGAAGTCGTGGCCATCAATGTCGAACCCAATGGCTTCAACATCAACAAGGAATGCGGCTCGACCCATCCCGCCGATCTGCAGAAAAAGGTGCACGAAGTGCGCGCCGACATCGGCATCGCGCTTGATGGCGATGCGGACCGGGTCGTCATCGTCGACGAGAACGGCGCCATCGTCGACGGCGACCAGATCATGGCGCTGATTGCCGAGTCCTGGCACCAGAGCGGGCGGCTGGCTGGCGGTGGCGTCGTTTCGACGGTCATGTCCAATCTCGGCCTCGAGCGCTTTCTCGGCGACATGAAGCTGCAATTGCATCGCACCAAGGTCGGTGACCGCTATGTCGTGGAGCATATGCGCGCGCATGGGCTCAATGTCGGTGGTGAGCAGTCGGGCCACATCGTGCTGTCCGACTTCTCGACCACCGGCGACGGGCTGGTCTCGGCACTGCAGGTGCTGGCCTGCATCAAGCGGCAAGGCCGCCCGGTCAGCGAACTGTCGAAGAAGTTCGAGCCGGTGCCGCAACTGCTGAAGAACGTTCGCATCGCCGGCGGCAAACCGTTGGAGGAAGCCCCGGTCAAGGCCGCGATCGAGGACGCCCGCCATCGTCTCGGCAAGGCCGGGCGGCTGGTCATCCGTCCATCCGGCACCGAGCCGCTGATCCGTGTGATGGCCGAGGGCGACGATCCGCAACTGGTCGAGGCCGTCGTCAACGACATCGTCGAGGTCATCTCGGAAACCCGCAGCAGCGCCGCCTGATCCCCGCCAGCCTCGAAGGCGTCACGCCGCCGCCTTCATTGCATCGAAGCCCGCCCCTCCGGCGGGCTTTTTTGTTGGCAAAGGATCGGTCTCTTTCTGTCGAAATCCTTGCCAGATCTCCGGGATTCTGGAGATTCGTGGTTAATCGACAGGGTTAAACGCCTTTTAACTTTTGCAATTCATTATCCACGCCTGAAAGCCAATCTTATTCGGACGCGATCGCCGTTCCGAGGTTTCTAGGGGTGACAAGCATGTTCAATACAGCAAGAAAGGCCCTGTTCGCGCTGCTGTTCGCGGGCTTGGCCTGGCCGGTGTTCGCAGCTGACCTGCCCGAGCCGCAAGTCGAAGAAGCGCCGCCGCCGGTCTATGAGCAACCGGTCGATGTCGGCGGCTGGTATATCCGTGGCGACCTCGACTATCACAAGTCGAAGGTCGGTGACATCGACTACATCACCTACGGCGCCGCGCCTTGCCCGTGCGGGCCTCCTGTCGGGGTCGCCGGGAGCAAGTCCTTCGACTATGGCAAGCTCAAGGGCGGCTTCTCGCTTGGCGGCGGCGTCGGCTACAAGATCAATGAACACTTCCGCACCGACCTGACCGCCGACTACTGGTTCAAGTCGAACTTCAACGGCGGCACCTCGGATCTCACCACGGTCTCGGTCGAGTCGTCGAAGATGAGCGCCTTGCTGCTTCTGGCAAATGCCTATGTCGATATCGGCACCTGGCACGGCATCACGCCCTATGTCGGCGCCGGTATCGGCGGAGCGCGCGTCAAATGGGATACTGTCTACGACCCGACCCCGGGCGCAACCGAGTCCAACCCCGGAACATCCAGCTGGCGCTTCGCGTACGCGGTAATGGCCGGCGCCTCCTACTGCTTGACCGACAAAGTCATCCTCGATGCTGGTTACCGTTTCTCCCATATTCAAGGCGGTCGCATGTTCGAGTATGGTCCAGCCGGCGCCACGCCGGGCGCCGGGCCGGGCTTCGATCACGGCTTCAACACCCACGAGGTGCGCGGCGGTCTGCGTTACCAGTTCGGCGGCAACAACGGTTGCGCCGCGCCGGTGGTGGCCTATCAGCCGGAGCCCGAGCCGATCTACACCAAGTAATCGCTTCGAAGTTTCCAGGAATTCGTCGACCGCCCGGCATCAGCCGGGCGGTTTTCGTTTGAGATGAGCCGAGGTCAGCCCGTTCGAAATCAATTCGCTAACCCTCTGTTAGCCTTAACCGGCACTTAACCACTATGGCTAACAATGGCTCATGAAACGTTGGCCGCCGTTGCTTGTTTGACGGTGCCGAATTCGGGAGCCGGGGACCATGATACCAATATCGCGTATGGCGCTGGCGCTTGCCGCACTGCTGTTGCCGCTGGCGCCTGCAATCGCCGCCGACTACGATCCGCCGATCTATGTCGACCAGGCGCCGGATTATGTGCCGGTCGAGGTCGGCTCCGGCTGGTATTTGCGCGGCGATGTAGGATATGCGTTCAGCCATCCATTCGATCACGAGGAGGTCTCGAGCGGGCCTCTGAACAGCTTTACGTCCGAGAGCAGCCTTTTTACGGGCAGCGTCGGCATGGGCTATCACGTCAACGACTATCTTCGTGTGGAACTGAATGGCGGGATTCTGCCGACCAATAAATTCGCCGATCACCAGAAACTTTCCACCACCTGCAAAGGCACTACGCTCGTAGATGACGGTTTCGGAACGATCAATTCCGCGCCCGCATCGCAGTTGTGCGATCAGGTCGACAATGGCAATAACAAAGCGTACAGTCTCATGGCCAATGGCTATGTCGACCTTGGCACTTATGTTGGGATCACTCCCTATATCGGCGGCGGCATCGGCCTTGCGTACAACAAATATTACAAGAGCATCGGCGCGAAGGATTGCGTGGAAACACCGGTCAACTCCGCCGGAACTGGCGGGTTTTTCTGCAATGATCCCGCAGGGTATGATGGCCAAACCGATACGGCTGCCAAATTCAACTTCGCTTACTCGATCGGCGCCGGGCTATCTTATCAGGTTACCAAGAACGTTTCCGTCGATCTGGGCTATGAGTATTTCTCGGTGCCGGACGGCAAGTATGTCGCCTATGACAATGGCGCCTTCAACATTCACAAGGGCATAGACTACCAGACGGTCAAGCTCGGGCTACGCTACGACCTCTGGTAAGGTTTGGGAAAGACGGGGCTTTGACGGCGGATCCCTGTGGTCCGCCGTTTGCGTTTGAATCACGAAATACTGCTTGCGGGCCTTCTTCTCGATGCATGTCGTAGCCCCAAAACCGCCGCGCACTTTTGGGCGACATGCATCCGGTATCCCGGCAGCGACAAAAACTTTCCTCTTGACGCCCGATGCCTGAACGCATATCGCCGTCCGTGGGCCACCCCTCCCCAACGAGGGGCCACTATCTGGAAGGATAGACCACGATGACGACGCTTACGAAGCCCGGACTCCGTCCGGCAAATCCCAATTTTTCCTCTGGTCCCTGCGCAAAACGTCCCGGCTGGTCGGTCGAGGCGCTGAAAGCTGCCGCGCTCGGCCGTTCCCACCGCGCCAAGATCGGCAAGACCAAGCTCGAGCAGGCGATCGCGTTGACGCGCGAGATACTCAAGGTCCCGGCCGACTACCGGATCGGCATCGTGCCGGCTTCCGACACAGGTGCCGTCGAGATGGCGCTGTGGTCTCTTCTCGGCGAGCGCGGCGTCGACATGGTCGCCTGGGAAAGCTTCGGCTCCGGCTGGGTCACCGACGTGGTCAAGCAGCTGAAACTCGCCGATATCAGAAAGATCGAGGCCGGTTATGGCGCGCTGCCTGATCTGACCAAGATCGATTTCGATCGCGACGTGGTCTTCACTTGGAACGGCACGACCTCGGGCGTGCGCGTGCCGGACGGTGACTTCATTCCCGCCGATCGCAAGGGCCTGACCATTTGCGACGCTACTTCCGCGGCCTTCGCGCAAAGGCTCGACTTCGAGAAGCTCGATGTCGTGACCTTCTCCTGGCAGAAGGTGCTGGGCGGCGAGGGCGCGCATGGCATGCTGATCCTGTCGCCGCGTGCCGTAGCGCGGCTGGAGAGCTACAAGCCTTCATGGCCGCTGCCGAAAATCTTCCGCCTGACCTCGGGCGGCAAGCTGATCGAGGGCATTTTCAAGGGCGAAACCATCAACACGCCGTCGATGCTTTGCGTCGAGGATTATCTCGACGCGTTGAACTGGGCTAAGTCGGTCGGCGGCCTCGATGCGCTGATTGCCAGGGCGGATGCCAATGCCGCCGTGCTCGACCGGTTCGTGGAAAGATCATCCTGGCTCGGCCATCTTGCGGTGGCCCCGGCGACACGCTCGAACACGTCGGTCTGTCTGTCCTTCACCGACCCCGATATCGCGGCGCTCGACGCTGATGGACAGGCGGCGTTTGCCAAGGGCCTGGTCTCGACGCTCGACAAGGAAGGCGTCGCCTACGACATCGGTTCTTATCGCGATGCCCCGCCGGGATTGCGCATCTGGTGCGGCGCAACCGTCGAGACCTCCGATCTCGAAGCGCTGCTGCCTTGGCTCGACTGGGCCTTTGCCAGCCAGAAGGCGTCGCTCAAAGCGGCCGCCTGAGAGTTTCCGTGGCGGCCCCGAGGGCCGTCCGTTCCCGGGTCAATTTCATTTTCAAGGAGGCCGCCATGGCGCCCCGCGTTCTCGTCTCTGACAAACTCTCTCCCACCGCCGTGCAGATATTCAAGGATCGCGGCGTCGAGGTCGACTATCTGCCCGACCTCGGCAAGGACAAGGAAAAGCTGCTCGAAGTGATCGGCAAGTATGACGGTCTCGCCATCCGTTCGGCGACCAAGGTCACCGAGAAGCTGATCAACGCGGCCACCAATCTCAAGGTCGTCGGCCGCGCCGGCATCGGCGTCGACAATGTCGATATCCCGGCGGCAAGCCGCAAGGGTATCATCGTGATGAACACGCCCTTCGGCAATTCGATCACGACGGCCGAACACGCCGTGGCGATGATCTTCGCGCTCGCCCGCCAGATCCCGGAAGCCAACGCTTCGACCCATGCCGGCAAATGGGAGAAGAACCGCTTCATGGGCGTCGAGATCACCGGCAAGACGCTGGGCGTCATCGGCTGCGGCAATATCGGTTCGATCGTCGCCACACGCGGCGTCGGGCTGAAGATGCACGTCGTCGCCTTTGATCCGTTCCTGTCGGACAAGCGGGCCGAGGAGCTCGGCGTCGACAAGGTGGAACTGGACGAACTCTTCGCCCGCGCCGACTTCATCACGCTGCACACGCCGTTGACCGACAAGACCCGCAACATCATCGATGCGGCGGCGATCGCCAAGATGAAGAATGGCGTGCGTATCATCAACTGCGCGCGTGGCGGGCTGGTGGTCGAGGCCGACCTGGTCGCGGCGCTGAAGAGCGGCAAGGTGGCAGGCGCCGGCATCGATGTGTTCGAGGTCGAACCGGCGGAGCAGAATGCGCTGTTCGGCATGGAGAACGTGGTGGCGACACCACACCTTGGCGCCTCGACGGCGGAAGCGCAGGAGAATGTCGCGCTGCAGGTCGCCGAGCAGATGGCCGACTACCTGATCAAGGGCGCGGTCTCCAACGCCATCAACATGCCCTCGATCACGGCGGAAGAGGCACCGCGGCTGAAGCCTTTCGTCAAGCTCGCCGAAGTGCTGGGCGCCTTTGTCGGCCAGGTCACCGAGGATCCGATCAGCGAAGTCGAGATCCTGTTCGACGGCTCGACCGCGACGATGAACACGCGGGCGCTGATCAGTGCCGCCCTGGCCGGACTGATCCGGCCGCAGGTCGCCGACGTCAACATGGTGTCGGCGCCGATCATGGTGAAGGAGCGCGGCATCATCGTCGCCGAGGTCAAGCGCGACAAATCTGGCGTCTTCGACGGCTACATCAAGCTGACCGTCAAGACCGAGCACATGACGCGCTCGATCGCCGGTACCTGCTTTTCGGACGGCAAGCCGCGCTTCATTCAGATCAAGGGCATCAATCTCGACGCCGAGGTCGGCCAGCACATGCTGTATACGACCAATGCCGATGCGCCCGGCATTATTGGCCTGCTCGGCACTGTCTGCGGCGAGAACGACGTCAACATCGCCAACTTCCAGCTTGGCCGCAACCGGCCGGGCGGTGACGCTATCGCACTGCTCTATCTCGACGCCCCGTTCCCCGAGAAGGTGCTGGAGCAGGTGCGCGGCCACAAGTCGATCGATTCGGCAAAGCGGCTGCGGTTCGATGTGGGCGGGATCTAGCTCCCCCACGCCCTCTGAGGTGACAAGCCATACATCAGACGCCCCGTTTGCCGGCATGCATGCGGGGCGTCTCCACGACCGCTGGAGCCGCCCGAGGGCTTGCGTCGTTGCGGGCGCCGCCGCAGGCGTCGCGCCAACGGCGTCCTTGCGTCAAGCTGCTGCAAGATATCCTTTTTAGCCGTCAGTACATTAGCGGATGTAGATAAGCATAAGGTCTGGCCCAATCTAACGATTTTGTGATCTGCTTGACGATCCCGGTTTCTTTCCGCACGCTGCGGTCAATTGATGGATGCGATCTAAACTTAACTGAGTTGGTCATGATTTTGCGCGTAACATCCGGCGCGCCTCTGTTGCTGCCGGGGTGCCTTCGATGGATCATCGCAATACTGTCCGACTGAGCCGGCGTCTTTTTCTGTCTTCGGCTGCGATGTTTACAGTGACGGCAACATCGGCAGGTTTTGCCCGATCCTTGTCTGGCTCGCTGCCCTGGGCGCCGCTGTCTTCCGATCCTCCTATGCAGGTGGTGTCCGGCGGCTGGCAGTTCTTCACGCCGCAGGAAGCCGCGCTGGTCGAGGCTATCGTCGACCGCATCATCCCCGCCGACGATCTGTCGATGGGCGGCAAGGAGGCCGGCTGCGCCGTCTATATAGACCGTCAGTTGACGGGCGCGTTCGGAACGTCGAGCCGGCTCTACACAAAAGGACCGTTTCTGCCGGGATTGCCCACGCAGGGCTACCAGGGCGAGGCAAACCCCGCCCAGCGCTACCGCTCCGGCCTCGCCGCCATCGACGCTTTCCTGAAGCAGCGCGATGGCAAGACATTCGCCGAACTCCAGCCGGCCGATCAGGATACGTTCCTGGCCGCGATGGAAGCTGGAAAGGTCGACTTGCCCAATGGAGTCAAGGCTGCCGGCTTCTTCGGACTTCTGCTGCAGAACACGATGGAAGGGTTCTTTGCCGATCCGGTGTATGGCGGCAACAAGGACATGGTGTCGTGGCGCATGCTTGGTTTCCCCGGCGCGCGCTATGACTACCGGGATCACGTCAGCAAGCACAATCAGCCCTATCCGCGGCCGCCCGTCTCGATCGAGGGCAGCCCGGAATGGCTCGTAAAAAGGAGCTGACCATGACGACGATACTGCCCCGCAAGGACGTCGTGATCGTCGGCCTCGGCTGGACGGGGTCCATCCTTGCGCATGAACTGACCGATCAGGGCCTGGACGTGCTGGCCATCGAGCGTGGTCCCTGGCGCGACACGGCGACCGATTTCAACATCGGCTATGCGCAGGACGAGTTGCGCTACAGCGTGCGGCGCGACCTGTTCCTGCAGCCAGCAGTCGAAACCATGACGATGCGCAACGACCCTTCGCAGACGGCGCTGCCGATGCGCGATTTCGGCTCGTTCCTGCCCGGCAACGGCGTCGGCGGCGCAGGCGTCCATTGGAACGGCCACACCTGGCGGTTCTGGGACTCCGACTTCCAGATCAAGACCAACCTGACCAAGAAGTATGGCGCGGCGCGGATCGCCGATCTCCAGGTCGAGGACTGGGGCGTGACCGGCGCCGAGATGGAGCCGTATTACGACCAGTTCGAATATCTGGCGGGAATCTCGGGCAAGGCCGGCAATATCAAGGGACAGATACAGGAAGGTGGCAACCCGTTCGAGGATCCGAGGTCCCGGGACTACCCAAATCCGCCAATGGAGATGACCTACGCGCCGACCCTGTTCGCCAATGCCGGCAGGTCCATGGGACTGCACCCGTTCCCGACACCGTCCGCAAACATGTCGCGGCCCTATGTCAATCCGCTCGGCATCACCATGGGGCAGTGCACCTACTGCGGATTCTGCGAGCGGTTCGGCTGCGCCAACTATTCCAAATCCAGCGCCCAGACCACCATCCTTCCCGTGCTGATGAAGAAGGCCAATTTCGAGGTGCGCACCGACAGCGAGGTGCTGCATGTCGATCTCGCCGCCGGCGGCAAGTCCGCGCGAGGTGTCACTTACGTCGATACGTCGGGGCAGGAATTCTTCCAGCCGGCCGATCTCGTGCTTCTGTGCGCCTACGGCCTGCACAATGCCCGGCTGATGATGCTGTCGGGCATCGGCAAGATCTACGATCCCGCTACCGGCGAGGGCACCGTCGGGCGCAATTATTGCTACCAGACCAATGCCGGCGTGCAGGTGTTCTTCGACGATAAGAACTTCAACCCGTTCATTGCCGCGGGCGCGCTCGGACAGACGATCGACGACTATAATGGCGACGCCTTCGACCATGGCGGCCTCGATTTCGTCGGCGGCGCGGGCATCAACTGCATTCCCACCAATGGACGTCCGATCGGGACGAGGCCGACGCTGCCCGGCACGCCGAAATGGGGTAGCGCCTGGAAGAAGGCGACCGTCGCGGGCTACAAAAGCACGCTTGGCTTCTCCTCGCAGGGCAGCAGCTATGCGACGCGCACCAACTACCTCGACCTCGATCCGACCTACAAGGATCGCTTCGGCCGGCCGCTCATGCGCATGACCTTCGATTTTCCCGACAATGATATCCGAATGTCGAATTATCTCTGCGACCGGATGGAGGAGATCGCCAAGACGCTTGGGGGCAAGCAGTACAATGTCGGCCGCCGCAAGAAGGGCTGGGACAGCGTCCCTTATCAAAGCACCCATAATACGGGCGGCGCCATCATGGGAACGGACCCTAGGAAGAGTGCGGTCAACAGCTTCCTGCAAAGCTGGGATGTGCCCAACGTCTTCGTCATCGGCGCCTCGGCCTTTCCGCAGAATGCCGGCAAGAATCCGACGGGAACGGTCGGCGCGCTCGCCTACCGCGCCGCCGACGGCATCCGCAATCACTATTTGCGTAATCCCGGCGCGCCCTTGGTGCAGGCATGAGGACGCTCGCCGCCGCCGCCGGCGCCGCCGTGCTGGCGATCACGCCGGCGCTCGCCGCCGACCAGGCCGACCAGATCATCCGTGGCCAGTATCAGGCCGTGCTCGGCGATTGCGCGGGCTGTCATACCAGGCCGGGCGGCAAGCCGCTGGCCGGCGGCCTGCCGCTCGAAACGCCTTTCGGCACACTGGTGCCGCCCAACATCACGCCCGACCACGAGACGGGCATCGGCAATTGGTCCGAGGCAGATTTCCGCAACATGATGAAGACCGGCGTCGGCCACAATGGCGTGCGGCTCTATCCCGCCATGCCTTACCCCGCCTATACCAGGATGAACGAGCAGGACATTTCCGACCTGTGGGCCTACATGACCACGGTCGACCCGGTTTCGAACAAGGTCGAAGCCAACCAGCTGCCGTTCCCGCTGAACATCCGGCTGGCGATGTGGGGCTGGAACCTCCTCAACTTCAGCGAGGCAAGCTTCCAGGCCGACCCCTCCAAATCGGCGGAATGGAACCGCGGCGCCTATATCGTCCAGGGCGCCGGGCACTGCGGCACCTGCCACACGCCCAAATCGTTCCTTGGAGCGGACCAAGACAGCGGCTTCCTGCAAGGCGCCTCGCTGCAAGGCTGGTTTGCCCCCGACATCACCAACAATGCCCAATCCGGCTTGGGCAAATGGTCGCAAGACGATGTGGTCGCCTACCTCAGGACCGGCGTCAACGCGCATTCGATCGCATCCGGTCCGATGGCCGAGGCGATCGAGAACTCGACTTCCAAAATGACGGATCCCGACCTCAAGGCCGTGGCCGTCTATCTCAAGAGCCTGGGGCCGGACACCGGCAATGCGCAGGCGACCAAGCCCGACGAGGCGCGGATGGTGGCGGGCGCGGCGATCTATCATGACAATTGTTCGGCCTGCCATGGCGGCGATGGCGCCGGGGCCGGAGCGCTTTTCCCGGCGCTTGTCGGCAACTCGATCGTCGCGCAGGGCAATCCCGAGACCCTGGCCCGCATCGTTCTCGCCGGAAGCCAGGCCGTGCACACGGCCGGCGCGCCGACGACGCCTTCGATGCCCTCATTGGCATGGCGGCTGAAGGACCAGGAAATCGCCGACGTGCTGACCTATGTGCGCGGCAGCTGGGGCAATTCCGCTCCGGCGGTCTCGTCGGACGATATCGCGGCGGTGCGCAAGGAATTGGTGAAGTAATCCGGGGGCGACCTCAGAAGCCGGACGCCATCTTGCGCCCGCTGTACTCGGCGAGCCCGATGCCGCCCAGAACGAGGACCAGCGCCAGCGCCTGATAGAGCTGGAAGGTCTCGCCGACGATCAGCACCGAAAGCAGCGTGCCGAAGATCGGCACCAGATTGATGAACAAGCCGGCGCGGTTGGCGCCGATCAGTTCGTTGCCCCTGATATAGGTTATCTGCGAGATGACCGAAGCGCCGATCGCCGTGTAGACGATGACCGCCCAGCCGCGGGCGTCGGGCACGATCACCTTGCCGACGGCGGCTTCCCACAGGAAGAAGGGCAGTGAGGTGATGAGCGCGGCGAACGACATGGCCAGCATCAGGCTTTGCCAGCGCATCGCCGGCTTCAGCCGTAACCCGACCGAATAGCTGCTGTAGAGAACGACCGCGACGAGCATGATGGCGTCGCCGAAATTGAGCTCCAGCGTCAGCAGCCGGCGCGGATCGCCATGGCAGGCGGTCAGGATGACGCCCAAGACGGTCAGCACCACGCCGGCGATCTGCGCCCAGTTCACGCGCAGGCGGAAGAAAACGAAATTGGCTGTCATGATCAGGATCGGCATCGCCGCCTGTTCGATCGAGACATTGATCGCCGTGGTGTAGTTGAGGGCGGTGTAGAAGATGGTGTTGAACAGGGTGAAGCCGCTGGCGCCAAGCGCCGCCAGCACGAGCCAGTGCCGGCGCACGACGGGCCAATCCTCCTGGATCGTGCGCCAGCCGATCGGCAGCAGGATCGCCACGGCCAGCATCCAGCGCAGGAAGACCAGCGTCATCGGCGAGACGTGGCCGACCGCCAGCTTGCCGGCCACCGAATTGCCGCCCCACAGCAAGGTGGTGAGCAGCAGGAACATGTAGGCGTTTCGATGCATCGCTGGCTTCCGGCCGCGGGATGGGCCGCGGTGTTTGCCGGCCTATTGCCCCGGTCAGCCCAAGTAAATGATGTCAAAGCCGAAAATTGTTGTGCCTCAGGGCATTTTCGGCGGCAAAGAAAGGTCGCACTCGCGAGGTCTTGACGCTATAGAGGCCTGTCGTTTCGAACCATATTCAAGCCGCGCGGCGGCGTCTCAAGGGAAAAGAAACATGGCCAATGTGGTGGTCGTCGGCTCGCAGTGGGGCGACGAAGGCAAGGGCAAGATCGTCGACTGGCTGTCGGAGCGCGCCGATGTCGTGGTGCGTTTCCAGGGCGGCCACAATGCCGGCCACACGCTGGTCGTCGACGGCAAGGTCTACAAGCTGTCGCTGCTGCCTTCGGGCGTCGTGCGGGAAGGCAAGCTGTCCATCATCGGCAATGGCGTGGTCTTCGATCCGCATGCTTTCGTCGCCGAGGTGCAGAAACTGAAAGGCCAGGGCGTGGACGTGACGCCGGATCGCCTGAAAATAGCCGAAAACACGGCGCTTATCCTGTCCGTACACCGGGAGCTGGACGGGTTTCGCGAGGATGCCGCTTCGAATTCCGGAACAAAGATTGGCACGACCCGACGCGGGATCGGCCCCGCCTACGAGGACAAGGTGGGGCGGCGCGCGGTGCGGGTGATGGATCTGGCGGATTTGGAAACTTTGCCCCTGAAGGTCGACAGGCTGCTGACGCACCACAATGCGCTGCGTCGCGGGCTCGGCCATGACGAAGTCACGCATGATGCGATCATGCAGGAATTGACCTCGGTCGCGAACGACATCCTGCCCTACATGGACCGCGTCTGGAAGGTGCTCGACGACAAGCGCCGCGCCGGCGAGCGCATCCTGTTCGAGGGCGCGCAAGGCACGCTGCTCGACATCGACCACGGCACCTATCCCTTCGTCACCTCGTCCAACACGGTCGCCGGCCAGGCCGCCGCCGGCTCCGGCGTCGGCCCGGGCGCCATCGGCTATGTTCTCGGCATCACAAAGGCCTACACGACGCGTGTCGGCGAAGGTCCGTTCCCGACCGAGCAGAAGAACGAGATCGGCGAATTCCTCGGCACGCGCGGCCATGAATTCGGTGTCGTCACCGGGCGCAAGCGCCGCTGCGGCTGGTTCGACGCTGTGCTGGTGCGCCAGGCGGTTGCCGTCAACGGCATCAAAGGCATCGCGCTGACCAAGCTCGACGTGCTCGACGGGTTGGATGAGATCAAGGTGTGCACCGGCTACAGGCTGGACGGCGAGACGATCGACTATCTGCCGGCAAGCCAGGGCGCCCAGGCTCGCGTGGAACCCATCTACGAGACCTTGGAAGGCTGGAAGGGCACCACCGCCGGCGCACGCAGCTGGAACGACCTTCCGGCCCAGGCCGTCAAATATGTCCGATACATAGAGGAGTTGATCGGCGCGCCGGTCGCGCTCCTCTCCACCAGCCCGGAACGGGACGACACGATACTTGTGACTGATCCGTTTCAAGACTAGTTTCTGAAGCCTTTCCGGGCATCGCGGCTGATTTGCGGGGGCCGGCGCGGAGGCAAAAATACAGGTCGACTGAAGCATGGCAGATTTCGTTGCTGTTCTGAAAAACGCGTTCGAGAAGCACGGCGACGAGACGCCTGAGAAGCGTACGCGCATCTATAACAGCGTGCGCGCCATGCTGGCGAAGAAGCTGGCGGAATATTCGCCGCCGCTGGCTTCCGAGGCCATAGACAAACAGAAACGCGCGCTGGACGACGCCATCGCCGGCGTCGAGCGGGACTATGTCAAGAGCGTACCGGAGACCGATCCGCTTGCGGAACTGGAGCACATCTTTTCCTCCATCGACCGTAACAAGAACCAGTCGAACCACGTCAAGCAGCCGGTCAAGGCCGAACCGGCTCCCGCTCCGTCTCCGTATCGGCCCGCTCCTGCCGCGGCCAGTCCGGAGCCATACAAACCGGCGCAGCCCGTTGCCAATGCCGAGCCCCACCGGCCTGCTCCAGCCGCCAAGGTCGAGCCAGGCTGGCAAAGGCCGGCGCCGGTGCAGCCCGCTCCGGACTTTTCCGAGAAGACCTTGCCGGGGATGGACGCGGATCGGAACGACGACCAGGACGACGTCTTTGCCGATGACGAAGCGCCTGCCGCCACCGACACTTTCGAGCGTTTGCGGCCGGCCGAACGCAAGCGCAGCTATGGCGGGCTGATCGCCGCCGTGGTCGCACTGCTGGTCGTTGCCGGCGGCGGCTACGGCATCTGGCTGAACAAGGATGCCTTCGGCAAGATGCTGGGCCTGGAGAGCAGCAAGGTTGTTGCCAAAACCGAGCCGGTGAAAACGACGCCGGCCAAGCCGGCGACCGATGCCGCGGCCACGCCGCCGGCGCCCGCGACCGGCGCGGAAGGCACGAAGTTCACGCAGCGGCTGACGCCTGAAGGCGGCGAGACCGACCCCGGCCCAGCCGGCGGGCAAAGCGGCGTAGGCGAGGGCGAATCCGTCGCCGCGCTGACGACACCGCCAACGGCAACGAATGCGCCGGCCACGGCAGCGCCGGCGGTTCCCGCGCCGGCTGCCAATACGCCGGCTGCCAATACGCCTGCTGCCGGTACGCCCGCGGCAGGCGCGCCAGCCGCGACCACGCCCGCGGCGGGCACCCCGCCCGCGACACCGCCCACCAACGGAACCGTGCCCGCGGCCCCGGCCGATGCCGCCGCCACGCCGCCGCCCGCACCGGCAGCCGCAACGCCGCCGGCGGCACCGGCTCCGGCCGTGGCGCCAACCTCGGTTCCGGTCGGCCAGAAGGCGATCTTCTATGAGGAGCGCACCAGCACCGCGCAGGGTTCAGCCGAGCCCGGCAGCATCGTTTGGTCGCTGGTGCAGGAATCGCCCGGCGGCGACCTGCCGCCAGAGCCTGCGATCCGTGCCGAGGCGACCATTCCCGGCAAGGACATCCAGTTGCGCATGACCATCCGTCGCAACACCGACCAGACCCTGCCGGCCAGCCATATCATCGAGATGATCTTCCTGACCCCAGACGGGTTCGAGGGCGGCGGCGTCGACAATATATTGCGCGTTGCCATGAAGAGTTCGGAACAGGACGCCGGCAGCCCGCTGATCGGCATCCCGGCCAAGATCGCCGACGGCTTCTTCCTCGTCGCGCTCAACGACACCAAGGCCGACGAAGACGCCAACATGACCCTGTTGCGCGGCCAGGACTGGATCGACGTGCCGGTCGTCTACAAGACCGGACGGCGGGCACTGCTGACCATGGAAAAGGGCATTCCCGGCGAGAAGGTGTTCGACGAGGCGATCAAGGCCTGGCAGGCCAAGACGGCGGGCTGAGACGGCGGGTTGAGACGGGCGGCGTGACGGTCGCCTCCGTTCAGAATCCTTGGAACAGCATGTCGAGCGCGGCAACGATGTCATCGTGATGCTTCGCCAGGTTCAGCCGACTTTCAACCAATTCGCTTGCGGGAACGGTGGCGATCAGGTGTGTCGCCATGACCAGCTTCCGTCCATTGATCTCGAAGATCGGATGAAGCTTTCGCATTGGCGGCGGCACCGTTGCGACCGGCAGAAGCGGAACGACAACCCGCGTCTTGAAATTGTCGAGCAGGTCGGATTGGACGTCGAGCAAATAGTTGTCTTCAACGCGACCGGCGAAGACATCATAGCGGGGCATCAGAACTGCCGATACTCTTCCAATGGGATGCCGTTCTTGTCGATGTAGTCGTTCCACGCATCCATCGTGGTACGGTTCTCAAGCTTCCACAGCCGCCCCTTTTCAGCTGCCACCGCCTCCGCGATGCCGGCTTCCGCAGCGCGCGAGACATTCACGTTAAGCCCCTTGGCTTCCCGCATGAGGTTCGAGTCGATCGACAGATTTGCTGGCTGACGGATCGCATTCAAGGCAATCTTACGCATAATGGCCTCCGCAACATGCGCATAATGTATGCGCATTCCGATGTGGAGGCAATGCTCAGGCGCAGCAAGGAGCGCCCCACTATGGCTCCGGGCGCTCGTCGCTTCAGTCGACAAATCGTTGTCAATCGATCGGCCTACGGCCGACCGCTCTTCACCCTTCCATCTCCTCGCGCAGCATCTCCAGTTCCAGCCATTCTTCCTCGAGCGCGGCCAGCGTCGCACGCTCCTTGTCGAGGGCGGCGATCGTCTTCTGGAACGAGGCCGGGTCGCGTTCGTAATAGGCCGGGTCGGCGATGTTGTTCTCCAGCCGCGAGATCGACGCGGTCACTGCCTCGATCTTCTTGGGTAGGGACTCCAGCGCGAACTTCTGCTTGAACGACAATTTCTTCGCCGGCCCTTTTGGCGCCGCCGGATCGCTCTTGCCCGGTGCCGGCGCATCGCCGGCTTCCGCCTTGGCGCGCGCCTTGCGGTCGTCAAGCTTGGTGCCGCCGCGCTGCGCCAGCATGTCGGAATAGCCGCCGGCATATTCGACCCAGCGGCCGCCGCCGTCCGGCGCGATGATGCTGGTGACTGTGCGGTCGAGGAAATCGCGGTCGTGGCTGACCAGGATGACGGTGCCGGCAAAACCGGCGACCAGTTCCTGCAGCAGTT
Source organism: Mesorhizobium sp. CO1-1-7 (assembly GCF_020164885.1). NCBI lineage: Bacteria > Pseudomonadati > Pseudomonadota > Alphaproteobacteria > Hyphomicrobiales > Phyllobacteriaceae > Mesorhizobium > Mesorhizobium sp. CO1-1-7. The sequence continues at coordinate 350,895 of NZ_JAIUHA010000008.1, read as the reverse complement.
CCAGCGTCTCCATGTCGAGATCATTGGTCGGCTCATCGAGAACCAGGAGGTTTGCTGGCCGTGCCAGCACGCGCGCCAGGATCAGCCGCGCCCGTTCGCCGCCGGACAGCTCGCGCACCGGCGTGCGGGCCTGTTCCGGCTTGAACAGGAAATCCTTCATATAGGACACGACATGGCGCTGCTCGCCATTGATGACGAGGTTCTCGCCGCGCCCGTCGGTCAGATATTGCGCCAGCGTCTCTTGCGGGTCGACCGCCTCGCGCTTCTGGTCGAGCGTGGCGATCTCCAGATTGGTGCCAAGCCGTATCGAACCCGCGTCCGGCGCCAATTCGCCGGTCAGCATCTTCAGAAGTGTCGTCTTGCCGGCGCCGTTCGGCCCGACAAGGCCGACGCGGTCGCCGCGCTGGATGCGGGTCGAGAACCCCTTGACGACGGTGAGGTCGCCAAAGCTCTTCTCGATGTTCTTGGCCTCGATCACCAGCTTGCCGGATTCGGCGGCGTCGCTTGCCACCATTATCGCGGTGCCTTCGGCGCCGCGATGGCCGCGAAAACGCTGGCGCATGGTCTGCAACTCGCCTAGGCGCCGCATGTTGCGCTTGCGCCGCGCCGTCACCCCGTAGCGCAGCCAGTGCTCCTCGCGCACGATCTGGCGGCCGAGCTTGTGCTGTTCGCGCTCTTCCTCTTCCAGCACCAGGTCGCGCCATTCCTCGAAATGGCCAAAGCCCTTGTCCAGCCTGCGCGTCTGGCCGCGATCGAGCCAGACTGTGGCGCGCGACACGCGCTCGAGGAAGCGGCGGTCATGCGAGATGACGATGAGCGCCGAGGAGGTCCGGACGAGCTCTTCTTCCAGCCATTCGATGACAGATAAATCAAGATGGTTAGTCGGCTCATCAAGAAGCAGGATGTCGGGCTCCGGCGCCATGACGCGGGCAAGCGCGGCGCGCCTGGCCTCTCCGCCGGACAGGTCGCCAGGCCGTTCTTCGCCCGACAGGCCGAGATGCTCCATCAGATAGCTGGCGCGGTAGGGATCGTCGGCGGGCCCGAGCCCGGCCTCCACATAGGCGCGCACGGTTGCAAAGCCGTCCATGTCGGGCATTTGCGGCAGATAACGCACCGTCGCCGAAGGCTGGCGGAACACCTCGCCGTCCTGTGGTTCGATCAGGCCGGCGGCGATCTTGAGCAGCGTCGACTTGCCGGACCCGTTGCGGCCGACCAGCGCGATCTTGTCGCCGGCCGAAGCGGTCAAGGCGGCGCCGTCGAGCAGCGGCGCGCCGCCGAAGGTCAGTCTTATCCCGTCGAGATTGAGAAGAGGCGGGGCCATGTCAGCTTTCGGGCAATGGATAGGGATGGGCGAGCAGCAGCGCGCGGCCATGGCCGAGCGCGATGTCGAGGCGGCCCCCGGTCTTGCCGAACTTGACCTCGTTGGAAATGGTCAGCGACGAACCGAACGCCACCTCGACCTTGTCGAGCGGCCATTTGGCGCCGGTGACGGTCAGGCCGGAGAGTTCGGAGAAGCCGAGAATCGAGAACAGCGTGCCGTCGGCATAATCGAAGCCGGCCCTGCCGGGCAGCAAGGGAACACCTTCCTGGGCGCCGCTGGTCAGAAACACATCCATTCCGGCTTCGGCCAGCCGCAGGCCAAGCGCCAGATGCAGGAAGGCGTGGTCGGCGCGCTTGCCGCCGAAGGCGCCCGCCAGCACAAGGCGGGTCGCCCCGCGCTCCAGTGCGGCCGCGATCGCCAGTTCTCCGTCGGTCTTGTCCTTTTCCGCCGGGAAGGTTTGCCGCGGCACGGCGGCGAGGTCGGCGGGCAGATCAGCCGGGACCGAGTCGAAATCACCCACCCACAGTTCCGGCACGAGGCCCAGCATCCGCGCATGGCCGATGCCGGCGTCGGCGGCGATGACGCGCGAGCCTTCGACCTGGCGGTCGAGCCGAGGCGTGCGGATGAGGTCGCCGCCAAGCAGGATGGTGAATGTGCTCATATCCCGTCGCCTTACCAGCCCGGCACGGGAAACGGAAGGCGGCAAAGTCCCACTTGCGCGGGTCATCGGCCCGGCCTATGTGTCGAAACGCTCTAACGGGGTGCCGGACGCGAATTTCGCGGGCCGGCTGAGAGGCAGTGTCGCCAACCCGCTGAACCTGATCCGGTTTGTACCGGCGGAGGGATTAGACGTTTCGGACACTCCGACGCCTCAATTCCTTTCAACGCAAACGAAGGAGGCGCCGATGCGCACGCTTTTATATTTTCTGATCGCCGCCACGGCAGTGACCCTGTCCGGGCCGGCCTTGGCCAAGGATAAGCTCACCGTCTACACCTATGAGAGCTTCACCGCCGACTGGGGTCCAGGTCCCGTGGTGAAGAAGGAATTCGAGGCAGAATGCGGCTGCGATCTCGAGTTCGTCTCGGTCGCCGATGGCGTGGCGCTGCTCAACCGCGTCAAGCTGGAAGGCGCTTCGACCAAAGCCGACATCGTGCTCGGTCTCGACACCAATCTCACCGCCGATGCCAAGGCCTCGGGCCTGTTCGCGCCACATGGCGCAATAACGGACGTCAACGTGCCGGGTGGCTGGAGCGACGATACTTTTGTTCCCTTCGACTATGGCTACTTCGCCGTCGTCTACGATACCCAGAAGCTGAAATCGCCGCCGAAAAGCCTGAAGGATTTGGTCGAGGGTAGCGCCGACGACAAGATCGTCATCCAGGACCCGCGCACATCGACGCCCGGTCTTGGCCTGCTGTTGTGGGTGAAGTCGGTCTATGGCGACAAGGCGCCGGAGGCCTGGGCCAAGCTCAAGACCAAGGTGCTGACCGTGACGCCGGGCTGGAGCGAGGCCTATGGCCTGTTCACCAAGGGCGAGGCGCCGATGGTGCTGTCCTACACCACCTCGCCGGCCTACCACATGGTCGCCGAGAACACCGAGCGCTATCAGGCGGCGTCGTTCGAGGAAGGTGAATATCTGCAGATCGAGGTCGCGGGCATCACCACGGCCGGCGCCAAGAATCCGCTGGCGGAAAAGTTCATGGCCTTCATGACCGGGCCGAAATTCCAGGACGCCATCCCCGAGACCAACTGGATGTTCCCGGCCGGCAAGACCGACAAGCCGCTCAACCCCGCCTTCGACAAACTGGTCAAGCCGACCAAAACCTTGCTGTTCAGCCCGGAGGAGGTGGCGGCCAACCGCAAAGCCTGGGTCGATGAATGGCTGGCGGTGATGAGCAAGTAGGTTTTGTGGGCTAATCTCGTGAGATGAACGCTCTACGGCGACGCTCCACAAGCTTCACCCAATCGTTGACGGTGCGGCGTGCAAACCCGCTCTGATCCCCGCATCACAGCCGGCGTGATAGGGCTCGCCGCCATCGCCATTTTGATCGGCGGCGCGTTTGCGGGGCTGCTTGTCGAAGGCGCTCGCGATTTTTCCGGCGCTTGGGCTGCGTTCGATCCCTACCTGTTCCGGGTCGTGCGCTTCACGCTCTGGCAGGCGGCCCTGTCGACGCTGCTCTCGGTCGGGCCGGCCCTGTTCGTGGCGCGGGCGCTGTCGCGGCATCCACGGTTTTTCGGCCGTGCCTTCATCCTGCAGCTCTTCGCCGTGCCGCTGGCGCTGCCGGCGATCGTCGCGTCGCTCGGCATCCTGGCGCTCTATGGCCGCGCCGGCTATTTCTCCGGCTTTCTCAGCGCCGTCGGCGGCCAGGGTTGGCCGGGCATCTATGGCCTGTCCGGCATTCTCGTCGCCCATGTCTTCTTCAACCTGCCGCTGGCCACCCGCCTGTTCCTCGAGGCGCTGCAGACCATTCCCTCCGACCAGTGGCGGCTGGCGAGCCAGCTCGGCATGGGGGCGCCGCCGGCATTCCGGCTGATCGAGTGGCCGATGCTGCGTGCCGCGCTGCCCGGTGTCGCCGGACTTGTCTTCATGCTGTGCATCACATCCTTCACCATCGTGCTGACGCTCGGCGGCGGGCCGGCCGCGACGACGCTCGAAGTCGGCATCTATCAGGCATTGCGCTTCGATTTCGATCCCGCGAGGGCTGTCGCGCTGACAATGCTGCAGATCGCCTTGACCTTCATCGTGGTGCTGGCGTTGACCCGACTCGGAGCCGACGTCGTCGGCGACATCAACCTGCCGGTCGCGCCGCGCCGCTACCTCTCCGTCAACAGGACCGAAGCCTGGCTGAACGCGACGCTCATCGTGTTGGCCTTGCTGTTCGTTGCGGGGCCGATGGCGACAACCGTGGCGGCCGGCCTTGGCGCCGACCTCGGCCGGCTTGCAGGCGAGGCCACTGTCCGTCAGGCGACGCTGACCAGTGCCGTGCTCGCTTTCCTTTCGGCCTTGCTTTCGGTGATGCTTTCGCTGGCATTGACCATGGCGCGCAGGGCGCTGGCGTCGAACCGCCGCTTCGGGGCAAGGACACTGCTCGAACATGCCACCGATACGGGCGCCGGGTTTGTCCTGGTCGTGCCGCCGATCGTCGTCGGCGCCGGCTGGTTCCTGTTGCTGCGCCATGTCGGCGATGTCTTTGCCATCGCGCCGCTCATGGTCGTCACCGTCAACGCTGTCATGGCGATGCCTTTTGCGCTGCGCGCCATCCGTCCCGCCTATGACGCGGCAAGCGAGCGTCACGAGCGGCTTTGCGCGCAGCTCGGAATTTCCGGCTGGTCAAGACTGTGGCTGGTCGACTGGCCGACGTTGCGGCGCCCGCTCGCCACCGCTTTTGCCTTCGCCATGGCACTGTCGCTCGGCGATCTCGGCGTCATCGCCCTGTTCGGCAGTGATTCCGTGCAGACCTTGCCCTACCTTCTCCTGGCGCGCATGGGCAGCTACCGAACCGAGGACGCCGCCGGCTTGGCGCTGCTGCTCGGCCTTGTCTGCCTGGCACTGGTGCTGGCAGCGGACCGGCTGGGAAAGGAGACGGCCCGCAATGTCTGACGGGGCGGCTGGCGGCAAAGGGGTTTCGGTGCGGCTGGACAAGGTTTCGTTCAGCTATGGCGAGGCGTCGTTCGCCTTCGATGCCGAGTTCACGGCGGGGCAAATCACCGCCATCATGGGACCGAGCGGCTCCGGAAAGTCGACGCTGCTCAATCTGGTGGCCGGGTTCGAGCCGCCGCGATCCGGCCGCGTGCTGATCGGCGGGGCCGATGTCAGCACCGCGCCACCGGCGGCGCGGCCAGTGTCGATGGTTTTTCAGGAAAACAACCTTTTCGCGCATCTTTCCGTCGAGCAGAATGTCGGGCTCGGCCGTTCGCCATCGTTGCGGCTGGCCGAAGCCGATCGCGCTGCGATCGCCGATGCGCTTGCGCGCACCGGCCTTGCCGGCAAGGAGAAGCGGCTGCCGCGCGAACTTTCCGGCGGTGAGCGCCAGCGCGTCGCCCTGGCTCGCGTGCTGGTGCGTGACCGCCCGGTGCTGCTGCTCGACGAGCCCTTCGCTTCGCTTGGGCCCGCCTTGCGAGACGATATGCTCGACCTGGTTGCCGGCCTGCATGCCGAGCGTGGCATGACGGTGCTGTTCGTCACGCATCAGCCGCAAGATGCCCGCCGCATCGGTCAGAGGCTGGTGTTTCTCGAGAACGGCGCCGTCGCCGCTATCGGCACGGCGGATGATTTCTTTGCCGGGGCTGGTCCGGAGGCATTCCGGCGCTATATCGGAGCCGGTGCCGGGGATTCCTTATCACGAGATATTGCCCGGAAGCGGACATAATTTACGCTCAAACCGGCTCGATGCGATGTGGCGCTTGCTTGCCATGACTGGAGTAGTGTGGCTAGGTCCGCTCGATACCGGTCCGGCACAGGCCGTGATTTGCCTACAGCTTCCGTCGCATGCTCCGAGGGGCGCGTGACGGATACTGTAGCAGTTTGTTTTGCGCATGTGGTCATGCGCAGGGACCTGAAAGGAAGCCGTTCTGGCGATCGGCGTTGACAGGCTACGAATGAACCCGCTGGCGCGCTTTCTGGCGCTGGCCGGCTTTGCCGTGGCGCTGGCAAGCTGCCAGATGTTCACGCCTCCGGAAGTCCAGGAATCAGGCTTCCAGCCATCCGACAAGCCGATCACGGTCGACAATGTCGCCGCCAACAACAAGCTCGCGGAGCTCGCCAAGGCGCAGCATCCGCGCATCCTGGCGACCTATGGCGGCGAATATTCCGATCCCAAGCTCGAACGCATGGTCGCCAAGGTGGTCGGCAATCTGACCGTGGTGTCGGCGAACCCAACCCAGACCTATCGCATCACCATCCTCAATTCGCCCAACGTCAACGCCTTCGCGCTGCCGGGCGGCTATCTCTACATAACGCGCGGCCTCTTGGCGCTGGCCAATGATTCGTCCGAGCTCGCCGCCGTCATCGCGCATGAGATGGGCCACGTCACCGCCAATCATGGGCTGCAGCGCCAGCAGTTGGAGGCCGAGGAAGGTCTGGCGACCAAGGTCGTCTCCGATGTGCTTGGCGACAGCCCGACCGCCAAGGCTGCACTTATCCGCGGCAAGCTCAGGCTGGCGCAGTTCTCGCGCAACCAGGAGCTTGAGGCTGACGCCATCGGTATCAAGTCGATCGGCGAAGCCGGCTACGATCCCTATGCCGCCGGCCGCTTCCTGCAATCGATGTCGGCCTATACCGATTTCCGCTCGATCAGCGGCGCCACCGACGCCAGCCTCGACTTCCTGGCGACGCACCCGAACACGCCGCAACGCATCGATTTGGCACAGCGGCACGCCCGCCAGTTCGGTGCGCCAGGCTTCGGTACACGCGACCGCGATTCCTTCCTCGCCGGCATAGACGGCCTGCTTTACGGCGACACGCCGGAAGAAGGCTATGTGCGCGGCGAAACCTTCCTGCATCCAGGCTTGGGCGTGTCGTTCACGGTGCCGGACGGTTTCATCATCGACAATTCGGCGGCGGCCGTGACGGCGACCGGTCCCGGCGACATAGCGATCCGCTTCGACGGCGTTTCGATCGACAAGAACCGCGCCCTGACCGACTATATCAGAAGCGGCTGGGTGGCCGGGCTCGACGACAGCACCGTCAAGCAGGAAACCATCAACGGCAATGAGGCGGCGACCGCCCATGCAGGCGCCGAAGGCTGGCAGTTCGATATCGCTGTGATCCGCGCCGGCGGCCAGGTTTACCGATTGCTGACCGCGGCCCCCTCGGCCAGCACCTCGCTTGAAACGGTGGCGCGCTCGGTCAGCGGTTCCTTCCGTATCCTCAGCCCCGCCGAGAAGGCGGCACTGAAGCCACTGCATATTCGTGTGCTCACCGTGCAGCCGGGACAGACCATGGGATCGCTTGCCGCGCAGATGGTTGGCGTCGACCGCAAGCTCGACCTGTTCCGCGTGCTCAATGCGCTGTCGCCGGGGGCCGCGGTTTCGGCCGGCGACAAGGTCAAGATCGTCACCGACAAATAAAAGCCCGAGCGGGAGATCAGGCGGCGGTCGCCATGAATTCCGGATTCTGCTTCACCAGCGCGACCTTGAGCTTTTCCATGGCGCGCGCCTCGATCTGGCGGACACGTTCCTTGGAGATGCCGAGCGTCTCGCCGAGCGCCTCGAGCGTGGCCCCCTCGTCATTCAGCCGGCGTTCCTCGATGATCCTGAGTTCACGCGCGTTGAGTGCGTGAAGCGCTTCCTTCAGCCAGAGCGAGCGGCGCGCGACATCGATCTTGTCGCCGACAATTTCGTCCGGCAAGGGATCGTCCGAGACCAGGAAATCCATCCGCTCGGTGCCGCCCGCATCGTCGGCCAGCGGCACGTTCAGCGAAGAATCCGGAGCCGACAGCCGTGAATCCATCATCGCCACATCAGCCTCGGATACACCAAGCGCAACCGAAACCTCGCGGTAGAGATTTGTGTTGGAGAGCGGCTCGGCGCCGTTCGCGAGACGCGCACGCAAGCGTCTGAGATTGAAGAACAGGGCCTTTTGCGCCGAACTGGTGCCACCACGCACGATCGACCAGTTGCGCAGGATGTAGTCCTGCATCGAGGCGCGGATCCACCACGTCGCGTAGGTCGAGAAACGCACCTCGCGCTCCGGTTCGAAACGGGCGGCGGCCTCGAGCAGTCCGACATGGCCCTCTTGAACCAGATCGCCGAGCGGCAGTCCGTAATGGCGGAATTTCGAGGCCATGGAAATAACCAGCCGCATGTGGGCGACGGTGATGCTGTGCAGCGCGTTCTGGTCGTTGTCTTCCTTCCAGAGCAATGCCAGCCGATGCTCCTCCTCGCGCTCGAGATAGGGCGCCTTCATTGCCGCGCGGACCATGATCCGTCCTGCCGTGTCTTCCATCATAAGGCGCTCCGTGGCTCGGCGAGGCAAATGGCAGACACCGGCTTGAAATGACGGCGGCGTGCCCTACAACAGCCAAAACTGTCATGCGCGAGAAAGGTTCCGCCGGTGCGGGCAGGGCGAGCGCTAGCGTCCGCGCAGCTGTCTGCAACTTCCGAGCCTGCGAATGAATTCCTTCCGGAGAATTTGATTTCTGGAAGACGCTCTCTTTGAAATTTCATTCCTTATTTTTTCGACCTGCATCTGTCATTTTCCAGCCCTCACAACATGCCGGGTTACCGGCCAAGGACGGGATCACAGAAAAATGAAATGGCTCAAGTCACTCATCATCGCCGGAACGTTGCAGGCCCTGGCCGTCGCATCGGGCCACGCCGGCGCCAATCTCGACCAGATCAAGCAGGCCGGAATCATCAAGGTCGGTACGGAGGGCACCTACGCTCCCTTCACCTACCATGACGCTTCCGGCGCGCTGGTTGGCTTCGATGTCGAGATCGCCAAGGCGATCGCCGATAAGCTCGGCGTCAAGGCTGAGTTCCTCGAAGGCAAGTGGGACGGGCTGATCGCCGGCCTCGACGTCAACCGTTATGATGCCGTCATCAACGAAGTCGGCATCACCGACGCCCGCAAGGCCAAGTACGACTTTTCCGATCCCTATATCGCGTCCAAGGCAGTGCTGATCGTGCGCGGCGACAACACTGACATCAAAACCTTCGCCGACCTCAAGGGCAAGAAGTCGGCGCAGTCGCTGACATCCAATTTCGGCAAGCTGGCCGAGTCCAATGGCGCCGAACTGGTCGGCACCGACGGCTTCGACCAGTCGATCCAGCTGCTTTTGACCGGCCGTGCGGACGCTACCATCAATGACAGCCTGTCGTTCCTAGACTTCAAGAAGCACAAGCCCGACGCCAATGTGAAGATCGCCGCCCAGGAAGAGAATGCCGATTACTCCGGCGTCATCGTGCGCAAGGGCGATCCGGAGCTGGTCGCGGCCATCAACAAGGCGCTGGCCGACATCAAGGCGGACGGCACCTACCAGAAGATCGCCAACACCTATTTCGGCCAGGACGTCTCGAAGTAATTCACCAAGCGGGGCCGGCTGTCGCCCTGTGACGTATCCAGCGGCGAGTCGTCTTTGACGGCTCGCCGCTTTTGTCGTGATATGGCTGGGGCATTCGCTTCGATGACGCTCCCCGTCCATTCCGGAGGATCTTTCGTGCCGCACTGGCTGCAACTGATGCTGGACTCGCTGCCCTCGCTGCTGTGGGCAGCGTTGATCTTTACCGTGCCGCTGACGTTGCTGTCCTTCGTGCTCGGCCTGACGGTAGGGCTGGGCGCGGCGCTCGGCAGGCTGTTCGGCCCGAAGCCGCTGGTGGCGCTCGTGCGCTTCTATGTCTGGATCTTCCGCGGCACGCCGCTCCTGGTGCAGCTCTTCCTGATCTTCTACGGCCTGCCGTCGGTCGGCATCCTGCTTGACGCCTTCACGGCGGCGCTGATCGGCTTCACGCTCAACATCGGGGCCTACACGTCGGAAATCATCCGGGCGGCCATCGGCTCGGTGCCCAAGGGCCAGTGGGAGGCCGCCTATTCGATCGGGATGACCTGGAGCCAGGCGATGCGGCGCACCATTCTGCCGCAAGCCGGACGGGTGGCGGTGCCGCCGCTCTCCAACACCTTCATCTCGCTGGTCAAGGACACGTCGCTGGCCGCCGCCATCACCGTGCCGGAAATGTTCCAGGCGGCGCAACGCATCGTCGCCACCACCTATGAGCCGCTCATCCTCTATGTCGAGGCGGCGATCCTCTATCTGGCGATGAGTTCGGTACTGTCGGCCTTGCAGACGCGACTGGAGGAGCGGCTCAACCGCTATGGCGGCTTCCTGGAGGCACGCTCATGATCAGCCTCACCAACATCGAAAAGCGTTTCGGCGACAATCTCGTGCTGAAGGGGGTGACTGTCGCCATCGCCGAAGGCAGCGTCACCGCGCTTGTCGGCCCTTCCGGCGGGGGGAAAAGCACGCTGCTGCGCTGCATCAACCTGCTGGAGATCCCAACTTCGGGCACGGTGCGGATCGGCGACGAGACGCTTGAGTTCCGCCCGGGCGGGAAGGTGCCGGCGGCGGACATAAGGCGTCTGCGCCTGCAGACCGGCATGGTGTTCCAGAATTTCCAGTTGTTTCCGCATCGCACCGCCATCGAAAATGTCATGGAAGGCTTGGTTACGGTGCTCAAATGGTCGCCGCAGAAGGCACATGAGCGGGCACTCGCGCTGCTGGAGAAGGTCGGCATGGTGCATAAGGCCGATGCCTGGCCGGCGACGCTGTCGGGCGGCCAGCAGCAGCGCGTGGCGATCGCCCGTGCGCTGGCGCCGTCGCCGAAGGTGCTGCTGTGCGACGAACCGACTTCGGCGCTCGACCCGGAGCTGGCGCAGGAGGTGGTCGATGTGCTGGGTCAGCTCGCCAGCGAGGGAACGACCATGGTGATGGCGACGCATGATTTGCGCCTGGCCTCCAAGATCGCCCAGGAGGCGGTGTTCCTCGACGCCGGCGTCATCGTCGAGCAGGGGGCATCCGCCAAGCTGTTCGGCAATCCGGAGCGCGAACGCACCAAGCGGTTTATCGCCACGCTGAAGCAGGAGGCGGCGGAGGAAGAGGGAGGCGCATAGGCGCGACAATCGCGGCCTTCCCCAAAAACAAAAACCCGGCGCGAGGCCGGGTTTTCGTCAACTTGAATGCGAAAAAGCTCAGGCAGCTTCTTCCTGCTCGGCTTCCTCATTGTCGGCCTTGGCGCCACGCTTGGGGCCTTTGTTGAGGTTGACCTCGATCAGGCGCACGGCTTCGGTTTCCGACATGCGGTTGACGGCCGCGATCTCGCGGGCCATGCGGTCGAGTGCCGCCTCGTAGAGCTGGCGTTCGGAATAGGACTGCTCCGGCTGGTTGTCGGCGCGATAGAGGTCGCGCACGACTTCCGAGATCGAGATCAGGTCGCCCGAATTGATCTTGGCATCATATTCCTGGGCGCGGCGCGACCACATGGTGCGCTTGACGCGGGCGCGGCCCTGCACGACCTTCAGCGCGCGCTCGACATAATCCTCTTCCGACAGCTTGCGCATGCCGATAGAGGTCGCCTTGGCGACCGGCACTTTCAGGCGCATCTTGTCCTTCTGGAAGTCGATGACGAACAGTTCCAGCTTGTGGCCGGCCACTTCCTGCTCGTCGATCGAGACGATCTGGCCGACGCCATGCGCCGGATAGACGATAAACTCGCCGGTCTTGAAACCGTGACGTGCAGCTGTGGACTTCTTCTGCGGGGTGATCGTTGCCATTACGCCCTGAACTCCTTGTTGTGGGCCGGCGGCGGTGCCGGCTGAACTCACGTGATCGGGGTCACCGATCATTAGCCGCACAACAGATGAACCCACCGGAAAAGCCGGGACCGGCAAACCGCAAGAATTGCGACCGCCTGGCCCAGATCGCTCTGGTCCGGAATGGGATTTTCACCTTTCAGTGATTTGGGGCGTCTGCGCCATAAATCGACGTTGTGTCACCGGCATGTTTCGCTGATGTAACACAAAAAGTCGGAAGAATCAAGGTTTTGCTGCGTAAGCGAAGGCCACAACCAATCGCCGCCTGTCAAGGCGGTTAATCCGGCGTGCCTGTTACGCTGCGTCATACAAGCCTTTACAGCGGTGTTGTCAATCGCCTTCGCCGGGCTCGGCGGAGAAGTATTTCTCGAATTTGCCGGCCTCGCCGTCGAAGCTCTTGGCGTCGGCCGGCGGCTCCTTCTTGGCGGTGATGTTGGGCCATTTATCGGCATATTCGGTGTTGATCTGCAGCCATTTGTCGAGGCCGGACTCGGTGTCGGGCTTGATCGCGTCGGCCGGGCATTCCGGCTCGCAGACGCCGCAGTCGATGCACTCGTCGGGATGGATGACGAGCATGTTCTCGCCTTCGTAGAAGCAGTCGACCGGACAGACCTCGATGCAGTCCATGTATTTGCATTTGATGCAGTTGTCGGTCACGACATAGGTCATCGGTCGGCTCCGGGACGTCCCGTTTTTGTTGGCTTTTTCCGTGAGGTAACGCCTTTATCGGCTGCTTGCAAGGGTAGCCATTCCCAGTGGCGCCAGAGTTTGGGAATTGAATTTCAGATCGGCGGTGCCGCGACGGTCCCGCATCCCTCACCGACGTTGGTTTGCCGGTGCAAAATCCGCTTTTGGTTGCCGTTGCCGCGGGAGCGCACATCTGCGTCGATCGGCAGGCTCAATCTTCGTCGCGCAATCGGTCGGTCTGGCGACGCTCTTTTTTGGTGGGGCGGCCGCTGCCTGCCTCGCGCAGCGCCGCGATAGCATCGGGCGGGGCGTCGCCCTTCAGTGCGGTCGGGGGCGACATGTCTTGATAAAGGGTGCGGGCTTCCTCGGACGGGCCACGCCGCGCGCCAGCGCCGAGCACCTTCCAGACGAAAATACGCCGGTCGAGCGTGATGGTCAGCACGTCGCCTGGCTTGACCAGATCGGAGGCCTGCGCTGCTTTGTCGCGATTGATGCGCACGCGGCCGGCGACCACCAATTTGGCCGCCAGCGAGCGCGATTTCACCGCGCGCGAGAAGAACAGCCATTTGTCGATGCGCTGACGGCCTTCAGCAACCATCGAAGCGAGTTTACTTCTTCAATTGGTCGCGCAAGGCGGCGAGTTTGGCGAAGGGCGAGTCCGGATCGAAACGCACCGGGCGCTCCTCGCGCGGCTTGGGCTGGAAAGCGGGCTTTCCGCCGCGATCGGCACCCTTGCCTTCCGGCCTGCCGCCCTTCCAGTCTGGCCGGCCTTCGCGGCGCTCGGGACGCTCGCCCTGCGGGCGGCCGTCGCGGCGCTCAGCGCCCTCAGCTTGCGGCTTGGGCTTGTACTTCGAGCGGTCGAAGCGCGGCTTTCCGGCGCCGTCGAGGCGCCCTTCGTGCGCGGAACGGTCCGCGGGCGCGGCTGTTGCCTGTTCGCCGCCGGCCGGCGCGTTGCTTCGGCCGCGCGCCTGTCCGTTTTGCGGCCGGTTGTTGCGGCCGTCGCGATGACGCGGACGCTGATCGAAGCGACCTTGGCGCCACAGCAGGATCGGCTTTGGCGCTTCGGCTTCCGGCACGGGTTCGCCGGCGGCTTCCGCCACGGCAGCCCATTCGGCGGCTTCCGTCGACGCGGAGGCTTCGACGGCGGGCTCCGCCGCTGCGGTTTCCTCCGTGGGTGCCGCGTCTACCTCGGCAGTTTCAGGTTCGGCCCGCGGCTCAACCGGCGCCGGCTCGGCGGCTTCAACAGCGGCTTCTACAGGTTCCTCCGCAACTTCAGCGGTGGCTTCCGCCTGCTCTTGCGCGACAGCTTCCACCGGCGCATCGGCGGCGACTTCGGCTGGAACCTCCGTCTCCACGTCGGTTGCGGCATCCGGCACCAGTTCAACTCCCTCGGCGGCCGGCGAAGCCGCCTCTTCCGCCGCCTTGGTTTGTTCCGCGCGGGCTGCTTCTTCGGCTGCCTGCCTGGCCGCGGCGGCTTCCCGCGCGGCATTGTCCTGCGCTTCCAGCCGTGCCTTGACTTCCGTGGCCGGCTTCGGCTCGGCGCGATAGCCAAGACCCTTGAGGATCTCTTCCATGTCGTCGGCGGTGGCGCCAAGGATCGACATCATCGGCGGCGTCACCATGAAGGACTGGCCGTCATAGGCGCCGTCCGGACGCTGGCCAAGGCCGGGCTTCCAGTTGGTCGCCGGGCGGATCAGGTCGGCCAGCCGCTCCAGAATGTCGATGCGCACGGCGCGGCGGCCGAGATTGCGGTAGCCAGCGAGCTTGTAGAAGGCCTTGTCGAAGGCCGGGTCGATGACAACAGAGGTGCGGCCCGACGCCAGCGCGTGGACGACGTCGCCGAAGCCTGGCTTGTCCTTGCCGTCGTTCTTCAACGCCCACAGCAGCGTCACCAGCCCGGCGGGTGCCGGCTTGATCAGCGCGGGCACGAACACGTGGTAGGCGCCGAAGCGGACGCCAAGCCGGCGCAGCGCCGCGCGGCCTTCCTGGTCCAAGGATTTCATCTCTTCGGCGATGTCACGACGGTTGATGAGGCCGAAATTCTCGACCAGCTGGAAAGCGATGCCACGGCCGATGCCGGAAATCTGCTCGGCGTTTTTCAGATCGACCAGCGGCTTCAACAACGACTCGATCTGGAAATTGACGAAGCGTTCGGCGCGCGCCGCGACCTTGTCGCGCGCCGGGCCCGTCAGCTGTTCGTCAGCCAGCAACACCAGGCGCGGCTTCAGCGCGTCTTCGCCCGAGACCAGCGTGCCTATCGGCGCGCCGATCCAGCGCAGCGTGCCGTCCGAACCGAGCGCGAGATCGCCATTGGCGCAGGCGCCGAAGCGCTCCGCGCGTGCCTCGAACTCGGCGGCAAGCGCCTTTTGCGCGGCAGTGCGCACGGCCTTGGCGTCTTCGCCGCCGGCGGTCTGGTCGGCGGTGAAGCGGAACCCTTGCAACTCGCCGACATGATGGCCTTCGACAAGGACGGTTCCGGTAGGACTGATTTCGGCTTCAGGCATGGTATTTTCTCTAAGGCGCCGCATGAGGACGGAAGTCCTGCGGTCTACGAAGCGTTTCGTCAACCGCTCATGCAGCGCATCCGACAATCTGTCTTCGATTTCGCGCGTCTTTTCCTGCCAGTGTGCCTGATCGGCCAGCCAGCCGGGCCGGTTCGACACGAATGTCCAGGTGCGGATCTGGGCGATGCGGTGCGACAGCGTGTCGATGTCGCCCTCGGTGGTGTCGGCGCGGCGCACCTGTTCGGCCATGTAGTTCTCGTCGACATGGCCCTGCCGGGCGAGGTCCATGTAGATCGAGGCGATGAGGTCGGCATGCTGGGCAGGCGCGATCTTGCGATAGTCGGGCAGGGCGCAGGCTTCCCACAGCAGCGCCACGCGCTTGGCGTTGGTGGCGAGCGCGCGGATGTCTTCGTCGCGGGAGAGATGTTCGAGCGCTTGCGCATCGACGGCCGGCAGCGCGCGTGTCAGGCCCTCGACCGGGGCGTTGGTCTCGATCGAGCGCTTCAGCGCATCGAGGCTGGCGAAATCGAATTGGGCGGTGCGCCACTGCAGCACCTTCACCGGGTCGAAGTCATGGCCCTCGATCTTCTGGACGAGGTCCTCGTCCAGCGGATCGACCTGGCCGGTGACGCCGAACGTGCCATCGCGCAGATGCCGGCCGGCGCGGCCGGCGATCTGGCCGAGCTCCGCCGCCGTCAGATTGCGGTACTGGTAGCCGTCGAACTTGCGGTTCTGGGCGAAGGCGACATGGTCGAGGTCGAGGTTGAGGCCCATGCCGATCGCGTCGGTGGCAATGAGATAGTCGACATCGCCCGACTGGAACAGCGCCACCTGGGCGTTGCGGGTGCGGGGCGACAGCGCCCCGAGCACGACGGCCGCACCACCCTGCTGGCGGCGGATGAGTTCGGCGATGGCATAGACCTCGTCGGCGGAGAAGGCGACGATCGCGGTGCGCCTGGGCAAGCGGGTCAGTTTCTTGGAGCCGGCATAGGCCAGATGCGACAGCCGCGGCCGCGTCACTACCGAGACGCCTTTCAGCAAGCGCTGCAGGATACCGTGCATGGTGGCGGCACCAAGCAGCAGCGTCTCCTGACGGCCGCGCAGATGCAGGATGCGATCGGTGAAGATATGGCCGCGTTCGAGGTCGCCGGCCAGTTGCACCTCGTCGATGGCAACAAAGGCGGCGTCGGTTTCACGCGGCATGGCTTCGACGGTGCAGACCGAATATCTGGCGCCCGGCGGCTGGATCTTCTCCTCGCCGGTGATCAGCGCCACTTTGTTGGCACCGACCTTTTCGCAGACGCGCGTGTAGACCTCGCGGGCCAGCAGCCTCAGCGGCAGGCCGATGACACCGGTTTCGTGCGCCACCATGCGCTCGATGGCGAGATGGGTCTTGCCGGTATTGGTCGGCCCAAGCACGGCGGTCACGTCGCGGCCCGACAGGATCAGCGGCTCGGTGTGTTTCGGCTGGATGTTCATCGGCTCGGAAATAAGGCTTTCTGGCCTCTCGTGGTCGGGAGCGTGCCAGGACGGCGCGTATGACAGCCGACACATAGGGATTTCGGGCGCGAAGCGAAAGCAGAATGTTCCGGCAGGGTTCCGGAGACGCCCGCCTCACTCCGCAAATCAGCCCCTGCTTAACAGTTGGAACGAGTCTGGAACGAATCAGCGACGAATCGGCGACGAATCGGCGACTCCGTAAGATTCAGCTTTTGTTCACGGCTAGATATGGATTTCGTGACCAAGAGTCTCACCACATGCTGAATCACCGAACTGGCCCGTTTTATGCTGGGCGGGTCCTGCCGTTAACTTTCGCCGGGAACGATGAGGGCGATTCGGTGCGCGCCCGTTAAACTTATGAAACTGTTAATCTTTCTAAACTCGACGTTAAAGAATAGCAGCTTATCCCAGCCATTAATCTTAACATTGGGCTCAAAGCCGGAACGAATCGGCGACAAAGCAGCGCCGGCCGTATTTTCTCTTTTTGTTCCCTCAATATCTTGTCTTGTGAACAGCTTATCCACCGAGAATCCACAGGCTTAATCACAGGGTTCGCGCAGACGCGCCTACCGGCATTAACCTTTGCGTGCCGGATTGGGGCATTGCGTCACAGCGGCGTCTTCCAAGAGTCAGGCGCCATTTGGAAGCGGACCGATTTTCCGGTCCGCTTATCGCAGGGCACGCATGGATCCGCAGCGTTGGACTGCGCGAGCAGACGTCTCAGACGAAGTATTGGCCGCCATTGGCGGTGAGGGTCGAGCCGGTGATGAAGCCGGCATCTTGCGAAGCGAGGAAGACCACGCAGCGCGCGATCTCTTCCGGTTCGCCAAGGCGGCCGACCGGAATTTGCGGGATGATGCGCTCGTTGAGCACCTTTTCGTCGATTGCCTTGACCATCTCGGTGGCGATGTAGCCAGGGCAGATGACGTTGACGGTGATGCCCGCGCGGGCACCTTCCTGGGCGAGCGCCTTCGAGAAGCCGATGTCGCCGGCCTTGGCGGCGGAGTAATTGACCTGACCGGCCTGGCCCTTCTGGCCGTTGATCGAGGAGATGGTGATGACGCGGCCGAACTTGCGGTCGCGCATGCCGCCCCACAACGGATGGGTCATGTTGAAGACACCGGACAGATTGGTATCGATCACCTCTTTCCACTGCTCGCGGGTGATCTTGTGGAACATGGCGTCGCGGGTGATGCCGGCATTGTTGACCAGCACCGAGACAGGGCCGAGGTCGGCCTCGACTTGTTTGATACCGGCCGCGCAAGCGTCATAGTCGGCGACCGACCATTTGTAGACCGGAATGCCGGTCTGCGCCTTGAACTTCGCCGCCGCCTCGTCGTTGCCGGCGTAGTTCGCGGCAACCGAATAGCCGGCGTTCTTCAAAGCGATCGAGATCGCCGCGCCGATGCCACGCGATCCACCCGTGACGATTGCAACCTTGGTCATGCATTTCCCCTTTTTGAAATTGCCCTGTTGTCGGGCTTGGCAGGCACTGGATTTGCTACAGGCACCACATGTGAAACGGGCGGCTTGCGCCGCCCGTCCAAAGTCTATCAGAAAGCCTCCACGCACATGGCGACGCCCATGCCGCCGCCGATGCATAGGGTGGCCAGTCCCTTCTTGGCGCCGCGCCGGCGCATTTCGAAGACCAGCGTGTTGAAGATGCGGGCGCCCGAGGCGCCGATCGGGTGGCCGATGGCGATGGCGCCGCCATTGACGTTGACGATCGAGGGGTCCCAGCCCATGTCCTTGTTGACGGCGCAGGCCTGTGCGGCGAACGCCTCGTTGGCCTCGACAAGGTCGAGATCCCCTGCCGACCAACCGGCCCGTTCCAAGGCCTTGCGTGAAGCGGGAATGGGTCCGGTGCCCATGATCGCCGGATCGACGCCGGCGGTCGCCCAGGAGGCGATGCGCGCCAGCGGGGTGATGCCACGCCTTGCGGCTTCCGCTTCGCTCATCAGCAGCGCGCCGGCGGCACCGTCATTGATGCCGGAGGCATTGGCGGCGGTCACCGTGCCATCCTTGTCGAAGGCCGGCTTCAGCTTGGTCATGGCATCGATCGTGGCGCCGTGGCGGATGTATTCGTCCTGATCGACAACCGTATCGCCCTTCTTGCCCTTGATGGTGAAGGCGACGATCTCGTCCTTGAACTTGCCCGCCTTCTGCGCGGCCTCGGCCTTGTTCTGCGAGGCCAGTGCGAACTGGTCCTGGTCGTCGCGGGTGATCTGGAACTGGCGGGCGACGTTCTCGGCGGTGTTGCCCATGTGGTAGCCATTGAAGGCGTCCCACAGCCCGTCCTTGATCATGGTGTCGATCATCTTGTAGTCGCCCATCTTGACGCCGGCGCGCAGGTGCTCGGCGTGCGGCGACAGCGACATCGATTCCTGGCCGCCGGCAATGATCACCTTGGCGTCGCCGGTGGCGATCTGCTGCATGCCGAGCGCGATGGCGCGCAGGCCCGAACCGCAAACCTGGTTGAGGCCCCAGGCGGTGGTCTCCTTGGGCAGTCCGGCAAGGATCGAGGCCTGGCGGGCCGGGTTCTGGCCTTGCGCCGCGGTCAGCACCTGGCCGAGGATGACCTCGTCGATCTCGGCCGGTTCGACCCCGGCACGCGCCAAAAGTTCCTGCACGACGACGGCGCCGAGCTCATGCGCGGGCGTGGCGGCGAAGGCGCCGTTGAAGGAGCCTACAGCCGTGCGCGCGGCGCTGGCAATGACAATGGAAGCGGACATTTTCTTCTCCAGACTTCAAGGGTGTTGTTGTGCCGTTGAGGACTTTTTTGCCCTTTCCCAACCCCAAGTCAAACCGGAAATCGGCATGGCGCCGATGCGCCGCAAGCGGGCCGCGCATCGCGGTGTCGGCGGTCCGGTCGCTGCCGCGCAGCATATTTTGCCTGCTATGCAGCATTATGTGATCCCGCAGTGCACAAACTGCTTGGAATTATGAGGCTTTTGCGCATATCCTCGAAAAAGGCGCAATCGTTACCGGCTGCTTACTCAGGCGCGCCGGTGTCCGGGGAGGATGCAGATGGCCGCAAAAGACGACCCTATCATTATCAAGAAATACGCCAATCGCCGCCTCTATAATACGGGGACGAGTACGTATGTGACGCTCGAGGATCTGGCCGAGATGGTCAAGAAGGGCGAGGAGTTCACCGTCCAGGACGCCAAGACCGGCGACGACATCACGCATCCGGTGCTGACCCAGATCATCTTCGAGCTGGAGAACAAGGACGGGCAGAACATGCTGCCGATCCCGTTCCTGCGCCAGCTGATCGCCTTCTACGGCGACCAGATGCAAATGATCGTGCCGAGTTTCCTCGAGCAATCGATGATCGCCTTTTCCAAGGAACAAGAGCGGTTCCGCGAGCAGATGAAGGGCGCCATCGGCAAGTCGCCACTGGACGTTATGAAAATGGCGACACCGATCAAGGCGCTGGAAGAACAGACGCGCCGAAACATGGAAATGTTCCAGAACGCGATGCGGCTGTTCACGCCTTTTCCGCCCGCGGGCCCGGCACCGGCAGCGGCCCCCGCCGAGCCGGCCAGGAAGGACGCGCCGGAGAAGTCCGACGATCTGCAGCAGTTGAAGGACCAGATCGCGGCCATGCAGCGCAAGCTCGACACGATGTCATGAGCGCATAGCGCTCACGCGATTTACGGCAGCAATCCCTCATAGCGGCCGCGCGGCCGGATGATGCTGCCGCTCACGATCTGTTCGACCAGATGTGCCGCCCAGCCGACGCTGCGTCCAAGCGCGAAGAGGTGGAACGGTGCATCGCGCGGCAAGCCAAGGCTGCGCGCCAGCACGGCCAAGGCAAAATCGATATTCGGTTGGGCGCCGGTCGCCGCCATGGCGGCGGTTTCCAGCGACCGCAATGTTTCATCGGTGTTGTCGAAGGCCGCCAGAAGCGCCGTGGCCCGGGGATCGCCCTCGGGATAGAGCTGGTGGCCGAATCCCGGCAGTGGCCGGTCGTGGCCAAGCCAGCGCCGGATCGCGGCATCGGCACCATGCCGTCCCGCGTCTTCGGCGAGTTGCATTACCGCTTCGCCGGCGCCGCCGTGGCGGGGACCTGACAGTGTCGCCAGGCCGGCCAGCAGACAAGCGGCGGGCGAGGCTCCGGTCGAGGCGGCGACGCGGGCCGCGAAGGTCGACGCATTGAGTTCGTGATCGGCAAGCAGCACAAGCGCACGCCGGATCGCATCCGCGCCTTCATCGTCCACCGACCAGCCCCGCGCCAATCGCTGGTGCACCGGTTCCGGCCCCGCCTCGGCACCGAGAGCGCTGGCCAGCACACCGATCGCGCGTGCGGCATCAGTGCACAGCGAGGCAGCATTTCGTCCAAGCGAAGACCGCGCCTGGCCGGCAAGCAAAGCGAGTTGCACGAACGCCTGGGCGCGGCCGGTCGGGCGCGGCGCATCTGGTGGCGATGCTTCGAAATGGACCGGGCCGGACAGAGCCCAGAGCAGTCCAGCGGTTTCTTCCAGCGTGGCATGGTCGGACAGCGCAACGGCATTCCGGCCCCGATAGATGAGGTTGCCGTGCCAGACGGTCGAAATCGCGGTGACGAGCGACGGCTCCCCCCAGGCGATCGCGCTTTCGGCGATGGCCGAGGGGCTGCGCCCGCGCGCCCTTCGCGTTGCCAGCGCCGCGATGTCGTCGGCGCGGTACTGGCTGCGGCGCGGATCGGCCCGATCCGGGCGCATGCCGATGCGACCGCGGCTGACATAGGCATAGAGCGTCTGCGGCCTCACCCGGAGCCTTTCCAGCGCCTCTTCCCGCGACAACCATTCGGACATGTCGAGCTCAGATATTGATTCTATTGATCAAGATTGATGCTTATGGCGCCCATCCTTATCTCCCACCAGGAAAAGCTTCAAGGAGACAAGGCCATGGCGAACGGGCTCGATGATGTGGTGGCGGCCGAAACCGTGCTGTCCGACGTGGATGGCCTGGGCGGCCGCCTGACGATCCGAGGTCATTCGCTTGTGGACTTGGCTGGACGATGGAGTTACGCCCGGGTCGTCCGCCTGCTGCTGGACGGCTTTTTCGACGATCTGCCCGGTGACGCCGAACTGGCGGCAAGGTTGGGCGAGGCACGCGTCGAGGTCTTCGACCGGCTCGCGCCTTCGCTGCGCCTGCTGGCGCCACTCGAAATCTACAGCGCCATGCGCGCTGGCATGGCCTTGCTGCCGGATGGCGAAACGCTGGCGGACGCCTTGCGGCTGATCGCTGCGCCGGCGGTGCTGACGCCGGCCCTGCTGCGCCTGCGGCGCGGCGAGCAGCCGATCGCACCCGACGGCAAGGCGGATCATGCCACCGACATGTTGCGGATGCTCAGGGGATCGGTCCCGTCGCCGGCATTGGCAAACGCGCTCGACACCTATCTGGTGACCGTTTGCGATCATGGCCTCAATGCCTCGACCTTCGCCACCCGCGTCGTCGCTTCGACGCTGGCGGGCCTGACATCGTCGGTGCTAGCCGGGCTTGGCGCGCTCAAGGGGCCGCTGCATGGCGGCGCGCCCGGCCCGGTCATCGAGATGCTCGACGCCATCGCCGCGCATGGCGATGCGGCCACCTGGCTGCGCGACGAGATCGCGCATGGCGAACGCATCATGGGCTTCGGTCACCGCATCTACCGCGTGCGCGATCCGCGTGCCGATGTCCTGAAAGCGGTGGTGCGCAAGCTTGGCGGTGAGGGCGACACCGGCAGGCGGCTGGCTTTCGCCGAGACGGTCGAGCAAACCGCGCTCGACGTGCTCCGGGTCGCCAAGCCGCAGCGTTCGCTGCAGACCAATGTCGAATTCTACACCGCACTGGTGCTGGAAGCGGCAGGGTTTCCGCCCGAGGCGTTCAGCAATGTCTTCGCAGCCGGGCGCGTTGCCGGCTGGGTCGCGCACGCGCGCGAGCAGCAGACCACCGGACGGCTGATCCGTCCGCAGTCACGCTATATCGGGCCTGTGCCGGACCTCGTCGCCTAGCGCCCATTTGCCTGGCTTCATGCCTGTTTCGAAAGCCGCGGTCTCTCCGCATGCAGCGATTGGCTTTCGCATGACCGAAATTTCATGTGATCACGCGAGCGTGTTCGTGTTCTTGCCTTGGTCCATTCTTATATGCTGCACTGCAACATAAGCTGGCGATAGCTGCTTCCTTCGAACGATGTCGGGGCAGGCCGGCGAATCAGGATGACAGGAACGCCATGACGAAGAACGGCAAGGCGGAGGAAAAGAAGAAGATCAATATCGCTCTCCAGGGCGGCGGCTCGCATGGCGCCTTTTCCTGGGGCGTGCTCGATCGGCTGCTGGAGGATGGCAGGCTGGAGATATCGGCGGTGTCCGGTACCAGTGCCGGCGCGATGAACGCGGTGGCGCTGGCTGACGGTTTTGTCAGAGGCGGGGTCGAGGGCGCGCGCAAGAAGCTGGACGATTTCTGGCGCGCGGTGGCGGCGAAGGGACGGTTCAGCCCGGTGCAACGCATGCCGTGGGATGTCGCCTGGGGCAATTGGTCGATCGAGAACACGCCGGGCTATGTCTTCTTCGACACCATGTCGCGGGTATTCTCGCCCTATGTCGCCAACCCGCTCGGCCTCAATCCGCTGCGCGACGTCGTCGCGCGGGAGATCGATTTCGGGAATGTCCATGCCTGCAAGCCGATGGAACTGTTCATCTCCGCCACCAATGTCGAGACAGGGCAGTTGCGAGTGTTTTCCGATGGCGAGATCGATCTCGACACAGTGATGGCCTCGGCCTGCCTGCCGCAATTGTTCCGTGCTGTCGAGATCAAGGGCGTGCCCTATTGGGATGGTGGCTATGGCGGCAATCCGGCGCTCTATCCATTCTTCAAGACGGCGGCGACCGAGGACGTGCTTCTGGTGCAGATCAACCCGGTGGTGCGCGAGGGAACACCGAGAAGCGCCAACGAGATCCAGAACCGCATCGACGAGATCACCTTCAATGCCGGGCTGCTGCGCGAATTCCGCTCGATCGCCTTCGTCAAGGAACTGATCGCCGCCGGGCGTCTGCCGCATGGCGAATACCGGGACATCCGCATGCACCGCATCGATGCCGACGAGGCGTTCAAGGGCCTGTCGGCATCCTCGAAGGTCAATGCCGAATGGGCCTTCCTGACCTATCTGCGCGACCTCGGCCGCACCGCCGCCAGCGACTGGCTTGAAGAGAATTACGCTGCCGTCGGCAAGCATGCCACGCTCGATCTCTCGGGCGAACTCGACGACGGTTTCAAGCCGGTCCGCGGTCCAGCACCGGGCCGTCGCGTGAAGGAGTTTCTCGCCGTTCGCAAGAATCCGGAGGCAGAGCGCCGTCGGGCCTGAGCCCGCCGGCGGCATGGCGGGGTCTCCGCAGCAGCGCGTAGTCCAGCGCTGCTGGCGTGACAGCAACCTTGGCGTGCGGAAGAGCCGTCATCATGCTGACGCCTGTTGCCACCAACGGTCAGATGACGCCGGGCGGAAGACGTCCGAAGGGATCGGGCGCAATGCTCGACCCGAATTGCGAATGGGACGAAACACACCCGGTGTTCCCGCACCTGTCTCGTGCCGAGCCCTATGTCGCGCGTATCGCGACGCGATGGTCCAAGGCGTAAGAATGCGGGCGCGTTGAGTTTTTCAGCATCAGGTTCGACCTCGGGGCCTTGGCGGCGGCAAACCTGACCTGAAAGGTTGCCGTGCCTTTTTTCGAACAATTCCAGCCGTTTAGTCGAGTGTTATGGTGTCTCGACCATTGCCCCTCGCCGATCACACTGACGCGGATCGTCGGTTTGTGCCTGCACTTCGATCGGCGACGCAATGCGGATCGCGGCTATATTTCGGAGACGGCCGGACGGGCCTGTGGCGAGCCGCGCTGGTCTCCGGTGGACGATGTTTCAGAGCCGGATCGTGAGCCGGCGGCCGGCTTCACCAAGTAGCCTGGCAAGTGACGAAGTACCGTTTCATGGCGGCCACACCTTGTTCGGCTACGCAATGCTGCTGCAACTTTGGGGCTATATTGCGATGCAACTTTGATGTAGAAGCGCGCTCGCCGATCACGGCAATTTGAACACGGTCGAGCGCGCACCCATATCGGCGACGCGCCCGCGTCATCAGACGCGGTGCTGGCCGAACCCGCAGTGGAAAAATGACGATGCCTAAAATCAGGTTTCACAAGCTTGCAGCCATTGTTGTGCTCATCGGTTTCGCGGCGTGGATGGCGACAGGCGAGTTCTCGTCGGTCGGCAGCGTAGCGGCGAACAAGGCCAAGGCAGCCGAAGCCGAGCAGGGCAAGACGCCGGACGCGAGCAAGCCGAAGACGGCGGAAGCCGAACCGAAGGCCCCGCTGCGTACCGTCGCTGTGGTGACGCCGCCGCGAAAGACCTATGCGCGCGCCATCCGCATTTCCGGGCTGACCGAAGCCGACAAGCGCGCGGTGCTGGCAACCCGCGTCGCCGGCGTCATCGACAAGCTGCCGGTCAAGCAGGGCGACCACGTCAAGACCGGCGACCTGGTGCTGATGCTCGCCGCCGAGGAAAAGATCTCGATGGTCGACAACGCCAAGCAGCTTGTGGCGCAGCGCAAGGCCGAACTCGACGCCGCCGAGCGTCTGGCCAAGACAGGCAATTTGCCGAAGCTGCAGCTCGACACCGCCCGCTCCAACCTGACCCAGGCGCAATCCCAGCTGGACACCGCACAGGCCGAGCTCGACCGCAACGAAGTGAAGGCACCGTTCGATGGCGTCATCGACCGGGTGCCGGTGGAACTCGGCAGCTCCGTCATGCAGGGCGGCGAGGTGGCGACGATCCTCAAGCTCGACCCGGTGATCGCGCGCGGCGAAATCAGCGAGCGCGACCTCGGCTATCTCAAGATCGGCGACAAGGCCAGCGTTCGGCTGGTCAGCGGCCAGACCGTCGAAGGCACCGTGCGCTATATCAGCCGCGACGCCTCGTCGGCGACCCGCACCTTCC
The DNA here is from genome assembly GCF_020164885.1 of Mesorhizobium sp. CO1-1-7. NCBI lineage: Bacteria > Pseudomonadati > Pseudomonadota > Alphaproteobacteria > Hyphomicrobiales > Phyllobacteriaceae > Mesorhizobium > Mesorhizobium sp. CO1-1-7. Next base: position 325,624 of record NZ_JAIUHA010000008.1, on the reverse strand, counting down.
GTGTCGAGATTGCCATCCCCAATGCCGATGGCTCGGTGCCGGCCGGCATGACGGCCGAAATCCGGCTCAGCGCGCTGCCGACCGACGCGGTGCTTTTGCCGCGCTCGGTGGTGACGCTCGGCGACAAGGGCGACCTCGGCATCCGCGCCGTCGGAAACGACAACAAGGTGGCGTTCTTCCCGATCGATTTGGTCGACGATACGCCGACCGGTCTCGTGCTTGGCGGCATCCCGGCCGATGCGCGCATCATCGTTGCCGGCCAGGAACTGGTGAAGGAAGGCGACGAGGTCCATCCGGTCGAGGCCGATCAGGCGACCATCAAAAAACTGATCGGCGAAGCCACCGCCGGGACGCAGTAGCGCATGGGCGCCGGCGCCGGGCCTTGTCCGGCGACAGCATGTCCGTTCGCCACTCCCGAAAGCAACAGCAGGCATAAGTCATGGATATCGTCAGACTCGCAATCAACAATGCCCGCCTGACCATCTCGGTCCTGGTCTTCCTGCTGATTGCAGGCTGGGTCGCCTATCAATCGACACCGAAGGAAGCGGAACCCGACGTTCCGATTCCGATGATGTATGTCAGCCTGATCTATCAAGGCATTTCGCCGGAGGATTCCGAGCGTCTTCTGCTGCGGCCGATGGAAAGCAAGTTGAAAAGCCTGAAGGGCCTCAAGGAGATGCGCTCGGCCGCCTTCCAGGGCGGCGGCTACGTTCTGGTCGAGTTCCAGCCGCAGACGAACCTGGCGACGGCACTGCAGGACACACGCTCCAAGGTGCAGGACGGCAAGGCCGACCTGCCGCAGGCGGCCGAGGAGCCTGTCGTCACGGAGGTCAACATTTCCGAATTTCCGGTGCTCGTCGTCACGCTGTCCGGCGAATTGCCCGAACGCGTGCTGGCGGCCGCGGCGCGCGAACTGCGTGATCGCATCGAGGAAGTGCCCGGCGTGCTCGAAGGCTCGTTGCAGGGCTCGCGCGACGATCTGGTCGAGGTCGTCATCGATCCGATGAAGCTGTCGTCCTATGGCCTGCAGCTCGACCAGCTGATCGGCGCGGTCGGTGCTTCCAACAGCCTGGTCGCCGCCGGCAACATCGAGGGCTCTGAAGGCAAATATGCCGTCAAGGTGCCGTCGCTGATCGAGACACCCGAGGATGTGGCGGCACTTCCCGTGGTCGCCGGGCCCAATGCCGTGGTGCAGGCCAAGGACATCGCGACGATACGCTCGACCTTCGCCGACGCGACGACAATCACGCGCCTCAACGGCAAGCCGGCCATCGCCATCGAAGTCAAGAAGCGCATCGGCGCCAATCTGATCGATACGCTGACCAAGGTCAGGGAGGTGTCCGATGCCTTCGTCAAGACCATGCCCGAGGGCATGCACGTCACCTACACGCAGGACAAGTCGGTCTTCGTCAACCAGCTGCTGGGGGACTTGCAGAACCATGTGATGATCGCCGTCATCCTGGTGTTCATCGTCATCCTCTACGCGCTGTCCGGCCGTGCCTCGCTGCTGATTGGCCTGGCCATTCCGTCGTCCTTCCTAATCGGTATCCTGCTGCTTGCCATGATGGGCTACACGATCAACATGATCGTGCTGTTCAGCCTCATCTTGGCTGTCGGCATGCTGGTCGACGACGCCATCATCGTCACCGAGTTCGCCGAACGAAGGATGAGCGAAGGCATGCCGAAGCAGGAAGCCTTCGCGCTTGCCGCCAAGCGCATGGCCGGCCCGGTCATCGCCGCGACGATGACGCGTATCGCCGCCTTCTCGCCGCTGTTGTTCTGGCCCGGCATCATCGGCGATTTCATGAAGTACATGCCGATCACGCTGATCGTCACGCTGTCGGCCTCGATGCTCTATGCGCTGGTCTTCGCGCCGACGCTGGGCGCTATATTCGCCAAGGCGCCGCAGCATCAAGAGGATGGCAATCGCGACGGCTGGTACATGGCTGTCGTCAAGCAGGCGGTGCGCTTTCCCATCACCGTGATGGTGCTCACCGTCGTCTTGCTGACCGGTATTTTCGTTGGCTATTCAAAGTACGGTGCCGGCGTCGAGTTTTTCCCGAGCGTCGAACCTGACTACGGCCTGCTTTACGTGCATGCCCGCGGCAACCTTTCGCTGGCCGAAATGGATACGGCGACCAAGATCGCCGAGAGCCGGTTGCTCGGGTGGCCTGGCGTGAAGTCGGTCTACACCCGCGTCGGCAAGACGCAGGGCGGCGGCCAGGACGTGCCCGAGGACGTCGTCGGCGTCATCCAGTACGAATTCATCGACTGGCGCGAACGCAAGTCCGCCAACCAGATCCTAAGCGATCTGCGCGGCGTGATGGCCGGCATTCCCGGGGTCGACGTGGAGGTGCGCGTGCCGGAAGCCGGTCCGCCGACCGGCAAACCGATCCAGATCAGGCTATCGGCCGTCGATCCAGCCGGCCTCGACGACAAGGCGCGCGCCGTCGCGGCGCGTATCGCCAAGGTGCCGGGCGTCATCGATATTTCCGATGGCCTGCCGCCGCCCGGCGTCGACTGGGCTCTCGAGGTCGACCGCGCCAAGGCCGCGCAATACGGCATCAGCCCGACTTCGGTCGGCACCGTGGTGCAGCTGGTGACGAACGGACTGAAGCTCTCCGAATACCGGCCTGCTGGTGCCGATGACGCCGTCGACATCCGCCTGCGTCTTCCGGAAGACCGGCGCACGCTGTCGACGCTGGACGAGCTCAGGGTGCAGACCTCGCAAGGGTCGGTGCCGATCTCAAACTTCGTCGTGCGCAAACCCGAGCCGACGGTCGGCATCCTCAACCGCATCGACGGTGCCCGAACCGTGGTGGTGCAGGCCAATGTTGCCGCCGGCCAACAGGTCGCGGCAGTCCAGCAGCAGGTCACTCGGGCCGTCACCGATATGAATCTGGGCAGCGGAATACGCTGGAAGCTCGCCGGATCGAACGAGGACAGCGCGGAAGCCAGCGCCTTCCTCAGCAAGGCCTTCGGCGCGGCGATCTTCCTGATCTTCCTGGTGCTGCTGGCGCAGTTCAACAAGTTCACCAGCGTATGGCTGGTGCTGTCCTGCGTGGTCATGGCGACAATCGGCGTGTTCCTTGGACTGCTGATCACGGGCGAGACGTTCGGCATCGTCATGTCGGGCATTGGCGTCATCGCGCTGGCCGGCGTGGTGGTGAACAACAACATCGTGTTGATCGACACCTACGACCGGTTGCGTGAGGAGGGCTGGGACAAGATGGACGCGGTGCTGCAGACCTGCCGCGAGCGTGCGCGACCGGTTGTGCTGACGGCGGTGTCGGCGATTCTCGGCGTGCTGCCGATCGCCTTCGGCCTTGGGCTCGAAATCTTCCATCACGAGACGACGATCAATGCGCCGTCGACGCAATGGTGGATTTCGCTGTCCTCGGCGATCGTCTTCGGCCTGTCCTTCGCCACCATTCTGACGCTGGTCGTGACGCCGTCGATGCTGATGGTGTTCACCCGCGCCAAGATCAAACCCGGCGCGCGACGCGGCTTAATCAGCCGTCTCTTCCGGCGCGGCAAGGGCGAGATCTCGTCCCAAGGGCCTCTGGCAGATGTCGGCGCCGAGCCGGCAGTCAGCTTCCCGAAGGCGGCGGAATAGAGCGTTTCGCAGGCCAAGCAACAAAGGCCGTCCGGGAACAACCGGGCGGCCTTTTGCATTGTTCCCTCGAATGCAACCAGACGGCGAGGGCTCAAAATGACGATCAGCACACTTCTCGTTATCATCCTGATCCTGATCCTGATCGGCGCTGTGCCGGCATGGCCGCACTCGCGCTCTTGGGGCTACGGACCATCGGGCATTGTCGGCGTCATACTGGTCGTGGTGCTGATCCTGCTTGTGCTGGGCAGGATCTGACCGGCAACGATCCGCCGTCGGACCCTTACCGAGCGCAGCTGTTCTCACCTGCCAGCAAGCTCGATCAGGCGGCCTGGCGACGGGCGGGCGCGACGGCGATGCCGATATCCTGCAAGGCTTTGTTCACCGCCTGATCGAGCGGCGTATGCGGGATTTCGCCGATGATGCCTGCCAGCCGCGTCGAGATCAGCCGGTGCGGCTCGAAGCGCAGGTATGACATCGAGACGATCTCGCGCCACATCGCCACGAACGGGCTGCCGGCGCGCAGCACCCACCAAGGCATGGAAGTCATCTTGAGTTGATGGCCGACGGCGTTCTCGGCGGCCACCTTGATCTCGAGATCGGTGACGGCATGGCCCGGAAAGTTCAGCGCCTCATAGAAGCCGAGCTTGTCGAGATTGCGGGCCAGCGCGACGAAACCGACGGCGAAATCCGGCAAATAGGCCCATTCATGCACGAGGTCGGCCGGACCGGGCGCGGTGTAGATGCCCTTGTTGATCTTGGCGGCGACGATCAGGTCAAACCAGGAGCCACTGCCGGTGCCGCCGAAGAAATCGCCGGCCCGCAGAACAATGGTGCGCACCCGTCTGGCCTCGGCCTCACGGCGGAACAGATCCTCCATGGCACAGCGGATGCGGCCCTTCTCGGTCGTCGGATGGAACGGCGTGTCTTCCGTGATCACCGCCGGCATGGGCGAGCCGTAATTGTAGACCGTGCCGGGGAAGAGATGCTGCGCATCGTTGGCATGGCAGGCGGCCATGACATTTTCGGCCATTGGCAGGCATTTGCCCCAGTCGGTGTAGATCGGGTTGAGGCCGTTGAAGATGATGTCGACGCCCTCGGTGGCCTGGATCAGCGATTGACGGTCCAGCGCATCGCCGGCAACCGCCGTGGCGCCCTCGAGCTCGGCCGGCACCATGCCGGTACGGGTGACGGCGCGGACGTCGAAGCCGGCGTCGATGAAGGCCTTGGCAACCACGCGACCGAGCCGGCCATTGGCGCCGAGAATTGCGATCTTGGTCATTCTTCGTCTCCTTATTCGTTTTCAAGTGCGGGATTTGCCTAGAAGCGACGGGACGAGCCCGCCGCTTCTGGATTTTCGAGGACCACCGTTCAGCGGCTGCCGAAGAGGTCGCGGTTGCTGCCCTGGACGACAGGCTTCTGATTGGTCGCCTCGGATTTGCTGATCGACGAGGTGGTCACATTGTCGGTGGTGGCGACGGTCTGGCTGGCATTGTCCGAGCCAAACTTGTCGCTGCCGGCGAAAGCCGTGTTGGCGGCGATGAAGAGGGCGGCGGTTGCGAGTGCGATCTTGGTCATTTGGATTGCTCCTGGTTGGTTGTTGCAGTCCGTGTTTGCAGGGTGAATATGATTGCTTCATCAATGAATTAAAATTGACTATGAATGCAGTTTCGATATTCATTATTGAATGGACGACATTGACTGGAACCTGATCAAGAGCTTTGTCACCGTGGCGGAAACCGGCAGCCTGTCGGCCGCGGCGCGAAAGCTGTCGGCAAGCCAGCCGACGCTTGGCCGTCACATCGGGGAGTTGGAACAGGCGCTCGGCGTCACGCTTTTCCGGCGCGGGCGAAGCGGCTATGCGCTGACCGAAGCGGGAGCCACGCTGTTCGAGCGCGGCAAGACGGTGAGCGAGCAGGCAAGCGCCTTTTCACGGCTCGCGCTGGGTTCGGTCGAGGCGATCGAAGGCACTGTGCGCATCGCGGCCAGTGAGGTGGTAGCGGCCTATGTGCTGCCCGACATGATGGCGCGGCTCGGCATCGACGAGCCCGGCATCGAGGTCGAGATCGTTGCCTCGAACCAGGTCGAAAACCTGCTGCGCAGGGATGCCGACATTGCCATCCGCATGGTCAAGCCGGCGCAGAACGAACTGGTGGCGCGCAAGGTCTGCGATATCGAACTCTGCGCCTGCGCGGCCATATCCTATCTCGACAGGTGCGGGCGCCCGCTGGGGCCGGCCGACCTCGTCAATCACGCCCTGATCGGCTTCGATCGCAGCGACGAGATGATCCGGGCCTTTTCCCGGTATGGCATCCCGGTCACCCGAAACAGCTTTCGTTTCAGGGCCGACAATCAGATCGTGCTCTGGGAAGCGGTGCGGGCGGGAAACGGCATTGGTCTTGGCCAGGAGCCGCTGGCAGACCTCGATCCGCTGGTGGAGAAGGTGTTGCCCGGCCTGCCCTTGCCTGCCCTGCCGGTATGGCTGGCCATGCATCGCGACGTGCGCACCAGCGTGCGCATCCGCCGCGTGGCTGATTTTCTCCACGAGGAATTGAAGCACTATTCGGCGGGCGCGGCATCCGGAGCGAATTCGGCGCGGTGAGCCAATCCGGCCATCAGCAAGACGACGATCAGCAGAGCCGACATGGCGATGAAGATCGGGCCGAAACTGGAATGCTCGGCGACGAAGCCGATCGCAGACGGCGCCACCAGAATGCCGGAATAGCCCATGGTGGTGACGACGCTCATGCCGGTGCCCGAGGACATGCCCTCCTGGTTGCCGCCGGCCGAAAAGATGATCGGCACCATGTTGGCGATGCCGAAGCCGCAAAGCGCAAAGGCTGATATGGCGAGCCAAGCCGAAGGCGACAGGCCGGCGATCAGCATGCCGGCGGCCGCGACGATGGCCGAGCCGCGCAGTGTCATCACCGCGCCGAAGCGGTTGCGGACGCCATCGCCGAAAAAGCGCATGATCGCCATGACGCCGGAGAAAGCCGCATAGGCAAGACCGGCGACGGCGAGGTCGGCGCCGAGTTCCTGCCGCAGATACAGCGCCGCCCAATCGAGCACCGCGCCCTCTGAAATCATCGTCAGCAGGGCCATCAGGCCGATGAGATAGACCAATGGGTTTGCCGGCAGAGAGAATTTATGATGCTCGGCCGCCTGCGGCTTGTTCTCGGCCACGATGTGGGGCACCGCCGCCGCGATTGCCGCGAAGGCAAGCGCGGTCACCACCGCGGCATGGGCGAGGTGGCCATAGGTCTGGATGGCGAAGCCGCCGAGGGCGCCGCCGGCGAAACCGCCGAGGCTCCAGAAGCCGTGCGACGAGGACATGATGGCACGCCCCAGCCGCCGTTCCACCACCACCGCATTGGCATTCATGGCGACATCCATGCCGCCGATCGAGCCGCCGAATATGAACATGGCGATGGCTGCCAGCGGCACGTTGGGCGCCAGCGCCACCACCAGCAGGCCGAGGCTGCCGCACAGGCCGAACCAGCGCAGCACGGTGCGCGAGCCGTGTTTGGAGATCAGGTGGCCGCACCATGTCATGGCGGTGACCGCGCCGGCGCCGAACAAAAGGATCAGCAGGCCGAGCGTGAATTTCGAGATGTCCAGCCGGGTCAGGAAGACAGGAATCTGCGGCGCCCAGCTGCCGGTCAGGAAACCATTGGCGAGGAAAATGGCCGCCACGGCCCATCGCCCGCGAATGGCAGTCTGCAGGGCGTTCGAAGCGTTCATGGGACGAATCCGGTCGGAAAATGGCTTTGCGCGGCAAATTAGATCGATTCAATTTCCAGTCAAGCGCCGTTGTGGGAAAGCATTTGGGCCAAACGGACTCAGTGATCCTTGGGGCGCCGCGCTTCGAATTCCGCCTTCTTGGCGTCCGAAGCCTCTGTCTGGTTGAGCGCCTGCCATTGCGCATAGGGCATGCCGTAGACGATCTCGCGCGATTGGTCCTTGTCGAGTTCGACGCCTTCGGCATTGGCTGCTTCGCGGTACCAGTTCGACAGGCAGTTGCGGCAGAAGCCGGCGAGGTTCATCAGATCGATGTTCTGCACGTCGCCCCGTTCACGCAAATGCTCGACCAGTCGCCGAAAGGCGGCGGCCTCGAAGTCGCGCTTCTGTTCGTCGCTGAGTTCGGTCATCGAAACCTCCGTCATAGCGGCCCGGTGCGCGAGCCGAACATCTTTACCGCATGTATATCGGGATGGCGGTCGATCGCGTCAACGATCGGTGCGAGCCGCCCGGCCCAGGCGAGAATGCCCTTCTGGTCCGCTATCAGATCCTGGCGGATTTCGATCAGCGCGTGGGCATAGCCATTGACGATGGCGTGCCTGAACATGGTGTCGCCGCGCAACGCGCCATCATACGGTTCGTTGTCGCCGACGACGAGTTGTTTGTCCTCAGCCAGCATATCGATCAGCGGTCGCGCCACCCGGTCGTCCTTGTCCCACAGGATACCGACATCCCACGGACGTTGCTTGCCCTGCATGGCAGGGGTGAAGGAATGCACCGAGAAGATGAAAGGCGCTTGCCCTGAAGCCTGCGCGACTGACGCAATCATGACGCCGACCGCGTCGTGATAAGGGCGGTAGAAGCGATCGAGCCGCCTTTCGCGTTCCTCCTGCGCCAGGGGATAATTTCCGGGAATGATGGTGCCGTCGTAAAGCTGGCGAATGAGTGTTGGATCGTCCTCGCCTCGGTTGGGGTCGATCAGCAGCCGCGAGAAATTGGCGAGCACCGCCGGCGCATCGAGCAGGGCCGCCAGTTCGCGCGTCACCGCTTCGACGCCAATGTCATAGGCGATATGGCGGTCGAATTCGGCCGCCGGCAGCCCCAGGCTGCCATATTCTTCCGGCAGGTCGCGGCGGGCGTGATCGGCCAGAAGCACGATGCCTCGCTTGCGGTCGCCCTCGACGATGTCGAAGGGCGCGAAAACTGTGGATCGGGTCATTGGCGGAAAATGGTCGTTCGCTGGCCTTCGGGGAGGATGCTATCGTCATTCCACGAAGACGACGTGTACGCAATGCCGTTGTTTAGCCAAGGTTTCCCGGGAAATCTGGCACGGGGCGACGGTCGTGCGCCGGGAGCCTTCCTAAATCGATTGGAATTGGTCAAAACGGCGCGTTGACATGCGCCCGGACTTTTCCGAAAAGGGGCGCAGAGAGATGCTGATGTGGTTCTTGAGGGGTTTTAGGATGGGTTCCGACGGCGGGCAGCGCGCGCGCTTTGCCTTAGCCATGCCGCTCCTGACGCTCGCCGTGGGACTGTCAGCGATGGTCACAGCTTCACCGGCGCGCGCCGACTTTCGCGTCTGCAACGCCACGCAGAACCTGGTCGGCGTCGGTATCGGCTATCGGGCCAAGGCCGGCTGGATCACCGAGGGCTGGTGGCACATCGAGGGATCGAGTTGCAAGACGTTGATCGAAGGACCGCTGTCATCAAGGTTTTACTATCTTTATGCAGAAGACGCCGAGCGCGGTGGACGCTGGGACGGCCCGATCAACATGTGCGTGGCTGAAAAAGAGTTCAAGATTGCCGGCGTAAGCGACTGCGTCGCCAGGGGCTTTCAGCGCGCCGGATTCCAGGAATATGACACGGGCGAGCAGGCAAGCTGGATGGTCCAGCTCACCGACGAGCCCGCAACGGGAGGCGCTCCAGCCGCCCCGGGAACGAACAGTCAATGAGACGTAGCCGCAAGGTCAAGATCCTAGCCACAATCGGTCCGGCATCTTCCTCCGAGGAGATGCTGAAAAAGCTGTTCGAAGCCGGCGCCGATGTGTTCCGCATCAATATGAGCCATACCGATCATGAGCTGATGCGCACGCTGGTCGCCCGCATCCGCGCCGTCGAGGAAAAAGTTGGCAGGCCGATCGGCATCCTGGCCGACCTGCAGGGCCCGAAGCTGCGCGTCGGCAAGTTCGCCAATGGCAAGGAAGTCTTGACGCTGGGCCAGACCTTCACGCTCGACGACAATCCCGAGCCCGGCACCTCGACAAGGGTCTACCTGCCGCATCCTGAAATCCTGAGCTCGGTCGAGGCTGGCCATCGCCTCCTGATCGACGACGGCAAGCTCGAACTGAAGGCGGTAAAGAGCGACGGCAAGTCGATCGTCTGCACCGTTATTGCCGGCACCACCATTTCCGACAAGAAGGGCGTCAGCCTGCCAGATACCGACCTGCCGGTCGGCGCGCTGACCGAGAAGGACCGCAAGGATCTCGACGCGGTGCTCGCCACAGGCGTCGACTGGGTCGCGCTGTCCTTCGTGCAGCGGCCGGAAGATCTGGCCGAGGCGCGCAAGATCGCCCGTGGCCGCGCGCTGATCATGGCCAAGATCGAAAAACCGCAGGCCGTGGCCCGGCTGGCCGAGATCATCGAACTGTCCGACGCGCTGATGGTCGCCCGCGGCGATCTCGGCGTCGAAATGCCGTTGGAAGCGGTGCCCGGCATCCAGAAGCAGATCACGCGCGCCGCGCGCCGCGCCGGCAAGCCGGTGGTGGTCGCCACGCAGATGCTGGAATCGATGATCACCGCCCCTGTGCCGACCCGCGCCGAAGTGTCCGACGTTTCGATCGCCGTCTTCGAAGGCGCCGACGCGATCATGCTGTCGGCGGAATCGGCAGCGGGCGCTTATCCGGTCGAGGCGGTGGCGATGATGAACCGCATCGCCGCCAAGGTCGAAACCGATCCGACGTATGCCGGCATTATCAACGCGCAACGCTCCGAGCCGGAAGCGACCGGCGCCGATGCCATTTCGCTGGCCGCCCGCGAAATCGCCGAAACGCTGAAACTGTCGGCGATCATCACCTACACGGCATCGGGCACCACCGGCCTGCGCGCCGCGCGCGAGCGTCCGCAGGTGCCGATCATCGCGCTGTCGCCGATCCTCAACACGGCGCGACGGCTGTCGCTTTTGTGGGGCACGCATTGCGTCGTCTCGCCCGATGCCACCGATCTCGATGACATGGTCAACCGCGCCTGCCGCATCGCGCTGGAAGAAGACTTCGGCAAGCCGGGCGACCGGGTCATCATCACCGCAGGCGTGCCGCTGCGGACTCCGGGATCGACCAACATGCTGCGCATCGCCTATGTCGGATCGGAAACAGCCGGCCGGTAGTCGGCCGCCAGCGTCGTTGCAGTCCCCAGCGCTCTTACCGCGGCTTCCGCGTGGTTTCTTCGCTGGAGGAACCGTCGCGCGCGAGGAATGGGGTCATGCAGATACTGATCCGGGCCGAGCATCTTTCGCCGGTTGAGTTCGGTCTTATCGAGCAGATCGAAATCCACTTTCGCAATCGTGCAACGCCATCCGGCGTTGCGCGAAGCCCAGCTTCTTTCATGGTGTCGAGCAACCGCTCTCGGGCGCAATAGCCATGATAGTCGAAAGCGATCAGGCCGTTCGTCACATAGATATGGTTTCCTGAAAAACCTTCGTCAGGAATGATCCGTTCGCCGTAAAATCCCTCCAAAGGCGGATGCTTGAGGAAGGTGCCGGCGAGAATGGCGCATGCGCCGTGACCGAAGAAGATGCGATCCGGCAGCGCCCATCGCTTTTCCGGATTTTTCTTTATGCCGTGTTTCAGGACGTACATGCCGCTCTGATCCCAATGGCGGGCTGCGATAGCCGTTTTCGGATGGCACGCATCAGGTCGGCGCGAGCTCCGCTTCAGGTTCCTTGATGTCGGCGCATTTGCCCGTGCCATATGTGTCGCTGGCAATCCGTGCCTCCACCGTCCTGGCGATTGCTTCCAGATCGATATCCTTGCCGCCGACTTTCTCGATGGCGCCGACGACGAGGTCGGAAGCGATCCAGTCCGGCTTATGACCGAGATTATGCACCCAGACGAGCTCGGCACCCGGGATGTCGCGCACTAGGCCGACGGAGTGGATCCGGGCATAGACGACCTTGTCGCGGTCGCCGGAGATGACCACGGTCGGGGCCGTGATCTCTTTGTAGTGCGGTGCGGCGGCGAGCGCATAGCGATAGAGGCCGGCAACGTCGGTGGCGTTGGCACGAAAGGCCGACGGCCTCAGCACCAGCGGGATCGAGGTTGCGGCGAGATAATTGTCGGGCACCTTGTTGGGTGAGAAGACGCAGGTCGTGGCGTCCGCCATCCACAGCGTCCCGGCAGGATAGGTCAGCGTCTCGGAAAACAGCCGGCCGATCACCGGAATGGTGGTCAGGTCGTAGTACCAGGACGTCGCGCCGCCCGGCCAGGGATGGGTCGCCGGCGCCAGGAAGACCAGCCCGAGCGTCTTGTCCGCATGCTCGCGGCCGAAAGCCGCCGTCACCACGCCGCCGAAGGAATGGCCGACGATGATTGCCTTCTTGATGCCGAGACGGTCCATTAGGGCGGCGATGGTTGCGGCTTGCGCCGATGGGTCCTCATTGTTGCCTGGACCGCGGCCGGACCAGCCAAAACCAGGCCGGTCGAAGAACAGCATTTCGGCGCGGCCTTCAAGCAGCGGCCTGAGTGGCAGCATCTGGTCTTTCAAATTGGCGCTGGCGCCATGGATGAAGACGATCGGCGGCAGATCCGCACTGGCTGGGGCGGGGAGGTGGACGTAGTGGATGCGGGCACCGTCGATGTCGGCGAACGCCCCGACCGAAGGACCGCGGCGCTCGATCAGCCACGAGCCGGCGCGGGTGACGCCGACCAGGGCAAGGACAAGCGCCATCAGGAAGGCGAGCGCGGCATAGATCAGGTTCATGCAGGGATATACGGGGATGGAGGGGGATAAGTTGTGGGGTAGGGCAGTAGGGCTGGCTCCAGCGCCAGCGCCTAATGGCTATTTCCTGATCTATCAAATGCCTTCGCCGGCAAGCTCTTCCGACAGGGTCGCGACCTGGTTCTGGGCGCTGCGCATCATCGGGTAGATGGCCAGCACCTTCTGCCAGGCCTCGAGCGCCGATTGCTTGTGGCCGGTCTCGGCCATGATCTGGGCCAGGCCCGACAGCGCGCCAAAATGGCGTGGCTCGAGCTGCAGCGTGCGGTCGATGTCGGCCATCGACTTGCCGTAGTTCTTCATCATGAAATGCACGGTGGCGCGACGGTTCCAGCCTTCGGCGTAGCTAGGCTGCAAGGTCACCACCTGGTCCAGGAAATCGAGCGCGACGTCGAATTTCTGATCATTCATCGCTTTTTGCGACCACTGCATCATCAGGTCGATCGAGGCGCTGCCGGACTGGAACCATTCGTTCCAGATGCTGCCGGCAATGCGCTCGGCGGCCTTTTCGTTGCGCTCGCGCTTCAGGTCGGAGAACAGTTTGTCGAGCCGGGCCTGTTTCGTCATCGGCGTGGCCGGAGTGTCCGGAGCCGCTGGCTGGGCATCGGCGGGCGCCGGCTGACCATCCGCGGCCGCCACCGCGATCGGCCGATCACCGGCTTGGGCCGGCAGGGGGATGACGCCGGAAACCAGCAAAGTCGTCAAGAATACAAAAACAATCCGCATCGCCCGAGTTTAATCCCGGGCGGCGGAACATCAAAGTGATTTTAGCGTGGGAAGGTCGGCTGGCCGACAAGCATCAATGGGCGGAGACGAGAAGCCTCCGGCCGAAAACTCAACCCTGGCGCGCCTTGTAGCGCGGGGCGGTCTTGTTGATGATGTAAACGCGGCCCTTGCGGCGAACCAGCTGGTTGTCGCGGTGACGCGCCTTCAACGCCTTGAGCGAATTCTTGATCTTCATGGTCTTGCCTGTCGGTCTGGACCCGGTTCGGGGTCGAATTTTTAAGGCGCGCCAGAAGACGCGCCTTTTGAACGGTGGGTGGCTCATAAACGAGGAGACTTGCCCATGTCAACCGTAAGTCAACCGCAAGCGCGCTCCGCGTCCCGATATCATCAAATATCCGCCATGTCGGCCCCGTGGCATTGCGCGGCCATGAGCCGGCTGGGATGATGTCGTCCATCGCAAGCGATTTGGGAACGACCATGCGCCGAATATTCCTCTCCTCCTGCCTCGTCATCCTGGCGGCGAGCTCGGCTGCCCGAGGGCAAGAATGCGACCGCTCCGACGACAGCCAGCAGATGATGAATATCTGTGCCGGCGAGGACTATCAGGCGGCCGACGCCAGGCTCAATGCGGCCTATCAGGCGCTGATTGGCTCCGATGATGCCGACGGCAAGAGATTGCTTCAGGTGGCACAACGCGCCTGGATCAGCTTCCGGGATGCCGAATGCGCGCATAACACCGCCGCCAGCCAGGGCGGGTCCATCCATGCGATGGAGGTCTCGCAATGCCTGACCAGGCTGACCAATGATCGCATCAAGCAGCTCGCCGCCTCCGCCAATTGCGAGGAAGGCGACGCAAGTTGCGCCAGCCCCGACGCGGACAGCGACGAGGTGCAATAGGCGTGTCTGGTATCAGCCGCGGCGGCTGATGCGGGTGAAATGACCCATCTTGCGACCGGGCCGGGCCTCGGCCTTGCCGTAGAGGTGCAGCATCAGGTCGGGTTCGGCGAGCAAGGCGGGAACGCGCAGCACGTCGTCGCCGATCAGGTTCTCCATCACGCAATCGGAATGACGGTTCGAGCTTCCCAATGGCAGGCCGGCAATGGCGCGGATATGTTGCTCGAACTGCGAAACGATGCAGGCGGCTTCGGTCCAATGGCCGGAATTGTGGACGCGGGGCGCGATCTCGTTGGCCAGCAGGGAGCCGTCGGCTAGTACGAAGAACTCGACACCGATGACGCCGACATAGTCGAGCGCCGACAGGATTTTCGTCGCCGCGTCTTTCGCGGCCCGCGCGGTCGCCGGCGCAACGCCGGCCGGCAAGGTCGATGTGTGCAGAATACCGTCGCGGTGCACATTCCAGGCTGGATCGTAGGCGGCGACAGTGCCGTCCAGCCCTCGCGCGGCGATGACGGAAATCTCGCGCTCGAACTGCACGAAGCTTTCCAGGATCAGCGGCACATTGCCCATCGCCTCGCAGGTGCCGGCGAAACCGCCGGCTTCCATGTTACGGAAGACGCGCTGGCCCTTGCCATCGTAGCCCATGCGCCGCGTCTTGAGGATGCCGCTGCCGCCGAAGGCCTTCAGCGCCGCCGCCAGCTCGTCGTCGGTGCCGACTTGATGGAAAGCGGCGGTGGCGATGCCGATGCCGTTGAGGAATGTCTTTTCGCTCACCCGGTCCTGTGCAACGTCAAGCGCGCGCGGCGGCGGATAGACCGGCACTTTGGCGGCAAGCGCGGTTGCGGCGGCCACCGGCACGTTCTCGAACTCGTAGGTGACGACGGCGCTTGCCGCCGCTAGTTCGGCAAGCGCTGCCGGATCGTCATAGGCGGCCGTAATCTGCCGGTTGGCGACCTGTGCCGCCGGGCAATCCGGTTGAGGCTCCAGCACGATGGTGCGGTAGCCGAGCCGGGCGGCGGCCATTGCCAGCATGCGGCCAAGCTGGCCGCCGCCAATGATGCCGATGGTCGATCCGGCGGGCAGGCTCACGGCGTGTCCGTCGGTTCGGCCGCGACCTTGGCGGTCTGCGAGGCGCGCCACGCATCGAGGCGCTGGGCAAGCTTGTCGTCGTTGAGCGCCAGCACGGCGGCGGCCAGCAGGGCGGCGTTGGCCGCACCAGCCTTGCCGATGGCCAGCGTTCCCACAGGAATGCCGGCCGGCATCTGGACGATCGACAGCAGCGAATCCTGGCCCGACAGCGCCTTCGATTCCACCGGCACGCCGAACACCGGCAGTGGTGTCATCGCCGCCGTCATGCCGGGCAGATGCGCGGCGCCGCCGGCGCCGGCGATGATGACCTTGTAGCCGGCGGCCTTGGCGCCCTTGGCGAACTCATAGAGCCGGTCGGGCGTGCGGTGCGCCGAAATGATCAGCCGTTTGTGGGGAACACCAAGCGCCTCCAGCGTCTCCGCTGCCTGGCGCATCGTCGCCCAGTCGGATTGGCTGCCCATGATGATGGCGACATCGGCGCGTTGATCGTCCAAGCTTCTGCTCCCCGGCGACAAAGGCGCGCCTTAGCGGAATTCGCGCGGGGCCGCAAGGATTCAGGCCATCGGCGAGATGCCGACGGCCACATTCCGGCTCATACCGCCGCCTTGCGGAAGCGAGCGACGAAGTCGTCGAGTTCGGGGCGCTCCATGTCGGAGATCGCCCAATAGGAGAAGGCGCCCTCGCTCCAGTGCACCATCGAAAAACCACCGGAGGAAAGATCGTCCGGCTGGGTGGTCTTGCCGCCCTGCTGCGGTTCGGCGACCAGGGTGATCAGGTGCTCGCGGTGGCGGTAGACCAGTGCCGGTACCGGCCGGCCTGATATCACCTCGACCCGGCCGCCGATGAGGGCGAAGCCCTCCTGGGCAAGGTCCGGCGCCGGCGGCGAGACGCCGATGCGGGCGTCGAGCCACGGTTTGACCGTATGGCGGTCGGAGGAGACGATGTCGATCGGGCTCGCGGCGAGCAGGCTGCGGCGATGGCCGCTGGCGACGGCCGCGGCCAAGCCGTCTTCGGCGCCGTTGAACATTACCCATTGCGTCGCGCCGCTGGCCAGCACCGCGCTGATCATGATCGATGCCGCCATGGCGCGCCAGTCGAACGAGCCGAAGCGGCTTGCCCTCGGCGATCTCCGCGCCAGCGAAGGACGCGTCCCGGCTTCACGCCGCTGGCCGACGCCAGCGCCGGCGATCAAGCCCGGCAGCGCCGACGGCGTGCCGCGCTGCGGCTCTGCTGCCTCGGCTGTCGCCGGCTGCTCGGTGCTGGCCATGCCGATCGCCGCGATGCGGGCCCGAAAGGCGTCGCTCACGTCAGGGCGCGGCAAGCGGCTGACCGCGCCTCGCAGGGCAAGGATGCGGGCATGTTCGGCGGCAAGCCGGGGATCGGCGGCGATGCGACGCTCCACCGCAAGGGCCGCCGCCGCATCAAGCTCGCCATCAACAAGGGCGTGGATCATCAGTCTGACACCTTCGGGATCATTGGGCAGTCCATCGTCATGGCCGGTCATGGCGCTCTCCCCAGTTCGGACGCCAGCAGGCCGCGGGCGCGGGCCAGCCTAGACATCACCGTACCCATCGGCACGTCGAGCATGGCCGCTATCTCGCGATAGCTGAGGCCGTTAATGTCGCGCAGCACCAGCGTTTCGCGAAACGGCTGCGGCAGGGCAGCGATCGCAGCCTCCAGTGCCGCCGTGTCGGCCCTGGCGATCAGGCTCGCTTCCGGACCATCCTCGTCCGGCAGGCTGGTGCCATGGGCGGCCGCCATGTCGTCGAGATCGCCGAGGTCGCCGACGGCCATCATGCCGCGCGGCCGGTTGCGCGCCATCCAGGTGTAGGAGGTGTTGCGCACGATGGTGAGCAGCCAGGCACGCGCATTGCCGCCGGCGTAGCCTGATATGCCGGCATGCGCCTTGATGCAGGCGTCCTGAACGACATCCTCGGCGTCGGCGGCATTGCCGGTCAGCCAGCGGGCAAGCGCCAGCGCGTCGCCGAGATGCGGCAGCACTACGTCGTTGAAACGCTCTGCCAGGGCCCTGTCGCTCAAAGCAGCACCATGATCCTCTCCGGAGCGGACAGGCCGTGCCGCCTCAAGATGCGACAGCGATTTTGCCTGGCTTGCAGGAGCAAAGCCCCCGGAAACGGGCAAAGTCGTCTGCCTTGCTGAAAGTGAATTCATCTGCGTCACCAGTGTCAAGCGCTATGAAAGGAGGGGCGCTATGAAAAGGAGGGGCGCCATGGAGAAGGGATTGATGACGATCATGCTCGGCAGCGCATGACGGCGGCTGACGCCGCAGCCGTGTTCGCTGTGCTCGCGATGATGGGGCATGCCAGTCTCCTCAACGCCAGCCGTGGCGTATGTCGAGGAGACTTGTTGAAGAGAGGATTTATTCCCGCGTGGGCAAATTCCGGCTGTTCACAGTCGCGTGATCAGCCGATGCCTTCGGCATGGTCGGTTTAGCGATCAATCCGGCCAGCGCAAGACGCCTGACGAATCCTTGCGGGCGACCTTCATCGCGTCGGCCGGGCGCTCCTTCGCCGTCAGCACGGCGCGCAGACGTTCGGCGACAATCTCCGCCTCGCCGGGGTGAAGGTTGCAGGGGTCGAGGAAGAAATGGCCGCGCTCGACCTCGTGGTTGCGCACGATGATCGGCGGCGAGCCGGCGGCAAGGGCCGAGGCAAGACCGGCGGCGGTGAAGCGGCTCTCCGGCGTGACGAATATCTGCAGCCGGTCGAGCGGATTGGCGGTGGGGTCGGGAATGATGATGGCGGCGATGCCGGGCAGTCCCTGCAGCGCGTCCTTCCACAGGTTCAGTGCTGCTTCCTCGCGCCGGCGGATGCCGGCATGGTCGCGCTTCTCCCAGGCTTCGAGTGCCGCCATGGTGCCGGCGATGCTTTCCTTGCCGACCTTCATGGCGCGCGCAACGCCGCGGTTCTGCAGATAGGCGGCCCGCACCAGATCCTTGCGGCCGGTGACGATGCCGCTGGTCGGCCCGCTCAGGAATTTATGGCCGCTGTAGATGACGACATCGGCGCCGCGCGCCAGAAAACCGCGCAGATCATACTCGGACGCGGCGTCGACGATCACCGGCACGCCCTTGGCGTGGCAGATATCGCAGAATTCCTCCAGCGACAGCATGCCGTATTGCACCGTGTGGTGGGCCACGACGTAGAGGGCCGCCGCCGTGCGCTCGTTGATCGCCTCGCTTACATGATAGTCCTGGGTCACGCTGACCGTGCCGGCGGGCACCACCCTGGCGCCGGCGACGCGGACCGACTGGTCGATCGGGGCGCCGTAATTGACGATGTGGCCGAGCTGGATGACGACCTCCGACTTGAGGTCGCCAGTGTCGTCGGGCAGGCGCTCGATGGCGAGCAGGCTGGTTCCGGTCATCGCACCGGCGATCGCCATGGTGATGCCGCTGGCGCAGCAGGCGGTGATGAAGCCGGCCTCGCCGCCGGTGAGGCGTGCGACGACCGTGCTCGCGGCGCGCTGCAGATCGTCCATTTCCACCCATTGCGAGGCCATTTCAGCCATGGCGGAGATCGCTTCCGGGACGATGATCGAGGCGCCGAGCGCGGTCATGGTGCCCGAGACGTTGATGATCGGCCGCAATCCCAGCCGTTCGCGGATGGTGGTGTTGGAGCCGGTGTCGGAAGAGGTTTTCATGTGAGCTAATCCCGTGGGTGGCAGGTCAGGCGGCGATCTCGACGACCGCTTCGATTTCGACGGTGATGTTTCCAGGCAGCGAGCCGACGCCGATCGCCGAGCGGGCATGGCCGCCGATCTTGTCGAAGACATCGGCGAACAGGTCCGAGCAGCCATTGACCACTTTCGGGTGGTCGCTGAAGGTCGGCGTCGCGTTGACGAAGCCGAGCAGCTTGACGACGCGTACGATACGGCCGAGATCGCCGGCGGCGGCATGCATGACGGCAAGCAGGTTGAGCCCGGTCAGCCGGGCATGCTGATAGGCCTGCTCGACCGTCACGTCCTCGCCCACCTTGCCGGTGCAGAGCGTGCCGTCGGCGCGCAGGGGCCCCTGGCCGGAGAGGAAGATCAGCCGCCCGCTCTCGGCATGGGTGACGAAGTTGGCGATCGGCGTCGGCGGCTCGGGCAACGTCAGGCCGAGTTCGGCGAGCCTGATATAAGGCGTCATGGATGAAGGCTCCTTGGGCGGCTTTGGCCGCCTGAGTTTAGAAATGCGAGGCTCGGAAGCGCGCCAGGAAAGTACGGAGGCGTTCGTTGCTGGTCTCCGCCGCGAGGATCTCCTTCGGCGGCCCGACGGCGCTGACGCCGCCATCGGCCATGAAGACGATGCGGCTAGAAGCGTCGCGGGCAAAGGCCATTTCGTGGGTTACCATCAGCATGGTCATGCCATCCTCGGCGAGGCTGCGCACCACGGCCAGCACCTCGCCGACGAGTTCGGGATCGAGCGCGGAGGTGATCTCGTCGAGCAGCAGGATCTTCGGTTCCATGGCCACGGCGCGGGCTATGCCGACGCGCTGCTGCTGGCCGCCGGAGAGTTCGGCCGGCAGGCTGTCGGCCTTGTGGCCAAGGCCGACGCGCCCGAGCCAGTGTTCGGCGATCGATCGTGCCTCGGCGTCCTTTTTTCCGCGCACCTTGGTCAGACCCAGCATGATGTTGCCGGCCGCCGTCAGGTGAGGGAACAGGTTGAAGCTCTGGAACACCATGCCGGTCTCGGCGCGCATGGCGGCAAGATCGCGCTCGCTGCGGCGCTGACGCGTTCCGGCCTCGCGAAAACCGACCTCCTTGCCGTCGATGCGGATCGAGCCGCTGTCGTAGCTCTCCAGGAAGTTGACGCAGCGCAGCAGCGTGGTCTTGCCGCTGCCGGAAGGGCCGATGACGGTCACCACCTCGCCGCGCTTCACCTGAAGGCTGACGGAGCGCAGCACCTCGACGGCGCCGAAGGCCTTGGAGACATCGCGCACGTCGAGCAGTGCCGGACTGGCGTTTGGGGCTTCGGACATCGTTGCTATTCCCGGATGAAGGAGAAACGCCGCTCGAGCCGCCGGCTGGCGAGCGAGAGTGCGTAGTTGACCGCGAAATAGAGGAGCGCGCCCAGTATATAGAGCGGCATCGCTTCATAGGTGCGGCCGATGACCTGATTGATGGCTTGCATCAAATCGGTGATGCCGAGCAGCGACACCAGCGCGCTGCCCTTGACCGCGTCGGTGACGCCATTGATCCAGGGCGGCAGGAAGCGCCTGAAGGCCTGCGGAAAGATGACGTAGGTGAGCCTCTGGCGAAAGGTCAACCCGATCGCCATCGCGGCTTCGGACTGTCCCTTCGGGATCGAGCCGACCGCGCCCCTGAGGTATTCGATGACCTGCGCCGTCTTGAACAGGGTGAGCGCGGACACCGCGGCCCAGAACGATGGCAGATGCAGCCCGATCGCCGGCAGGCCGTAATAGACGAAGAACATCAGCACCAGGATCGGAATGCCGCGAATGGTGTCCGAGAAGATGCGCACCGCCCAGCGCAAAGGGGCGGGACCATAGATCAGGCCGACGCCCAGCAAGACGCCGGCGATAAGCGACAGCACCACCACCAGCAGCGAGACCCACAAGGTCACGGCGAAGCCCTGGGCAAGGAAGGGCAGTGCGTAGAGGATCTGGCTCAGCATGTCAGCGCGCCGCCCTGAACCGGCGCTCGACGAGCCGCAGCCCGAAAAGCAGCGCATAGCCGGTTACCAGATACATCGCCGTCGTGACCAGGTAGACCTCGACGATGCGGAATGTGTTGAAGTTGATCCATTGGGCGCCGAAGGTGAGTTCGGGCACCGAGATGACCGAGGCGATCGAGGTGTCCTTGAACAGCGAGATGAAGGTGTTGGAGAGCGCCGGCAGCGTGATGCGCAGCATTGTAGGCAGGCGCACGTGCAACAGCCTCTGCCATGGCGTTAGGCCGATCGCCTTGCCGGCATCGAGCTGGCCGCGCGGGACAGCCTCGAGCCCGGAGCGAAACACCTCGACCAGATAGGCGCCGCTATAGACCGACAGGGTCAATACAAACGAGGTCGGTGCACTGTAGGCCAGGTCGACCACGGTCGGCAGGCCGTAGAAGACGAGATAGACCAGCAGGATCAGCGGCACGTTGCGGATGAATTCGACATAGGCGGCGATCACCGCCCGCACCACGCGTCCGGCCGAGACGTACCAGACCGCGAGCACCAACCCGATGACGACGCCGATGGCGATCGAGATCACGGCAAGCTCGAGGCTGAGCAGCAGGCCGCCCCAGAGCTTGTCGAAATGCCGCCAGATCAGGTTGAAATTAAGGGCATAGCCCATGCATCCGCCTCGGTGTGAAGGACGTCGAGTCGATTACGGAAGGGCAACAACGCCACCCTTCCGTAATCCGGGATCAGATGACCGGGAAGCCGGGGTGACGCGCCGGCGGCTCCTGGCCGAAATAGTCCTTGAAGGCGGCGTCATAGAGCGCCGATTCGTGGCCGAACATGGCGATGGTGAAAGTCTGGTTGACGAAGGTCAGCCAGTCCAAATCGCCTTGCCGCAGCGCGGCGCCGTAAAGCATCGAATACCAGCTCTTGCCGGCATCGAAATACTTGTCTGGATTACGCGAGGCGAGCCAGCGCACGGTGGACAGGTCGACCGCGGCGGCGTCGGCACGCTTGGACTCCAGCGCCTGCAGCACGTTCGCCTGCGTGTCGATCTGCAACACCTGGGCCTGCGGCAGAGCATAGTGGACCGAGCTTTCGGCGTCGACATTCTGCAGGATGGAAATGCGTGTCGCTGAACCACCGGCCAGCAGCTTGTCGAAGGTCTTGTTCTCGGCGGTCGGCAGGGTCAGCAAGGCAACGCCTTCGACATAGTAGGGCCGGGAGAAATTGATCAGCTGCGAGCGCTGCGCCGTCATAGTCATGAACTGAATGGTGATGTCGACCTTGTTGGTGGTCACGTTGGGAATGCGCTGGGCCGGATCCTGCATGACGAACTCGACCTTGGTCGGGTCGTCGAAAAGGCCCTTGGCGAGAATGCGGCCCATGGTGATATCCATTCCGACCAGTTCGCCGGCATCGTTCTCGAAATGCCAGGGTGCGTTGGTGCTGCCGGTCCCGACAATCAGCTTGCCTCTGTCGAGCACGGTGCGCAGCAGGCTGTCGGATGCGGCCTGTGCGGCGGCCTTCTGCGCATCGACGGCTGCCAGCACGCCGGCCGTGGCAAGTCCCGCCATTCCCAATTTCAGAAAATCACGTCTTCCGGATGTGTCGTTCACGGCGACCTCCTTTCGTGTTGTGTTCCCCTATGCACAGGCCATACACGCGGCAGTGATTATCAAAGATTGTCTCTTACAAGAGACGCATGTATCCTGTACAAGACAGATACTAGCACCGGGAATCGACAATGCAAGATAGTAGTGTTTTGGCTGCTTCGGCCGACGAGAAGGCGCCGGGCTCCCGTGAGAAGGGCCTCAACCGGGTCCTGGAAATCCTAGAGTTCCTTCACACGACGCAGCGTGCGATCGGCATTGGCGATCTCGCCAAGGGCGTCAATGCGCCGCGTTCGACCACCTACACGCTGGTGCGGTCTCTGGTCGATGCCGGCCTCCTTGAAATGGCCGGCGACGGCAATCGCGTCTATTTCGGCAAGAAGCTCTACCTTTACGGAATGGACTATGTGCGCGGCAACGACCTGTTGCGGCGCGGGCGCCAGGAGGTCGACCATCTGTCGCGCGAGACGGGCGAGACCTCGGAATTGTGCATGCTGCAGAGCGGCCGCTATACGATCGTCCATTCCAGCCCTGGTACCAGGCCGTTCCGCATCAGTTCGGCCACCGGCCTGCAGATACCGCTGCCCTGGACCGCGTCTGGCCGGCTATTGCTTGCGGGGCTGGATAGAGTTGCGATCGAAGCCATGGTGTCTGATGACGATCTCGTGCTGCCTGACGGGCGCAAGCTGCGGCTCGACGATTTCATCGCCGACATCGCAAAGGCAGGGGTGACCGGCTACTGCGTCACCTCGGGCCTGGTCGACGCCTATACGAAATGCCTCGCCGTGCCGGTCTTTTCAGCGCCAGGCAAGGTCGAGGCGACGATGTGCCTGGTGGTTCCGATCGATACGTCGGAGGAGCGGACCGCCGATCTCATCGGCCTGCTGCGCGGCCGCGCCGCCGGGCTCTCGATCGGCGCATAGGCGGAAAGTGCCGGCGGCGCGATTCCGTCTCAGGCGATGATGTCTGGAATGATCCTGTCTTCCAGCTTCATCAGTCGGTCCTTGAGGAACAGCTTCTTCTTTTTCATGCGCTGGATCTGCAGCGGGTCGCAATTCATGGCGATCATCGCGTTGATCGCGGCATCGAAATCGGCGTGTTCCTGCTTCAGCCGGGAAAATTCGAGGCGAGTATCGGCCTGTTCCTGATCGGACATTCTCTACCGTCTGCACGTCTGCGGCGCCCAAAACTGGGCCTGGTTGGGCGGGGGCGGCAATTTCTGCCACCGGCGCGCAGCCCATATCACATTTCACGTTGTCGTGGAATGCTACCACGCAGCATTCGACATCGCTGCTCGATGGTGGCACACTGTCATTGTGCCGTCACAGATACGACCTGCGGTGGACGTGCCTTGGCGGCTGCAATCGAGGAAACCATGAAAGGGAGAACCAATCATGTCTCTTGCATCCCATCTTGATGAGTTGCAGCGGAAACACGGCGACATCGAACGCGAAATCGATGACGCGATGAATCACCCGTCGGTTGATGACCTCGAAATCGGGAATCTCAAGCGACGCAAGCTGGCACTCAAGGATGCGATTGAGAAACTGAGGGCGCAACCAACCACGCATTGATCCTCACCTGACATAGCCGCTCACCACTGGCGGTCTTCCTTGCCGGCGGCGCCAGCCGCCGGTGCAGTGATTGCGATTTTCAGCGCTGCACCATAAGCGGAAACTAATATCCTTCGGACCCATCTTGCCCGCTTGGCCGCTGCCAGCTCGTGTGCTGTTTCAGGTCCCGGCCGGGACCAATTGCTGCCAGTGGCGACCTGTCGCCATTGACAAGCCATCTTTGCTCCTCCACCTCATGCCGGACTTCAACGCATCGGCCCCGGCTTGTGCGTCCAGGTGGACGCACGCGCTTCAGAGAGACGCATAGCGCTCCAGAGACAAAAGGCTGCCGGCATGACCGGATATTTTTCTTCTCCCTTCCCCCGCCGCACCTCGGTCGGCGTCGATGTCGGCGGCGTGGTCGTCGGCGGCGGCGCGCCGGTGGTCGTTCAGTCGATGACCAACACCGACACGGCCGATATCGACCAGACAGTCGCGCAGGTCGCGGCGCTGCACCGCGCCGGCTCCGAGATCGTGCGCATCACCGTCGACCGCGATGAAAGTGCCGCCGCCGTGCCGCGCATTCATGAGCGGCTGCAGCGGCTTGGCATCAACGTGCCGCTGGTCGGCGATTTCCACTATATCGGACATAAGCTCCTGGCCGATCATCCGGCTTGCGCCGAGGCGCTGGCCAAGTACCGCATCAATCCCGGCAATGTCGGCTTCAAGGACAAGAAGGACCGGCAGTTCGCGGCGATCGTCGAGATGGCGATCAAACATGACAAGCCGGTGCGCATCGGCGTCAACTGGGGCTCGCTTGACCAGGAGCTTCTGACGCGGCTGATGGACGACAACCAGGACAAGGGTTTCCCGCTGACGGCGCAGGAAGTGACGCGCGAGGCAATCGTGCAGTCGGCGATCCTGTCGGCCGAGATGGCCGAGGAAATCGGTCTTGGCCGCGAAAAAATCATCCTGTCGGCCAAGGTCAGCGGCGTGCAGGACCTGATCGCCGTCTACACCGAGCTTGCAACCCGTTCCAATCATGCGCTGCATCTCGGCCTCACCGAGGCCGGCATGGGCTCCAAAGGCATCGTCGCGTCTTCCGCGGCCATGGGCATCCTCTTGCAGCAAGGCATTGGCGATACCATCCGCATCTCGCTGACGCCGGAGCCCAATGGCGATCGCACCCGCGAGGTGCAGGTGTCGCAGGAACTGCTGCAGACCATGGGTTTTCGGCAGTTCGTGCCGATCGTCGCGGCCTGCCCGGGCTGCGGCCGCACCACCTCCACCGTGTTCCAGGAACTGGCGCAGAACATCCAGGCGGACCTGCGCAAGAACATGCCGGTGTGGCGGGAGAAATACCCGGGCGTCGAGAACCTCAAGGTCGCGGTGATGGGGTGCATCGTCAACGGTCCCGGTGAATCCAAGCATGCCGATATCGGCATTTCGCTGCCCGGCACCGGCGAGACGCCGACCGCGCCGGTCTTCGTCGACGGCAAGAAGGCGGCGACGCTGCGCGGGCCGTCGATCGCGGCGGATTTCGAGAAAATGGTCGCCGACTATATTGACCAGCGCTTCGGTCGGGGCGGCAAAGCCGCGGCAGAGTAAGCCAGATGCGGCGTTTCCCGTGGGTGGCGCTGATTTTCCTGTGTGGTATGGCCTGGTCGACGCTTGCCCAGGCGGATCCACCGCAATCGGCCAAGCAGCGGCTGATCGACAAGGTCTGTAACCTGATCCAGGCGCATGCCGACCAGAACGGCCTGCCCCGGGATTTCTTCGCCCGCCTGATCTGGAAGGAAAGCCGGTTCGATCCCAACGCCGTGAGCCCTGTCGGCGCCGAAGGCATTGCCCAGTTCATGCCGAGCACCGCCAAGATGCGGGGGCTGGAAAATTCCTTCGACATCAACCAGGCAATTCCGGCGTCGGCCAGATATCTCGCCGAAATGAAGGCCGGCTATGGCAATCTCGGTCTGGCGGCCGCTGCCTACAATGCCGGCGAGAGCCGGGTGTCGCGCTGGCTGAATTCCGGTGGCTTCCTGCCGATGGAGACGGAAAGCTATGTCTTCGACGTGATGGGCGAGCCGGTCGACAAGTTCACCGACCGGGCCTATGCCGGCAAAGTCGAGCCACTCGACGCCAAGCTGGATTTCGCGGTCGCCTGCCGCAAGCTGCCGGTGATCATGTCCAGAACCGTGGCGATGGCCTCAATCAATATCAAGCCATGGGGCATTCAGGTGGCGGGCAATTTCCGCCGCAGCGCCGCGATCAGCCAATGGCTCAGGGTACGGGGCCGTTTTCCGGCCCTGCTTGCCGGGCATGATCCGGTGGTCAGCCGAGTGCGTACGCCGATCGGCCGGCGCGGCATCTACGCG
Organism: Mesorhizobium sp. CO1-1-7; assembly: GCF_020164885.1. Taxonomy (NCBI): domain Bacteria; kingdom Pseudomonadati; phylum Pseudomonadota; class Alphaproteobacteria; order Hyphomicrobiales; family Phyllobacteriaceae; genus Mesorhizobium; species Mesorhizobium sp. CO1-1-7. The sequence continues at coordinate 299,402 of NZ_JAIUHA010000008.1, read as the reverse complement.
GTCCGGATCGGCGTCGACGACCGCGCCGCCGCCAATGTCATCTGCCAGAAACTGCAAAGCATCGGTGGCGCCTGCGTGGTGGTGCGCAACCGGTAGCCGAGGAGGGTTGGGCTGCACGGGGCACACGCCGTTGGAATGTGCCCATCGTATCCAGCAACGATTTCAGCTATAGCGGCGCCGGGCCGGTGGGCTGGCCCGCCTTCGACAGCTACTGGGACAGCGATGTTCGACGCGTACATTATCTGCGGCACGCCCAGAACCGGCAGCACCTTGCTGTGCAAATTGCTGGCGGCCACTGGAACGACCGGCGATCCACACTCATTCTATCGGCGGGAGGATGTGTTGGAGTGGGCCGAAGAATGGAACCTGCCGCCTCGCGACACGATGGGCGAGCTTGAATTCCAGCTTGCCTATCTCAATGCGGCGATCGATGCCGGCAAGGGTGGTACGGAAATCTTCGGTCTTCGCCTGATGCGAGAAAACCTGGACGAGCTTTCAGCGATCCTCGACCGGATTTTTCCGGGGCTTGTGTCGGACAAAGCGCGTTTCGAAAGGGCTTTCGGTCGCGTTCTCTACGTGCATCTGTCGCGTGAGAACAAGCTTGCGCAGGCTGTCTCCCTGGTCAAGGCGGAGCAGACCGGCCTTTGGCACGTCGCTCCCGATGGAACGGAGATCGAAAGGGTCGGATCGCCAGGAGAACCGCGGTACGATTTCCAGCGTATCAGGGACGAAGTCGCCGAGCTTGAGGCCTATGACGCAGCGTGGAACACATGGTTCGCCGAGCAAGACATAACGCCACTGCGGATTGGCTACGAGCGGCTTTCAAGCAGCCCGGCGGCGACACTGATTTCCATCTGTCAGGCCTTGGGCGTACAGTCGCCGAACGCCGGGGATGTGAAACCGGGTGTCGCGAAGCTCGCCGACGCGACAAGCCTCGACTGGATGCGCCGCTACCATCTGGACGCAACCGTCTGACGCCGGACGGAGTTCAGGCCGTCTTGGCCACCACCGTTTCGCTGAGCCAGGTGCCGATCTTGGCGCCGAGGCGATCGGGCGAAACGGGCTTGGGCAGATAGTCGTCCATGCCGGCCTCGATGCACTTGTCGCGGTCGCCCTTCAGCGCATGCGCGGTGACGCCGATGATCGGAATGTGGCCGCCCGACGACGCCTCGATCGCCCGAATGGCGCGTGTCGCCTCGTAGCCGTTCATTTCCGGCATCGAGACGTCCATCAGAACCAGCCTCGGATGCAGCGACCGGTACATCTCGACCGCGGTGCGGCCATTGCCTGCGATGCGGTAGCTCAAGCCCAGCCCATTGAGGATTTGGCCGAACACCATCTGGTTCACGTCATTGTCCTCGGCGATGAGGATGTCGATCGGGCTGTTCGGCGCGGCATTCGATTCCGACACTGCCGCGATCGGCATGGCGGGGCCGCGGATAACCGTGAAGGCCGGCGGAGCCGGCTGAGGCATCGGTTGGATCGGTTCGCGAATGAAGTGCGCCTTGCCGACCTGCGAGCGCGCCTTCTGGATGACCGAGATGACGGTGCCGAGCAGGACCGCCGAGCGCGCCGGCTTGGTCAGATGCGCTGATATACCGAAGTCGATGATCATCTTGCCGAAATCGACCTGGTCGACCGAGGTCAGGATAACGACCGGAATGGTGGACAGCCGGCTGTCGGCGGCGATGGCCCGGGCGACATCGGCGCCGTTCATGCCGGGCATCTGATAATCGAGGATGATGCAGTCGACGCTGGCGCCGAGCTGGCAGGCGCGATCGAGGAAGGCGAGGCCAACCGCGCCGCTTTCGGCGGCGGCGCAGTCGAAGCTCCAGCTTCTGAGCTGTTCGAGCAGGATCTCGCGGTTGACCGGATTGTCGTCGATGACCAGCACACGCGCGCCGGTTACGTCGACCGGCACGATGGCGTCCCGCGCCTCGGCGCGGTGGACCGGCAGCGGCACGGCGAACCAGAAGACGGAGCCGCGGCCGATCTCGCTCTCGACGCCGATCTTGCCGGCCATCAGATCGACGAGGCGGGCGGCGATGGCCAGCCCAAGGCCGGTGCCTTCGTGACGACGGGTCGACGAGCCATCGACCTGGGCGAACTTCTCGAACACGTTCTGCAATTTCTCGGCCGGGATGCCGATGCCGGTGTCCTCGACGCGCAGCTTGAGCTGGACGACGTCGTTGACGGTTTCGCCGCCGACATCGATCAGCACATGGCCCTTCTCGGTGAATTTCACCGCATTGCCGATCAGGTTGGTGACGATCTGCCGGAAGCGGCCGGCGTCGCCGACGACATAGGCCGGCAGCCTGGGGTCGACGCGCACGATGAGTTCCAGGTTCTTCTCGGCGACGCGCGCCGAGACAAGCGTCGCCACGTCCTCCACCGCTTCCGAGAGGCGGAAGGGAGCGGGGTCGAGCGTCAATTGCCCGGCATTGATCTTCGAGAAGTCGAGGATGTCGTTGATGATGGTGAGCAGCGCGTTGCCCGACTTGACGATAACGTCGGTGAACGTCTTCTGGCGCGGGTTGAGCTCGGTCTTGGCCAGCAATTCGGCCATGCCGAGCACGCCGTTCATCGGTGTGCGGATCTCGTGGCTCATATTGGCCAGGAATTCCGACTTGGCGCGGTCGGCGGCCTCAGCCTTGAACAAGGATTCGGCCGACTGGGCAAAGGCGCGACGGATCGCCTGTTCCATCGGGCGGAAGATCCAGAAAGCGACGATGCCCAGGACGGCAAACAACAAGCCGCTTGCCCACAAAAGCAGCCGGTCGCTGGACGCGTCCGCCTGATGGCGTTCGTCGTCCATCGCGGTGCGGACACGCACCAGCATGGGCTGAACGAACAGGTCGTTCTGGTTGCGGATCTCGCGAGTGCTCCATTCATCGGTCTTTTGCGCCACCGACATCAGGTTGAAGTTGCGAACCATGTCACGCGGCGACCAGAACAGGTCGCCATTGACCGAAGCGGCTGCGAGCTCGCTGACGGTCTTGGCCGACAGGCGCGGGCGGATCGCGGCGAGCTGGGCGGTCAGGGTCTCGATCTCGCCGGTCAGCCGCTCGGAATGGTCGCGCGCCGAAGCCGTCAGCGCATCGCGCGTCTCGATCCGCCAGGCGGAACTGGTTGTCTCGGCGAAGCTGGTGGCGTTGCGCAGATCGCGGGTGAAAATGACGAGATTGCTGCTCAGCGCATCGATTTCATGGCGCAAGGAATTGACGCGATTGAGCGCAACCATGATGGCGGCTGAAGCCAGCGCGAAAACCAACAATCCTGAAAGATAACGTATCCGGACGGACCGGATAAAAGAAGAATATTCCGGCATGCGCAACCCCAACACATACGCATCATTCTAAGGATTGGGATTACGCTTCATTTACATTAAGATTTCGTTGGTGGACCGCAGGTGCGCCGCGCAACCGACATGAGCCTGCCGTCAGCTGTTACGGGTTGCGACGAAGATCGCCGCGGCTTTCAGCAGGGCAGCCTTTTCGCCATAAGGTTCGAGCAGCGCGTGCGCCTGGCCGACGAGGCCGTCGAGCTGCTTGCGTGCCCAATCCGCGCCGTGCAGGGCCACCAGCGTACCCTTGCCCGCGGCGGCATCCTTGCCGGTCGCCTTGCCCATCTGCTCGGCGTCGGCCGTCAGATCCAGCAGGTCGTCGGCGAGCTGGAAGGCCAAGCCGATCGCCGAACCGAACTCGGCAAGCCTTTCCAGGTCATCCGACTGTGCGCCGGCCAGGATCGCACCCGCCTCGCAGGCGAAGCGGATCAGCGCGCCAGTCTTCATCGCCTGCAGTGTTATGATGCCGGCCTCGTCCGGTCGCACCTGCTCGGCTTCGAGGTCTAGTTTCTGGCCGCCGACCATGCCACCGGCTCCTGCGGCGCGGGCGAGCGCCAGCACCAGGGCTGCGCGCCGTTTGGCCGGCAGCGCCGTCGCTTCGCCGGCGATGATGTCGAAGGCAAGCGTCAGCAAGGCGTCGCCCGCGAGGATGGCGGTGGCTTCGTCAAAGGCCTTGTGCACGGTCGGCTGGCCGCGGCGCAGGTCATCGTCGTCCATCGCCGGCAGGTCATCGTGGATCAGCGAATAGCAATGCACGCATTCGAGCGCCGCCGCGACGCGCAACGCCGCTTCGCCATCGGCGGAAAACAGGGCGGCACTTTCCATGACCAGGAAGGGGCGCAGGCGCTTGCCGCCGTTCAACACGCCATGGCGCATCGCCGCCATCAGACGATCGGGCCGAGCGATCTCACCCGAAAGCGGTCGGTCGTCGAGCAAGCGACGCAGCATCACCTCGACGGCGGCCGCGCGCCTGATGAGCGCCATTTCGAACGCCATTTCGTCGTCATTCGTCATGGCCGGGACCGGTAGCCGACACTCAGACGTTGCGCAAGAAGGCAAGCGCCATTATGCCGGGGCGGTAAGAGCCCGTTTGGAAACTCATCTCCTGCGGTCATCTGAAGGCGTTTTCCGCGCTTCCGGTGTTCACGTACTCGAATGTACGCTCCGCTCCGGTTCTCGAAAACACCCTCACATGACTCACGGGAGCCAGTTTCAAAGCGAGTTCTCTGGCATGGGTTGGGCGGCTTGGCGGAACCGATCGTCGATCATGAGACCGAAAAGCTGGACATGGCGACGAGATCGCGAGGCGTGAGCCGCCGCAGTCTCAGGCGCTGGGTCCGGCGCGGCATCGTCGTGGCCGCCGTGCTGGCGCTCATCCCGGTGGTGCTGACCTTTCTCTACCTGCCGTCCTTCGTGCATCCAGTGTCGACGCTGATGCTGAAGGATCTCGCGACATTCTCCGGCTACGACCGGCGCTGGGTGTCGATCGATGATGTCGCGCCTGTGCTCGCCCATTCCGTCATCATGTCGGAGGACGGGCAGTTCTGCTTTCATCGCGGCGTCGATCTTGGCGAGCTCAGGGGGGTCGTCGATGATGCGCTGGCCGGCGAGGCGACGCGTGGTGCCTCGACCATCACCATGCAGACGGTGAAGAACCTCTTCCTGTGGTCGCGGCCGCTGGGCTCGGTGCGCAAGGTCGTCGAACTGCCGCTGGCCGTCTATTTCGACGCGGTGATGTCGAAGCGGCGCATTATGGAGATCTATCTCAACATCGCCGAGTGGGGGCCCGGCATCTACGGCATCGAGGCGGCGGCGCGGCACCATTTCGGCATTTCGGCAAAGCAGCTGTCCAGACGGCAGGCGGCCCTTCTCGCCGTCACGCTGCCCAATCCGATCGCCCGCAATCCGGCAAAACCAGCGCCGGGCTTGAGAAGGCTCGCCAATCTGATCGAGCGGCGCGCCGGCCGCTCCGGCGCCTATGTCGGTTGCCTGGACTAGCCGGTATAAAAAAGATTCACCACAGTGCTGGCCAAAACGGTGTCAGGCGTGTATAGGCACCCGACTTTCTCAGATTTAGGCCCCGACATGGCCCTTTCACGAGGGCGGGCGGGGCTTTTGACCATGTAGTGGAGCATATCCATGGCCGTTCCGAAACGCAAAACCTCTCCGTCCAAGCGCGGCATGCGCCGCTCGGCCGACGCCCTCAAGGCCCCGACCTATGTCGAGGACAAGAACTCCGGCGAAATGCGCCGCCCGCACCACATCGACCTGAAGACCGGCATGTATCGCGGTCGCCAGGTGCTGACGCCCAAGGAAAGCTGAGACCAGCTTTTCCCAAGCAACCGAGTTACAAAAGACCGGCTTCTGGCCGGTCTTTTTGCGTTTTGGCCTTGCCGTGCGCGCTGGCTACTTCAAGCGCTGAGCTTTTTTGTCTCGTCTTTCATGTCGGCCGGGCAACCGGCTGACATGGTTGTTGCATCCGGTATTCGACCGTGTTTGCGGCCGCGCACGAAAAATCTTGACGCCGTGCCTGTGGGGCATTCTACAGAAGGTGCCCCATATGGAGACGCCAGATGTTCGGTGCCGTCCCGCTTTTGATCGTGCCTTTCGTGCTCTACAATCTCGGCCTGCTCGGTATATTCGGCGGCGGCGACGATCCGTGGGCGAGCGAGATGTTCTCGTTCCGCATGATGTCGGGCGGGGTGTTCTCGATGACGCTCGGCGACCTGATCGTGCTGATCGGGCTGATTTTTCTGTTCCTTGAAATGGTGAAGTCGGCGCGCACGACCACCGCCTCGATCATGGACCATCTGTTGTCGACGCTTGTCTTCGTTGCTTTCCTGGTCGAGTTCCTGCTGGTGAAGGGTGCCGCGCACTCCATCTTCTTCACCCTGATGATCATCGCGCTGTTCGACGTGCTGGCCGGGTTCGCGGTGTCGATGCGGTCGGCCAGCCGCGACATCAATTTGAATTAGACCGGAGCCTCAGCCCGGATCGGCGGCGAAGCCGGCGGCTTCGATGCCGGCAATCGCGGCCGCCTCGTCATTGTCAGACGTGTCGCCGGAAATGCCGACAGCGCCGATGACACTGCCTGCCTTGTCGCGGATCAGCACGCCGCCGACGACCGGCAGCACGCGTCCACCCGACACGTCGGAAATGCCGGCAACCAGATGCGGGCGCTCCTTGGCGAAGGCCTCGACCTTGCGCGAGCCCATGCCGATCGCCAGTGCGCCATAAGCCTTGCCGGCCGACATTTGCGGGCGCAGGAACGAGGCGCCGTCCTGGCGCTGGAAGGCGACCAGGTGCCCGCCGGCGTCGAGCACCGAGACGCCGAGCGGCTTGAGCTTGAGATCGGCGCCCCTGGCGAAGGCGGCATTGATGATCTCTACGGCTTTTTCGAGCGACAGCGCGGTCATGGCAATCTCCTGTTGAACAGCCCAATCATCGCCGGCCAGCCGGACCAGGCAATCCCGCTTTCGGTTGAAATTGCTTCCCGCGAAGCAGCGGGACGAAGGCGTGCCTGTCGGATGCGTTACGACCGCTCGATCCAGGACGAGGCATTGGCGGAGAGACGGGGCTATTTTTTCTTGGCGCGGGCCGGCTTCTTGGCAGGTGCGGCAGGCGCGTTGGCTAGATCTTCGGCTTCCTTGGCCAGCCGCAGCGCCCGCAGCTTGTCGGTCTTGGCCTTGCGGGCATCGCTCTCGGCGACGTATTCGGCCATGGCTTTCTGCCGGACCGTCGCCGCCTCTTCCTGCTTCTTGAAGCGCAGGTCGGCACGCGCGCGGGCAGTGTCCCTAGAGTTCTCAACCAAGAGCGTATCCAATCCCGTGAAGTGTGATTTCCGTCCTTTGTAGCAGAGCCGGCCTTTCAACGGGGAAAATAGTTGGTCAGACGGCCGGGCTGGCGTTGCGGGCCTTTTCGGCAACCACCGCTTCATAGGCGGCCTGCAGCGTCGCGCGGACGGAGGAGCCGGGCGCTGTGTCGAGGGGGGTGCCGAGATGCTCATGGCGCAATTCGTCCATGAATTTCTCCCACATTGGAGGTCCGCCCTTTTCCAGGAGTTCGGCGCGGATCGAGAGTTCCTCGCTTGTCGGCAGCCAGACGCGGCCCCAGGCGCCGAGATGGGCCAGGATGGGCACCAGCGTGATGGCCATCTCGGTCAGGCTGTAGATCGCCTTCTGCTTATGACTGGGGTCGTCCGCCTTGGTCAGCATGCCGAGCTCCATCAGCCGCTTCAAACGGTCGGCGAGGATGTTGGAGGCGATACCCTCCATCGAGCCGTTGAGCAGCTCGCGAAAATGGCGCCTGCCGCCGAAAATCATGTCGCGCAGGATGATCAGGCTCCAGCGGTCGCCGAACACCTCGAGTGAAAGGTTGATCGGGCAGCCGGACCGGCGATCGAGGGTCATTCCATTTTCTCCGCAAAACCGGTTGCATTATCGTATCGGTTTTATTATCGTGCAACCGATTGCAAAATGCAAGCAGATGAGGAGGCCATGAGATGACGAGCAAAGACCGTCCCGAGATCGTATCCGAAGCGTTTGGCGATCCGGCGGATCCGACGCTGCTGCTGATCATGGGCGCGATGGCCTCGATGCTGTGGTGGCCGGAGGCGTTTTGCCGGAAGCTCGCGAATGCCGGCCTTTACGTGATCCGCTACGACAATCGCGACACCGGTCGGTCGACCAAATATCAGGTGGGGCAGCCGTCCTACACTTTCGACGACATGGCTGACGACGCGATAGCCGTTCTCGACAGTTACGGCATCGGCAAGGCGCATGTCGCGGGCATGTCGATGGGCGGCATGATCGCGCAGTTCGTCGCGCTCCGGCACCCTTTGCGCGTCGCTTCGCTGACCGTGATCAGCAGTTCGCCCGTGGGGACCGACACGTCGCATCTGCCGCAAACGACCGATGCCTATATGGAGCATTCGGCCGATGGGGCCAAAGTCGACTGGGCGGACCGCCGCCAGGTCATCGACTTCATGGTCAGCGATGCACGCGCGATCGCCAGCACCGCGCATCGGTTCGACGAGGCCGGGATGAGGGCGTTCATCGCGCGGGATTATACCAGGTCCGGCGGCTTGCTCAGCGCCACCAATCATTTCATGCTCAAGGGCAATGACCAATGGAAGGGTCGCCTGCACGAACTGGCGGTGCCGCTTCTGGTCATCCACGGCACGTCGGATCCGATTTTTCCGGTCGAGCATGGCGAGGCCTTGGCCCAAGCAGTTACCGGCGCGAAACTCCTTCGTGTCGAAGGCGGCGGTCACGAACTGCATCCGGATGACTGGCCTGATATAGAAGCCGCCATTGTCGAGCATGTCCGATCCAGCTGAGACTTCGTGGGCGAGCCTTGACGAGCGAGGCCTGCCGCAATAGTTAAGTAAATGCTTCAGTGTTTCCACAGAACAGATGAGCACAAGAATGTCCCTGACGCTGCATTTCCATCCGCTGGCCTCCTTTTGCTGGAAGCCGCTGATCGCGCTCTACGAGAACGCCACGCCTTTTGCGCCCGTCATCGTCGACCTAGGCGATGAGCAATCGCGCGCGGCCTTTCTGAAGGTTTCGACGACCGGCAAGATGCCGGCGCTGCGCGACGACGCGCGTGACCGGACGGTGCTGGAATCGACCATCGTCGTGGAATATCTGGCCGCGCACTATCCGGGACCGATTGACCTCGTTCCCGAAGGCATCGACCTGGCGCTGGCGGTCCGCCAGGCCGACCGCTTCTATGATTTCTATGTGCAGGAGCCGATGCAGAAGATCGTCGGCGACAGGTTGCGGCCGCAGGACAAGACCGATCCATTCGGTGTCGAGCAGGCGCGGAGCCAGCTGCGCAATTCCTACGCCATCATCGAACGGGAGATGCTGTCGAGGGAATGGGCTGTGGGCGATATCTTCACCATGGCCGATTGCGCGGCGTCTCCGGCGCTCTTCTATGCCAACAAGGTCGAGCCGTTCGGCGACAGCTATCCCGCCGTGAAGCGCTATCACGACCGCCTGCTGCAGCGCGCCGCCTTCACCAGGGTGATCGAGGAGGCGCAGCCTTACTTCAAGTTCTTTCCCTACAACAACGGCTGATCGCGATGCTGCACGATCCCGCCCAACTCGACCTGATGTTCCAGGCGCTCGCCGATCCGGCGCGGCGGCAGATGGTCGACCGGCTATCACGCGGCCCGGCGTCGGTGAGCCAGTTGGCCGAGCCGCTGGCGATGTCGCTGTCGGCGGTCGTCCAGCACCTCAATCTCCTGGAGGCGAGCGGCCTCGTGCGCACGCAAAAGGTCGGACGGGTGCGCACCTGCCAGATCGAGCCGAAGGCGCTGCGCGCGGCCGAACACTGGATCAACGAGCGGCGCCTCTCATGGGAACGCCGGCTGGATCGGCTCGGCGATTTTCTTGCGGAGAATTGAAGAGGAGCATGCCATGTCAAAGAGCAAATCCGACCTCGTCCGCGGCAATTTCGCGGCCTTTCAGGCCAGCGACCGCGCCGTGATGGAGACAGCGCTGGCCGGCGACTTCACCTTCACCAGCCCCTATGACGACGCCATCGATCGCACGACCTATTTCGAGCGCTGCTGGCCGAATGGCAAGCTGTTCCGGTCGATGACGATTGAGCGGATTTGCGAAGACGGGGCTGCCGCCTTCGTTCTGTATGGCTGCGAAACGGTGGACGGAAAATCCTTCCGCAACACCGAGCTACACGTGTTTCGCGGCGACCGGCTGCGCAGTGTCGAGGTCTATTTCGGCGCTGCCTATCGCAACGGTGTCTTCATTCCGCCGAACCAATCGAGTTGACCAGCGAGGACCCAAGCCATGACCGAACGTTCCGTCGTCCACTCCACCTTCGTTATCGAGCGCCTCTATCCCGCGGCGCCATCGAAGGTCTTTTTCGCGCTCAGCAATCCGGACGCCAAGCGGCACTGGTTCACCGATCCGGGCAACCCGATGCCCAGCCGATACGAACTGGACTTTCGCGTCGGCGGCAAGGAGATCAATGCCGGAGGGCCGAAGGATGGGCCGATCCACGTCTACACCGCCACTTACTGGGATATCGTGCCCGACCAGCGCATCGTCTACAGCTACGACATGCTGTTTGGCGATATCAGAATTTCGGTGTCGCTGGCCACGATCGAACTTTTTGCCGAAGACAAGAGCACGCGCCTGGTGCTGACCGAGCAGGGCGCTTTCCTGGATGGCCATGACACGTCCGGCACACGCGAGCATGGGACCGGGGTGTTGCTCGATCTTCTCGGCAAGTTTTTGCGGATAGAAACCTGATCGTTGTGGCCGCTGACCGAAGAGGATCAGGCTTCCCAGAATTGATCGAGCCAGATGTTGAGTCTGAGGAAGCCGGCATTGCTCACCGTATAGACACGCCGCGTCCCTTCAGCCTTGGCATTGACCAGTCCGGCGTCGAGCAACACTTTCAGATGCTGTGATACCGCCGGGCGGGAGACTGGCAGCCCGGCCGCCAATTCGTTGACGGTCTTCGGACCGCGTCGAAGTTCTTCCAGAAGATGGCGCCGATTGGGATCGGCGATCGCCATGAAGGCGTCGGAAAACATCATGCCTCATTTGTGAGGCAAAGTTTTTCAAATCTCAACTGTTTGCTTCTGCTTTTCTTCTCGGATCGAGCCGCAATGCTTCGGGGGTCACCGAGCGGTCGGCCGGCTGCGTCTTGAAGGCATCGCGATCTCCGATCGGCACCGGCGCGCGGCGGCTGATGCGCAGCAGCGTGTAGCCGGCCAGCGACAGATGCGCGAAGGCTGTCGCCAGGAACAGGCCCTCCGGGCGCATCCAGCCCATCAGGGCGGCGGCCAGCAACGGCCCGATCATGGTGCCGAAGCCGTAAAGCAGCAGCAGCCCGCCCGACACCTTGACGAAATCTTCCGACCGGGCGTGGTCGTTGGCATGCGCTACGGCGATCGAATAGAGCGTGTAGGCGAAAGCGCCGTAGGCGGCGGTGAAGACGAGGACGAAGACCGCCGAGCGCGGCTCGAACAGGAAGATGAGCAGCGCAAACAGCGCCGCGCCGAAGGCGGCACCGGCCAGCACGAAACGCCGGTCGGTCTTGTCGGAGAGGCGCCCGGCCGGAAGTTGCATGGCGGCGCCGGCGACGACCACCAGGCTCATCATCAAGGCGATCTCGGCGGTGGAGATTCCGATGCGGGCGCCGTAGACGGCGCCGAGCGTGCCCCAGGCGCCGTTGGCGATGCCGATCAAAAGGCAAGCGATCGCCGACACCGGCGAGTTGGCGTAGAGTCCCTTGACGTCGAGCTTGACGTCCTGCAGCGGCTTGGGATGCGAGGCGGTCGACACGGCCGTCGGGATCAGTGACAGGCAAAACAGGATGCCGGTGATCATGAACAACGACGCCGATTTCACGTCGCCGCCGGCGACGATCATCTGGCCGCCCATGATCGAGGCATAGGTGACCATCATGTAAAGGCCGAAAACGGTGCCGCGGTTCTCGTTGGTGGCTTTCTCGTTCAGCCAGCTTTCGATGACCATGAAGGCGCCGGCCATGGTGAAGCCGGTAAAGGCACGCAGCAGGATCCAGACATACTCGTCGATGATCAGGCCGGTGAGCAGTGCCACGATCGCGCCGGACGCGGCAAAGGCGCCGAAGGCGCGCACATGTCCGGCGCGGCGCACGATGCGCGGCGCAAAGAAACAGCCGGTGACGAAGCCGCCGGCCCAAGCCGTGCCCATCAGGCCGAGCGAAGCGGTCGAGAACCCTTCCACCTGGCCGCGCAAGGGCAGCAGCAGCCCGTGCAGTCCCGATGCAGCCAGAAGAAAGGCGGTGCCGCGAAGCAGGGAAAGGATCGGTCTGTAGGCTGCGAGCATTTTTTGATCCGGCTGGGGACTGGGCGGGGACGCAGGTTTGAAGGCAGTCGCATTCGGTTTTCGGCGGCGGGCGGTTACCTCAGCGAACTTATCCGCGACGGAACAGCGCCTCGGCAGCCGACTTGGTGGTGTCCTTGGTCTTGAGTTCGGCCTCCAGCCGGGCGATCTCGTCGCGCAGGATGCCGATGCGCTCGGACAGTTCACCGACGGAAAGCAGCGACAGGTCTTGCCCGATCTCGTGCGGACGTGCCTTCTTCTTGGGTTCGTCGTCGAAGATCGCCATGGCTGCTCCTCCTCCGCCAGACCAGATTGGCCATTTGCCTGATTTGGCAATGAGCATACATAGGGCAAGGGCGTCGATGCAAACAGCCGGTAAGAGTGCGGCGAGGAAAGACGGAAAACTTCATGGCGAGCGGACAGAAAATTCCGGCACGGATGACGGCGATCGTTATCTCGGAGCCGGGTGGCCCACGGGTGCTGAAACCGGAAACGCGCGACGTACCGCAGCCCGGCCCCGGCGAAATCCTGATCAAGGTGCATGCCGCCGGCGTCAACCGGCCGGACGTGCAGCAGCGCAAGGGGGCCTACCCGCCTCCGCCCGGTGCATCGGACCTGCCGGGCCTCGAGGTGTCGGGAGAAGTGGCCGCTCTTGGCGACCAGATATCGCGCTGGCGCATCGGGGACAGGGTCTGCGCGCTCACGCCCGGCGGCGGCTATGCCGAATATGTCAGGGTTCATGCAGGCAGCGTTCTGCCACTGCCGGCGGGCTTCACCCACACGGAAGCGGCGGCGGTGCCGGAAAACTATTTCACCGTCTGGCACAATGTGTTCGAACGCGGCGGCCTGAAGAAGGCTGAGACACTGCTCGTCCATGGCGGCTCGTCCGGCATCGGCACCACGGCGATCCAGCTCGCCTCGGCCTTCGGCGCTTATGTGATCACCACCGCCGGATCCCAGGAGAAATGCGACGCCTGCCTGAAGATCGGTGCCGACCGTGCGATCAATTACCGCGAGCAGGATTTCGTCACCGCGGTCAAGGAGGCGACCGAAGGCCGAGGCGCCAACGTCATCCTCGACATGGTCGGCGGCGACTATGTCCAGCGAAACTACGAGGCTGCCGCTGTTGAGGGCCGGATCGTGCAGATCGCGGTTCAGGCAGGTGCTGTCGCCAGTGCCGATTTTTCCAAGGTCATGGTCAAGCGGCTGACCCATACGGGCTCGACGCTCAGGCCGCGCACAGTCGAATTCAAGGCGGCGATCGCGGCGGCGCTGGAGGCACAGGTGTGGCCTCTGCTGGGCACGCGCAAGGTGGCACCGGTGATGGACATGATCTACCCGCTTACCGACGCATGGCGCGCGCATGAGCGGATGGAGGAGGGGGAGCATATCGGCAAGATCGTGCTCGACGTCGGCTAGGGCGTCGGCATTTTCGACTTGGGCTGACCGGCTCGACACGGTCTGGCCAGCTCCCTTGTCTCCTGCTTACAAGATGAACAGAAGCTTAATGGTGCAATGCAGCATTTGCATCATTGCTATGCAAAATCGGCTGTTCAAGTCCCGCCCGATGATCACTATTTGAGCATCATCGAAACGAACCCAATTCAGGAGGACTACCATGAACCCGATCCGTGCTTTCCGTAACTGGCGCATGTACAACGAGACCGTTCGCGAACTGAACCGCCTCAACGCCCGTCAGCTCAGCGACCTCGGCATCAACCGCGGCGACATCGAGCGGATCGCCCGTCAGGCGATCTGATTGCAAGCGCGACCCGCCGCAAGGCAGGGTCGCAATGCAGAGCCGCCGCAGACGCTTGTCGTCGCCGGTTCCAAACCCGCTGGACCCTGTCCGGCGGGTTTTGTCTTTGGGGGATTGGATTCATCTCGGCTTCGGCGTGATATGCCATGGCGATCCGCGGCAAATGCGGTGGCAGGGTTTGGACCGCCGTGGCAAACGTTAGCCGCCACCGCGTGCCTTGGTTGGCCACGTCGTTCCCAGCTCTTCCAAAAACGTTGCGAAACGACCTGAGAGCAGTTATACAGGCCGCGAATTTCCCATTTTGGTGGCTCTAAACCACCGCCCGCGCGGGAACGCGGGCGAACGAGAAGGATTTGCACATGGCCAATACGCTGCTTATGCCCAAGGCGACCGCCGTCTGGCTGGTCGACAACACCGCGCTTTCCTTTGAGCAGATCGCGCAGTTCTGCGGGCTGCATCCGCTCGAGGTCAAGGCGATCGCCGACGGAGAATCAGCGCAAGGCATCAAGGGCATGGATCCGATCATGACCGGCCAGCTGACCCGCGACGAGATCGCGCGCGCCGAGAAGGATCCGAACCAGCGCCTGAAGCTTTCCGACCCCAAGGTGCGGGTACCCGAATCCAAGCGCAAGGGTCCGCGCTATACGCCGCTGTCGAAACGTCAGGACCGGCCGAACGCCATCCTGTGGCTGGTGCGCAATCATCCCGAACTGAAGGACGCGCAGATTTCGCGCCTCGTCGGCACCACCAAGTCGACGATCGAGCAGATCCGCGAACGCAAGCACTGGAATTCGGCCAATCTGCAGCCGATGGACCCGGTGACGCTGGGTCTCGCCTCGCAGATCGACCTCGACATGGAAGTCAACCGCGCCTCGCGCGGCCGCGAACAGGCTCAGCCGGTCGGCGACACGCTGCTGCCGGCGGCATTGACCGAGCGGTTGGTGCCTGCACCGGAGAAGCCGAAGGATGAGGACGCGGAGCTCGATGCAAACGCCGTCTTCGCCAAGCTGTCGGCGCTGAAGTCGAAGGACACCGATACGGACGACGAGGAATAGACTTTTCGCCAACGCAACAAAATAGCCCGCTTCGAGCGGGCTATTTTGCGCGGCCCGGCAAGTCTCAGCTTCGCGCCGCGCGGTCGGGCGCCATGCCGTAGTCCTCGCTGCGCTCCACCGCCCGGTAAAAATCGGCAAGCTGCTTGCCGCGCTCCGGCTTGAAGATCCGGCCGGCGATGACCACGGAGGCAATGCGGTCGATGCGGAAGGCGCGGAAATCATCGCGCATCTCGCACCAGGCGACCAGCGTCCACACCTTGCCCCAGAACCACAGGCCGAGCGGCCTGATATCGCGCGCGGTACCGCGGCCGGCTTCGTCCGAGTAGTCGATGGTCAGCACCTGGCGCTTTTCGACCGCGCGCTCGATCAGGTCGATCGCCTCGCGGGCGGCATCGCTGACCACCCACATCGGCGTGTGGATCTCGATGCGGGCGATGCGGTCTTTCTCGGCATCGGGCAGCACGGCACCGATCTTGACCAGTGCCTCGTCGGCGGCCCGCGCCATGGCGGCGCCGCCAAAGGCGCGCACCATGCGGGCGCCGGCTACCAGCGCCACGATCTCGTCACGCGTGAACATCAGCGGCGGAAGGTCGAAACCCTCCCTCATCATATAGCCAACGCCAGCCTCGCCGTCGATCGGCACTCCGGTCGACTGCAGGTCGGCTATGTCGCGGTAAATGGTTCGCTCGGAAACCTCGAGCCATGTGCCGAGCTTCTGGGCGGTGACAAGGCGGCCACCACGCAGATGCTGCACGATTTGAAAGAGCCTGTCGGCGCGGCGCATCGTTTGCTTCCCCAGTGTTTTTCCCATGCATGCCGTGGCTCCCTGACCGGATCCACTTCCACATGACATGCATTACGGCTTCAGCCCTTCGCGCTTGCGCTGCGCGGGGACGAATTCCGCGCCGAAGGACAGTTTCCTCGTTGTCGGCGTCTTCGCATCGAGAACGCGCCAGAAGGGAGCGACGTCGCTGAGCGTCATGCCGCGCTCGAGATCCTCCTTGGCAGCCTCGGCGACCGTGCGCAGATGATAGCCCATGGTGACCGGGCATGTCACTTCGGCGCCATGCTCGATGGCAAGGGCCGTGCGCAGCGTGGGCTTCACGCCGTTGATGCCAGGCGCGTTCAGCCTGTCGTTCCAGTTTTTCATCGATCGTCCTCGGCCGGCCATGCGCATTGTCCCACCATCGCACGCACCTCCTGACAGCATACTGTCAGGAGGCTTCAGCATACTCCTTGGCGAACAGCGTCCGCATCCGCGCGAGTTCGCTGCCTTTTTCCGGGTAGAGCGTCTGCAGGAAGGCAAGGGCGAAAGTGCCGGGCGCCGAACCTGGCGCGGACACGATTTTGCCGTCGGCCACGGCATGTGGCACATCCTGATAATTGCCGTCGCCGGCATAGCCGGACTCGTGACGGCTAATCCAGTCACGGCCATTGCTGGTATGCCTGGCGTTCTCGAACATGCCGGCTCGGGCCAGCGCCAGCGTTCCCGCACAGATGCCACCAACGATACCGCCGCGCGATGCGACAGCCATCAGCAGTTCGGCAGCATCCGGCGGCGCCTTGTCCGCCCAGTGGTCGGAACCGATGACCGCCACGGCATCGAGATCGGTATTCTCATTGATGCTGGCCGAGCGGTCTGGCATCAGCTTAAAACCGCTGATTCCGGTCACCGGCTTGCCGTCGGGCGTCAGCGACACGGCGCGAGCGCCGAACCATTCGACCGCCGAGGCCGCCAGCAGCCCATATTCCCAGTCGGCAAAACCTTCGATGAACAGAAAGCCGATTGTCTTCTGATCGGGCATGAGCTCGCTCCATCCCTCGCGCGCCGGACTTGATATCTGGGTGCTGACGCGTGAGCATCCAACCGCTGCGTTGAAAATTTCGTCTCAATTGCCGTGATGGCGACGCTCGGCATACATGTCCGGCCAGCCGATATCCTTGCGAATGTCTGCGGGCAGCGCGTTCATGAACCGCTGGGTCCGGATCTCGTTGCGCATCGTGCGGATCTTGCCGACATAATGCTGCATGCCGCGCAGAATGGTAAAACCGTTCATGACCAATCTCCTCTCTCTAACCGGAGACACTATCGCACACCCCTCCTGACAGCAGTCTGTCAGGAGGATGGCAGGTCGTGTGGCGACTGTTCCGTTCTTGTCGTGACGGGTCACGCGAGCGCGGATTGTTCACTAAGGCAGGGCTAATCGAGGCAGTATTGTTCATAGCTTGGCGACGGACTGTCGGGATAGGCGGCCTTCAGCGAAGTGACCGGAGTTCTGATATGAAAGGAGAAAATTCTTCCCCAAAAACAGGGAGACCACCATGAGCTTGCAACTGACAGGAATTCACCACCTGACCGCCATCACCGCCAATGCGCCCGGCAATCTTCACTTCTACACGAAGGTGCTGGGGCTGCGGCTGGTCAAGAAGACAGTGAACCAGGACGATACCTCGGCCTACCACCTCTTTTATGCCGACGGCGAGGCAACGCCGGGTACCGACCTCACCTTCTTCGACTGGCCGATCGGCCGCGAACGGCGCGGCACACACAGCATCGCGCGGACCAGCCTCAGGGTCGGCAGCCAGGAGAGCCTTGGCTGGTGGAAGCAGCACCTTGCCAGCGAGGGCATCGTGACAGGAGAGATTGCCGATATCGGCGGCTACAAGTCACTGGATTTCGAGGACCCCGAAGGCCAGCGCCTGCGGCTCGTCAGCGATGGCGGCAAGGGCGGCAGCCATCCCTGGGCGCAAAGCCCGGTGCCGGCCGAGCATCAGATCCGCGGACTGGGGCCGATCGTTATCAGTGTTCCCGACATCACCAACACCGAGGCGGTGCTGGCCGGGGTGATGAACATGCGCAAGGTCCGCGACTATGCCTCGCCTGATGGCGAGGGCCAGGTCCACGTCTTCGAAATGGGCGCGGGCGGGCCGGCGGCGGAGCTTCATGTGGCCGTGCAGCCCGGGCTGGCACCCGCGAGGCAAGGCGCCGGTGCGGTTCACCATGTCGCCTTCAGGGCGCCGGACGAGGAGACGCTGCATCAGTGGACGGCGCGCCTGGCCGAATTCCGGCTGCCGTCAAGCGGCGAGGTCGAGCGCTACTACTTCCGCTCGCTCTATTTCCGTGAGCCGAACGGCATCCTGTTCGAGATTGCCACCGACGGGCCAGGGTTCACAGCCGACGAGCCGCTGGAGACGCTGGGCGAAAGCCTTGCCCTGCCCCCGTTCCTGGAGGCAAAACGCGCATCGATCGAGGCTGGCCTCAAGCCGCTGAAGTAGATTGCTGCGCGGTCAAGGCGTGCGTCGCGTTCCGCTTCGGGTTCGCGGCGCCTTTTCTTCCCCGGAGACCGAACGAACCGCTTTGACAGGCGCAAGCGTTGCTGGTCAAAGGCAGCATGACGAAACTCCTCGCCCTTGTCATCGTCGGGTTCATGGTCATCCAGCTCATCAAGCCGCTCGGCTGGCCGGGGCTCAGGCGCCGCGGCGATTTCTGGAAATTGGCATTGCTCGCCATGGCGGCGATCTCACTGGCGGCCGTGCTCGGGCACCTGACATAAGGCCTGGCGACAGCTGCGGTCGCTCTTCAGCCGGCAAGCACTGGGCCGACGAGATGTTCCGCCCAGGCCCGGTAGCCGGCCTCCGAGGCATGAAACCCGTCGGAAGCAAAACCGGCCTCGGGGTTGGTGATCGGCAGGCGCGGCGCCGGCACCGCGCCGCGCTCCAGGCAGAGGCGCTCGCCCATCCGGTTCATCGCGGTGGCGCGGATCTCGAGGATCTTGCCGAGCAGCGATGGCATGGCTGGTGCACGCGTGAACTCCAGCACCGGCGACCATACCACGCGCGCCTCCGGCCATTTGGCGCGCAGCGCGTAGAGGAGGCCGCCGAACTCCTTCTTGAAGCGCGGCACGGAATGAAAATTCTTGGTGTCGTTGGTGCCGATGGCGAGCACGATATGCGTCCACGGATCAGCCGACAGATTGGGCAGGACATGGTCGCGGATCTGACCAGATGTCGCCGAATTGAAGCCGGCGGCACGCCAGCGCACAGCGCCGCCGGTGCGCTGCGCAATCATGACGGCAAGCTGCGCGGCAAGCCCGTTTTCGGAATTGCCGATGCCGACCGAGGCGGCGGAGGAATCGCCCAGCACCAACAGCGAGATCGCCGGAGCCTGGCCTGAGATCTCGTGCATGACCGGTCCCCGCGCCGGCAGCATGCGCGAGGTGCGGCGGCGGACACCCAAGCCCTGCCAGACATAGATCGGGAAGGCGAGCCAGGTGAGGAAAGTCGGAAAGCGTCGCATCGCTGGTCCATTGAACTGGTTTGCGACCAGCATTTAACGCATGTCGCGAGAGAGGTGAACGAGCATCTCCGGCCAAAACAGGATCGCCTCGAACGCTCTACCCGCTTGTTTTACGCAATTCCGAAGGCGCTCCGCACTTTTGCTGGTCAGCCATCGTGGCAATCGCGCTCCGCTTGCGGCTCGCCTGCATATTCGTCATGCAGCCGCACCCAATCCATCAGGTTGCGGTAGAGGCCGGTCTCATCGCGGCCCTTCGGCGTCAGGTCCAGATAGTGGTAGGCGCCGATCAGTTGTTCGCCGCCGCGGGCACGCGAAACGAAGGTCAGGAAAATGTCGCCGTTCTCGTCCCTGTAGAAAACGCTGGCGCCCGGAAGCTCCTTCGATGTCCGGGCTCGGGTCTCGAAATTGTATGTGGTGTCGCCAGCCGCGATCTGCCTGTCGGTGAAGGAAACCTGCATATCGAAGTTGAAATCAGACGCATAGGACGACACCCAGTCGAACTTCCAGCCCATGCGCTGCTTGTAGGCTACAAGCTCGTCCAGCGGCGCGCGCGAGATCACGACCAGCGATACGTCGTGGTGCATGAGGTGCTGGTTGGCACCGTCGATATGATCGGCAAGAAAGGAGCAGCCTTCGCAATGGTTCACGCAGCCCGGCCCGAACATGAAATGGTAGACGATCAGCTGGCTGTTGGCGCCAAACAGATCGGCAAGTTTCTTCGGCCCCCTTTCGGTCTCGAAGACGTAGTCCTTGCGAATTTTCAACCAGGGGAGTTCGCGCCGCTCGGCCGCGACGCGCTCGCGAAGCCGCGTCAGTTCCTTCTCGCGGGCCAGATGTGCCTTATGAGCCTCGAACCATTCTTCGCGCGAAACGACCTTGTTGCGATGCATGAACTTCTCCCTGTCTGCACCCCAAGGACGTACGGGATGGGCTCGCCCCGACATCGCCGCTGTCAGGAATGCTCAGAGAAAATAAGAATTCGAATGCCTTGACCCAAGGCCGGTGCGCCAAACAAAACCCGGGCACGTCTGCCCGGGTTCGAAGGGACGGATAGCAGGGGCTTCAGGCAGCCTGTTCCAGGCTCGCCTTCCATTTCCCAAGTGCCGCCAGGTGGTTCATGTGGGCGCGGTGGGTGAAGGCGGCCTGGCCGGCGGCGATGTTCGAGGCCTTGCCGCTCCATGCCTTCTGCGGGGCGGCCTGCAGCGCGCGGCCATAGGAGAAGGTCAGCTTCCACGGATGCGGGCCGATGGCGTTGATGGCATTGAGGTTGGCGGTCGCCTCCTCGTCCTCCTGACCGCCGGAGAGGAAGGCAATGCCCGGCACCGCGGCCGGCACCGTCTCGCGGAACAGCTTTATCGTCTTCTCCGCGACTTGCTCAGGACTGTCCACCGTGCCCGACTTCTTGCCAGAAAGCACCATGTTGGGCTTCAGGATCGTGCCTTCGAGGACAACACCGGCAGCGTGGAGCTCGTCATAGAGTTTTATCAGCGTCGCCTTGGAGACCTCAAAACAAGTGTCGATGTCGTGAGCGCCGTCCATCAGCACTTCGGGCTCGACGATCGGCACGATGCCGGCCTCCTGGCAAAGTGCGGCATAGCGGGCAAGCGCATGGGTGTTCGAGTTGATCGAATTGACCGAAGGCACGCCCTTGCCGGTGTCGATGTCGATCACCGCGCGCCATTTGGCGAAGCGGGCGCCGAGCTTGTAATAGTCGGCAAGCCGCTCGCGCAAGCCGTCGAGGCCTTCGGTAATGGTGTCGCCGGGAAAGCCGGCCAGCGGCTTGGCGCCGGCATCGACCTTGATGCCTGGAATTGCGCCCGCCGCCTTGATGATGTCGACCAGCGGCGTGCCGTCGGCGGCCTTCTGGCGAATGGTCTCGTCATAGAGGATGACGCCGGAAATGTATTTGGCCATCGCGTCCTTGGCGCGGAACATCATCTCGCGGTAGTCGCGGCGGCTGTCGGGGGTAGATTCGACGCCGATGACGTCGAAGCGCTTCTTGATCGTGCCGGAGCTTTCATCGGCGGCCAGCAGGCCCTTGCCGTTGGCCACAATCGCGGCGGCAATGTCTTCGAGACGTTCGCTCATCATGCTTCTCCTAACCGGTTGGTATCGGCCAGCAGGACACTACCGCCAAAGGAATGACGCCGGAAAGCTCGAATCGAGCGAAAGTGGCCGGCGCTGCCGCCAGCTCCCTTCGAGTTGATCGAATTGCCGGTGGGCCGTCGTGCCCTCAGCGCTTCAGCACGTCCACGCCGGGCAATGGCTTGCCTTCCATCCATTCCAGGAAGGCGCCGCCGGCGGTCGAGACATAGGTGAAGTCGTCGGCGACACCGGCGTGGTTCAATGCAGCCACGGTATCGCCGCCGCCGGCGACCGAAACCAGCTTGCCCGCCTTTGTGCGCGCCGCGGCATGCTTGGCCGCCGCCACCGTGGCGTGATCGAACGGCTCGATCTCGAAGGCGCCGAGCGGTCCGTTCCAGACCAGCGTCGCGGCGCGGTCGATCCACTCGCCGATCGTCGTCACGGTCTTGGCGCCGACATCGAGGATCATGCCATCGGCCGGCACGTCGGAGATGGCGATGGTCTCGCAGGCCGCACCCGCCCTGAATTCCTTGGCCACGACGCCGTCGACCGGCAGGATGATGGCGCAGCCGGCCTCCGCCGCTTCGATCATGATCTGCTTGGCGGTCGGAGCCAGGTCGTGCTCGCACAGCGACTTGCCGACATCGGTGCCGCGCGCGGCGAGGAAGGTGTTGGCCATGCCGCCGCCGATGACGAGAGCATCGACCTTCTTCACCAGGTTCATCAACAGGTCGATCTTCGTCGAGACCTTGGCGCCGCCGACGATGGCAACGACCGGACGGACCGGGTTGCCCAGGCCCTTCTCCAGCGCCTCGAGTTCGGCCTGCATGGTGCGGCCGGCGAAGGAGGGCAAGAGGTGCGCCAGCCCTTCAGTCGACGAATGGGCGCGATGGGCGGCGGAAAAGGCATCGTTGACGAAGATGTCGCCATTGGCGGCGAGCCGTTCGGTAAAAGCGGGATCGTTCTTCTCTTCGGCCTTGTAGAAGCGGGTGTTTTCCAGGAGCAGCACGTCGCCCTTGTCCATTGCGGCGACAGCGCTGCCTGCCGTGTCGCCGATGCAGTCGGAGGCGAATCCAACGGGACGGCCGAGCACCTCAGCCGTCGCCCTGGCGATCGGCTCCAGCGAGAATTCAGGCGAGGGACCATCCTTGGGCCGACCGAAATGGGCGAGCAGGATGACCTTGGCGCCCTTGCCGGACAATTCGGCGATGGTCGGCGCGATGCGTTCAATGCGGGTGGCGTCGGTGACCTTGCCCTCAGCGACGGGAACGTTGAGGTCGACGCGCACCAGCACGCGCTTGCCGCTGATGTTGCCGATATCGTCCAGTGTCTTGAAGACAGCCATGCCGGTTCCCTTTCGTCTGAAATCGCCGGGACCATACCTCGCATCAATGACGATGCAAGGCTTGGCTGGGGCCGGGTGCGAAATTTTGAGGCGGACGGGGACATAGTCCGTGAAGACCGCCCGGCCTATGTCAGGGGGCGAACGGTCGCCCGCGTCAGCTTTCGGCCGACGCTTTCTCGACCGGGGGCTCAGGGGTGTCATCCGCCTGTGTGGCCCCCCGCGCCTCAGCCGGCTTGCGCCAGCTGCGGATAAAGGCGGCGAGACGGTCGCCGATCTCGCCGGCGCTCAGGAAGACAGGTACGCGCGCCACCGGCGCGGTCGGCTCGAAGGACAGGCCGAGCCCGGTGATTTTGCCCTTGTCGTCGACGTCGCGCACAATCAGCTCGATCGGACCAAGCAGCACGCGGTCCGCATATTCGGCATGGCCGCCGAGCCGCGCCGTGACCAAGGCACCGACGGTCTGTTTCTGCTCGGCCTCGCTGAGACCGGGCGCATAGGCGGCTTCCAGTTCGGCGGCGGATCGCGCCGGATCGACGGCGAATGCGCCGAAGAAATCGGCATCTTCCGGATCGACGACGGCGCGGCTGGCGAACAGCTTGTCGAGCAGGCGGGGATAGCGATCGGGCACGAAGATGTAGACTTGATCGCCGGCGGCGAGCCGGCCCATGTCCTGGAAACGCATCGAGCGGCCGTCACGCAGCACCAGCGAGGGCCGCGCCCAGCGCGGGATGCGTTCGCCGCGCGCCACCGGACTGCCCGGCGCCACACGATAGGCAAGGAGTTCGTGATGCGCGGAGCCGGGCAGTTCCAGTTCGACCTTGTCCAGCGGTCCGAGCCGGGCCGGCACGATTAGGCCGAGGCGCCGCGCCAGCGGGCCGACGGTCCAGCCCTGGATGACCAGGGACACCAGAACGATGATGAAGGCGGCGTTGAAGATGGTGCGGCCGTTTTCCAGCCCGCCGAGCAGCGGTGTGATGGCGAGCAGGATGGACACGGCGCCGCGCAGGCCGACCCAGGAGACGAAGGCGACTTCGGGACGCGGCAGGCGGAACGGGACCAGGCAGAGCCAAACCGCGACAGGACGGGCGACGAACATCAGGAACAGGCCAAGCGCTATCGCAGGCACCATGATCGCCGGGAACTGCGAGGGCGTCGCGAACAGGCCGAGGATGAGGAACATGATGATCTGCGCCAGCCACGACATGCCGTCCTGGAAGCGCTTGAGGATGGTGACAGCGCGGATGTCGGAATTGCCGGCGATGAGCCCGGCGATATAGACCGCCAGGAAGCCGGAGCCGCCGATGGCACCGGCGGCGGCAAAGACCATCAAGGACAGGGTCAGCACGAAGATCGGCAGCAGGCCATGGTCGAGGTTGAGCCGGTCGACAAGGCGCACGATGGCGAGGCCACCGAGCACGCCGACGATCGCGCCAAGCCCCATGTTGATGAGGAAGCCGAGGATGAGATTGGTGACCAGGACATTGGCTTCGGGGTTGGCGTGGGCGGCGATGATCTCGACCAGCGTGATGGTCAGGAAGATGGCGATCGGATCATTGGTGCCCGATTCCACCTCAAGCGTGGAGCGCACGCGCTCGCGCAGATTGATCTCGCCGGCGCGCAGCAGGAAGAACACCGCCGCCGCGTCGGTCGAGGCGACGGCTGCGCCAAGCAGGAAGGATTCCAGCCAGCTGAGGTCGAGCAGGTAGTAGGCGGCGGCGCCGAACAGGCCGGTGGTGAGAAGGACGCCGAAGGTCGCCAGCGACAGGGCTGGTCCTGCCGCCTGCCGCAGGGCGTTGAGCGGCGTGCCGAAACCGGAATCGAACAGGATGACGGCGAGCGCCAGTGAGCCGGCAAAATAAGCGATGCGGGCATTGTCAAACTGAATGCCGAGCCCGTCGGTTCCGGTGGCGAGCCCGATGCACAGAAACAGGAGCAGGAGCGGAGCGCCGAAGCGAAAGGCGATCAGGCTCGAAAACGCCGCGGCGACAACAAGCGCCGTGCCGACCAGCGTAACGAGATAGATCGCATGCTCCATCCGTGATTTGCCCCTCGAATTCCTCTGCCTCCTGGCTTCACGGCAGAGTGGGGCGAAGGCGTGACCAGTGCAAGGCGGGAGGGTGGTTTTTTGCCCGGCGCCGCCGATTTTCGCGTTGCTGCTCCGGCAAATGAAAACGCCCGGACGAGGCCGGGCGTTTCGAGTGTCGGGAAGATCGATCTTCGATCAGGCGATGGTCTTGCCGAAAGCGACCGCGGTGTCGCCCATGCGGTTGGAAAAGCCCCATTCATTGTCGTACCAGGACAGCACCGAAACGAAGTTGCCGTCCATCACCTTGGTCTGGTCGAGCGCCATGATCGAGGAGCGCGGATCGTGGTTGAAGTCGATCGACACGTTCGGGTGATGGGTGACGCCGAGGATGCCCTTCAGCTTGCCGTTGGAGGCGGCGATGACCGCCTCGTTGATTTCCTGCACCGTCGTCGAGCGCTTGGCGATGAACTTGAAGTCGACGACCGAGACGTTCGGCGTCGGCACGCGGATCGAGATGCCGTCGAGCTTGCCCTTGAGGTCGGGCAGGACGAGGCCGATCGCCTTGGCGGCACCGGTCGAGGTCGGGATCTGCGACAGGGCGGCGGCGCGGGCGCGGTAGAGATCCTTGTGCATGGTGTCCAGCGTCGGCTGGTCGCCCGTGTAGGAATGGATCGTCGTCATCATTCCCTTTTCGATGCCGACCGTCTCATGCAGGACGGCCGCCAGCGGCGCCAGGCAGTTGGTGGTGCAGGACGCATTCGAGATGACGATGTGGTCCTTGGTCAGCTTGTCGTGGTTGATGCCGTAGACGACGGTCAAGTCAGCGCCGTCGGCGGGCGCCGAGACCAGCACGCGCTTGGCGCCGGCGGTCAGGTGCGCGGCGGCCTTGTCGCGGGCGGTGAAGATGCCGGTGCATTCGAGCGCAATGTCGATGCCGAGTTCCTTCCACGGCAGCTGCGTCGGATCCTTGATCGCGGTGACCTTGAACTTCTCCTTGCCGACGCTGATCTGGTCGCCGTCGACCGACACTTCATGCGGAAAGCGGCCGTGCACGCTGTCAAAGCGCAGCAGGTGGGCGTTGGTCTCGACCGGACCGAGATCGTTGACGGCGACGACATCGATATCCTTGCGGCCGGACTCATGGATGGCGCGCAGGATGTTGCGGCCGATGCGGCCAAATCCGTTGATGGCAACTCTGACAGTCATTTTTCTCTCCCGGGGAGCTGGAGGGCAGACGATTGATCCGCAGCTTCATAGCGGCGGACGGGCAAAGAATCCAGCCGCAGCGGGCTGGATTTAAATCGATTAGGTTGGGCCAGCCTGGCAAAACCGCTTTTCACGCGATCTCGCCGGGTATTTTGTTTCGTGCATGTCGTTATCTCAAGACCGCGACACACTTTTGGGCGACATGCCGGGGCCTCATCCGCCGTGCAGGCGGGCTTCCGCCGCCTTGGCGGCCGCCTCGGCGGTGATGCCGAAATGCGGATAAAGCTGTTCGATCGTACCGCTCGCACCGAAGCCGGTCATGCCGATGAAGATGCCGTCCGAGCCAATGAGATGATCCCAGCCCTGGCGGATGCCGGCCTCGATCGCCATCTTGATCGGTGCGTCGCCGATCGTCTTCTTGCGATAGGCGTCGGTCTGCTTGTCGAACAGTTCGAAGCAAGGCACCGAGACGACACGGGTCGGATGGCCATGTTTTTCCAGAAGGTCGCGTGCGCCAAGCGCGATCTCGACCTCGGAACCGGTGGCGAAGATCGTCACGGCGGCCTCGCCGCTGGCGGCGGCGAGCTCATAGGCCCCTTGGCTGCTCAGGTTCTTTTCTGTGAACGCGGTGCGCACCGTCGGCAGGTTCTGGCGGGTCAGCGCCAGGGTCGACGGCGTCTTTTCGGATTCGAGCGCGATCTGCCAGCATTCGGCGGTTTCCACCGCGTCGGCCGGACGGAACACATTGTGGTTGGGAATGGCGCGCAGGGCCGCCATGTGCTCGACCGGCTGGTGGGTCGGCCCGTCTTCGCCCAGACCGATGGAATCATGGGTCATGACGAAGATCGAGCGGATGCCCATCAGCGAGGCAAGCCGCATCGAGGGGCGGGCGTAGTCGGAGAAGCACAGGAAGGTGCCGCCATAGGCGATAAGGCCGCCATGCAGCGTCAGGCCGTTGATCGCGGCAGCCATGCCGTGTTCGCGGATGCCGTAATGGACATAGCGCTGGCCGTAATCGTCCGGCGTGATGTTCTTGGTCTGGCTGGTCTTGGTGTTATTGGAGCCGGTCAGGTCGGCCGAGCCGCCGATGGTTTCCGGCACCGCGCCATTGATGACTTCCAGCGCCATTTCCGACGATTTGCGGGTCGCGACCTTCGGCTTGTCGGCTGAAAGCTTCTTCTTGTAGTCGGCGATGACGGCGTCGAAATTCGCCGGCAGCTTGCCACTGGTGCGGCGCTCGAACTCGGCCTTCAGCTTCGGATCGGCCTTGGCCAGACGGCCTTCCCAATCCGTGCGCGCCTTGACGCCGGCCTTGCCGGCGGTGCGCCAGGCATCGAGAATGTCAGCCGGGATCTCGAAGGGCGGCGAGTCCCAGTTGAAGAACTTGCGCGCGCCAGCGATCTCGTCTGGGCCGAGCGGCGAGCCGTGCGCCTTGTTGGTGCCGGCCTTGGTCGGAGCACCGAAGCCGATGGTCGTCTTGCAGGCGATCATCGTCGGCTTGTCGGAATGGCGGGCGGCCTCGATGGCATAGGCGATCGCTTCCGGATCGGTGCCGTCGATGTGGCTGGCGTTCCAGCCGGAGGCCTGGAAGCGCGCGACCTGGTCGGTGTTGTCGGCGAGCGACACCGGACCGTCGATCGAGATGTTGTTGTTGTCCCAGAAGACAATCAGCTTGTTGAGCTTGAGGTGACCGGCAAGGGCGATGGCTTCCTGGGAAACACCTTCCATCAGGCAGCCGTCGCCGGCCAGCACATAGGTGTAGTGGTCGACAAGGTCGTTGCCGAACGCGGCGTTCATGATGCGCTCGCCGAGCGCGAAGCCGACCGAATTGGCGAGGCCCTGGCCCAGCGGGCCGGTCGTGGTCTCGATGCCGGTGGCGTGGCCATATTCGGGGTGGCCGGCGGTTTTCGAGCCCAACTGGCGGAAGTGCTTGATCTGGTCGATGGTCATGTCTTCGTAGCCGGTCAGGTGCAGCAACGAATAGAGCAGCATCGAACCATGGCCCGCCGACAGGATGAAGCGGTCACGGTCGGCCCAATGCGGGGCCTTGGGATCGTATTTCAGGAAGCGGGTGAACAGCACTGTGGCAATGTCGGCGCAGCCCATGGGCAGGCCGGGATGGCCGGAATTCGCCTTCTCGACGGCATCCATGGAGAGAAAACGGATCGCATTGGCCATCCGGTCATGTTGTTCACGCGACGTCATGGTACCTCCAGGGTGGGGGTTTGGGGGCTTGGGAGAGCCCTTGAAAAGGGTGCGCGACACATAGCAGGCGCGGGCTTTTAGTCAACAAATCGGGTGCAGATTTGCCGGTCTTGTGATGTCGGCGGTGGACCTACTTTAGCGTTAGCGGGGGACAGTCGCGAGAGCTTTATTGACGTTGCCTTCACCCGGTGCCTAATGTTTCCGGGATAACGCGTTCTGAACGCGAACGATTCGGTGATGGGCAGGGCACAGGACGAAGCCATGACCGGGGAAACCACGCTCAAGGAAGTGATCGCCAGGCTGAGCAAGGCCATCGAAGGGCTGGAAAACGCCGTCGCGGCCAAGCTCGAGCATGAACGCGACTATTCGGAAGCCGAGGCCGAAGTACAGCGGATGAATGCCGACCGCTCGCGATTGGCGCAGGAACTCGACAATTCCGAAGCGCGCGCCGAACGGCTGGAAGACGCCAACAAGGAAGTGTCGCGACGGCTGGTGACCGCGATGGAAACCATCCGCGCCGTGTTGGACAGATAGGAGCTGGCCCGATGGCACAGGTCACGGTTTCAATCGACGGCAAGCAGTACCGCATGGCCTGCGACGAGGGCCAGGAAGAGCATCTGATTGATCTCGCCGAGCGTTTCGACCGCTATGTCTCGCACCTGAAGGATTCCTTCGGCGAGATCGGCGACCAGCGGCTGACCGTCATGGCCGGCATCATGGTGATGGACGAGCTTTCCGAGCTGCAGAAGCGCGTCAAGGGCATGGAAAGCGAAGTGCTGACCTTGCGCAAGACGCGCGACGAGGCGCTGACCAAGGCCGACAAGAGCGACAGCGTGCTGACCAGCGCGCTCGGCGCCCTGGCGCAGCGTATGGAAGATTTGTCGGCGACGCTGGCAATCAACAAGGCCTGAGGCGTCTTCGCTGATCCCTGCCGCTTGTCTCATGCCCGATACCACGACGTATTTTTGGCCTGATCCCGCGTGTGGGGAAAAATTTTTGCCCATCGAGTGAATGGCCGTCATCTCCAGCGTTTAATCAGTCGCGCTGCGGTGCTACGATCAGGTGCCGGGCGCCGGGCGGCGAAGATCCGGCCACATTCACAAGGGGTAGGGATAGGTCATGAGTCTTCGTATCAACGATATCGCGCCGGACTTCACCGCCGAGACCACGCAGGGAGCCATCAAATTCCATGACTGGATCGGCGACGGCTGGGCGATCCTGTTCAGCCATCCGAAGAATTTCACGCCGGTCTGCACGACCGAGCTTGGCACGATGGCCGGGCTCGAGGGCGAGTTCAAGAAGCGCAACGTCAAGATCATCGGCATTTCGGTCGACCCGGTCGAAAGCCATGGCAAATGGCAGGACGACATCAAGACGGCGACCGGCCATTCGGTGCATTACCCGCTGATCGGCGACAAGGACCTCAAGGTCGCCAAGCTTTATGACATGCTGCCAGGCGGTGCCGGCGAAACTTCGGAAGGCCGCACACCCGCCGACAACGCCACCGTGCGCTCGGTCTACGTCATCGGGCCGGACAAGAAGATCAAGCTTGTGCTGACCTATCCGATGACCACGGGGCGCAACTTCGACGAGATCCTGCGGGCGGTCGATTCCATGCAACTCACCGCCAAGCATCAAGTGGCGACGCCGGCGAACTGGAAACAGGGTGAGGACGTCATCATCACCGCCGCCGTTTCCAACGAGGATGCGATCAAGCGCTTCGGCGCCTACGAGACCATCCTGCCCTATCTCAGGAAGACCAAGCAGCCCTCCGCCTGAGCCAGCACGCCGGAATGGTTTCCGGCGTTTTCCGCTCCTGCGAACCAAGTCATGCTTGACTGGTTCGTCAGGGCGGACAACCATGCTCACGGTGGGTTCCGGCGGAGAAAATCGTTCCTGCCGGCTAGGTCTGGGGAAGCCGGACGTGCAGATAACTTTGGCGAAGCCGCTGGTCAGCGGCTTTTATGACAAGCCGACCGGGGCCATCCAGTATGTCGTCGCTGACCTGGCGACGAAGCGATGCGCCATTATCGATCCAATCCTCGACTTCGATGAAAAATCCGGCGCGACGAGTACGATGAGCGCGGATAGCTTGCTCGATTTCATTGGGGAAAACGGGCTGGAGCTCGAGTGGATCCTCGATACCCATCCCCACGCCGACCATTTCTCGGCGGCGCATTACCTGAAACAGAGGACCGGCGCGCCGATGGCCATCGGCGACAGGGTCGTCGACGTCCAGGCACTGTGGAAGGTGATCTATAACTGGCCGGACCTTCCGGCTGACGGCTCACAATGGGACAGGCTGTTCGCCGAGGGCGAGACCTTCCGGATCGGAACCCTTCCGGTCAAGGTGCTGTTCTCGCCTGGACATACATTGGCATCGATCACCTATGTGATCGGTGACGCCGGCTTCATCCACGACACCCTGTTCATGCCCGACAGCGGCACGGCAAGAACGGATTTTCCCGGTGGAAGCGCCGCGCGGTTGTGGCGCTCGATCCAGGGCATCCTGGCCTTGCCGGAGGAAACCCGGCTGTTCGTCGGCCATGATTACCAGGCCGGCGGGCGCGAACCGATGTGGGAAAGCACGGTCGCGGCGCAGAAGGCGACCAACATCCATCTTGTCGCCGCGCGTACAGAGGCCGAGTTCGTCGCGCTACGCGAGGCGCGCGATCGCACATTGCCGATGCCGCGGCTGATCCTGCATGCGCTGCAGGTCAACATCAATGGGGGGCGGCTGCCAGAGCCGGAAGCCAATGGTCGGCGCTACCTCAAATTTCCGCTGGATTCGCTTTGAGGCAACCGTGGCCCGGCTACGGCGTACAAAAAGGGCGGCGCCAGTTTCCTGACGCCGCCCTGCTATTTCTAGGCCGAAGCCGGCTTTAAGCCGCCGGCTGTGCCTCGATGGTGCGTAGCGCCTGCATCTGGCGCTTGGCGGCGGCCTTGACCGCATCCTGCACCTTCTCGAAGGCGCGTACCTCGATCTGCCGCACGCGCTCGCGGCTGATGTCGAACTCGGCCGACAGTTCCTCGAGCGTCAGCGGCTCCTCGGCGAGGCGGCGCGCCTCGAAGATGCGCCGCTCGCGATCGTTGAGCACGGCCAGAGCGCCCGACAGCATGCCGCGCCGGTTTTCCAGCTCGTCCTGCTCGATCAGCATCTCTTCCTGGCTTTCGTGGTCGTCGACTAGCCAGTCCTGCCATTCGCCGGACTCGCCTTCCGTCGCCCGGATCGGCGCGTTGAGTGACGCGTCGCCGGACAGACGGCGGTTCATCGACACCACTTCGGCCTCGGAAACGTTCAGCCGCGTGGCGATCTCGGCGATCTGGTCGGGCTTGAGGTCGCCATCGTCCAGCGCCTGGATCTTGCCCTTCACCTTGCGGAGATTGAAGAACAGACGCTTCTGGTTGGCGGTCGTGCCCATCTTGACCAGGCTCCACGAGCGCAGGATGTATTCCTGGATCGAGGCCTTGATCCACCACATGGCGTAGGTGGCGAGGCGGAAACCGCGCTCGGGTTCGAATTTCTTGACGGCCTGCATGAGGCCGACATTGCCTTCCGAGATCACTTCGCCGATCGGCAGGCCATAGCCGCGATAGCCCATGGCGATCTTGGCGACGAGCCTCAAATGGCTGGTGACGAGCTTGTGCGCGGCCGTGGTGTCTTCATGCTCGGCGTAACGCTTGGCGAGCATGTACTCTTCCTGCGGCTGAAGCATGGGAAAGCGGCGGATTTCTTCCAGATAGCGGCTGAGGCCGCCTTCACCGGAAACGATACTGGGTAATGACTGGGCCATGATAGCGCCCCCTCTCTATTGGAGTGATGCCCCCGAAACGCGGCAGGCATGTGACGCGAACACCAAAAGGCTCGCTCGCGACAACAGATCTTATACAGGAACAAACCAGAAAAGACAGGCATTTGTTCAACACGAAACAGTGTGTCACGCTGAAGTGAACAATGCCACTCAGGTTTTTTGATGGCAGGTTCAGAGCTTGCGAAAGCCGCCGACGAGTTCCTCCATGTCCCCCGGTAACGGCGCCTCGAACCTCATCGTTAGATGGGTAGTCGGGTGCCGAAATGCAAGGAGCCATGCATGCAAAGCTTGCCGGGAAAATGCCTCGACCTGGCGTTTCAGCGGTTCGGGCAGCCGATTGGCCTTGGTGCGGAAGGCTAGCCCGTAGTCCGGGTCGCCAATCACGGGATGGCCGATATGGGCCATGTGGACGCGGATCTGGTGGGTGCGACCGGTTTCCAGCCGGCATTCGACGAGGCTAGCGGCAGCGAATTCCCGCTGGCCCTCGCCGAAACGCTCCTGCACGGCAAAACGGGTGACCGCGTGGCGTGCGTCGTCGCGGCCTTCCGGCACCACGGCGCGGCGAACCCGGTCGGAGGCGCGGCCAAGCGGTGCATCGATCGTTCCGGTCGGCCTCTGCGGTATGCCCCAGACCAGCGCCAGGTAGGCGCGCTCGAGATCGCCGGTCAGGCCGTGGTCGGCGAACGCCTCCGACAGAGCCTTGTGGGCACGGTCGGTCTTGGCGACCACCATGACGCCGCTGGTCTCCTTGTCGAGGCGGTGGACGATGCCCGGGCGGCGCACCCCGCCAATGCCAGACAGGCTGTCGCCGCAATGATGAATCAGCGCATTGACCAGCGTGCCGGTCCAATTGCCGGCGCCGGGGTGCACGACGAGCCCCGCCGGCTTGTTGATGACGATCAACTCGTCGTCTTCGTAGAGCACGTCGAGCGCAATGTTCTCGCCCTGCGGCTGCGCCGGCTCCGGTTCCGGCATGGCTACGGACACATTTTCGCCCGCGCGCATCTTGCGCTTGGTTTCGTCGACCGGCTTGCCGTCGATGACGACGGCGCCTTGCCTGATCAGCATCTGCACGCGACTGCGTGACATGTCCGGGCCAAGGGCTGCCGCCAGCCACTGATCGAGCCGTTGGCCGGCCGCATCCGCGCCGGCGACCAGCAAGGTGGGCGCGGCCTCTATCAACAGGTCCTCTATCAATTCGGAGGCCTCTTCGCTATGAGCGCTCATCGAAAAACCATTCCGGAATGTTTGCCATGGCCCGGCCCGATGCCGATGAAGAGCAGGAAAAGCCGCTCGCCCCCGAAGTCGACAAGCTGCGCGGCAAGCTCATCCGCTTCATGGCCATCAATCTCGGCCTGCTCTTTCTGGCTCTTATGGTGGTGATCGCGGCGATTGTCTACAAATCACGCAAGGCAACGCCGGTGAGCCCGCCGCTGGCCGGCGACGTCCAGGTGCCCGCTGGCGAACCGCTCAGCGGAGACATCGTGCTGCCGGTTGGCGCCAGGGTGGCCGGTCAGTCACTGTCGGGCAACCGCCTTTCGATCGACGCCGAGCTTGCCGACGGCAGCCGTGCGATCTTCGTCTACGATATCGCCGAGCGCCGCCTGATCGGCCGTTTTGCGATCCGCAACAAATAGGCCGGCGCCAATGCGGCAAACACATTTGCCACGGACATGACCGGCTTCGCCGAACATCGTCGTGTCGCGACAGTGGCGCTGGTCGTCGCCAGCTATGACGAGGCGATCGCCTGGTATGTCGAGCGGCTGGGTTTTACGCTGACGGAGGATGTCGATCTCGGCGGCGGCAAGCGGTGGGTCACGGTCGCGCCGCCCGACGGGCAGGGCGCCAGGCTGCTGCTGGCCGAGGCGTCCGACGAGACGCAGAGGAAAAGCATCGGCAACCAGACCGGCGGCCGGGTTTTTCTCTTCCTCGAAACCGACGATTTTGCCGGCGACCATGCAGCGATGCTGGACAAGGGCGTCGAATTCCGCGAGGCGCCGCGTCACGAAGCCTATGGCACGGTGGCGGTTTTCGCCGATCTGCATGGCAATCTGTGGGACCTGATCCAGCCGAAACGGTAACGCGGGGCGGCTTTTCATTCGATGCGGCAAAGCCGCCGAACCCCAGTTGCTTTTTCCCGGCCGTCAGCCTATATGGCCCCTTCTTGAGCGCGCCCATCGTCTAGCGGTCAGGACACCGCCCTCTCACGGCGGGAACAGGGGTTCGATTCCCCTTGGGCGTACCAGGCAACGTTCCTGTCGTTGACCTACAGGCAATCCTGCAGTTTCGGACCCGTCCCGCATGGGCTCCGCATGCCTCGAAAGAGCGCGCAAAGCCTGCGAGAGCCCGGGGCTTCCCATACCCCGAATCCACCCAATTTAAGTCAAGCCGCGACGCTTGAAGGCACTGCGATCTCTGATACTTGCGGTGCGGGGATAGCTTTCGCGGCAACGCGGGTTTTGGTCGGGTAGAGTTTGGAATGGCCTCTGTTGGGACGACATGCACGCACTGCCATGGCGGTGGAAAGGTTTTCGACTGCTCGAGATGGCGTGCCTCAAAAGGGTATTGCTGCCCGCACGGGACACATCAAAGCGGTTGCCCGGGAAAGACCATGATATGCGCGCAGTGTGCCGGGCTTGGAACGATACCAGAAACCGAGTTCAGGGCCGTCGCGTAGGCCGTCCTATCGCGACAATCATGGACGTCGCGGCCATCTATTCCTAGCCTTGCGGGTGGGGACGGCAGGCAGGTTAAGGTTTGGTTTACCAATAGCCTGTCTACTGGGGACAATTCGCTTTCGGCCTGCGGCCACGGATGTACTGGCGCAGTTGTCGAGGCGGAAAGGAAAGGTCGGCTCTGTGCCGGCCTTTTTGCTTTTTCGGGCTACATGGCTCGCATCGGCCAGGCGCCAGGGCGGCTTCGCAGTCGGCTTTCTTCGAACAACTTTTTGGCAAGGGATATTGTCATTGCCCATGTCGGCTCTACCATCGATCCCAGCAGTCCGGCGGGTTGTTCGGACTGTCGTGACGATGAGGGCTTGCGATGAAACGTGTTGCAAAACTGGTGATTGCGGGTGTGATGTCGGCAGGTGTCGGATGCGCATCTGCCGCAACGCTCAACACCATGGACGATGTCGGGACCGCGATCCAGTCCTGCTGGACACCGCCTGCCGGTGCCGGAGATTCGACTGTAACCCTGAGTTTCAGTTTCAAGCGCGACGGCACTCTGATAGGGCCGCCGCGACCAACCGCCGCCAAGGTGGCTGGCGACGACAAGGCACGTAAGGCGTTCATCGATGCGGCAATAGCGGCGGTGAAGAATTGCACGCCGCTGAGTTTATCGCCGGAGCTGTCGCAAGGGATTGCCGGCAACGTGTTCACGCAGCAATTCGTTTCGCCCAAGCAATAGCGGTAACGCCCAAAGAACGCCTGCCATGGACCGGGCATCGGCACGGGTGTTCGTCGAACCGGAGAACCGGGTCGGGTGTCGTTTCCCCCGATCGCCGCGGATCAATGGCTCAGGCGCCGTGCTTCGGCATGCCGTGCCAGATCCGGGGTCTCGAAGACGTAGTCGCTCCAGGCCGATTCCGGAATCTGCCCGGCCAGATAGCACTCCA
Organism: Mesorhizobium sp. CO1-1-7; assembly: GCF_020164885.1. Classification (NCBI taxonomy): domain Bacteria; kingdom Pseudomonadati; phylum Pseudomonadota; class Alphaproteobacteria; order Hyphomicrobiales; family Phyllobacteriaceae; genus Mesorhizobium; species Mesorhizobium sp. CO1-1-7. The sequence goes on along the minus strand of NZ_JAIUHA010000008.1, from coordinate 263,807 downwards.
GTAACAGGTTTTGCTCGGGGTTGAGCGGCCGTGGGGCACGCCCGTGATCCAGCCCGAGGGAGTGAAAAAGGTTTCTTGTCAGCTCCGATACGGTGAAATGCATCGACATCGCGCGTTCTCCTTTGCGCCTCAACGCAGCAGTACGGGCAAAGGTTTCAGTGCCGGACACCGGTAACGCCTGATTGATCGCAGGCTCGACGCATCGGCCCGCCGACGGCCGCCCAGCTCCAGTCGATCGAGGCCGGCCAGCGGACGGTGCGTGTGCTCGGCCCCGCCTTTTTCCCGGCTGAATGACCCACGAGTGTTCTCGCGGGAACGGCCGTCTTCGGAACAGGGGCCCGCTTCCCGGCGTTGTGGTCGATATCAGGCAGGGAGGAGCGCCATGGCCACGTTCAGGGAAATGCGGGTACTGGAGATCGTCGAAGACGGCTCCCTGACTACCGACCAGAAGATCGGCGAATTGCGCAAGATCGAATCCGAGGCGCGCGGGCTGCAGCGGGCGGCGTCGGAGAGCCCGATGGGCGACGATGACGGCTGGCAGGACGATCTGCGCCAGGTTCGGCTTGCTCTCGACAAGCTCGGCGCCAAGGAACCGAGGAAGGGCGCGGCAACGCTATAGAGCCGAACCGTTCCAAAGCACGCCGCGTCGAAGCGGATTCAGGCGCCGCGCTTTAGGTCTTTGTTTTTATGCATTAGTCGCAAACCATGCGAACTCTTTGGCCGGGAGCGCTTACGTTCCTGCATGCCAATTGTTTTTCGGGGCCCGATGACGGAGGAGAGGACGTTGTCGCCCTGGTTTGAGACCGTCTGTGAGGCGCAGGCTTAACGACCCTGCGCTCGTAAAACCGCCCAGGAGGCTGGGGTGGACCCGGAAAGGCGCTGTTGTCGACCTGCGGCTGGTAGTCGACATTGGGCGGCGGCCGGTCCCAGATCCGCCTGGCGTCGAGCGGCCGCGGAATAACCACCGTGCCGTCATAGCTGCGAGAGCAGCCGCCGAAAAGCAGCGCCACGCCCAGCAAGAAAGGCCCTATCCGTCCGTACATTAGCAACACCCCTGTGCATGCTTATAGCGCGGCCTTGCTCCGCGCCACAACCGGACGGAATAACGCAGCAGGAACAGGCCGGTTGCGCCGTTAAGGTTAGCGGATCGTTAATGCTTCTGCGGCACATTCCGCCGACGGACCGCGGAGGGAGGGTTCGGCCTTGATTTTCGGGGTGGGGACAGCATGGCGGAATCGGACGAAGCAATCGGCGTGCGCGGCAAGCGCAAGCCCGGCAAGGCAGCCGCGCATGGCGGCGATGGGCCATCCGGCGTCGACATGGATTGCGCCGCCGCGCTGCGCCAACTCGTCGAAGCGGGCTCGGACTGGATTTGGGAAACCGACGCGGAGCTGCGCTTTTCCTGGCTTTCCCAAGATTACCAGGCGGCAACCGGTATCGATCCGGCAATGGTGCTTGGCCGGTTCCGCTTCGATTTTCTCAACCAGGTCCTGAAGGGCAACCGCGGTGCGGCGGCGCATCTGGAGGATTTGCAGGCGCACCGGCCGTTCCGCGACTTCGTCTACGAACTGAAGGGGGGCCGCCCCGACTGCCGCTGGGTGCTGACGTCAGGCTTCCCGCGTTTCGACAGCGAGGGAAAATTCGTCGGCTATCGCGGCCTGGGCCGCAACGTCACCGCGCTGGCCAGCGCCTTCGAGGCCATGCAGCCGGCGGCTGGCGGCGATGCCGTCCAGCATCTCGCCGATCTCGAGCGGACGATGGATGCCATGCATATGGGCGTCGTGCTTCTGGACGCCAGGCTCGATACGCTCATCGTCAACAAGGCCTATCGCGATCTCTCCAGGATTCCGGACGGGGCCGTGACGGTAGGCGCGCCGTTCAGCCTGCTGATGGAACTCAATCGCCGCAACGGCATCTATGGCGACATCGACGAAGAGCAATGGCAGCGCTACCTCGCCACGCGCATCGAAGAGATCAAGGCCGGCACCGTCGCACCTCGGGAGTTTGCCCACACCGACGGGCGCACCATGATGTTCTCCGTCACGGCTCTGTCGGGAGGCAAACGCCTGCTGACCTACTATGAGGTCACCGAGGTCAAGCGGCGGGACGCCGAGATCGAGAATGCCAACGCCAAGATAGCCGAGACTTTCGCCAATCTCCGCACCATGGTCGATCAGATGCCGATCGGTGTTCTTGTCCTCGATGCCGACATGCGTGCCGAGGTCATCAACCGCGCCTTTTACGATTTCTGGCAGATCGACGCCCGGCGCGCCGAGACCGGCTGCAGCTTCCGCGATCTGATGGAAGCCAGCCGCGACATCGACCCGTATGGTTCGGACGACGCGACATGGCACCGGCATGTCGCCGAACGCGAGGCTGAAATCAGAGCCGGCACAGCTGGAGCGAGGCAGTTCCCGCGCAATGACGGCAGGACGCTGATCTCGTCGATGGCGCCGCTGGCCGGCGGCAAGCGGTTCATTTCCTATGTCGATGTCACCGACATGAAGGATCGCGAGGCCGAACTTGCCGAAGCGCTGGAAAAGGCGCGGCTGGCGGAAGCAGTAATCAACGGGGTCAAGGATCCGATCTTCGTCAAGGACGACAATCTGCGCTTCGTCTTCGTCAACGAGGCCTTCGCGGCGCTGTTCAAGCAGGCGCCGCAAGCCATGCTTGGCAGGCCGGGAAGCGATTTCCTCGGGCCGGACGAGGTCGCGCTGTTCGAAAGCAGCGAACGCGAGGTGCTGGCCGGCGGACAGCAATACGAAGTGGAAGAAAGCTTCGAAGCCGGCGGCGCCAGCCGTTCGCGTATTGTCAGGAAGAACCGCGTCCGCATGGCAAGCGGCCGCGACTATGTCGCCGGCTTTCTGTTCGACATCTCCGACATGAAGCGGCGCGAGACCGAAGCCGAAGATGCGCGCAAGCATCTCGCCAGCGTGCTGGAATCGCTGCCGGCGGGGGTCATCATCTACGACCGCGACGACAAGTTCGTCTTCGCCAACCACAGGCTGCAGGATACATTGCCGGCGCTGAAGCCTTTCTGGCAGCCCGGCCGCACCTTCCGCGAAGCGCTGGAGTTCGGCCATTCGGTGGGTTATTTCCGTTCGAGCGGCGATCCTGGGATCGACAGCCTGTACGAAGGCGATTCCGAACGCTGGCTTGACGGCATCCTGGCGCGTTACCGTCTGCCGAATTCCTCCTATGAGCGCCTCAATGCCGATGGCCGCTGGTACCAGGTCTACGACATGCGCACAGGCGACGGCACGTTCATCGGGGTGCGCGTCGACATCACCGACCTCAAGAGCCGCGAGGCGGCGCTTCATGACTCGATGCGCCAGATCGATCTCTTCCGCCATGTCATGGACGAGTTGCCGGTAGCCGCCTTCATCAAGGCGCAGGACCTGAGCATCGAATTCGTCAACAAGGCCTGGTGCGCGCTGACCGGTCTCGCCAAGGACGACGTCATCGGCCGGACCGACCGTCAGCTGTTCAGCGGCGAGGAAGCAGAGGGCTTCAGCCAGGACGATACCGATGTCGTGACGAATGGCAATGTGCGCGAGGTCGAGGAGCCCGTCACTCATCGTGACGGAACGGTGCGGCAGTTGATGACGCGCAAGAGCCGCCTGGTCGCCACGGACGGATCGGTGCATCTGGTCGGCTCCAGCACCGACATCACCGATGTCAAGGCGCGCGAGCAAGCTCTGGAAGAGAGCATGCGCGAGAACGAGGTGTTCCGCAGCCTGATCGACAACGTACCGGTGTCGATCTACGCCAAGCGCTCCGATCTCAGGCAATTCTATGTCAACAAGGGCTGGTGCGATCTCACCGGCTTCAGCAAGCAGGAGGCGATCGGCAAGACCGACGTCGAGATCTTCGGGCCGGATGGCGAGGCCTTCGTGGCCAGCGATCTCGCCGTGCTGCGTACCGGCGAGACCCAGGAGATCGAGGAGACGGTGCGCCTTCCAGACGGCAGCGTCAGGCATCAGTTCGCCCGCAAGGGCGCAATGATCGCCTCTGACGGTTCGCTCTACCTGATCGGTTCGACCACAGATATTACGGAACTCAAGCAGCGCGAGGCAGAGCTCAGCGAGGCGCGCCGGCGCGCCGTGCTCGCCGACCGCGCCAAGTCGGAGTTCCTCGCCAATATGAGCCACGAGATCCGCACGCCGATGAACGGCGTGCTGGGCATGGCTGAACTCCTGGCCAAATCCAATCTCGATCCGAAGCAGAAGACATTCACCGACATCATCGTCAAATCGGGCAACGCGCTGTTGACCATCATCAACGACATCCTGGATTTCTCCAAGATCGATGCCGGCCAGCTGGTGCTCGACCCGGCGCCCTTCAATCTCGCCGAGGCGATCGAGGACGTGGCGACGTTGGTGTCGACACGGGCCAAGGAAAAGGATCTCGAGCTCATCGTGCGCATCGAGCCGCGGCTCGAAAGCCTGTTCATCGGGGATGTCGGCCGCATCCGGCAAATCGTCACCAACCTGCTCGGCAATGCGGTGAAGTTCACCGATGAAGGCCACGTGCTGGTCGACGTGACCGGCGAACGGGTTCCAACGGGAACCAGGCTGACGATCTCGGTCACCGATACCGGCATAGGCATCCCCGAGGAAAAACTGAAACTGGTGTTCGAGAAATTCAGCCAGGTCGATACGTCCTCGACAAGGCGCCACGAGGGCACCGGGCTTGGCCTTGCCATCACCTCGCGGTTGGTCGACCTGATGGGCGGCGACATTGGCGTCGAGAGCGCCGAAGGCAAGGGGTCAACCTTCTGGTTCACCGTAACGTTGCCAGGGGCCGGGCAGCAGAGCGGGCAGCGCATCACGCCGGTGGACGTGACGGGCGCACGCGTGCTGATCGTCGACGACAACGCCGTCAACCGCGCCATCCTGACCGAGCAGATGACCTCGTGGACGTTCGATTCCTGCGCGGCCGAAAGCGGCGCCGAAGGTCTCAAGGTGCTGATCGCCGCGGCAGCTTATGGCGTGGCGGTCGACTGCGTCGTGCTCGACTACCAGATGCCTGAAATGAGCGGCGCCGAAATGGCGCGTATCGTGCGCAACACCGAGGGCCTCGCGGACACGCCGATCATCATGCTGACATCGGTCGACCAGTCGCTTGCCAACACCAGCTACCGCGATCTTGGCATCGACGCCCAGCTGATCAAGCCGGCGCGCTCCTCGGTGCTCCTGGAAACGCTGGTCGCGACCATCCAGCGCCATCGCCACGCCACCAGCGGCCACGCCGTTCAACCGCTCGCGGGCGAGGCGCCCGAGGCGTCCCGGCCGCCGCCCCTGGCACCATCCGAGCAGCGCGCACAATTGCAGCCGCCACAGGTTCGCCCCAGGCTGCCTGCGACGGCCGGCGGGCACAGGCTGGATATCCTGGTAGCCGAGGACAATGAGGTGAACCAGATGGTGTTCACGCAAATCCTCGGCGAGACCGGCTATGGTTTCGAGATCGTCGGCAATGGCCGCAAGGCGCTCGACGCCTTCGGCACGCTCAATCCGTGCATGATCCTGATGGACGTCTCGATGCCGGAGATGAGCGGTCTCGAAGCGACGGCCGCGATCCGCCTGCTGGAGCAGGAGACCGGCACGCATGTGCCGATCGTCGGCGTCACCGCGCATGCGCTCAAGGGCGACCGCGAGCGCTGCCTGGAGGCAGGCATGGACGACTATCTGCCCAAGCCGATCAGCCCCAGGGCCCTGCTCGAGAAGGTCGAGCGCTGGGTCGGCGCCGGCCGTCAGGTCCACCGCAACGCGGGATAGAGCCCGCGTCGCCTGAATTGCAGGATCCGGGGAGGCAACAAGGAATCAGCGGAGATTCGCTGCTACCGCTGCGTGCAATGACTATGGTGCGATCGCGCCATATCAAAGGCCGTGTCCAGCCGGAACAATAGCGAAATCGAATTCCGCTCTTCTCAGTTACGGGCGGGAGCAGCGACCGCCTGCAAGAAACAGTGTCACTCTACCCCAACGGACCTGTTTTTGGCGATGGCCCGGCCATGACACGCTCTGGCTGCGAGCAACGCGCTCCCGTCCGGATTTTCTTCATTTGGGAAAAGCCTGGTCGAGTCCGGGGTGATTCCAGCCGTCGAACGGCTCAAGCCCCTGATTCCGGCGGCAAACTCGGACCGCGCCGCGAGCGCCCGAGATCAGCGTCTTTCGCGTTACCGGCAACGCGTTACCGGGCTGACATGAAACTGTCATGCGACTGTTATAATCGAAGGCTATTGGCCTCAGCGGGCGCCGGCAAGAAGTGGCGCCGAGAGACCATCTTCCGAACAGGAGCAGGCCACATGAGACATTTCATCCGCTCGGCGGCCGTTGCGATTGCAATGGCTGCGGCGTCCACCCTCACCCTTTCCGCAGCAATGGCAGCTGACCTTTCCGGCGCCGGCTCGACCTTCATCTATCCGGTGTTCGCCAAATGGGCCGACACCTACAAGAAGGATACCGGCATCGGCCTCAACTATCAGTCGATCGGCTCGGGCGGCGGCATCAAGCAGGTCATCGCCAAGACCGTGACCTTCGGCGCCACCGACAAGCCGATGTCCGACGCCGATCTGGAAAAGAACGGCCTCGTGCAGTTCCCGATGGTGATGGGCGGCATCGTGCCGATCGTCAACCTCACGGGCATCAAGCCGGGCGAACTCGTCCTCGACGGCAAGACGCTGGCCCAGATCTATCTCGGCGCGATCACCACATGGGACGATGCCGCGATCAAGGCCCTGAACCCGGACCTTAAGCTGCCGTCGACCGCTATCGCCGTCGTTCATCGTTCGGACGGCTCGGGCACGACCTTCAACTTCACTGACTACCTCGTGAAGCTCTCGCCCGACTGGAAGGACAAGGTCGGCTCGGATACGGCCGTCGAATGGCCGACCGGCGTCGGCGCCAAGGGCAGCGAAGGCGTTGCCAACACCGTCAAGCAGACCGACGGCGGCATCGGCTACGTCGAATATGCCTATGCCAAGCAGAACAATCTCTCCTACTCCAAGATGCTGAACGCCGCTGGCAAGGTCGTCGAGCCGTCGCTCGAATCCTTCGGCGCGGCTGCTTCGAACGCCGACTTCAAGGGCGCCAAGAACTTCAACGTCATCATCACCAACGAGCCCGGCGACGCCACCTGGCCGATCGCTGCCTCGACCTGGGTGCTGATCCACAAGACCCCGGACGATGCCGCGGCCACCGGCGAAGCGCTCAAGTTCTTTGCCTGGGCCTACAAGGACGGCAAGGAAACCGCCAAGGCGCTCGACTACGTGTCGATCCCCGACAGCGTCGTCGACCTGATCAAGGCTTCGTGGAAGGCCGACATCCAGGCCGGCGGCAAGCCTGTCTACGCCGGCGAGTAATATCTTTCTGGAGGAGCGCCGCCCCGCGGCGCTCCTTTTCATTCAACACAAAGAGCCGAGCTTGACATGAGCGCAGCCCAGGAAGCCTTGCCAGCCGTTCGAGGTTCACGTGACGCCACCGTCAGACGGTTCGCGTTGACCGATTCGATCTTCCATGGGCTGACCCGCGCCGCCGCCATTCTCGTGCTGGTGCTGCTCGGCGGCGTCGCCATCTCATTGTTCGCCGGTTCCTGGCAGGCCCTGTCGACCTTCGGCTTCTCCTTTCTGACCACCGAGAGCTGGAATCCCGTCACCGAGAAATTCGGCGCCTTGGCGCCCATCTATGGCACCATCATCACATCGGCCATCGCCATCCTGATCGCCGTGCCGCTCGGCATCGGCATCGCCATTTTTCTCACCGAGCTTTGCCCGCGCCCGCTTCGGCGCCCGATCGGCATGGCCGTGGAACTGCTGGCCGGGATCCCCTCGATCATCTACGGCATCTGGGGCCTTTTCGTGCTGGCACCGTTCCTGCAGACGACAGTGCAACCATTCATCATCAGCGTGTTCCATGGCATTCCCGGCCTTAGCAGCCTGTTTGCCGGTCCGCCCTACGGCATCGGCCTGCTGACCTCGTCGCTGATTCTCGCCATCATGGTGCTGCCCTTCATCACCTCGATCACCAAGGATGTGTTCGACACGGTGCCGCCGGTGCTGAAGGAGTCCGCCTACGGCATTGGCTGCACGACCTGGGAAGTGACACGCCGCGTCGTCATCCCCTACACCCGCATCGGCATCATGGGCGGCGTCATGCTTGCGCTCGGCCGTGCACTCGGTGAAACCATGGCGGTCACCTTCGTCATCGGCAACGCCCACCGGATCAGCGCCTCGCTGTTCGCGCCGGCAACGACGATCTCGGCAACCATCGCCAACGAATTCACCGAAGCCGTCGGCGATCTCTACACCTCCTCGTTGGTGGCGCTCGGTCTGATCCTGTTCGTCATCACCTTCCTCATCCTTGCCATCGCCCGCTACATGCTGATGCGCATCGATGCCCGTACCGGAGTCTGACCGATGTCGACAGCCGCATCGCTTCACCAGAGCCGCAAGCGCAAGAACGGTGTGATGATGACGCTCTGCGTCATCGCCGCCGGCATCGGCCTTGCCTGGCTGGCACTGATCCTCGGCGCGCTGCTCTATAAGGGCCTGTCGGGCGTTTCGCTCTCAGTGTTCACGGAAATGACCCCGCCGCCCGGTGATGCCGGTGGCCTGCTCAACGCCATCTACGGCAGCATCGTGATGACCATTATCGGCATCGTCGTCGGCACGCCGATCGGCGTGCTGGCCGGCACCTACATGGCCGAATATGGCCGCTTTTCGAAGCTCACCACCGTGGTGCGCTTTATCAACGACATCCTGCTGTCGGCGCCCTCAATCATCATCGGCCTGTTCGTCTACGAATTGATGGTGCGGCCGATGGGGCATTTCTCGGCCATCGCCGGTGCCGTGGCACTGGCCATCCTGGTCATTCCCGTCGTGGTGCGTACCACCGAGGACATGCTCAACCTTGTGCCGAACGCTTTGCGCGAGGCCGGCACGGCGATTGGCGCGCCGCGCTGGGTGGTGATTCGTTCGGTGGCCTACCGCGCGGCGATGTCCGGCATCGTCACCGGCATATTGCTGGCCATTGCCCGCATTTCCGGCGAGACGGCGCCGCTACTCTTCACAGCGCTCAACAACCAGTTCTGGTCGAGCAATCTCAATGCGCCGATGGCCAGCCTGCCGGTGACCATCTTCCAGTTCGCTCTCAGCCCTTACGAGGAGTGGCAGCAACTGGCGTGGACCGGCGCACTCATAATCACATTGACGGTTCTCGCGCTCAGCATCTTTGCGCGCAGCCTGACCGGACGCAGAGAGGACAAATGAGCCAGATGTTGTCTCCAGACATGACGATTGCGACAGAGGCAGCCGCCAAGGCGAAGATCGAGGTCAAGAACCTCAATTTCTACTACGGCCAGTCGAAGGCGCTGAAAGACATCACCTTGTCGCTGCCCGAGCGCAGCGTGACGGCCTTCATCGGACCGTCGGGTTGCGGAAAGTCGACGCTGCTGCGCGTCTTCAACCGCATCTACGAGCTCTACCCCAAGCAGACCGCCGAGGGTCAGGTGCTGCTCGACGGCCAGAACGTTCTCGACCGCTCGCAGGACCTCAACCTGTTGCGCACCAAGATCGGCATGGTGTTCCAGAAGCCGACGCCGTTCCCGATGTCGATCTATGAGAATATCGCGTTCGGCGTCCGGCTCTATGAGAAGATCGGCAAGGCCGAGATGGACGGCCGTGTCGAGCAGGCGTTGAAACGCGCCGCGCTGTGGAACGAGGTCAAGGACAAGCTCAATGCCAGCGGCCTCAGCCTGTCGGGCGGCCAGCAGCAGCGGCTTTGCATCGCCCGCACCGTGGCGGTCAAGCCGGAGGTCATCCTGCTCGACGAACCGGCCTCGGCGCTCGACCCATTGTCGACCGCCAAGATCGAGGAATTGATCGACGAGTTGCAGGCCGACTACACGATCGTCATCGTCACCCACAACATGCAGCAGGCCGCGCGCGTGTCGAAGCAGACGGCTTTCATGTATCTGGGCGAGCTGGTCGAATTCGACAAAACCGAGAAAATCTTCACGTCGCCTCGCGAGAAGCGCACGCAGGACTACATCACCGGCCGCTTCGGCTGATCTCACGCATACGAGGACCAGGATCATGGCCGAACACACAGTCGCAGCCTTCGACGAGGATCTCGGACAGATCAGCAGGCTGATCAGCGACATGGGCGATCTCGCCGGCACGATGGTCGGCGGCGCCACCAAGGCGCTGCTGAATTCCGACAACGCGCTGGCACAGCGCGTGGTCTCCGACGACGCCATCATGGACGCGCGCCAGCGCGAACTCGATGATCGCGCCATCACCCTGATCGCCAAGCGCCAGCCGATGGCCGACGATCTGCGTCATGTCGTCGGCTCGATCCGCATGGCGGGCGATCTCGAACGCATCGGCGACCTTGCCAAGAACATCGCCAAGCGCGTCGGCTCGGTCGGCCTCACCGCCACGCCGCGCGACCTGTCGCATTCCATCGACTCCATGGCGCAGCTGGTGCTGATCCAGGTGCAGGGCGTCGTCGAGGAATATGCGGCCGGCGATGCCGCCGCCCTCGCCAAGCTCAGGAATGACGACGAACGCATCGACGTCAAATACACTTCGGTCTTCCGCGAACTCCTGACCTACATGATGGAGGATCCCCGCAACATCACGGCTTGCACGCATCTTTTGTTCTCCGCCAAGAATCTCGAACGCATCGGCGACCATGTGACCAACATCGCCGAGAATGCGTATTATGTGCTGACCGGCACGCAACTGCCCGCCAACCGTCCGAAGCAGGACGAGACGGCGATGTCGGTGCCGGCGGCTTGACGGCAGGGATGATCGATCGATGATCGCGCCACGCATCATGGTGGTGGAGGACGAGGAGCCGCTGGGCGTGCTCCTCCGCTACAACCTGGAGTCCGAGGGTTACCAGGTCGAGGTGGTGACACGCGGCGACGAAGCCGAGATACGCCTCCAGGAAAACGTGCCCGACCTCCTGGTGCTCGACTGGATGGTGCCGGCGGTTTCCGGCATCGAACTCTGTCGGCGCCTGCGCATGCGGCCCGAGACGGAGCGATTGCCGATCATCATGCTGACGGCGCGCGGCGAGGAGAGCGACCGCGTGCGCGGCCTCTCGACCGGCGCCGACGACTATCTGGTCAAGCCGTTCTCGACGCCGGAATTCATGGCCCGGGTCAAGGCGCTGCTGCGCCGCGCCAAGCCGGAAGTGCTGTCCAGCGTGCTCAAGGTCGGTGACATCGTGCTCGACCGCGAATCGCACCGGGTCTATCGCAAGAAGAGCGAGATCCGGCTCGGACCGACCGAGTTCCGGCTGCTCGAATTCATGATGCGCCATCCCGGCCGCGTGTTCTCGCGCAGCCAGTTGCTCGACAATGTCTGGGGCGAGACGATCTACATCGACGAGCGCACCGTGGATGTGCATGTCGGCCGCCTGCGCAAGGCGGTCAACAATGGCCGCATGCCCGATGTGATACGCACCATCCGTGGCGCGGGCTACGCAATCCGCGAGGATTGAGATCAGGCCACGTTCTTGCCGGATCTCACCTGCACGCCCGGCGCGAAGATCTCCTGGTCGACGAAGGTGAGCGCGCGCATGGCGCAGCCCTCGCGGATCAGCGGCAATTCGTTCGGCTCTGTATCGAAGGAAATCGACGTCGAATGCTGGCCGCCGGCGGTCTGGGCGATGGCCTCACGCAAGGCCGGCTCGATCAGATCGAAGGCGGCGGCGCTGACGCCGACCATCGCAACCGGCGCCGGATCGATCAGCGCGAACAAGCTGCCAAGGCCATAGCCCAGCGCCTCGCCGGCCTTGCGATAGGCCTCGCGCTCCGGTCCGTCTCTTTCGCGCGCCGTGGCCGCCAATGCGCGCATGTCGGCGTCGCTGACGTCGACCGGTTTGGCGTCCTCACCCATCTGTCCTGCATTACGCCAGATGGCATAGTTGCCGGCATAGGCCTCGACGCAGCCGCGCCGCCCGCAGCGGCAGAGCGCGCCGCCGGGGCGATGGATCATGTGGCCGAACTCGCCGCCTGAGGAATGGGTGCCGGTGAACAGCTCGCCCTTCAGCACTAGGCCCATGCCGATGCCGTGCGAGAGCAGGATGGCGATGAAGTCGTCGCGGTAGCGCTCGGGGTCGCGCCAGCGCAGCGCCACAGCCATCATGTTGCAGTCGTTCTCCATGGTGGCGGGGATGCCGAATTCGGCTTCGAGTATATCGGCGAAGGCAATGTCCGTCTGCGGCGTGATCGGCGACCACAGCATGGCGCGCGCCTCGGTGTCGGTGATGCCCTGGATCGCCAGCGCGATGCGGGCAATGCTGGCGACATCGAGGTCGGGATCCTCGAGGCGGCGCCGGACGATGGCCACGCATTCGCCGATCAGCGCCTCGCGCGACATGGTCAGCGTGTCCAGCCGGCGCTGCTCCTCCGATATCACCTGGCCGGCGTAGTCGATGACGGCGACGGAGAGGAAATTCAGCGACAGCACCACGGTCATGACCGCCGCGGCCTCGGGGTTGAGACAAAGGCCCACCTGCGGCCGGCCGCGTTTCAGTGAGCCGGCCTCGTTCGGCTTGCCTTCGCTCAGGATACCTTCGCCGATCAGGTCGGCTGATATCGCCGATATGGTCGAGTGGCTCAGGGCGGTGGTGGCGGCGATCTCAGTGCGCGAGGGCTGGCCACCCCGGCGCACGGCTCCAATCACCATTGCGCGGTTGCGCCGGCGCAGATCGTCGTGGCGGATTCCGACCGACATGATTTCCCTCCCCGTCGCCGCGGTTCTTGACGCCCCCTCGAACACCTCCGGCACGGGTCGAATACTGGCAGAAGCGGCTGGGGCTGTCATTTATTTATTGCGGGGCTCGAAAAAAGGCTTCCGGCACCTCAAAATCCGTCAGAATCGATGTTGACAGTGTTCCGGCGATGGACCAGTGTTTTTTCGAGGCTCGAAAAAATTAGGGCCTTTGTGCCGGCCTTAGGGCCAGTTTGGTCGCGCCACACGCGGGCGCAGGGAGGATATCATGAAGAGATTCACAGTCGCCATTCTGGCGGGTGTCGCCATGTCGCTGACGCTGGCGTCGGTCGCGCAGGCAAAGGACAAGGTCATCGGCGTGTCGTGGTCCAACTTCCAGGAGGAGCGCTGGAAGACCGACGAGGCGGCCATGAAGAAGGCGATCGAGGCCGCGGGCGACAAGTACATTTCCGCCGATGCGCAGTCCAATCCCGGCAAGCAGCTGACCGATGTCGAGAGCCTGATTTCGCAGGGTGCCAATTCGCTGATCATCCTGGCGCAGGACGCGTCGGCCATCGGCCCGGCGGTACAGAAGGCGCTCGACGAGGGCATTCCGGTCGTCGGCTATGACCGCCTGATCGAGAACAAGGACGTCTTCTACCTGACCTTCGACAACAAGGAAGTTGGCCGCATGCAGGCCCGCGAAGTGTTCAAGGTGAAGCCTGAGGGCAATTACGTCTTCATCAAGGGCTCCGGCGCCGATCCGAATGCCGACTTCCTGTTCTCGGGCTCGATGGAATTGCTGAAGACGGCCATAGACAGCGGCAAGATCAAGAATGTCGGCGAAGCCTATACGGACGGCTGGCTGCCCGCCAACGCCCAGAAGAACATGGAACAGTTCCTCACCGCCAACGACAACAAGGTGGACGCCGTGGTCGCCGCCAATGACGGCACCGCCGGCGGCGTCGTCGCGGCGCTGACGGCGCAGGGGCTCGCCGGCACCGTGCCGGTCTCCGGCCAGGACGGCGACCACGCCGCGCTCAACCGCATCGCGCTCGGCACCCAGACCGTGTCGGTGTGGAAGGACGCGCGCGAACTCGGCAAGAACGCCGCCGAGATCGCCTCGCAACTCGCCGACGGCAAGAAGATGACCGACATCGCCGGCGTGAAGGACTTCACGACGCCTGGCGGCAACACCGTCAAGTCGCTGTTCCTGACCCCGGTGGCCATCACCAAGGACAATCTCAACCTCGTCATCGACGCCGGCTGGATCAAGAAGGACGAAGTCTGCACGGGCGTTGCCGCGGGCAGCGTCGCGGCCTGCAACTGAGCTTGATCGCCTGAAAAGTCGGAAACGCCGCGGCGTGGAACGGTCAGTGTTCTGAACACTGGCCGTTCCAATTTTCTTGTCTTCGCAATTCCGGACAAAAACCCTTACGCACTTTTCCTGGAATTGCTTCCAAGCCGCGGCGTTTTCCCGACAAGATTTGTGTTTCCGCCGCTGGCGGCTAACTTCTGGGCTCTGGTCCGGCTCCGCGTCAGACGGCAAGCCGCTGGGAGGACATCATGACCGACACGACCTCAACCTCGCAGGCCGATACGGCGCGTGCGTCGGAACTCGGCGCGGTCGCGCGTTTCCTGAAGGCGACCGAGATCGATACCCGCATGCTCGGCATGATCGGCGCGCTGCTGCTGATCTGGGTCGCGCTGCATATGATTTCGAGCCTGCGTCTTGGCGTCAATCCGCTCGATTTCGACAGCCGCACGTTCCTCACGCCACGCAATCTGTGGAACCTGTCGGTGCAGACGTCCGCGGTCGCCATCATGGCCTGCGGCATGGTGCTGGTCATCGTCATGCGCAACATCGACCTGTCCGTCGGTTCCGCCGAGGGCTTGATCGGCATGGTCATGGGCTTTGCGCAGGTACATTTCCTGGTTCGGTTCGTAGGACTTGAGCTCGGCAACCCATGGATCTGGGTCCTGGCACTGGTCATCGGTCTGGCGCTCGGGCTTTTGATCGGCGCCTTCCAGGGCTTCGTCATCGCCTATCTCGAAGTGCCGGCCTTCATCGTCACGCTGGGTGGCCTGCTGGTCTGGCGCGGCGCCGCCTGGTGGGTCACGTCAGGCCAGACGGTGGCACCGCTCGACGCCACGTTCCAGCTTATGGGCGGCGGACCGGCCGGATCGATCGGCGCCACCTGGAGCTGGGTCGTCGGCATCGTCGCCTGCCTGGCCGTCGTGTTCGCGCTGTTCAACGGGCGGGTCCAGCGCAAGCGCTTCCGCTTCCCCCTGCGGCCGATCTGGGCCGAGACGCTGCTCGGCGTCGTCACCTGCGCCGTCATCATGGGCGCGGTCTGGCTAGCCAACTCCTATCCATGGCCGATCGGGATCGTGAACCGGTACGCGGCCGCCAACAACATCACCGTGCCGGAGGGCGGGCTGTTCATCGCCCACGGCATCGCCATACCGGTGCTGATGGCGGTCGCCGTCGGTCTGGTCATGACCTTCATCACCAACCGCACCCGTTTCGGCCGTTATGTCTTTGCTATCGGCGGCAATCCGGAAGCGGCCAATCTCGCCGGCATCAACACGCGCTGGATCACCATGAAGGTGTTCATGATCATGGGCGTGCTGGCCACGATCGCCGCCGCCATTTCGTCGGCCCGGCAGAACTCGTCCACCAATGTGCTGGGAACATTGGATGAGCTGCTGGTCATTGCCGCGGCCGTCATCGGCGGCACCTCGCTTGCCGGCGGCTCGGGAACCATCATCGGCGCCATGCTCGGTGCATTGCTGATGCAGTCGCTGCAGTCGGGCATGGTGCTGCTCGGTGTCGATTCGCCGTTGCAGAGCATCGTCGTCGGCGCCGTGCTGGTCATCGCCGTCTGGCTCGACACCGTCTATCGTAAGCGGGTTTAGGGATACGACCATGGCTGACAAAACCGCTCCCGTAAGGGCCCTCACAACTGCGCCCACTGGCACGCCGCTGGTCGACATGCGCAACATCTCGATCGCCTTCGGCGGCATCCGCGCCGTCGACGACGCCTCGATCGATCTTTTCCCCGGCGAGGTCGTGGCACTGCTCGGCCACAACGGCGCCGGCAAGTCGACGCTGATCAAGATCCTGTCCGGCGCCTACAAGCGCGATGCGGGCCAGATCTTCGTCAATGGCGAGGAGGCAGCGATTTCCAACCCGCGCGACGCCAAGAAATACGGTATCGAGACGATCTACCAGACGCTGGCGCTGGCCGACAATGTCGATGCCGCCGCCAACCTGTTCCTCGGCCGCGAACTGATGACCGCCTGGGGCACGCTCGACGACCTCGCCATGGAGGCCGAGGCGCGCAAGGTGATGGGGCGGCTCAATCCCCGCTTCCAGCGCTTCAAGGAGCCGGTGATCAAGCTGTCAGGCGGTCAGCGGCAATCGGTGGCGATCGCCCGCGCGATCCTGTTCAATGCCCGCATCCTGATCATGGACGAGCCGACGGCGGCACTTGGGCCCCAGGAAACCGCCCAGGTCGGCGAGTTGGTCAGGCAGCTCAAATCCGATGGCATCGGCATCTTCCTGATCAGCCACGACATCCACGACGTGTTCGAGCTGGCCGACCGTGTCTGCGTGATGAAGAATGGCCAGGTGGTCGGTACCGCCCGCACGACTGACGTCACGCAGGACGAGGTGCTTGGGATGATCATCCTGGGCAAATGTCCTCCAGGTGCCATACCGGGGCCGGGCGCGCTGAAGATCGCCGCCTGAGGCCGGTCAGGCCGCTTCGGGCACGCCCCGTTGCCGGTCACGTGATATGCCAGTGATCACGATGGTGTGGCCTGACCATTGTGTTGGCCCGGCGACTTGCCCATAAAAGGTCCTGTTTTGCTCATGGACCGCATCATCCGTTGAAGAAGCTTTTTCCAATCGTCGCGTTCATTGCCGTTGCACTGATCAGCATGACCATGGCGGGGTTCGCTTATTTCGCGACGCAGGAAGCCGCCCGCATCAAGTTCGAAGGGGCGGCCGATGACGCCCTCAACCGGATCGAGAGCCGCATCGACCTGCACCTGTCGCTGCTGCGCTCGACACAGGCCCTGTTCGACGCACGCAACGGCGATATTTCCCAGAACGAGTTCAAGGCATTCTTCAAGGCGCTGGATGTCGACAACAATTTCGCCGGCCTGCGAGGCATCGGCTTCCTGCGGCTGGTCAGGACGGGCGACGAGGCAGCGGTGGAACGCGACACCCTCCACGATTTCGGCGCCAGTCATCCGGTCTATCCGGATACGACGCAGGCCTGGCGCACGCCGATCGCGCTTTTCGAGCCGCTCGATCCGTCCAACCAGACCATCATCGGCTACGACATGTTCAGTGAGCCGGTGCGGCGTGCGGCGATCGAAAAAGCCATGGCCGACGACCAGCAGCATGCGAGCGGGCTGGTCCAACTCGGCCAGGGCACGGGCGTGGCGCAGACTTTCACGGGCTTCCTGGTCTATGTGCGGCTCAATGTGGAAACCGCACCGGAGGTCATCAACGCATCGCGGTCCTCGACCGCCGGCTTTCTCTATGCGGCCTTTCGGGCCCGGGACCTGTTCCAGATCGCGCTCAGCCGTGCGCCGCTGCTGCCGGTCAACACCGAGATCTATGATGGAGCGGTGAACGGCGACAACCTGTTGTTCCGCTCGGAGACGCCACCGGCGTCATCCCTGGGAGACCGGCTGCTGGTCACCCGCAAGATGACCGTGGCGGGACGCCCTTGGACGGTATTGTTCAGGCCAACCAGCGCCTTCTCGCAACCCTCTTCGCGCGCCATCCCCGTGATGCTGGGGCTGTTCGGCCTGCTCCTGGCAGGCGCCATCGCGCTGGTGGCGCGCTATCAGGAGCGAGCCTATGACGCGGTGTCGGCCTTGCACGAGACGACGGAAAAAAGCCTGCTCGAAAAGGACCTGATGCTGCAGGAGATGAAGCATCGCATCAAGAACTCCATCACCAGGGTGCTGGCGATCGCGCGGCAGACGGCTTCGCGGGCAACCGACGTCAATGAGTTTTCCGCTTCCTTCTCGGCCAGGCTGCAGGCGATGGCCGCCTCGCAGGATATGTTGACGCGCTCGCGCTGGCAGAAAGCCGACCTTGCCGATCTGCTGCGCATCGAGCTTGGCCAGGTGTTCGGCAAGGAATTGCCGGACGGGCTCCTGTCAGGCCCGGAGGTGCTGCTCGATGAAACAACGACGCAGGCGCTTGGGCTGACCTTTCATGAACTCGCCACCAACGCGCTGAAATACGGCGAAGCCGGCAATTTCGTTGGCGCTCTCAAGGTGAACTGGTCGCTGGAAGGGCGGGGGCGCGAGCGGACGCTGGCGCTGAACTGGCGGGAGGCGGGGAAGAAGAGGGTAGAGGCGCCATCGCGGACGGGATTCGGCACCAAGCTGATCGATCTCAATGTCACGCGCGAGCTGCGCGGCACGATCAGACGCGATTTTCAGGCCGATGGCCTCAAGGTGGAAATCAAAATTCCACTGGCCGGCTGAAACCCACCCGTCAGCGGCCCTAGCGGCCGACTCCCAGCCACGAAAATCCGGAGGCCCAGGGGCCTCCGGATTTTGACTTGTTATCGCTGAATCAGTTGCAGCGGGCCGTGTAGATCCGGCCGCGATGGTCGCGATACTGGCAGTAGCCGTTGCGCAGGTTGCGAACCAGCAGGCCGGAACCGGCACCGACGGCCGCGCCGATCAAGGCACCCTTGCCGCCGCCGACCAACCCACCCACGCCCGCGCCGATCAAGCCGCCGCCGACGACGTCCTGCTCGGTCGAGGTACAGCCGCTGACGGCAACCACCGCAACCATGGCAATAAGTATTTTCCGCATAGAGTCACTCCTCACTTGTGTCCACACTTTGGTAAGCTCCAACCGCCATTTAGCACGAAACGACGGCCTTTGCTGCTGCAATTTATTGTTGGCTAAGGTCGTCTTTTTCTGGGCGGTTCGTGTTCGATGCCATGACGACGTTGGATACGGCCAACGAAGCGTCAAGACTACCATCTGGCCGCACCTTCCAGACAATCTGATCGTAGTCGTCCTCCAGGGCGGGATCGACCGCGAGGCATTTGGCGACGACATGCTGCGCCTGCCCCTGCACGTCGCCCATCGCGAAGGGGCGCTCAGCGGTGCATTCGTCAGCAGTCGCAAAAACACTGACAGGGACCTGCAATTCCCGACATTCGGCCATCGTGTTCGAGCAACCGATCACCAGCAGCAACGCGGCTATGTGTTCCATGACAGATGTTCCTCTGGCCGCATTAACGGCCGGCATCGTCAAAAAGTTCCTGTCATTCCAACAGCGTTACGCGAATAGTTCGGAGAAAACTGCGGCTCCTCACGCTGCGGCGTTAGCCTGCCCGGCGACTTCAATTGGCGCGACGGAGAGGAGAGCAGATTTAGTCAGGTCAACTGCCAGAAAATGGCCAGCACCATGATCGCGGCCGCGGCAAGAACGATCCCCTTCATCAACCCCCTACCTGCTTCAGGGAGTGCCTCCATGGAGGGTTCGGATTCCAGAAATTCGCCCATCGAAACACGGGCGGCTTGTTCCAATCTGTTCATGTCGGCAATCGTCAAGACATTCCTCCCGTACCGTGCTTCGAGCCTGCCAACAATCTCCGAAGGCGGGGCAGGTTCCGACGGTATCTGGGAAAAACAGCATCCGCGCTTATGGTGAACAGCCGGTTAAGGATTGTTGTTTGCCAGGCTCTCACTGCGTCTCGAAATTGCTGTGCGGCACGACAAGGCGATATTCGAGATGGCCCTCGCCGATATCCAGGTTCGCGGTTCCGTTCAGGGATGCCGGCACCACCCGCTCCAACGCAACGCTTCCGAAGCGCCGTTGACCGCCGCCACCGCGATTGGCTTCTATCGTTTCGGCCCATGTCAGCGACAGCGCAACCTCCCCCGTGGCAGCAGCGTCGAGTTGGGCGGTAACCTCGACGAAGCCATCCGGCCGGGACAGGGCACCGTAGCTCAACGAGTTGACGGCAAGTTCATGCATCGCCAGCCCGATATGCAGTGCGGCGTTGGGATTGAGGTAAGGATTGGCGCCACGAAAACGGAGGCTGTGCGACGGGTTCGCGCCATAGCGGCCGACCTGGCCCGCCACCAGTTCATGAAGGGCTGCCCCTCGCCAATTGGAGGATGTCACCAGATCCTGGGAGGAGGCCAGCGACTGCAGCCGGCCGCGGAAGCGCGTCAGGAAATCGCCGATGCCGTCGGAATAGCGGCCGGTCTGGGTCGCGATGCTCTGGATGATCGCCAGGAGGTTCTTCGAGCGATGGCTGACTTCCCGCAGCAGCGTCGTCAACGTCTGTTCACGCCGCTTTTGCTCGGTCGTCTCGACCATGGTGGTGACGACGCCCTGTACATCGCCATCGTCGCCTCGGTCGGCATCGACCCAAATCTGAAACCAGCGAACGCCATTCTCGACCGGAACACTGATTTCAAGGCGCTGGGGATTGCCGGTCGCGATCACATCGCGCTTGGCGGCGCCGATGCGGTCGGTCTGCGCCGTCGGCAAAATGCCGTTGCCATCGACATCGTCGGAGGCCCAAGGGGCGCGCATGTTGCGGGCCCATACGGTCTTCATCTCACGATCCTGATAGAGGACGGAAATGCCGGCATTGTGGAGCGCGTGGAGAAGAGCCCGGCCAAGCTGCATGCCGCTCTCGGCCGGATGCATGGCGATCACTTCATCGCCCCGTGCGCCTTCCTCTCTATCTGAAGTCCTCGAGCGCATCGGTCAACCTGTCCACCCCAACTCAGACTGAACCGCTCACCTGCCACATCGGTTCCAAATGAATCGGGACAACCACCCTTCCTAAAGCGGTCCGCCGGACGGCGTCCAGTAAAGGACACCGCCCGGCGGTGGCTGGAAACCGTTTGAGGGGTGCGGCTTCCAGTGTTCCTCTATTCAGCCGCCAGGCTCACGCCCGTCTGAAAAGGCCGGCCAAAAGCGAAATGACCAGGAACGCGAGGAAGATGAAGAACAATATCTGCGCGATACCGGCGGATGTGCCGGCGATGCCGCCGAAACCAAGCGCGCCGGCAATAATCGCCACGACGAGAAATACGAGCGCCCAGTAAAGCATGGTTCATCTCCTTCCAATGATACGGTGAAAACGTGGGTAAATGCGGTTTGTTCCACCATTCGCCGAAAAAGCCGATGCTTGCAAACCGTTCCAGGCAGCGCGGGCTGGAAATTCGCTGGCGGCCGATCCGGCTTGTCAAGAAGGCCACCGAATGCATCGCACCCAGTGGCCTTTTATGTCCTTGTCCGGCTCGCGGAGGCCGCGATTTATGCAGCGGCCTTGGCCTGCCGGTCGAAGAAGAGCGCCTGGCTGATCAGCGCCTTCACCATGTCGGGATTGAACGGCTTGGTCACGAGGAAAGCAGGCTCCGGACGCTCTCCGGTCAGCAGACGCTCGGGAAAAGCGGTGATGAAGATTACCGGCACCGATGTTGACGAGAGGATTTCGTTCACCGCCTCGATGCCCGAGCTGCCGTCGGCGAGCTGGATGTCGGCCAGCACCATCTTCGGTCGGGTCTTGCCGAACATCGTCACCGCTTCGGCATGGGTGCGCGCCGTGCCCACCACCCGATGGCCGAGGCTCTCGACCATCTCCTCTATATCCATGGCAATGAGCGGCTCATCCTCGATGATCAGCACGTCGGTCGCCACCTGACGGGAAATCTCGTTGCTTGCCTGGGCAAGCAGCTCGGAGAACTGCTGGTCGCCGACATCGAGGATCTCGGCCGCCTCGTCCTCGCTGAAACCTTCGACGGCAACCAGCAGGAAGGCCTGGCGGGGAAGCGGCGCGATCGCATTGAGATTGGCGGCCGCGCGCTGTTCCCAGCCCGCCTGTGTCTGCTCTTGCGGAACGCGGATGGCAACCGATGTGAAGAGCTTGGCGAAAACCTTGTATAGTGCGATCCGGTCACTCGACGCCTCGGGGAAGATGTCGACATCGGCAATGATCGCCTCAAGCATCGCGGCGACCAGCGCGTCGCCGCTCTCCTGCGATCCCGAGACGGCACGCGAAAAGCGCCGCAGGAACGGCAGATGCGGAGCGATGGTGGCGGACAAGCTCATAATAGACGTCTCCCTCAGATGACGCGTTGAACGGATTCCAGGCTATGCCGATTGCAAGCCCCGTGGGAACAACGCCGCTTTTCTGAAAAAGTTCCGCCGATATGGAACGAATCACCGGCAATGGCGTTTTAGTGCCGGGATGGGCAACCAGACGAGGGTGCCGCTTGCCTTGTGTTGTGTTGTGAGCGGCTTGAGTTCTGGGAAATAAAGGGCGAAATGAAGGACATGACCAAAGATATTCTGGCTGGCGTCACGGGCAGGCGCCGGAACGGCGACGGCGATCCGTTAGGGCCGAATTCCGAAATCGGACGCAAACTCAAACAATATTACGACGAGCTGGTCTCCGACAATGTGCCGGATCGCTTCGCCCAGTTGCTCAGCCAACTGGAACAGGCCGAACCCGCACAGAAGAAGGACTAGGGACATGGCAGCGGTCTCCCAAGGCTTCAAGACCGATCTGCTTGGGGCGATCCCGAGCTTGCGGGCCTTTGCCGTGTCGCTGACGCAGAATGCCGACAAGGCCGATGACCTCGTTCAGGAAACGTTGGTCAAGGCCTGGGACAAGCATGAAAGCTTCCAGCCCGGCACCAACCTCAAGGCATGGCTTTTCACGATACTGCGCAATGAATTCTATTCGCAAATGCGCAAGCGCGGTCGCGAGGTGCAGGACAGCGACGGCATCATGACGGCCCGGCTTGCAGTGCACCCGGCCCAGCACGGCCAGCTCGACCTCAAGGATTTTCGCGGGGCACTCGAGCAATTGCCGGAGGACCAGCGCGAAGCCATCATCCTGATCGGCGCATCGGGTTTTTCTTATGAGGAGGCCGCCGAAATCTGCGGGTGCGCGGTCGGAACGATCAAAAGCCGCGTCAGCAGGGCCCGCACGCGCCTGCAGGAAATCCTGAAAATCTCAGGTGAGGACGAGTATGGCCCCGACGCGATTTCGGCTCAGGTCACGGGAACGGCTGCGCATTGAAATGCGGGGCCGCATAACGGCGATTCGGACGTTGTCGCGTCAGTCTCAGCCAGGGGAGCCGCGACCATAGGCCAGCGCCACGGCCTCGACGAGGTCTTCGCCCGAATAGGGCTTGGTGACCAGCCTCACCCCCGGGAAGGACGCCTTGATCTCATCCGCATCCGAATAACCGGACGCAAACACGAACGGGACGCCGGTCTCACGAAGGCCTGCGGCAAATTCGAGCGTCGAGGCGCCACCCAGCATCAGGTCGACAATGGCCGCGTCGAAATCCTTCGCGACCTTCCGGCCATCGACCTCGGCCAAATCGCGGGCAACCACCACCTCGCCTGCACCGTGGTCACGGCAGAGTTGCTCGACATCCATGGCGATGAGGAACTCATCCTCCAGGACAAGAATGCGCAATCCATCAAGTAATTGGGGCACAGGCAATTGCTCCTTGAAACGCCGGGAGTCATGATCGCAATTTGGTGTGTTGTCATTTAAAAAAGACATCCGCCGACAGGCCGATCTCGGCAACACGCAAAAACAGACCTGCTCACGGCAGGCATTCGCAAGGGGGTCGAAATGCCGAGCCAGACCGGGCGCTCTTCCTCAAGCCGTCAATACCCCTGCGAGCAATGCCCGTTGCGGTCCCTGCCGGTGTTCCGGGAGTTCGAGAAGCCGGAGCTGGCCTTCATCAGCAAGTTCAAGAAGGGAGAACTCGCGGTCGACAAGGGTGCCACGGTTCTCGTGGAAGGAAGCCACAGCGCGCATCTCTACACTGTGCTGTCCGGCTGGGCGTTCCGCTACAAGCTGCTGCAGGACGGCCGCCGGCAGATCCTCAATTACCTCATGCCCGGCGATCTCATCGGTCTGCAAGGCAGCGTCATGGGGGAAATGCAGCATTCCGTCGAGGCGCTGTCGCCAATGCTGCTTTGCGTGTTCGAACGCGACAATCTGCTCGAGATCTACCGCAACCATCCGGGCCTCGCCTACGACATCACCTGGATCGCTTCGCGTGAAGAGCGGATGCTGGACGAGAACCTGCTCAGTGTCGGCCGCCGCAGCGCAATCGAACGCGCCGCCTATCTTGTCGCCTTCATCGCCAGCCGCGCCAAGGTCGTGGGCCTGAACGGCACGCAGTCCATCCAGATACCGATCACGCAGCAGCACATCGCCGATACGCTTGGCTTGTCGTTGGTTCACACCAACAAGACAATCCGCAAGCTGATGGACCGTCAGCTGATCGTCTGGCGCGACGGCGGTTGCGGTGTCGTCGACATTGAAGGTCTGAAACAGCTCGCCGGCTGGGAGGGGCTGTCCGAGGGCCGCCGGCCGCTGATCTGACCGACACCTTGCCGGGGCGGATCGGGTGCGCGTGACCGGGTTTTCGGGTAGTTTGTCCCGACATCGGAACCTTGAGACGCAAGGCGCGTTTGAAATCGAGCAATCACAAGGAGTTAAGCAATGGCCACCGTCGCAGGGAAGACAGCCAACGAAGCGCGGACGAATCCGGATCTGGAAGCCGACATCAGGCAGTTGAAGGCCGATATCGACAAGCTCACCAAGCAATTGGCCAAGACCGGTGAACACGGCTACGGCACGGCGCGGCGCGCGGCGGCCGAAGGCGTCGAACAGTTGCGCGCCCAAGGGGAGGCCGCCTTCGACAGCTTGCGCGGTAATGCCAGGGATATCGAGGCGCAGATGGTGGCAAGCGTACGCGAAAAGCCGGTGACGTCGCTGGCTATCGCCGCGGGCGTCGGCTTCCTGTTCGCGCTGCTCACGCGTCGCTAGTTCCGCCGAGATGGGACTGCTGGCATCGTTGCTCTCGGGTTTCGCCTCGGGCGAAACCGTGGCCGCCATACGTCGAGCACGGACGGCGGCCATCGTCTATATGCTTGCCGCGCTGGCGGTGTTTTGCGGTATCGGCTTCCTAGTCGGCGCGGCCTATATCTGGGCATCGGCCCGTTATGGATCGCTGGCGGCGGCGATTGGTTTCGGTGTCGGCTTTCTGGTCATCGCAGGCCTTGTTCTTTTGACCCATCGGCTGATGTCGGGCACGCGGATGCGCCGCGAGGCTAGGCGGCGCAAGACCGACATGAAAGCGATCGGCATTACGGCCGCGCTCGCTGTGATTCCGGCATTGCTCAAAGGTGGGCTCAAGGGAAAAGGTGGGCTCGGGGTTATTCTTGGTCCGGCCGTGGCACTCGCGGCCTATGCCATCTACCGCGAGAATGTGAAGTCCGACACCGACCACCACCCGGATGCCGGCGAGGGGTAGTCGCGCCGGCGGCCATGCTCACGTCATCTCGACAGATCTTCCAGCGGCATCGATATTTCGGCGAAGACCCCATCGCGCCGGAATTCATGAGTTACTTCGCTCGAAATCACCTTGGCCAGGCTGCGCCGGATGAGGATCGAGCCGAAGCCTTGCCGCTCGGGCGGCGCGACTTCAGGACCGCCGCTTTCGCGCCAGGTGAACACCAGGCGCCTGTCACCATTCTTGCCTTGGGCTTTCCAGTCGAGATCAACCTTGCCTGACGCAACCGACAGTGACCCATACTGCAGCGCGTTGCTGGCCAGTTCGTGCAAGATCAGCCCGAGGCCGACGGCCTGATCGGGCGACAGCAGCAGATCGGCGCCCGAGATTGCCAGCCGCGGCTGGGCGGCGTTGTCGAAAGGCCTGATCTCGATCTGGACGAGTTCGCGGATGCCGATACCGCGCCACTCGCGGTCGGACAGCAGACCATGGGCGATACCCAGGGCCTGAAGCCGCGCGCTGAAGGCTTCGAGGAATTCGCTCGGCTGGCGGGCATGGCGCACGGTCTGTGTCGCCAGCGCCTGGACCGTCGCCAGCGTGTTCTTGACCCGGTGGTTGAGTTCACGCAGCAGGAGCCGTTGCCGTTCGTCACCGAGCTTGCGTTCCGAAATGTCGTAGTTGACGCCGAAAATCAGCGTCGGCTTGCCTTCGCCATCGCGCTCGATGACACGGCCGCGCGTGGCCACCCATCGCGGTGGATGGAAGCCATTCACCCGGTATTCGCCAAAATAGTCGTCACTGCCGGTCAAGGCGTCACGAAAGCTGGTTTCGGTCTGGTGGACGTCGCGTGGATCGATGGCTGTCAGAACATCGCGGGCCCGCAACCTTGTCGAGCGCGGCAGGTTGAACAATTCCGGCAATCGGACGTCGCAGTCGATGACGTCGGTGCGGACGTCCCAGGCCCAACTTGCCAGCGAAGCAGCATCGAGGGCGACGGCGCGCCGCTTTTCCTCGCGCGCGAGCGCGGCTTCGGCGACAGCGCCGGTGCGGGTCGCGTGCTTCAGGGTGAACAGGCTGCCGGCGAGGCCGGCGAGCGTTTTCAACTGGTCCAGCTTGGACCGGGACGGGTGGGCACACGGCTTGCGGTGCATGACGCACAGGGTTCCGATCCGCGCTCCCGCGACAATGATCGGGACGCCGGCATAGAAGCGCACATGATGCTTGCCGGTCACCAGCGGATTGGCGTGGAAACGCTGGTCGGCCGCTGCGTCCGTCACCACCATCGGCTCATCGCCAGCGGCGATGGCGTGCGCACAGAAGGAAATGGCTGTCGTAATCTGTGTTTCTTCCATGCCAGAACAGGATTTGCACCATTGCCGATCGAGGTCGACAAGTGTGACCAGGGCGATTGGCGCGCGCATCACGGCGGCGGCAAAGCCGCCGATGCGGTCGAAATCCGGGTCGGCCGCCGTATCCAGCATCTCAAGCCAGTGCAGCACGGCCAGCCGGTGCTCGTCCTGCACGGCGCGCGCAACCTCGGCCGGCAGACCGGCTGCTGTTTCCACCCTGCTATTCAAACCAAGTTCCCGTGACTTGTCTTGATGTCCTTGCCGTCGCCGGCCCGGGACAGCCCTGCAGCCGGAACCATCCTTGCGA
The DNA here is from genome assembly GCF_020164885.1 of Mesorhizobium sp. CO1-1-7. Classification (NCBI taxonomy): domain Bacteria; kingdom Pseudomonadati; phylum Pseudomonadota; class Alphaproteobacteria; order Hyphomicrobiales; family Phyllobacteriaceae; genus Mesorhizobium; species Mesorhizobium sp. CO1-1-7. The sequence goes on along the minus strand of NZ_JAIUHA010000008.1, from coordinate 237,084 downwards.
GGGACCGTTACCCGAGCGTGATTTGCCGATCGCGTCAGCCGACGCGAAACCAGACGAGGACCCGCCATGGCCAGGAACATTCCCGAAAACAAAGCGCGTCAGGGGCGGTGGGGCTGGCATGGGTTCCGAATCCTGATCGCCGGACTGCTCCTGGTGCTCGTCGCCTGGGGCGTCGCCGAGATCTACGGCGTGTTGATCAAGGCGCCGAACAGCGACGAGCAACATGTCCCCACGCCGCCGAGCACCGGTCCGGCGCCATCCGGCTGAAGTCAGCACCCTGATGGCTTCATACAGCATCAGGCGGCTTTCACCTGGGCGACGCTGGCCGGCACCAGCACATTGAGCGCTCCAGGTTTGATTTCGATCGTCGTCTCACGATCGAGCCTGACCAGTTCGCCGTCCATGACGGCACGGAATTTCCTGCCGCCGGAATGAATTTTGAGGGTCACCCTGTCGGCCTGGTGGATTTCGACATGTTCGTTGTCACGCCACTTGCCGCGCGCCACGTTGAACAAAAACTTGACCAGTTCGGCGCGCTGCTGCGCTACCGTGACGTAAATGCCGAGCACGCCACCGGCCGGATTGTCGGCATAGGGCAGGTGACCTTCGCCGAAGAGATTGTTGGTCACGCCGAGGCCGGATATGCGGGCAGTCATCTCCGCTTCACCGATGCCGAGCGTGACCTTCATTGCCGGCGGGTTCTTGATCGTCGCCCAGGCTGCCTTGGCGGAAGCGCCGATCTTGCCCAGGCGTGAGCCGAATTCCATGCCCTGGCGCAGCTGCACCATCTTGGCATGCATGCCGATCGAGAACTGATGAACGAAAGGCTGGCCATTGGCCGTAGCCATGTCGACCGCGATGACTTCGCCGTCGGCGAAGGATTTCAGCGCCGCATCGAGCGACTGCGGAATACCAAGGCCGCGCGCAAACAGGTTCATGGTGCCGGCCGGCAATATGGCGAGCGCCTTTTTCCTGCCCATCAGCCTGGCGGCCGCGGCCGAGATGGTGCCGTCACCGCCTCCGGCGAGCACGACGTCGACGGTGCGGCGCGACGCAGCGCTGTCGAGGGTGTCCACGACGTCCTTGCCGGCAACGATGTCGATGCTGAGAGAGTGGCCCGCCGATTCCAGCGTCTGACGCATCCGGTCCGAAAAGGCGGCGAGATCGGTGGTGCGCAAGGTGCCGCCGTCCCGGTTCAGCACCGCTGCGAATTTCATGCCCCGCTCCGCTGCTCACTTCAAACCGGCCGGGGTACCCCAGCCGACGGCTGAAACGCGTCAGACCGGGAATAGTTCCGGCAGGGCGGAAACTCCGGCCAGACCCAGGTTTTCGGCAATGGGCAGTCAGATCCGCTTCTTGGGTTTTGGCTTCGGCCATCGCGGTTTTTGTCGGAACAACAGCATGGTCACGACGTTGTGAACCTGCAGAGATGTCGCGTCCGATCCCCAGCGAGAGATTCAACCGGGCGCGGCATGACGAAATCAGGCACGAGGAGAGACTATCATGATCCGCACCCTTTTAGCGACGACCGCCCTTGCGACAATGGTTGCAACCGGCGCCTTCGCGCAGAGCGCTGCAACCCCAGCCCCCGCGAACCAGCCCGCCGCCCAGGAGCCGGCCGCGACGGCGCCGGTACCGCGCGCTGAAGGCAGCATCGTCACCAACATCATCGGCGAAACCGTCTACAATGGCACTGGCGACAATGCCGAGAATATCGGCAAGGTCACTGACGTGGTCTTCGACAAGGACGGCATGGCGAAATCCGTCGTCATCGGCGTAGGCGGTTTCCTTGGCGTGGGAACCAAGAATGTCGCCTTCGACTACGACAAGCTGCAATGGGCCGAGAAGAACGGCGATCGCTGGCTGGTGGCGCAGACCACCAAGGATGAACTGAAGGCGCATCCGGAGTTCGACAGCAAGGCTTACGCGCCGGCCCCGGCCGCAGCGACGACCGCACAGGCGCCGGCCACATCGACCGACACCGCGCAGCAGTCCACGAACGCCGAGCCGGTCAAACAGGCTGATGGCAACCTGGCCACAAACATCATCGGTGAAAATGTCTACAACGGCACCGGCGATGACGCCCAGAAGATCGGGGATGTGAACGACATCGTGCTGACCAAGGAAGGCAAGGCGCAGTCGCTGATTATTGGCGTCGGCGGGTTCCTGGGCATGGGCGAAAAGAACGTGGCTTATGATTTCGCCAAGGCGCAGTGGGCACAGAAGAACGGCGACCGCTGGCTGGTGGCGCAGACCACCAAGGAAGAGCTGCAGGCGCAGCCGGATTTCAACCGCAAGGCCTATGATCCGGCGCCGGCAACGACGGCATCCAATGAACCGGCGCCAACCGCGCCCGCAGCGGCGCCGTCCGCCGCGACAGCTCCCGCCGCCGCTCCGGCGGACAAGACCGCGGCGGCGCCGGCTGACGCCACGGCTCCTGACCAGACACAGACCGCGGCCATCGACAAGTCCAAGCTTACCGAGATGCCGGTTGGAGAGATCAGGGGCGACGACCTGAAGGGCACGACGGTCTATGGCGCCAACGACGCCAAGGTCGGTGAGATCGGCGATGTGGTGCTGACGCCCGACAAGAAACCCGACGCCGTGATCGTCGATGTCGGCGGCTTCCTCGGCATTGGCGAGAAGGAGGTCGCGGTCGGCATGGATAATTTGAAGTTCATGACCGACAAGAACGGCAAGAAGTACCTTTATACGACCTTCACCAAGGAGCAACTCGAGAAGCAAGCGGCTTACGACAAGGGCTCCTACGCCCAGAAGCGGGACGAGCAGCGTCTGATCGTCCGGTAGGCAAGGATTCTTCGTTAGGCAAGATGCTTCGATAGGCAAGGATCCAGGGCGGTAGGGTAATCCCCCTACCGCCCTGCTTGCGATCTGGAATATCCAGCCACCCCGTTTTCCGTCAGTTCCAAAAGGGCAAGCGACTGGTCGAGATGTTCGGCCCGCCAGGCGAGCAGCCTTTCGGCGAATTCCAGCCGGGTCGAACGATGTGCCGGGCTGCCGGCGAGGTTCTTCAATTCGCCAGGGTCGTCCTCCATGTCGAAAAGCAGCGGCGGCAGGCCGCCGCCAAAATGCACGTACTTGAATTTCTTCGTGCGGATGACAGCGAGGTTGCACTGGCGCGAGGTGATGCCGAAGTGCCGTTCGGCTTCACCGCCGGCGATCGAGCGAAAGTCGAACTCCCAGTGCGCGGCGTCGCGCCAAATGGCGGGCGTTCCACCGCTCAGGAAGGGTTTCAGCGAGCATCCGTCAAGGTGCGGTTCGGGAGCCACGCCGAGCAGGTCGATGAGCGTAGGCAAAATGTCCACCGCTTCGGTGAAGCGATCGACAGCGCTGCCGGCAGCCTTGCGGTGGCGTGGATCGCGGATGATCAGCGGGATATGGTAGCTGCCGTCGAAATAGCCGCCCTTGCCCAGCATGAAGTGGTCGCCCATCATTTCAGCATGGTCGGAGGTGAGCACGATGATGGTGTTGTCCCACGCGGCTTCGGTCTTCAGCGCTTGCCACAGGCGGCCGAGCTGCGCGTCCACCTCCGAGATCATGCCGTAATAGATCGCTCGGATGCGGCGGAAATCATCCTCGCTCCAGTCGTGCACTTTCCCCGTGGCGCCGGGGCGGAACTTCGCTCGTTTTTGGCGATCGAGATCATAGGCGACGTAGGGGTGGCCCTGAGATTCGGCGCGCCAACTTTCCGCGCGGTGAAAAGCGGGGCCGTCCGCGGGATCGTATTGAGTGTTGTACGGTTCCGGTACGATGAAGGGCGGATGCGGGCTGATAAAGGAAAGATGCGCAAACCACGGCGTGGCCTCGTCCTGCTCGCTCAGCCAGCGGATGAACTCGCCGGCAAGGAAGGCCGTCGGCGTCTGGTCCCTGGAGTAGACGGGTGGCGCTTCGGTCACCGCACCGTCGACCTCGCCCACCGGACGATGAATGTCAGGACTTCCAGCGCCGGCATCGATGCCTTGCTGCTTCAGCCAGGACAGCCACTGCTTCTGATGTTCGGGCAGCAATTGGCGCGCCGTGAAGCCGGGCAGAACACCCTCATAGCTGTGCAACCGCGGATCGGCCGGTGCAAGCTGGCGCGGATCGAGCGACACATCGGTATAGCCGAACAAGGTCGGATCGTAACCGACGCTGCGCGCGGCGAGCGCAATATTGCCATGGCGGGCGTCGAGCGGCGTGCCGTTGCGGCAGACACGATTGTTCATCTGATAGAGGCCGGTGTAGAGGCAGGCACGGGCCGGTGAGCAAGGCGCCGCGCCGCCGTAATGGCGCTTGAACAGCACGCCGTCGGCGGCCAGCGCATCGGCATTCGGCGTCTTCACCTGGGGATGCCCGACAGCCGACAGGCAATCGCCGCGCCACTGGTCGCAAGTGATGAGAAGGACATTTGGCCGCCTGCCTTTTCCAGTCACTTGCGCTTACCCCTCTCCAGCACGTCGAATGCGCACATGGAACCGATTCCATCCACCGCGCAAGACCAGGGCTGTTTGCTAAACGGTGAACAAGGATCTTGGGATTGTTCACTTTTAAGGCACAGTCCATCCTGTGTTTGCAGCCTTTGCCATACTCGCTCGTATCCTCATATTGGCCAGGAGAGCGGCGAGGGCCGCACAAACACCAAGGGAAGGAGCAGAGACCATGCTCGACCAGATCAAGGGCCTGCATCACGTCACCTCGATGGCCAGAGATGCACGGCAGAACAATGATTTCTTCACCCACAAGCTCGGCCTGCGCCGGGTCAAGAAGACCGTCAATTTCGACGCGCCCGACGTCTACCATCTCTATTATGGCGACGAGGCCGGCACACCCGGTTCGGTGATGACCTATTTCCCGTTTCCCAACATCGGCAAGGGCCGTCCTGGCGTCGGCGAAGTCGGCACCACGGTCTATTCCGTGCCGGAAGGCACGCTCGCCTCTTGGGAAAAACGCTTCACCGACGAAGGCGTAACCAATGTCGCCCGCGAGGAAAGCTTTGGCGAGAAGCGGCTCGCATTTGCCGGCCCGGACGGCGATGGCTTTGCACTGGTCGAGGACAAGGCCGACGGCAGAGCGCCCTGGGTGAAGGGCGGTATTGCCGCGGACGAGGCGATCCGCGGCTTTCACTCGGTTTCGCTGAGACTGAAGGATGGCGGCGCCACCGAGGAGCTGTTGAAGTTCATGGGTTACGAGGAGGTCGACAAGTCAGGCAATGTCAGGCGGCTCGCCGTCAAGAACGGCAATGGCGCCGATTTTGTCGATATCGAAACGCTGCCGACCGCACCCTTCGCCGATCTCGGCGCCGGCTCCGTTCATCATGTCGCCTTCGCCGTCGAGAGTCGCGCCAAGCAGCTCGAAGTGCGCAAGGCGCTGATGGATACGGGTTATGGCGTGACGCCGGTGATCGACCGCGACTATTTCTGGGCGATCTATTTCCGCACGCCGGGCGGCGTGCTGTTCGAAGTCGCCACCAATGAGCCGGGTTTCGACAAGGACGAGGACACCGCCCATCTTGGCGAGGCGCTGAAGCTGCCGACGCAGCATCAGCATCTGCGGCCGTATCTCGAACAGCATCTGCAGAAGCTGGAGGGCTGAGACGATGAGCAAGGACGCTTACGCCCACAGGGTGCTGCCTGGTTCGCCGGGTGGTCCGCTGCTTTTCGTCTTCCATGGCACAGGCGGCGACGAGAGCCAGCTCGTCTCGCTGGGGCGCGATCTCGCGCCCCAGGCCACCATCGTCTCGCCGCGCGGCGATGTGTCGGAGCAAGGTGCCGCGCGCTTCTTCCGCCGCACCGGCGAGGGCGTCTATGACATGGACGACCTGGCGCGGGCCACGGCCAAGATGGCGGGCTTCGTCCAGGCCCATGTCGAGGCGGCGAAGCCATCGGCCGTGCTGGGCCTCGGCTATTCCAATGGCGCCAACGTCCTGGCTTCGCTGGTGTTCGAAACCCCTGGCCTGTTCGACGCCACGGTGCTGATGCATCCGCTGATCCCGTTCGAGCCGCAGGTGAAGGGCAGTCTTGCCGGTCGTCACATCCTGGTGACCGCCGGCAGGCGCGATCCGGTCTGCCCGCCGAACCTGACGGCGCGGCTCGAAGCCTATTTGCGCGCCGACGGAGCCGATGTCACAGTGGAGTGGCACGAAGGCGGGCACGAGGTGCGGCCAAACGAAATCGAAGCGGCGCGGCGGCTTTTCGCCTCCATCGCCCAAGGAGTGTAGAGATGCCCGATCAATTGCCAGAGATCGAACTTGAAGATCGCGGCTCCAAGGGTCGCTACGTGCTGCGCGGCGCCGGCGGCGCCGAGGCGGAGATGACCTTCACCAAAATCGGCGAGCACCAGCTGATCATCGATCACACCGAAGTGCCGGACGCCTTTCGCGGCCAGGGCGCCGGGCTTCGGCTCGTCACCCGTGCCGTCGAGGACGCACGGGCGGCAGGCAAGAAGATCATCCCGCTCTGCCCGTTCGCCAACGCCCAGTTCCGCCGTCACCCGGAATGGGCGGATGTGCTGAAGCAGTAGCCCCGCAAGCACAAAGCGGATGTGTAGGAACAGAGCTAAACGGGCGGCCATTGCCGTCCCGTTGGCTTTGTAATTTGCCCCGGCGGCACATCTTGCCTAGATATGATATATCGCCCTGCCGACAAACAGACCGAATGATCCCCCATATGACCGAAACAGACCTCGTCCCCGTCTTTGACGGCCACAACGACACGCTGCTGCGTTTGCACCAGGCGAAAGACGCGGACGTCGAGAAGCTGTTCATCGAAGGGAAATCGGGCGGCCATATCGACTTGCCGCGCGCCAGGGCTGGCGGATTCGCCGGCGGCATGTTCGCCATCTTCCCGCCCCCGGTCGAGAAAGCGCGGCGCAGCGCCGTGCCTTCGGCGCCGAGCGACAGCGAGCCGCTGCCGCCCGAGGTGCCGCGCGCCGATGCGCTCAACTCGACGATTGCGATGGCGTCCATCCTCTTCCGGCTGGAGCGCGCCGGCGCATTGGCGATCTGCCGCAGCGCCGACGATGTGCGCAATGCCATGGCGCAAGGCACGATCGCCGCGGTGTTCCACATCGAAGGCGTCGAGGCGATCGATCCCGAACTCACCATGCTCGACGTACTGCATGCCGCGGGCCTGCGCTCGCTCGGCATCGTCTGGAGCCGGCCCAATGCGTTCGGTCACGGCGTGCCGTTTCGCTTTCCGTCCTCGCCGGACACCGGTCCGGGCCTGACCGATGCCGGCAAGGCGCTGGTCAAGGCCTGCAATGAACTGAGGATCATGATCGATCTCTCGCATCTCAACGAGAAGGGTTTTCGCGACGTCGCAGCGCTTAGCGATGCGCCGCTGGTCGCCACCCATTCCAACGTGCATGCGATCTGCGGCCATTCGCGCAACCTCACCGACTGGCAGCTCGGCGCGATCCGCGACTCCGGCGGCATGGTCGGGTTGAACTTCGCCACCGGCTTCCTGCGCGAGGACGGCCGTATGAATGCCGACACCAGCCTCGACATCATGGTGCGCCATATCGATTCCCTGCTGCAGGCTTTGGGCGAGGATGGCGTCGGTCTCGGTTCGGATTTCGACGGCGCCATGATCCCGGCGGTCATCGGCGACGTTGCCGGCCTGCCGAAACTCATCGATGCGCTGGCGGCGCGCGGTTTTGGCCGCGCGCTGATCGAAAAGATTGCCTACCGCAACTGGCTAAGCATGCTGGAAAGAACGATAGGTTAGGACGCCTTATTCGAAGCCCATGCGCTTCAGCCAGTCCTTGCCAACGCCGCGATCGCGAATGATCGGCAGCGGGTTTTCCGCATCGAGCCGAGCGCAAATGCGATAGACCTCCAGCGTCTCGGCGCTCATCTCGCCACGCTTATAGAAGAACATGGCGGCGGCATAGCGCGTGCGGCCAGACCATTTCTCGCCGAGCGGCGTGTTGACCAGCTCCCACTGTTCGGCGGCTTCACCTTCTTCCTGTTGCTTGCCCGCTTCCTCGGTCATGGTCAGAAATCCGCCGGCGGATTGGCGGTACGGCGGTCGAGCTTGATGAAGGGTCGCGCCACCACCTTGGCCCGTTTCATCAGCTTCTGGTACTGCAGTTCGCGCATGGCGTAGATCTCGACCCAGAGGTCTTCCACGACAGTATCGCCATAGGGCCGCGCCAGCGAGGCGATGGCGATGTTGCGCTTGGCCATCGGCGACCACATGGCGGCGCTGACCAGGCCGACCTCCTGGCTCTTCCTGTGATAGACGATCGCGTGTTCGGCTGGGACGTTGCCTTCGATCTCCAGTCCGACGAGGACATGCCGAAACTTGCGTTTGGCGCGGGCCTCGAGGATGGCGCGGCGGCCATTGAAATGGCCCTTGTCCAGATCGATCATGAAGCCGAGCCCGATCTCGTCGGGCATGCGCAAACGGTCGGCGCGGATGGCATGTTCGGCGGTGGTGAAATCGGCATTGGCGACGATCAGCCCAGCCTCGAGACGGGCACGGTTGAGGGCGGTGTAGCCGATCGCCCTGATGCCGTGCAGTTCCCCAGCTGTCATCAGCCGGTCCCACAGGCTCAGCGCCTTTTCGGCCGGAACGAACAGTTCGTAACCGAGATCACCGGTAAAGCCGGTGCGTGAAATTATGGCCGTGCCGCCGTCGTGGGGAAATTCGGCAAGGTCGAATATTTTCAGCCTCTCGACACCGGCAAAACCGGCGTCGCGCAGCACAGCGAAGGATGTGGGCCCCTGCAAGGCGAGCCCGGCGACGGCCTCGGTCTCTTCCTCGACGATGACGTCGAAACCAAGGGCGCTGTCCAGCAGCCACGGCAGATGCCGCTCCTGCGAACACAGCCGGAAGCGGGTCGGCGAAAGTCGGAACAGCGTCCCGTCGTCCAGCACAAAACCCTCGTCGTCACACCAAGCGGTGTAATGAACGCGGTCGGTCCTGAGCTTGGTGACATCGCGCAAGGTGACGCGGTCGAGGAAGGCCTGGGCATCCGGTCCTTCGATCCGGTATTTGGTCATCGGCGAGATGTCGAAGAGTGCTGCCTGGCTGCGGATGGCGAAGTATTCGAGCTCCTCGTCCCAAAGCGAATGCGGCGCGCGGTAGCCGGCCCAATTGTACCAGTCCTGGGTCTTGGCCAGCGCATCGAGGCGCGGCTGGAACGGCGTGCCGAGGCGCAGCGTGCGGAAGTGGGATTGGGCTGCGACGCGGGCTGTCAACGGAATGGAGGCTTGATGGGTCATGATGGCGCCATGGAGTGCAGCGTCGGCCAGTTGAGACATCAAGTCACCCCTTCATCGCAATGATGCGCCGCGCGGCATTCAATCCTGGCGTACCCGAAACACCACCACCAGGATGCGAACCCGCGCCGGCCAGGAACAGCCCGTCGAGCGGCGTGTCGTAGCCCGACCAGCCGGACACGGGACGCGAGATCAGCATCTGATCGGCCTGCAATTCACCGTGGTGCCAGTGGCCACCCGGCATGCGGTAGCGCTTCTCGATGTCCGCAGGGGTGAGCAGTTCGGCATGAATCACCGTCTTGCCGATGCCAGGCGCATAGGCTTCCAACTGGGCCATGATTGCCTCGAGGAATTTCGGCTTGCCGGCATCCCAGCTCTCTTTCAACCGATAGGGCGCGTATTGCACTACGGCGGACAGCACGCAGGCGCCGTCGGGCGCGAGCGACGGATCGGCGAGACTGGGCAGCGTGATTTCCATCACCGGCTCGGGCGAGAACTCGCCATATTTGGATGGATTGAAGGCACGTTCGACGTGGTCGGGAGAGGACGCGATCACCAGTCGGCCCTTATGGCCGGCGGCGTCGACACCGGCAAACCGCGGCGGCCGGTCGAGCGCCAGATGGAGCTTGGCGGCATCGCCCCTCATGCGGATGTTTTTCACTTTGCGCACGAAGCCGGTGTCGATCTCGCGCGGTCCGACGAGGTCGAGGAAGGTGGTCGTCGGATTGATGGCCGAGACGATCGTTCGGGCGCGAAGCTCCTCGCCATTGTCGAGGGCAACGCCGACGGCGCGGTCCTTCTCGACAATGATCCTGGCGACGGGCACCGATGCGCGGATCGTGACGCCAGCCTTTTCGGCAGCTGCGCGGATGGCGGCGACCACCGCGCCCATGCCGCCCTTTGGCAGCAATTGCGCTCCGGCCGCACCGCAGCTCTCTCCGCTCAGACGATAATAGAGGCCGAGCAGCGAGGTCGGCGAGCGCGGGCCGAGATGGCTGCCGAGCGTGGCGTCGAAGGCGAGCAGCCCCTTCAGCCTGTCGTCGGCGAGTTGTTCGTCAAGCAAGTCGGCAACGTTCATCAAAAGCACGCGCAGGAAGTCGCGCATGTCTTCCTTGCCAAGTTTCTTCAGCGCCACCGCGGTGTGGCCGAGCGAAGCGGCCTCCAGCAGCGACATGCCGCCGAGATCGGGCGGCCGGCGCGACAGGAAGGGTTTCAGGATGCCGGCATAGCGCAGCAGTTGTGCGCGTAGTTCCTTCCAGGCGGACTGTTCCGACGAACTGGCGCCGGTCAGCACCTCGCCATAAGCGCCATGCAGGACAAGCGGCGGTCCATCTTTCGACAATGCGACCGACGGCAGGAAGTCGGCGCGAGCGATCTGCAGCCCGTGCTTTTCCAGCTCCAGCGTTTTCACCACATCGGGATGCAGCCGGTTCAACACATGCGCGATGGACGAAGCGCGAAAACCGGGCGCAAATTCCTCGGTCCGCGCGGCGCCGCCGGGTTCGGCTCCTGCTTCCAGCACCAGCGCCTTGCGGCCGGCCTTCGCCAGCGTGGCGGCAGCGACAAGCCCGTTGTGGCCGCCGCCGATGACGATGGCATCAAATGACGTCATGGGCCGGGCTCATATGCGAGTTGGATTTTGCGAGATCGCGCAGGATTTCGGCGGCTGCGTTGCGGCCGGGCGCACCCATGACGCCGCCGCCGGGATGGGTCGAGGAGCCGCACATATAGAGGCCGCCAACCGGCGACCGATATTGCGCGTAACCGGGCACCGGACGGTTGAACAGCAACTGGTCGAAGGTCAGCTCGCCCTGAAAGATGTTGCCTTCCGTGAGGCCGACCTCGGCCTCGATCTCGCGTGGCGTGCGCACCTCCATATGGACGATGCGGTCGCGGAACCCGGGTGAATAATCCGATATCTGCGCAATCACGCTTTCAGCAAAACCGTCACGATCGGCGTCCGTCCACTCGCGACCAGCGATCTTGGGCGGAGCGTACTGAACGAAGCAGCTCATGAAATGCTTCCCTGGCGGCGCCATGGTCGGGTCGAGCGTCGTCGGGATGACCATGTCGAGGAACGGATCGGCGGACCAGCGGCCGGCCTTCCAGTTGTCATAGGCGCGTTCCATGCGCTCCATCGAATCGGTGAAATGCATGTCGCCGCGATAGACCGGCGAATCCTTCGGCAGCGCCGGGAATTCCGGCAGCGAATCGAGTGCTATGTTGACCTTTCCCGAGGATCCGCGAATCTTGAAGTTCTTCACCCGGCGCAGGAAGATGTCGGGCAGTTCCTTCTCTTCGACCAGCTTCAGGAAAGTGCGCTTCACGTCGGCATTGGAGACGACCAGCTTGCCGTAAATCTCCTCGCCGCTGGCCAGCACGACGCCCCTGGCCTTGCCACGGCTCACCAGCACATGGTCGACCTCGGCGCCGGTGCGTATGGTTCCACCCGAGGCCTTGAACGAGGCGGCCAGCGCCTTGGTCACGGCGCCCATGCCGCCGCGCGCATAGCCCCAGGCGCCAACCGATCCATCGACCTCGCCCATATAGTGGTGCAGCAGCACGTAAGCGGTGCCGGGCGACATCGGCCCGAGTGCCGTGCCGATGATGCCAGACAGGGCGAAGTTCGCCTTGATGACGTCGGTCTCGAAATATTCGTCGAGGAACTCAGAGATAGACATGGTCCAGAAGCGCAGCGTCAGTGCCATTTCCTCGGCGGAGAGACCCGCGAATTTCTTGCCGAGATAGAGCAGTTCGCCGAGGTCGCGCGGGCACAGGCTGGTTGGGTCCGGCGCGGTGCGCATCAACAGCGGCTGGATGAAGCGGCACTGCCGCGTCACGTCGCGGGCGTAGCGGTCATAGGCCTCGGCATCCCTTTTGGAGAAACGAGCGAATTCCCGCCGGTGCGCGTCGTGGTCGCGATAATTGGCGAGATAGTCGCCATCCCGGGTGAACACCGCGCCGCCCTCATAGGAGATGACTTGCAGGCCGAAGCGGGGGAGCTCCAGATCGCGCATGATCTCGGGTCGGAACAGCGAGCAGACGTAGGAGCAGTTGGAGTAGAGGAAGCCCGGCGTCAGTTCCCTGCTTGTGGCGGCGCCTCCGACCCAGTCGTTCTTCTCCGCAACCAGCACGTCGAGGCCGGCGCGCTGCAGGTAACAGGCGTTGACCAGGCCGTTGTGTCCGCCGCCGATGATGATCGCATCCCAAGCTTTCATTGTGGCCCAGTGCTCATCTGCGTCCCGCTCTTCATTTCTGCGTGAACTGTCCCCTAATGCGTGGAATTTGGCACGGCACCAGCCATTGTGTCCAGCTATACTGAATGAATGTTCAACAAATGATATTGCGTTTTTCCGGACATGAGTTACGCTTTGCCGACGTTCGAACCCAGTAATCCGTCCATTGGGAACCGAGGCTGATGATTGAAATGGCAGACGTCACCCCGGAATATGACGTGGCCGCCATCATGGGCTGGGAGGCCATGCAGAAGGTGCTTGACAGTGCGAGCACCGTCCCACTCATCTTCGCGGGTGGAAGCCGGATGCAAAGGGATAGCCGGCGATGCTGGAGACCATCACACGCATGAAAACGGCAGACGCCAGGGACGCGCTTCTTGAACCGGCGCGGAAAGCCGAATCCGAGAAGCGCGGGCGCAAGGCCTCCAAGGAGGTCAGGCAGCTTCAGCTCATCGAGGCGACGATCGATTCGCTCGCCAAGCGCGGCTATTCGGAAACGACGATGGCCGATGTCGCCGACGGCGCCGGCCTGTCGCGCGGCATCGTCAATTTCCATTTCGAGAGCAAGGAAAAGCTGCTCGTCGCGACGCTGCAATATATGTACGACGAGTATTCCGCGCACTGGCGCAATGCCTTGCAAAAGGCAGGAGACGATCCCGCGCGTCAACTCCAGGTTCTCGTCGCGGCCGATTTCGACCGCTCCATCTGCAACAAGCGCAAGCTTGCCGCATGGTGCGCCTTCTGGGGAGAGGCCAAGTCGCGGCCGACCTACCAGGCGCTGAGCAGCGCGCGGGATGCCGTTTACCAGAATATATTCATCGACCTGTGCGCGGCTCTGAAACAGAGCGGCGGCTACGCCTATGAGCCGCAGGTCATGGCGCTGGCGCTCAGCGCCATGCTGGAAGGCTTGTGGCTGCGGTTGATGATGGGAACCGAGGACACCACGCGGGAGACCTCCTTGCAGGCGGCCAATGAATTCCTGTCGGCGGCTTTTCCGAAACACTACCCGCTGAAGGCCGCCAGCCCAACGAGATCATAAGAAGAGACGAAACCATAAGAAACCGCAGAGGATGGAACAGCAATGAAGACACTGACAAGGCGCCTGACGCTGACGCTCGCGCTGGCGGGAACACTGGCGGCTTCGGCCGCGGCGCTGGCGATCGCGGCCGACAAGGATCTGATCGTGTTCGACTGGTCAGGCTATGAGGATCCGAGCTTCCACCCGAAATATGTCGAGAAGAACGGCGATTCGCCGACCTTCGCCTTCTTCGGCGACGAGGACGAGGCGTTCGAAAAGGTCCGTTCCGGCTTCAAGGCCGACCTTGGCCATCCCTGCTCGCAGAGCGTGACGAAGTGGCGCGAGGCGGGCCTGCTGCAACCGCTCGATACCTCGAAGATCACGGGCTGGAAAGACCTCAATCCCGGCATCATGGCGATGAAAAATCTCGCCACGACCGAGGACGGGAAAGCCTGGTTCATGCCTTGGGACTGGGGCAACACGCAGCTCACTTACAACTCCTCCAAGATCGACGAGAAGGACGTGCAGTCGCTGAAGGCGTTCGCCGATCCGAAGTTCAAGGGCCGCGTTTCGATCGGCGACAATGTCGACGATGCCTATGCGCTGGCGAGCCTCGCCATCGGCCTGAAGGACTGGACCAAGATGACCGACGACCAGTTCAAGCAGGCCTCCGACTTCCTGCGCCAGGTGCACAAGAACGTGCGCTCCTACTGGACTGATACCACCGACGTCGTCCAGCTTCTGAGCGGTGGCGAAGTCGATCTCGCCTGGGCCTGGAACGATGCGACCGTACAGTCGGTCGCTGCCGGCGTGCCGATCAAGTCTAAGAAGGACACGGCGGAAGGCATCTCGACCTGGGTGTGCGGCTACGTGCTGTTCAAGGATGCGCCCGGCAATACCGACAAGGCTTATGACTATCTCAACGCGGTCAACGATCCGGAGACCGCCAAGGTGCTGGTCAAGGACTGGGGCTACGGCCAGGCCAACGCCAAGGGCATGGCCGGCGTCGATCAGGCCATCCTGAAGGAAAAGGGCTATGACGACGTGCAGAAATTCGTCGACAAGACGCTGTTCCAGCAGCCGCTCCCGTCAGATCTCAAGCTCAAGATGATCGCCGAGTTCGAGAAGATCAAGGCTGGCTATTGAACGACAAGACAGAAAGAACCGACGTCGTCATCGTCGGCGCCGGCTTCACCGGGCTGTCGGCGGCGCTCGAGCTGAAGAGGGCCGGCGTCGGCTTCCTGCTGCTCGAGGCACGCGACCGCGTCGGCGGGCGGGTCGAGGCCATGTGGAACGGGCTTGGCGAGCGCATCGATAGCGGCGGCCAGTTCCTGTGCGAGGACATGCCGCAGCTGATGGAACTGGCCCAGGCTCGCGGCAAGACCTTCGTCGAGACTTATGTTGAGGGCGATTTCATCACTTGCCCGTCAATGTCGGTCGGTCGGGCCGAGCGGACCTATCACGCCTCGATGGCTATCCGCGAACGCATGAACAGCATCGAGCCCAACGATCCCGCCATTGCGGGATTGACCGTTGCCGAGTGGCTGGAGCGGCAGGATGACGTGGGCGAGGCCAAGGCGGCCTTCCGGTCGATGATCGAGGGCCTGTGGTGCCTGGCATTGGAGAAGGTGCCGCTCTGGTATCTGATCGACAATGACCGGCGTATCACCAATGAGGTGCCGGAGCTGCAATATTCCCTGCGCGAGACCATGCAGTCGTTGGCCGATGATCTGGCGGAGGACCTCGGCGACCGGGTGAGGCTCGGCGAACCTGTCACCCGCATCGAATACGGTCCGCCAGGGGTTCGTGTCGTCTCGAGCAATAGCGTGATCGAAGCGCGAGAAGTTCTGGTCGCCGTGCCGCCGGCGACAGCCGCGAAGCTCGATTTTACGCCCGCCTTGCCGGCAGCCCTGGAAGCGGCGCTCGGCGCCTGGGAAAGCGGCGCGGTGATCAAGGTCCTGGTGCGCTATCCCAAGCCATTTTGGCGCGAGCGGGATTTGAGCGGGATGATGATGTGGCGCGATCTGCCGGGGCTGTTTGCCTGCGACGCCAGCAGGGATCCCGATCATGCGGCGCTTGTCGTCTTCGTTGGCGGACCGCTGGCGCTGCGCTGGCACGAACTCGGCGAGTCGGATCTGCGGACACAGGTGACGACGAAGCTTGTGGAGGCGCTGGGTCCGGAGGCGGCGGATGTTCTCGATTTCAGCCGCCGTGACTGGACGCATGATCGCTGGAGCGGCGGTGCCTATAGCGACCTGATCGTCGATGTGTCGGCCAGGGATGCCGAGGCCACCATTCTTGCCGGCGCACCGCCGATGCATTTCGCGTCGTCGGAATTGTCGCCGTCATTCCCGGGCTATGTCGAGGGCGCGATCGTGGCCGGGCGTATCGCGGCGCGCAGGATCATCGCCGGAGTTCAGTCGGCCATCGCGACCAGCGCTTCCGGATCATAGGCGAGGCGAATCGAGGTGCCGACTGGAATATCATCGGCGCCGAAATCGTTGGTCTCGGTCACCGAGAGCGGCTTCTCCAGGCCAGGGATTTCGACGATCAGATGGGTGATCTCGCCGAAATAGTGGCGTTCCACCACCTTGCCGGCGACCTCGAACTTGGCCGTCGCATTGTCCCACAGCACGCGCAGGCGCTCCGGTCGGATGCCGAGCGTCGCGCCGCCGCCATTGCGCACGAAAGCCTTCGGCTTGTCGGTCTTGATACGGCCGAAACCCAGCGTGTCGACGATCAGCGAGGCGCCGTTCTCCTCGACGATCTCGGCCTTGACGAAATTCATGCCGCCAAGGAAGTCGGCGACCTGGCGGTTTACCGGGCGCTGGTAGATTTCCTTCGGGGAGGCGACCTGCGCGATCTTGCCGCCGAACATCACGGCGATGCGGTCGGACATTGCGAGCGCTTCATACTGATCGTGGGTGACCAGGACGAAGGTAATGCCGACGGCCTGCTGCAGGCGGCGCAGTTCGACCTGCATCTGCTCGCGCAGCTTCTTGTCGAGCGCCGACAGCGGCTCGTCGAGCAAAAGCACCTTAGGTTGCATCACCAGGGCGCGGGCGAGCGCCACACGCTGCCGCTGGCCGCCGGAAAGCTCGGTGGCAAGCCGCTTGCCGAGGCCGGTGAGCGAGACCTGCGCCAGCGCCTCCTCGACCCGGCGCTTCTCTTCGCCACCCTGCAGCTTCAACCGCTTCAGTCCGTAGGCGACGTTCTGCTCGACATTGAGGTGCGGGAAGATCGCGTAGCTCTGGAACACCATGTTTGTCGGCCGGCGATTGGCCGGTATGCCTTCCATGGGCTGGCCGCCAACCGCGATCGAGCCGCTGGTCGGATTGTCGAAGCCGGCGATCATGCGCAAAAGCGTGGTCTTGCCGCAGCCCGACGGGCCGAGCAGCGAGAAGAACTCGCCTTCCCTGATGGTCAGGGAGGCGTCGTCCAGCGCCTTGAACGCCCCATAGCTGCGGGTGACATTGCGGATCTCGATCATCGATCTTTCGGATTGGATCCTGTCCGCGTGAGGGCGCTCGATCCGCGGCTGCTCAGGCATAGAGGCCTCCCTCGTTCTGGGTGCGTCTGGCCGCGCGGCGACGCAGGATTTCAGCAATTGTCATCAACAGGAAAGAGGCAACCAAAAGCAGCGTGCCCAGCGCCAGCACACCAGGCAGTTTCGAGGCGAAACGCAACTGGCCCCAGATGTAGATCGGCAGCGTCGCCTCGGTGCCGGTGAGGAAGAAGGCGATGATGAATTCGTCCAGCGAGATGGTGAAGCAGACCAGCAGGCTGGAAATGATCGCCGGCGCCACCATCGGCAGCGTCACGCGCCGGAAAGTGCCGAAGGCGCTTTCGCCGAGATCGGCGGAGGCTTCCTCGAGGCTGCGGTCGAAACCCTCGAAGCCGGAAGTCAGCACCGTCATCGAATAGGGAATGCAGACCAGGACGTGGCCGAGCACGACGGTGAACAGCGAAAGACTGAGGCCCAACTGCAGCATCACCAGCAGCATCGAGATGGCGACGATCACTTCGGGCAGCACAAGCGGGGCCATGATCAGACCGTTGATGGCGCGGCGGCCGGGATAGCGGTAGCGGGTGATCGAGCGCGCGGCGAGGATGCCGAGTACGGTGGAGAGGATGGCTGCCGAGACGCCGACGATCAGGCTGTTCCAGGCGGCATCGAGCAGCGCCGGCGTGCGCGGCAGGTCTTCGTACCATTGCAGGGTGAAGCCGGTCAGCGGGAATTTCGGCGTCGCCGCCGTGTTGACCGAGAAGATCGGCAGGAAGATGACGGGCAGATAGAGGAAGACGATATAGAGGAACGCATAGGCCGACAGCCAGCCGCCCGGCAGGAAGCGCCGCGCCTTCATCGCGCCATCCTTTGCAAGCCGCGGATGATCAGCACCGTGCCGCCGGCCATCAGAGAGACGATCAGCATGGTGGTGACGGAAAGTGCGGCACCGAGCGGCCAGTTGGCGGCTTTGCCGAACTGCGCTTGGATGGCATTGGCGATCATGACGCCATCCTTGCCGCCGACGAGCTTTGGCGTGACATAGTCGCCGACAGTCGGGATCATGACGATCAGCGCCGCGGAAATGATGCCTGGCGCCGACAGCGGCAAGGTCACGCGCAGGAACGACCGGAAGGGTCCATCGCCAAGGTCGGTGGCCGCTTCGACCAGCGTGCGGTCGACCTTCTCCAGGGACACGAAAATCGGCAGGATGGCGAAGGCCGCCCAGGCATGGGTGAGCGTGATGATGACGGCGCTCGAATTGTAGAGCAGGGCGGTCGACGGTTCGTCGATGATGCCCAGACCCATCAGGCCGGAATTCAAGACGCCGTTATAGCCCAGGATGACCTTCCACGACATCACGCGCAAGAGATAGCTGGTCCAGAACGGGATGGTTATGAGGAACAGCCACAGGCTCTTGTGACGGCCGCCATGGAAGGAAATGAAATAGGCGATCGGGTAGGCGAGGACGACGGTGAACAGGCTGACCGTCAGCGAGATGTAGAGCGAGCGCCACAACAGATCGCGGTAGATCGGCTCGGTCAGTGCGACGCGATAGTTTTCCAGCGTGAAGGTGCGGTCGATGGTCAGGTAGTGCTGCGTCCAGAAGGAATGGGCGATGACCACCAGGATCGGCAGGACCAGAAGGATGAGAGCGTAGAGAAAGGTCGGGCTGATCAGGGCAAAGCCTTGTACAGGCTCGGATTGCAGAAGGGCATTTCGTCTGGCCCGCGTCAGGCCCAACGGGGGCGACCCTTCCGCAGCCACCGTCATTGCCAGACTCCGGGGGGACGGGCTCCGGGTGTGATCTCGATTGCTGGCCTGGACTGTCCCGCCATACGGCATCCCATTGGGCTGGCGCCGGCTATTGTTCCCCTTGCCGGCTTTCTTTCATCATGCGCGCATCCGCGGATTGAAATCAAGCGCTAATTCTGCAATATTGATTGAACGGACATTCAAAATCATGCGAGCGGGGCGGCGATTTCGGCCGTGGCGAACCGGATTGATGCCCGGAAAATTCGGGGATGATGTGGAGGCGATAATGGCGGCTGTGAGGGATCTGAAGGCACGCGAAACGGCTGGTTCTGGCGGCGACGATGCGGTCGAGCTGGCCAGGCGTCATCTCATCCAGCCCTGGCCCTACGCCGGCTCCGTCGGTTCGGAGGCGCGCGCGCTGATCGGCGAGGGCGATGGCATCTACATTACCGACAGCACCGGCAAGCGGCTGATCGACGGCCCGGCCGGCATGTGGTGCGTCAATGTCGGGCATCGTCGCGAGGAACTCGCCAAGGTGATGTACGACCAGGCGATGGCGCTGTCCTACAACACGCCCTGGTACACGATGAACGCGCCGTCGGCGGAGCTTGCCAAGCGCATCGCCGGCCATGCCCCAGGCGACCTCAGCCACGTCTTCTACACCACGGGCGGTTCCTCGGCGGTCGAGACGGCGCTGCGCTTCATGCAGTTTTACAACAATGTGCGCGGCCGGTCGGAAAAGAAGCTGATCCTAAGCCGTGGCGGCGCCTATCATGGCTCAACCTATCTCTCGGCCTCGCTCAACGGCCGCCCGCGCGACCGCGACTGGATGGATGGCGCCGACGAACTGGTGGTCAAGCTCGCCTCCCCCGACCCGTTCCGCCGGCCGAAAGGCATGAGCATCGCCGCCTTCACCGATTTCCTTGTCGACCAGTTCCGCGACACGGTCGCGCGTGTCGGCGCCGACAGAATAGGCGCGTTCGTCGGCGAACCCATACAGGCGTCCGGTGGCGTCATCATTCCGCCGGACGGCTACCTCAGGCGCATCCGCGAGATCTGCCGCGCCAAGGATATTCTTTATATCTCCGACGAGGTGGTGACGGGCTTCGGACGTCTGGGCCATGTCTTTGCCTCGGGCGACGTGTTCGGCATCGACCCCGACATGATCACTTTCGCGAAGGGCGTCACCTCGGGTTATTTCCCGCTTGGCGGCGTCATCATCTCGGAGCGGCTGCTGGAGGAATTACGCCGTTCCAACCATCCCGACGCGATGTTCGGCCATGGCCTGACCTACACCAGCCATCCGGTCGGCTGTGCCGTGGCCTTGAAGAATCTCGACCTGCTGGAAGAGAGCGTGCTTGCTCACACGCAGGCGGTCGCGCCCTATTTCCAGGCGCAATTGAAGACGCTGGAAGAGCTGCCGCTGGTCGGCGAAGTGCGCGGCGTCGGGCTGATGGGCTGTGTCGAATGCGTCGCCGATCGCGAAAGCAAGGATCCGCTGCAGCTCGACAAGGATGTCGGCAAACGCATCGACGCCCACTGCCACGAGCTTGGCCTGCTGGTGCGGCCGCTGATCAACATGTGCGTTATGTCGCCGCCGCTCGTCATCACGCGCGAGCAGATCGACGACATGGTCGGCATCCTGCGCGAGGGTATTTCACGCACGATGGAAGATCTCAGGAAAGAGGGTGTGTGGCAGGGGTGAGTTTCTCCTTCTCCCCGTTTTTACGGGGAGAAGGTGCTCGAAGGCGGATGAGGAGCAGCGCTGACGGGGAGAGGGGCGCTGTCATCGGCGGCTTCGCCAATCAGCAGGGTTGTTACGCCCGGCTCCGCAGCGCGTCGTTCAAATTCCACATGTCCTTTTCTTCCGGCGCTGTTTCCAGGCCGAGCACCGGAACCTGCTGGCGCAGGTGGTCGTGGTGGGTGCGCACGCCATATTCGAGGTCGGAGAGATAAAAGCCCTCGAAAGCCTCGGACAGCATGGATTCGTTCGACCAGACCGAGAGCTGCACATCTTCCGACATGGTGTCGCGATCGATGCGGAAGGAGAGGTAGCGGGCGGCGGCCTGCTCTCGGCTCTCGTCGCGGTAGCGATAGATGGCGCCGCGCAGCAGCGTCTCACCCGTCGACAGCGGGAACTCCTGATAGAACTGCACTGATTCCGGCATCACCGACAGAACGGCGTTGGGGAAGATGCCGTAATAGACCCAGGCCTTCCTGAGATGGTCAGGCAGATGCGTCGGCTCCGGCGCGATCTTGACGTAGTTCTTCACGCTCCAGCGGCGGCCGGCATGCGGGTTGTAGGTGGCGAAGGAGCGTGAGACGCCGTTGACGAAGGGCTCGTCGAAATAGGTGGCGCCATAGAGATCCTGCAAGGCCGGATGCGCCATGGCGACATGATAGCCTTCATTGTCGACGTCGCGCACCGACTTCCAGTTGACCGGCGTCTTCTGGGTCCAAATACCCCAGGAAGGCACCATGTCGGCGGCCTTGTAATGCGCGAATTCGGGTTCGATCGGCCTCAGCAGCTCGGCAACGGAGGGCTGTGGCCCGCCATTGCGGAAGCGGATGAAGATGAAGCCCATCCAGATTTCGAGATCGAGCGGCATCAGGCCAAACTCGGTCTTGTCGAGGTCGGGGAAAGAGCGCGGGCGGGCGGCGCCGCGCAGCGTGCCGTCGAGATTGTAGACCCAGCCGTGAAACGGACAGACCAGCGCGTTCTTGCAATTGCCCTGGCTGTCGGCGACGACGCGGCTGCCGCGATGGCGGCACATGTTGTTGAAACCGCGTACCACGCCGTCCTTGCCGCGCACGATCAGGGCGCGTTCGCCAATGACATCCATGGTGAGGTAATCGCCGGCGTCCGGTATGTCGCAGACATGCCCGACGATCTGCCAATGATTGCGGAACACATGCTCCTTCTCCAGTTCGAGAAGGGCGTCGGAATGGTAGCTCCAGCCCGGCAGTCCCCGCCGGTCCCAATCGTTCGGGATTGCCACGTCACGGAGGTGCGGGTGCATAAAACGTCTCTTCTTTTTATTGAATATGCATTCAATATAATCATATTTTGCATTGAAATGCAATGGCTTGTGGAAATACGACGATTCCACAGCGAAAACGTCAGCGCTGGTTTCATGGGAATCCTGCGCCGTTGCGGGCTTCGAAAACCCCGGAAAATCCGGATCTTAGCCAGAATCCGTAACTGCCACCGATCTCTGGCTCGCGCTACGAATCCTGTCCTTCGGACAAGGTCTTCCGCCGGCACGGAAATGCCCCGCCGTACGCTGCTCAACGACGGTGCAGCCCTGCAACCCGCTCCTCGGCCCAAAACAGCCAATGACCGACCTTGCCCGGTTTTGCCCGTATCGATGTTTCAATCCGGTTACATTGCCGGGCTCTCGTCACCTTTGCGCCGTTACAAGGCGCGATTAAATTCGTTTCATCGCAAAAAGAAAATCAACGAAGGGGATGACGATGCATGCGAAAGTCCAGATCACCAGCGGCAACCGCTTTCAAGCTCCAGAGCGCGCTGACCGCCGCCCGAAGCTGGCCCTTCGCCAGCGCGCCAGCGACCACCCGATGGGAATGTTCATGGCGCTGGCTGCTTGCGCCTTCGCCGGCATGGCGCTCACGCCGACGGTCGGCCCAGCCTTCGCTTCGTTGAACCCGCCCGCCAACGTCATCGAAGGCGCGCCGACCACGACCACGACCGCCCGCCTGCCTTTGCCGGCAATCGATTTCGCCTGCAGGGGGCAGGCCTGGGGCGCCGAGAGCGTGGATTGCCTGCGCGCCATTGCCGAGCAGTCCGGAACGCACAAGACCCGCGCGATCCGCATGATCGCCAACGCCGCGCCGCTGACCAGCACGCCCAACATCTTCTGATTTCTGCCTCTGCGTTTCTGCCGGGGCATGATCCCGAAACCGGTTCCCGTTTGGGGATCATGCCCTACCTCCCCGAGCGCTTCTCGGCGCTCGCTTAGGCTCCCGCCGCGATGTCGGCCGGGAGCCTTTTTTATGCTTTCAATGCGGCCTGCTCGGCGATGGTCGAAAGCACGCTGCGTACATCCAGCGTGCTGAACGGTTTTTCGAGGATCTGTGGCCGCTGCTGCGACGGCAAGGCTTCGACTTCCGCCTTCGCGCCGATCAGGTCGCCGGTGACGAGCACGAAACGCCGCGCCAGGTCGGGCCGTTCGGCGAGCAGTTCGCGGTAGATCGAAATGCCTGATATGCCGGGCATGCGCAGATCCGAAAAGACGATATCGGGGGGCATGTGGCCACCCAAGGTGGCGGCGCCCGATTCCCAGAGCGGCGCGATCCGCGACTTGATGCCCATCAGTTCGAGAATATCGGACAGGGAACCGGCGACGTCAGGCTCGTCATCGATGATCAGCGCATGGCGCAGGCCGCTTGATCGTGGCTGGCTTTCGCCGGCGGCGGCGATGCCCGCAGAGATCGCCGGCAACTGGACGACGAAACGCGCGCCTCTCGGCAACACCTCCTCGAACCAGACATTGCCGTTGTGCCGTTCGATGATCGATTTCGAGATCGACAGGCCAATGCCGGTGCCGACGCCGACCGGCTTGGTGGTGAAATAGGATTCGAAAATGCGCGAACGGATGGCTTCGGGAATGCCGGGCCCGTTGTCCTCGACCGAGAAGCCGGGATTGCCCCGATCGCTGCGGAAGCTCCGCACCTTGATCAGGCGGTCGCCGGCGACGCCGGCCAGGGCATGCTGGCTGTTGATGAGGAAATTGGCCACCACCTGTGTCACGTGGTCGGCATCGGCCATGGCGAGCAGCGGACCCGGCGCGAAATCGGTATCGATGACGATGCCGCTCGACCGCGCGCCGTAGGCGGTCACTTCGAGAGCGGCGCGGATCACCTGGTTGAGATCGGTCTCGGCCTGCGCCGCCGGATGGAGGCGGACCATCGACAGGAAGCTTTTGACGATACGTCCGCAGCGCTCGGCGGCGGCACGCACCTTTTCGGCCCGGACCTTGGTCTGCGGATCCGAGGCGAATTCATGCAGCAGCGTCGACTGGGCCACGACGACGGCCAGCGGATTGTTGAGTTCGTGCGAGACGCCGGCAAGCAGCGAGCCCATCGCCGCCATCTTCTCGTTCTGGTGCAGCTTCTCGCGCTGCCGGTTGATCTCTTCCTCTGCGCGCAGCCTGTCGCGCAGGTCGCGGATCGAGCCAAAGATCAGGCGGCGGTCGGCGACCCGCATCTCGGTCGCCGTCAGTTCGATCGGAAACACCTCGCCGGCGGCATTCTGCGTCACGGTCTCGAGCCGCTGGCCGACCATCGGGGCGCCACGGCCGGACATGTAGTCGGCGCCCGAGGCATAGCCCTTGCGGTAGTATTCAGGAACGACCGTGTCGAGCAGGTCTTTGCCGAGGATATCGCTGCGCAGGAAGCCGAACATCTTCTCGGCGGCCGGATTGAATTCGATGATCGACCCGGCCTCGTCGATGACGATAATGGCGTCGAGCGAGGCCTGCAGCATGGTGCGGCGGATCACTTCGCTGGCATGGGCGTCCGAGGGGGAGTGTTCGATGGCGTCGCCTATGGCGAGGGCGATGATGTGCAGCGTCGCCTCCTCCTCGTCGGTCCATTCCCGCTCTTCGACGCAGTCATTGACGGCCAGCGTGCCCCACAAATGGCCGTGCGCGAAGACCGACACCGACAGGAACGACTTGATGTTCTGCTTCTCGAAATCGGCCCTCAGGAATCCTTCGAGATCGCGCGTATGGCCAGCGAAAATCTTGCCCTGCCGCTCATCCTCGGCCAGCCGCTCAAGCAGCGGATCCGAATTGACGATCGACTGCATGATGACGGTCGGTGAGGCCAGTTCGCCGCCGAAGTCGGGATCGATCCAGTAGGCAGCGACCGACTGGGCGAAACCCTGGCCGGACAATTCGCGCAGGCGGAACAGGATGCCGCGCTGGCACTCCATGGCGTGGCACAGCGTCTCCAGTATGCCGTCCATTTCGCGCTGCCAGTCGCCGGCCTCGCGCAGCCGGCGCACGACACGCACGGCGGCCATCGCCGCGCCCTGCCTGAAACCCTGCATGTCCGTGCTTGCCGTGTCGCCCGTCATTGTCAGCCATTAGTCCAGAGTCACGCCAATCGATCGGCTGGCAACGGCTGCGGAGCGGAAACCTCCTCGGTCTGACGCTCAGTTGCCGTCGCCGGCCGACAGCGAGAAGATATAGCCTTCGCCACGCACCGTGCGCAGGAATTTCGGGTTGGCCGGGTCCGTCTCGATCTTCTTGCGCAGGCGCATGATGCGGATATCGACGGCGCGCGACGATTCCGGATCCTCGGTGAAGCCGATCGCCTCGGAGATCGCAGCCCTGGTCAGCAGCCGGTTGGCGCGGGTCAGGAAAACCTCCAGCACGTCGAATTCGCTCTTGGCCATGTCGATCACCGTGCCGTTGGCGCCGGTGACCATCCTGCCGTCGAGATCGGCCTGGAAGGGGCCGAAAGCGACGGAGCGGCGATCCGTGCTGGCTTTCCTGTCCCGCGGCTCCGTCGGCTGGGGAACACGGCGCAGCACGCTGCGCACCCTGGCCAGCACCTCGCGCAGTTCATACGGCTTGACGATATAGTCGTCGGCGCCGAGTTCCAGTCCGACGATGCGGTCGAGCGCGGTGCCGGCAGCGGTCGCATAGATGATGCCGATCGGCATTTTCGAGCGCAGCCAGCGGCCGAGCGACAAGCCATCCTCGCCCGGCATGGCGATGTCGAGGATAGCCAGATGGAAGGACTGCGTCTCGATCAGGCGGCGCGCGGCGGCCGCGGTTTCAGCGGTCGAAACATCATAGCCGGCGGCGCCGAGATATTCGGCGACCGCGTCCCTGAGGTCGGGCTCATCCTCGACGATGACAATTCTTGCCCGCACGATGCTCTCGCTCCCACTTTCAGTGGAAAGTAGATTGGGTATAAACATGATGTCCAGCACTCATATCCGGTTGCCAGGGAACGGTTGGAAAACATGGCCGCACGAGCCGTCATTGCGCTTGTTTCCGTCGCCGAGGTCGTCGCGAGCGAGCTTGCCGACCATCTCGAGCGGCGCGGCCACGACGTGCGCCGGGCGCGGCAGCCTTGGGAGGCGGAATCGCTGCTGGCGGGCGGCGGCATCGACGTTGTCGTCGTCGGGGACAGCCTCAGCCAGGCGGAAGGGCGGGATCTGCTCAGGCGTTTTGGCGGCCAAACTGGGGGTGGGGAGCATGGACCGGATTTCATCCTGATATGCCGGCCGGCCGATCTCCTCGACAAGGTGTTGGCGCTCGAGCTCGGCGCCGCCGACGTCGTCGAAAGTCCGCTCAATGTCAGGGAACTCGCCGCGCGTGTCGGTGGCCTGCTTTCGCGGCGCGGCAGGGGTACCCAGGAGCTGATCGTGCTGGAGAACGCAACCGTCGACCTGAGATCGGCGATGGTCATGCATCGCTCCGGTACGCAGGAGCAGCTCTCGCCCGGCCAGGTGGCGCTCCTCAGGCTGTTCCTGGCGAGCCCGCGCAAGGTACTGACGCGGGACGACATTATCGCAGCCGCGCCGGCCGAGAATGCCGACGCCTTCGATCGCTCGATCGACTCGCGCATCGTGCGGCTGCGCCGCAAGCTCGACACCGAGACCATCACCACCATACGCGGCGCCGGCTACAGGTTCGATCCGCCACGGCAATTCGCCGACTGACGGCTGTGTTTTTCTGCTGGTTCGTCGGATGAGCATCGGACTTTCCATTTTCCCGCGCCGATGCCCGCGAGGTTCAGCGCACCACCAGCAATGACGGGCCCGAGGCCATTTCGCCGCCGACGGCGAACTCGCTTGCGTGAGCGCGTTCCTTGAGCAGCACGCTGGCGAGTGCGGCAAAGCCGAGCAGGCCCTGCGCATAGAGCAGTGCGGAAAGCACGGAAGCCGCGAATTTTGTCTTCATGATCTGAATTCCCCAAAAAGATGACTGTGTAGCGGGTCGCTTCAGGAACTCCCGAAGTGCCCGCGCCGCCCACGGAGCCCCCCGTCGCGGCGCGGGCCTTCGGTCCTCTCGGCAGCAAGTTGCCGGAGGGGCCGCGCAATGCCAGCAGCCGAAGGCCAACCCGCCAGAGGGCCTTCAACCGGGCGATGCGCAGGCTGGAAACGATCCAGACCGTGGCGCAAACAGGGCGACTTAGGGTCGAAATCTCGCTCGAACTCATCGCCGCCACCCGTGCACAGGGCCGCCGGCAATGGTGCCGCCGCCGACAGCCGCCGCCGTGATGCTGATCCTGGAGAGCCAGGAGCGTATGTTCGTTTTCGTTCCCTTGGTCGTTGCCGTCTGCTTTCGTTGCGTCAACTTTTGCATCCGGTCGGTATCCGGATCATGCCGCCCAAAACCGCACTTTGTTGCAGATTGGTTTCGGATTGAGACAAACTCTTTCATGTAGGAGACAACTCGAACTTTCGTTTCAGGGTGAATACCTGTGTCCTTTATCCCTTGGTCCCATGTCCGGAATGGAGCGCACTCAAACAGGGTGATTACCCTGTTAACCAATGGAAACACATTCGAAACACAAACGAGCATTTCGCGAAATCTTTCCGAAACATGCCGCCGGGATAAGCCGCCTCATCGAATTGGAGCCGGCCGGACCGGCAGAGAGAGGGGACATTCATGCACACCACCATTTCCGCGAAGTTCATCAACATCACCGCCGCCGCGCTCATGGGCAGTGCGCTTCTGTTCGGCGCCAACGCCGCCCATGCCGCCAACAGCATCGTTGCCCGCGTTTCGCTGTCGCAGCAGGTCATGGAAGTCTCGGTCGACGGCCGGCCGACTTTCGCCTGGAAGGTTTCCACTGGCGACAGGGCGCACGTGACGCCGACCGGCTCGTTCAAGCCGACGCGCATGCATGAGATGTGGTATTCGAAGAAATACGACAACGCGCCGATGCCGCACTCGGTGTTTTTCAGCGGCGGCTACGCGGTCCACGCCACCTATGCCATCAAGCGCCTCGGCCAGCCCGCCTCGCATGGCTGCGTACGGCTGCACCCGGACAACGCCGCCGATTTCTACCAGCTCGTCGAGACGTTCGGAGCGGCCAACACCAGCATCGTCATCGTCAAGTAGCAGGCAGGTTGCCGCATTCGGCCATGTGCCGGAGTTGCTGGAGCGATCGCCAAAAAAAGGCCGGAGAAATCCCGGCCTCTTTTTGTGTCTTGCGCCCCGTGCCTCAGCTCGGCAGCGCCGGCATCAGCTTGGGATCCGGCTTTTCCGCCAGATGCGGCAGGTCCTTGCTGGCGATGAAAGTATAGAACATCGGCACGACGAACAGTGTGAACATGGTGCCGACCAGAATGCCGGTGAAGATGACCAGGCCCATCGAATAGCGGGCCGCGGCACCGGCGCCGCTGGAAACGATCAGCGGCACCACGCCCAGCGCCATCGCCGCCGTCGTCATCAGGATCGGCCGCAGGCGCACCTTGGCCGAGGCGATGATGGCGTCACGCCGCCGCATGCCATGCAGTTCACGCTGCTGGTTGGCGAATTCGACCAGCAGGATGCCGTGCTTGGTGATCAGGCCGATCAGCGTGATCAGTCCGACCTGGGTATAGATGTTGAGCGTGCCGAGGCCCAGATTGAGCGGCACGATCGCGCCGAAGATCGACAGTGGCACCGCCATCATGATGATCAGCGGATCGCGGAAGCTTTCGAACTGCGCCGCCAGCACCAGGTAGATGACGATGACGGCCGCGCCGAAAGCGATCAGGATCGTGTTGCCCTGTTCCTTCTCCTGCCGGGACTGACCGGAATAATCGATGAAGAAAGTGTCGGGCAGGCTCTCCCTGGCGATGTCCTCGAGCACTTTCAAACCGTCGCCCGTGGTGACGCCGGGCAGCGGCAGCGCCGAGATCGTCGACGAATTCAGCTGGTTGAACTGCTCGATCGCCGCCGGCGACGCATTGTTCGAAATCGTCACCACGGCCGACAACGGCACCATCTCTCCCGTCACGCTGCGCACGAAGTATTCGCCGAGCTTTTCAGGGTTGTCGCGGAATTCCTGCGGCACCTGCGGGATGATGTCATAGGAGTTGGAGTCGCGGTCGAATTGCGCCACTTCGGCACCGCCGACCAGCAGCGTCAGCGTCCGGCCGATATCGGCGATCGGCAGGTTGAGCGCGGCGGCGCGGTCGCGATCGATGGTCACCGTCACCTGCGGTGCGTCATAGGCCATCGAATTCTGCACGACGATGAAGCGGCCCGAGGCCTGCGCCTTGTTCTTGATTTTCTCGGCTTCCTCGTAGACCTGAGCAGAATCGCCGGTCGAGCGCACCACCATGGAAATCGGCAAGCCGCCGCCAGAGCCCGGCAGAGTCGGCGGCGCGAAGACGAAGGCCTGGACACCCGCCACCTTGGCGATACGAGCCGTAATGTCGGCCTGCAGCTCCTTCGAATTGCGCTTCCGCTCCGCCCAATCCTTGAAGGCAAAACCGACGAAGGCGCTGTTGGTCGTGCCGCCGAAGGCGACGGCCGAGAACTGCGCCCGGGTCTCGGGAATGTCCTTCACCAGGCCCAGGATCTGATTGACGTAAGTCTCGGTGTAATCGGAGGTCGCATAGCGCGGCCCCGTCACCAGCGAGAGCAGGAAGCCCTGATCCTCTTCCGGCGCCAGTTCCGTCGAGGTTTTGGTGAACATGAAGCCGGTCACACCGACAAGTGCCAGCACGATGAGCAGCGTCAGCGGGCGATAGTTCAGAGATCCGGTGACGGCGCGCTCGTAGACATGCTCGACGCGCGCGAAAGTGCCGTCGACGATACGCTGGAAACGGCCGGCATTGCCGGGCTTCAGGAGGCGCGCCGACATCATCGGCGTGATGGTGATGGCAATGATGCCAGACAGCACCACCGATCCGGCGAGCGTCACCGCGAATTCGCGGAACAGGGCGCCGGTCAGGCCGCCGGTGAAGGCCAGCGGCGCGAACACGGCGGCCAGCGTCATGGTCATGGCGACGATGGCCGACGCGATCTCGCGCATGCCGCTGAAGGCCGCCTGCATGGGTGGCATGTGATCCTCTTCCATGTGGCGGTGGATATTTTCCACCACCACGATGGCGTCGTCGACCACAAGGCCGATCGCCAGCACCATAGCCAGCAGCGACAGAAGGTTGATCGAATAGCCTACCGCGAACAAAAGGAAGCAGACGCCGATCAGCGACAGCGGGATGGTGATGATCGGCATCAGCACCGAGCGGAACGAACCGAGGAAGAGGAGGATGACGACAACGACGATGGCGACCGCCTCGCCGATGGTCTTGAACACTTCGTCGATCGAGGCGCTGATCTGTCCGGTCGCGTCGTAGACGACTTCGATCGTCATGCCCTTCGGCAGCGTCTCCTGAATCTGCGGGACGAGCTTGGTGAGTGCCGCCGCCGTGGTCAGCGGATTGGCTGCCGGGGTCGGGAAGATGGCGAGGAAGGTGCCGGGCTTGCCGTTGAAGGAAACCCTGGTGTCGGTGTTCGCGGCCGCCAGTTCGACGCGGGCCACGTCGCGCAGGCGCACGACATTGCCGTCGGTCGAGCGCAATGGCAGCGCGGCGAAGGCTTCCGGTGTCTGCAGCGTCGAGCGCACGGTGATCGACGAGACGACATATTCGTTCTGGGTGTTGCCGGGCGCCGACAGGAAGTTGGAATTGTTGATCGCCGCCAGCACTTCGGCCGCCGTCACGCCGCGCGCGGCAAGCCTGACCGGGTCGATCCAGACGCGCATCGAGTATTCCTGGGCGCCGAAGATCTGCACGTCGGCAACACCTTCGACCGTCGACATGCGGGGCCTGATGACGCGCTCGATATACTCGGTCAGCTGCTCCTTGGTCATGTTCGGATTCTGCATCGAGATGTACATCATCGCGAACTGCTGACCCGTACCCTTGACGATGACCGGGTCCTTGGAGGCGTCCGGCAAAGTGCCACGCACGCCCTGGACCTTGGACAGCACTTCGGTCAACGCGACGTCTGGGTTGGAACCGAGCTTCATCTGCACTGTCACGGTGCTGGAGGAGGGACGGCTGGACGAGGTGACGTAGTCGATGTTCTCGGTCGAGGCGACGGCGCGCGCGATCGGGGCGGAAATGAAGCCCTGGATCAGATCGGCGCTGGCGCCCGGATAGGCTGTCGTGATTGTGATCGCGGTCTCGTCGACCTTCGGATACTGCCGGATCGACAGGTTGAATATGCCCTGGAAACCGAGCAGCAGGATCATGCAGGCAAGAACCGTCGAAAGGACGGGCCGGCGGATGAAGAGATCGGAAAAGCTCATTGCTGGTCGGCCTGCTTGTTCGCCGATTTGGTCGGGTCGATCGTGTTGTCGACGTTGACGGTCATGCCGTTGAAGAGGCGGTTCTGGCCCGCGGTGACGACCTCGTCGCCGGCCTTCAGCCCTTCGACGATCTCGACCATGCCTTGATTGCGGCGGCCCGGCTTGACGAAGACCTGTGACAGCACAAGCGCCGGTTTGTCGCCTTCCGCCGCCGGCTTGGCCGGATCGGCCGCTGCTGGCTTGGCGGCATCGGCAGCGGCCTTGTCCGCTGGCTTGGCTGCGTCGGCGGCCGGCTTCATGGCATCGGCGGCGGGTTTCATGGCGTCTGCCGGCTTGGCGTCTGCCGCCTTGGCATCCGCAGGCTTGGCATCCGCAGGCTTGTCAGTGGCCGCCGCCGGCTTTTCGTCCGGCTTGGCTGGCTGCGCCGGGGCCGCCCCGGCGGGCTTCGCCGGCTGCACCACGAATATGTAGTCGCCATAGAGGCTGGTGGTCAGTGCCGTCTGCGGCAGTGACAGCACGTTCTGCTCCTCGGGCAGTTCGACACGCACCTGCACGAACTGACCTGGGGTCAATTTGCCTTCGGGATTGGCAACTTCCGCCCGGATGTTCACCAGCCGGCTGGAGGGGTCGATCTTGGGGTCGATGCCGCGAATGGCGCCGGCAAAGGGCATGTCGTCGCTGCCGCCAAGGCCCAGACGGACCGTCTGGCCAATCTTGAGCAGCGGCAGCTGCTGTTCGGGAACCGAGAAGTCGACCCGCATCGTGTCGAGGTCCTGCAGCGTCACCACCGCGGTGCCGGGTGCCAGATACTGGCCGAGGTCGATCCTCGGAATGCCGACCGTGCCGGCGAAAGGTGCGGTAAGCTGCTTCTGGTCGAGCACGGCCTGCAGCCTGGTCACCTGGGACGCCGAAGCGGAGGCCGCCGCACGCGCCGTGTCCAGCGTCGAGTCGGAGCCAACACCACGCCTTGTCAGTTCGACGGCGCGGGTCAGCGTGGTCTGATCGAGTGCCGCCTGCGCCTTCTGCGCATCGAGATCAGCGCGCTCGACGGCGTCGTCGAGTTGCAGCAGCACTGCGTTGGCCGCCACCTTCTGGTTGGCATGGAAGGGGATTTCCTTGACGATGCCGGCGGTCTCGACCGTCAGGTCGACACCGCGCACGGCCCGCACCGTACCGATCGCCTCGACGCCCGGTGTCCAGTTCGACGGCTTGGCGATGGTTGTCGACACGGTCGCCGCCGGCGGCTTCATGGTGGCGAAATACTGCTTGATGCCGTTGTCGCGCAGGAAGTTGAAACCGACTATCCCGCCGACCACGATGACGAGCACGGCAAGGACCACAATAACGATAAAGACACGGAGTATGCGCTTGAACAAGGAAGTCCCCTCAGTCGAAAATCCGGCGCGAAGCGCGGACATCGGGACACATATCGACTGCGGGTCCCGATTTCAAATAGTGGCGGTCTTACTGTACCGTCTGGACGGTCTTGTCAATTGGGCCTAAGCTTGCGATGGGAGGCGCCATGAGAGCCCAACGACCGAACTCGCGCGAGAAGATTCTCGCCGCGGCGGCTGATGTTGCCCGGGAATCCGGGCCCGGCAGCCTGTCGCTCGATGCCGTCGCCAACCGCGCCGGCGTGTCGAAGGGCGGGCTGCTCTACAACTTCCCCACCAAGGCGAAATTGATGCAAGGCTTGGTCGAAGGCTATCTGCGCGATTTCGAGCAAGCGCTGGAATCCGCCAACAGCAACGACAAGGGCAAAAATCCCCTCGCCGTCTATATCAGGCTGTCAGCCGAGGATTGCGAGGAGAAGCAGCCATCGGCATCCTGGATATTCTCGGCGATCGCCGAGGATCCCGATTTCATGATGCCGATCAAGACATTCAAGCGGCAGCTTTTCGAGCGGTTGAAGGGCGAGGCGCCGGACCTCAAATCGCTTCTGGTCTGCTATCTCGCCATCGAAGGGCTGCGCAGCATGAACCTGTTCGATTCCGACGTGCTGTCAAAGGACGAACGGGACCTGCTGGTGTCGTCACTTCTCGATATCGCCAAATAGGCTTGCCTGCGCGCGAGGAGGACGACGCTGCCGCGATCGTTCAATCGACGGCGCTTACAGGGCCTTGCCCGTCGAAGGATCGAACAAGCGAAGCGCGGCCTCGTCGAAGGCGAGGTTGCGCTGTTCGCCCTTGGCGAATTGGACGCGCGGCGGCAAGCTGGCCGTCAGCCGTTGCGTGCCGATCCGCGCCGTGGTGACCAGCTCGGGGCCGGTCAGTTCGACGACCTCGATCTCGACGGGCAGTGACAGCTCCGCGGCGGCTCCGGTCGCCGCACGCAGCGCTTCCGGCCTGATGCCGACGACCATTTGTGCACCCTCACGTGCCGCATTCGCATAGCGTGCCGGCACGGGGATCCATACATCGGATCCGGCAATGGCCAGCTTGCCGTCGGTGACGGTGGCCTGCAGCATGTTCATCGACGGCGCGCCGACAAAGCCGGCGACGTAGAGTGTCGCCGGGTCGTTGTAGATCTCCTCGGGGGTGCCGAGCTGCTCGATCCGGCCGTCGCGCATGACGGCGATGCGGCTGGCCAGCGTCATCGCCTCGATCTGGTCATGGGTGACGTAGACGACGGTCGTCCGCAGCATTTGGTGCAGGCGCTTCAATTCCGTGCGCATTTCCAGGCGCAGTTTGGCGTCGAGATTGGACAGCGGCTCGTCGAACAGGAAGACCTGTGGCTTGCGCACCAGGGCCCGGCCGATGGCGACGCGCTGGCGCTGGCCGCCGGAAAGCTGACTCGGCTTGCGGTCGAGCAGAGCCTCGATCTGCAGCAGCCTTGCCGCTTCGTTCACCGCCCTGTCGCGCTCGTCGGCCGCGACGCCGCGCATCTCCAGTCCGAAGCCGATGTTGCGGCGCACGGTCAGGTTCGGATAGAGCGCGTAAGACTGGAAGACCATGGCGATGTCGCGGTTCTTGGGGTGCACGCCAAGGATCGAGCGGCCACCGATCAGGACGTCGCCGCTGGTCGCTTCGGCAAGGCCGGCGATGATGTTGAGCAGCGTCGATTTTCCGCAGCCCGACGAGCCGAGCAGCACCAGGAATTCACCGCTCTGCAGCGCGATGTCGATGCCTTTCAGCGTCTCGACGCTGCCGTAGCTCTTGCGGATGCCATGGATTTCAAGCGCGCTCATGCATGGGACCCCTCAAACTGCATCGGCCCGCCATAGTTGCGGGGCAAGGTGGAAATGGCGCGCGAGGCGACGTGCGTAGCGGCGCGGAGGCAAGCGGACAGCGGCCGTTCCTGTGCCAATGCGGCCAGGAAGGCGGCATTGAAGACGTCGCCGGCACCGATCGTGTCGACCACCCTGACGTCGGGCGCGGCGGCTTCGACGAGAGTGCCGTCCGGGCCGATGGCGATGGC
Organism: Mesorhizobium sp. CO1-1-7; assembly: GCF_020164885.1. Classification (NCBI taxonomy): domain Bacteria; kingdom Pseudomonadati; phylum Pseudomonadota; class Alphaproteobacteria; order Hyphomicrobiales; family Phyllobacteriaceae; genus Mesorhizobium; species Mesorhizobium sp. CO1-1-7. The sequence continues at coordinate 202,636 of NZ_JAIUHA010000008.1, read as the reverse complement.
GCCTCGTGGCCCGCGCTTGACGACGAAGGTCGCGCCTTGCCTCATGCTGGATCGGATTTCACGCGCCGCTTCCGCCGGACTTGGCAACCCCGCCAGGGTCACCGTCTCAACCTCGTTGAACAGCGCCAGCGCGCAGCGCGACAGCCATGTCCTCGTCGCGGCGCAATTGGCCGCGGTCCAGCCATCGATCGGCCAGCCTGTATCGAGTGCCACGGCAACGCCGTGGCTGTCGGCCCAGTCGAAAAAAGCATTGTAGTCGCGCGTGAGGTCTTCCGTCAGGAAGGAGCCGCAGAGCAGGGCGTAGCCACCGGAGAGTACGGGGCCGTCGAGAACCGACAAGACATCGGCGAGGCCGAAGCGTGGCAAGTGCCCGCGTGTGGTGAAGAAGGTCCGTTCGCCATCGGGGTGGGTCATCCCGACCGACAATGTCGTGCCTTCGGGCCGGATAGCCCATTTCGCGGCGCGGACGCCAAAAGCCTCACCAAGCCAGCGGCCGAACTGGTCGTCACCGACATTGGCGGCAATCGCAAAGTCGACGCCCAGCGCTTGCCAGGCGAGCCCGGTGTTGCCGGCCTGGCCGCCGACGCGCAATTCGTCATGGTCGACGACGGTCTCGGTTCCCGCCTTCGGCCATGGCGCGACCGGGCCGACGATCAGGTCGACATTGACGTTGCCGATCACCGCGAGCGGGCGCATCACTCGCTCCTGGTGATCTTGGTGGTGCGCACCGGCGTGCCCGCATTGTCGACGCGACCGTCCGCGAAGGCGATCATCAGGCGCTGTGCCACCGGCAGCATTGCGAGGATAGCGGCCATCCCCGCGGCTGGTTTGAACGTGAGCGTGACGGCCCCGGCGACCGGCGCTTGTCCGGACGCGTCAAAGATGACCAGCGGCGCGCCGGTTTCGACCACCGAAAGTGCCATCGCGGTCACCAGCTCCGAAGTCGGGTCGGCGCCGCGAAACAGGACAACACCGATCTGCGGGCCAAGCATCTCCATCGGCCCGTGCCGCAACTGGCCGCCTTCGAGCGAAAAGCAGGGCAGCCGCGACAGTTCGGTCAAGCCAAGCGCCAGGGCTTCGGCCACGCCCTGCAGGCGGCGGCCGGAGGTGACGATCGTATCCACCTTGCCAATCGCGGCGAGTGCTTGGGCGATATCGCAATCCTGCGGAGCTTCGAGCATGGCAAGGGCAGGGGCCGGATCCTCCCCCAAAGCCGCCAGGATGGCCAGGTGCAGGGCCAGGGTCACGGTCAGGCTGCGGGTTGCGGCGAAAGCCAGCTCCGTGCCGCCGGCGCCGACCAGGCAAGGCGCGGTGCGGGCGAGAAATGAACCGCCTTCGAGCGTCAGGCCGAAAACGTCCGAGCTGCCGCCGGCCTGCGCAAACCATCTGACGACTTCGGCGCTCTCGCCGGATTGCGAAGTCACAAGCACCGTCCGGTCCGCCAGCGGCAATGGTTGGCCGAGCTGCTCGGACAGTGGCAGCGCCAGCGCATCGATGCCGAGTGCACGATAGAGCGGCTCGACGGCACGGCCGACCGCGTGCGAGCCGCCCATGCCAAGCAGAAGCAGGCGGCCGCTCTTCCTGATCGAAGCGGCGACGTCTGCCGCCATGGCAGCGTTGTTCTCGAACGAAGCACGCGCATCGGCGTGCTGGCGCGCCATTTCGCGGTCGATGGCGGTCAGTCCGGCCGGCCGTTCTTTATCTGCAGTCATGTTCATCCTTTCACACCGCCGCTGGTCAGGCCCGAGATCAGCGCCCGCTGCATGAGGAGGCCGATCAGCACCGGCGGCAAGGCGGCCAGCACGCCAGCCGTGGCAATCAATCCGTAGTCGGAAACACGGCCGCCGGCCAAATCGGCGATGGCGACGGTGAGCGTCTTGGCGCGCTGGTCGGAGGTAAACAGCAGCGCGTAGAAGAATTCGTCCCAGGCCAGCAGCACGGCGAATAGTGCCGATGTCGCCATCACGGGCGCGGCCAGCGGCAAGGTGATGATGCGCAATGTCTGGAACAGGCCGGCGCCGTCGATCATCGCCGCGGCCTCGATCTCGCGCGGGATGGAATCGAAGCCGGATTTCATCAGCCAGGTGGTGAAGGGCGCCAGTATGGTGAGATACACAAGCGCCAGGCCGAAGACATTGTTGAGCAGGCCAAGATGCGACAGGCCCATATAGAGCGGCACGGCGAGCGCCACCGGCGGCAGCATGTAGGTGGCGATGACCATCGACAGCGACCAGCCGATCGACGGTGTGCGCGAAACCGCCCAGCCGGCGGGGATGGCCAAGGCGAGTGCCGCCAGCGTCGCCATGGCGGCGATCTCAAGACTGTTGCGCAGCGACGAGGTGAAGGCGGCGCCGGCGCTGTTTTCGGCCGTCGACAGCAATTGCCGGTAGCGGGAGAAGTCGGCTGCCTGCGGCCACCAGCGCAGCGGCTTGGCCGCAAGATCGGCGGCCGGCGAAATGCTCATGATGAACAGCCAGGCGATAGGCGCCAGGATGATGGCGGCAAGCAGCAGCGCGCAGCCATAAATGAAGACGGTGAAGGCGAGGCTCTTGCGCTCCATCAGGCGGCGCTCCCGGCGGTCTTTCGCACCAGGGCGGCGTAGGCGACGGCGAGCAGCGTGACGAGCAAGGTGACGATCAGCGCCAGCGACGCGCCCGAACCGGCGCGCTGGAAGGAGAACGCTTCCTGGTAGACGAGGATCGAGAGTGTTCGCGTGGTGTTTGCCGGACCGCCGCGTGTCATCACCCAAATGATATCGAAGACCTTGAAGGCCTCGATGGTGCGCAGCACCAGCGCCACCATCAGCGGGCCGGCAAGATAGGGCAGGATGACGAAGCGGAAACGGTTGAACGGTCCTGCTCCATCAACCAGCGAGGCGGCGGTGATGTCACGCGGCACCGCTTGGAGGGCGGCGAGCGCGATCAGCGCCACCAGCGGAAAGTTCTTCCAGCAGTCCGCAACGATGAGGGCAGCCAGCGCCGTTCCCGGCTCGCCGAGCCAGGACCGATAGGCGTCGATGAGGTGCAACTGCGTCAAGGCGGCATTCAGCGCGCCATATTCGGGATTGTAGATCAGCCGCCACAGCGTGGCGTTGACCACCGTGGGCAATGCCCAGGGCAGGATCATCAGGGCGCGCAGGATTGCGCGGCCGCGAAAGTCCTGGTTGAGCAGCAGGGCGGCGAGGACGCCGATCACCATTTCGGCGGCAACCGAAATAATCGCGAACAGGGTCGTGGTGATCAGTGTGCGCGAGAAGTTGGTGCTCGACAGCATGTTGGAATAATTGTCGAAGCCGACAAAATTGCCAGCCGTGCCGACCAGCTTGGCATCGGTGAAGGAGAGCCCGACCGTATCGACCAGCGGCCAGCCGATGACGGCGACCATGACCACGAGCAAAGGCAGCATCAAGAGCCATGCGCGGGTCGTCATCCAGGTGCTCGACATCAGAGCAGCCTCTCTTCTCTCATCTGTGATCTGGACATAGCACGGGCGGCACTCGTGCATGACCCCGGAAATCGGAGGCCGATTTCCGGAAAGGATCATGCGCAAGATAGAAAGTGCTACAGCGTTTTTTACGCGTCATAAGGGACGCAACGCTGTAGTGCCGCCCGTATCGAACGACTGGCTTGTCTCAGAGGCCGCTGTTCTGCGCGGCGGTCTTCAGAGCGTCTTCCGGAGAAGACGTACCAAGCAGCGATTCCTGGATTGCCTGCTGCAGCGCGGTCGACAGCTCCTGGTATTTCGGCGTGGTCGGACGCGGATACATGGCGGCCAGGCCGAGCTTGGCGGCGGCGATCAGTTCTTCCTGGCCCTTGGTGACCGTAGGGTCGTCATAGGACGAGGCCCAGATCGGCAGCGAGAGCTTGGCGTACTGGTTCTGCGTCGCCTGCGAGGTCATGAAGGTGATGTACTTCCAGGCTTCGTCCGGATGCTTCGAGACCGCGGTGACGCCGAGACCCATCGAACCGTTGACGGCCGACACTTCGCTGGTGCCGGCAACGCCCGGCGCCGGCACGACGCCGACCTTGCCGGCCACCTTCGAGTCCTTCGGGTCGTTGGCCATGTTATACATGTAGGTCCAGTTCAGCGCGAAGGCGGCATCGCCGTTTTCGAAAACCTTGCGCACGTCCTCTTCGAGGAATTCCTTGGAATTGGGATTGGTGAGACCCGACTTGTAGCTGTCGACCATGTATTTCAGGGCCAGCAGGCCGCCGCCATTCTGGAAGTCCGGCTTGCCGTCCTTGAGGAAGTCGCCGCCATAGGCGCTGACCAGCGTGGTGTAGTCGCAGATGGCCGCTTCCGCCTGCGACCAGCTCCACGCGATCGGCGTCTTCAGCAGGCCCTTGTCCTGGATGATCTTGGCCTGTGCGCCGAGCTCCTCCCAGGTCTTCGGCGGGGCCTTGATGCCGGCCTTTTCCAGGATATCCTTGTTGTAAAACAGGTATTTGGTGTCGAGGATCCACGGCATGCCATAGGACTTGCCGTCATACTGCACCGTGGTCCAGGCGCCGGGCAACACGCCCTTTTTCATGTCGTCGGTGATCTTGGAAGACACATCGACCAGCACCTTGTTGGTGGCGTATTCGGCCGGCCAGATGACGTCGAAGAGGACGACGTCATAGCCTCCGCCCGACCCTTGGGCGAGCACGGTCTTGTCGTGCAGGCCCTCATAGGGGACGAATTCGAGATTGACCTTGACGTCCGGATTGGCCTTGGTGAAGGCATCCGTCATCGCACGCACGTCAGCCTCGCTGTAGGCAGCCTGCGCCATGAAAAGCGCGTTGAGGGTCGTCTCGGCGAAAGCGTGGGGGACGAACAGTCCTCCGGCAAAAATCGCGCCGACCAGTGTCTTGGTGATCGTCTTAAGCATTTTCTTCTCCCATTGCAGCGTTGACGGGCCGGCGCTGCCAGATGTTTGGCATCGTCTTCCCGGATCCATGTCGCGTGACCTGATGGTGCCGGCTGACCAGTGGCGACAGGCGGAAGCCTTTGCCTTCTTGTTTTGCGGTGCTCGGTTACATTAAGTCAACTCGCTTGACTTAATTAGTCGATCAATATTCTAATGGTGTCAAGAGGGGAAACGCCGGTGGACGACATCAGCCCGATTCGTGCCAAGAGCGGCACCAACCAGGAAGGCACGAGCGCGCATAACCGCCGTGTCATGGTCGAGGCGCTGCGTCTCAACGGCGCGCTGTCGCGGGCCGATCTGGCGCGAGCGACGCAGCTTACCAAGCAGGCGGTTTCCAACATCATCGAGGACCTGGAACGCGACGGCCTGGTCGTTGCGCTCGATGCGGTGCGCAAGGGCAGGGGGCAACCGTCGACCCCCTACAGGCTGGTGCCTGAAGGCGCTTTCGCCATCGGCCTTCAGATCGACCGTCACCTGACGCGGGCGGTCGCGGTCGACCTGATGGGCAGCGTGCTGGCGCGGGCCGAGGCGAACCTGCCTTTCGATGAGCCCTCCAGGGGCGTCGAGGTGATCCTCGGCCTGATCGATGGCGTCCGGCGCGAACTGGCCGGTATCTCGTCGCAGTCGGAAAAACGCCTCGTCGGTCTGGGTGTCGCCATGCCCGGACCGTTCGGCCTGAAAAATTCGGATGATAAATGGATGATGCCGGCCTGGCAGAAATTTCCGCTGCTGGACATGCTGGCCAAGGGCACGGGACTGAATGTCGGCCTGCAGAACGATGCCGCCGCCTGTGCGACGGCCGAGCGCATCGTCGGCGCCGCGCACGGCGTCGACCACGCAGTGTGTCTTTATGTCGGCTATGGCATTGGCGCCGGACTGATCCTCAACGGCGAACTGTACAGCGGCGGCCATGGCAATGCCGGCGAAATCGGCATGGCCTTGCTGTCGCCGGCCGGTCCCGGCTCGACACCGCTCGAACATCGCGCGTCGCTCGCCTCGCTTTACCAGCATCTTGGCCTCGATCCCGCCGACGAGGACCTCTACGGAAAGATCGGCGCGCTGGCCGCGGCGGGTGATGTGAAGATCATGCGCTGGATCGAGGGCGCGGCCCATGATCTGCGATGGAGCGTGCATCTCATCGAAACCATCTTCGACCCGCAGACAGTCATCCTGACCAGCGGCGCGCCGGAAGCGCTGGCGCGCCGGCTCGTCGAGGCCATGCATCCGCTGCTTTCGTCGATCGCCGACCGGCCAGGCCGGACCTTGCCGCGCCTGCAGCTCGGCACCACCGATCCCTGGTCGATTGCGTTGGGAGCCGCAGCGGCGCCGATCAGCCGCGCCTTCGATCCGCTGTTCTCGGCGATCCTGAAGACACGCTCCGGTCCCGCCTGAAGGCGACCGCGCGTAAGGCCAAGCCTCTCCCGGCGTCACACAGGGTTCATCGTCCGGACATAGCGTCTTTTCCAGTTCTTTGCTGCAATGCAATAGGAGTGGGACATGGTGGACATAGTTTCTAGTGAGGCGGGCATTCCAAGGCCGGATCATCCGCTGGATAGTTCGGGTGGCGCGAAGTGGTTCCTGCCGGTCTTCGGTGTGCTGGTGCTGGTCGGCGTGGTCTATGTCGGCTACGCACTTAGCCAGGACCTGGCGGTGGCCAAGACGGTGCCGTGGATCCTGCTCGGCATCGCCTTGCTGATCGCGCTCGGCTTCGAATTCGTCAACGGGTTCCATGACACCGCCAATGCGGTGGCGACGGTCATCTACACACGCTCGCTGCCGGCGGAGTTCGCCGTCATGTGGTCGGGCGCCTTCAATTTCCTCGGGGTTCTCACTTCCAGCGGCGCGGTCGCCTTCGGCATCCTGTCGCTGCTGCCGGTCGAGCTGATCCTGCAGGTCGGTTCTTCCTCCGGCTTTGCCATGGTGTTCGCACTGCTGGTGGCCGCCATCCTGTGGAACCTCGGCACCTGGTTCCTCGGCCTGCCGGCGTCGAGCTCGCACACGATGGTCGGTTCGATCATCGGCGTCGGCCTCGCCAACCAGTTCATGGCACCTGCCGGCAGCGCCACCAGCGGCGTCGACTGGTCGCAGGCGACCAATGTCGGCGTGACCCTGCTGGTGTCGCCGATCATCGGCTTCTTCGCCGCGGCGATCCTGCTCTACGCGATGAAGCTTCTCGTCCGCAATCCGGCGCTCTACGAGGCGCCCAAAGGCAATGCCCCGCCGCCCTGGTGGATCCGCGCGCTGCTGATCTTCACCTGCACCGGCGTCAGCTTTGCGCATGGCTCCAATGACGGCCAGAAGGGCATGGGCCTTATCATGCTGATCCTGATCGGCGTGGTGCCGACGGCCTACGCGCTCAACCGCACGCCCGACATCAACTATCTCGAAGCCTACAAGTCGGCCTCGGTCAGCGTGGAGACCGCGCTGGGCAAATATGTGAAGCCCGGTGTCACCGTCGCCGATGCGAAGGATGCCAAGGCGGCCGTGCAGGATGCCGTGCGCACCCGGAGCTGGAGCGACAAGACGACCGTCGCTCTGCAGAGCTACATCCACAACACAACGGCCGAGCTGCAGCCTTACGCTTCGGTCGACACCGTGCCGACAGATCTGGTCAGCAACGCCCGCAACGACATCTATCTGATCGGCGAGGCGCTGAAACTGATCGACAAGAAGCAGTTGCTGCCGATGGAGGCCGCCGATCTCAAGGCGGTCACCGACTATCACAAGGCCGTCGACAACGCGACGAAGTTCATCCCGATCTGGGTGAAGGTCGCGGTGGCCCTGGCGCTTGGCCTGGGCACCATGGTCGGCTGGAAACGCATCGTCGTCACGGTCGGCGAGAAGATCGGCAAGAGCCACCTGACCTATGGCCAGGGCGCTGCCGCCGAACTCGTGGCGATGGTCACCATCGGCATGGCCGACCGCCTGGGTCTGCCAGTGTCGACGACCCATGTGCTGTCGTCCGGCGTCGCCGGAACCATGGCTGCCAACGGCTCGGGCCTGCAATGGTCGACGGTGCGCAACCTGCTGCTCGCCTGGGTGCTGACCCTGCCCTGCTCTATCACCCTGGCCTTCGTGCTGTTCATCCTCTTCCGCCAGGTGTTCTGAGCGTCAGAAGCGACAACACTACCGACGGCGCCACATTGGCGCCGTCTCGTTTTCCGGCGACAGGTTCGCGACGATTTCGGGCGGCAGTCATGAACGACGCATCGCATCTGGCCCTGCTTGCCGTCGACGACCAGCATCCGGCGCCTGGCCTGGTCTGGGCTTATCACCGCTTGCCAGGCAAAACCCCGGTGGCGCTTGCTCCCCGCGATATCGGCGCGGCACTGGCGATGCGTGAAGGCTGGGTCTGGCTGCATGTCGATCTCGTCGACCAGCGCGCCCATTCCTGGGTCAGCCACGCCTGCGCCTTGCCGGCCTCTGCCCATGCAATCCTCGAAGGCCATGAGGACAGCCCCGCGCTGGCGCATGAGGATGGTGTCGTCCATGGCATTTCCGCCGACCTGCACAGCGAAATCGCGCGTCAGTCGACCACCATCGGGAGATTGCGCTTCGCGGTCTCGGAGCGGCTGCTGGTGACCGGCCGCCGCCATTCGCTGGCAGCGGTCGAGGAGGTGCACGAGGAGCTGGCCGCGGGGCTGCGGCCCGCCACCGCCTTCGAACTTTTCGAGGCGATCGTGCTGGCGTTCTGCAGCAGCACCAGCCTGCGGCTCGCTGCCGCCACCAAGCGGCTCGACGAAGTGGAAGATCATTTGGTGACCGAGCGGCTTGCCGACGAAAGGCGGCGGCTGAAAGATGTTCGCCGTCTGGCGGTCTCCCTGCACCGCCCGATCTCGGCGCAGGCGGCACTTTTCCAGGACGAGGACCGCTCGGACTGGAAGCTGTCGGCGGGGGCGCACGAGATCCTGCGCCGGCTTACCACGCGGCTGGAAAGGCTCGACCGCGAAGTCGTCATGGTCAACGACCGTGCACGGCTGTTGCAGGAGGAGGTCGCCGCCGAGCTCGGACGAATCCAACCGCAGCCTTAAGGCGCTGGCTGTGATGAGCGCGCTGCTTCTGCCGGGCTCGCTGATTGTCGGCATGTTCGGCATGAACACCGCCGGGCTGCCGCTTACGCAAACGCCGGGCGGATTCGAACTGGCGCTGTTGATCGCGGGGGGCGCGACCGGCCTGTTCTACTGGCTCCTGCTGAGAGCCGGCGCCAATCTTAGGTTCTGAGCCAAAATAGACAGCTAGAGCGGCTCTGCGTTCCGAGGAAACGGAGAACCGCTCTTGGGTCGCTCAGGTCGGATCTTCGCGATGCAGGTCGTGGATGGTGACGCCGTCGGCATTGGTCGGCAGCATCAGCCACTTCTTGTGACGCAGCGTGCGCTCGGTGTCCTCGAGGCCCATCTCCCAATGCTCGCGCATCGAGGTGCCCGAAAACTCATAGTCCTTGGCGTGGCCCTCATAGCCTTTGTGCTGGTAGATCAGGTGGACGATGTTGACGACGCCGGCGTTGGAATAGTCGGCGATCAACTCCTGCTCGCCTTCCCTTAGCTGCTCCGACGGCACGCGCTTCAGCGCATCGAGCAGCTTCATCTTCAGCGCATGGATGCGCTCGAAATTGTCGGTGTTCTGCCGCGTGCGGCTCGAATACATGATGTCCTTGTGGCGCGACAGCACGTCGGCCATGCCGCGCGGCAGCACGCCGCGGGCGCTGAACAGATCGACCTGGAAGACCAGCGAGGAACGGTCCTCTTCCTGGTCGAGCAGGTATTGCAGCGGCGTGTTGGAGACGATGCCACCATCCCAATAGTACTCGCCCTCGATGCGGATCGAAGGAAAGGCCGGCGGCAGCGCGCCGCTGGCCATGATGTGCTCCGGCTCGATACGCACCTTCTCGGTGTCGAAATAGACGAAGTTACCGGTCCTGACATTGACCGCGCCGACGCTCAGCCGCTTCTTGCCGTCGTTCAGCACGTCGAAGTCGATCAGGCTCTCCAGTGTGTCCTTCAATTCGGCGGTGTCGTAGAAGCTGGTGGCGCCTTCGGCGCCCGACAGCTGGAACCAGGGATTGGGATTGCGCGGCTTGAAGAAGCCGGGCTGGCCCATCGTCATCGTCATCAACGATGAGGTCTGGTTGCGAATATCGCGGTAGATGTCGCCTTCGGGCGTATAGGACCAGATCTTGCGGCCGGAAATCGTCTGCCAGAACTGTTCCAGCCGCTGCAGCCGGCGGCTCGGCTCGTTGCCTGCGATGATCGCGGCATTGATGGCGCCGATGGAGACGCCGGATAGCCAGGTCGGCTCGCAGCCGGCATCGGCCAGCGCCTGATAGACCCCGGCCTGATAGGCGCCGAGCGCGCCGCCGCCCTGAAAGACCAGCGCGATACGGTCATACTGCGCCGTGATTTCCTCGATGGTGGCGGCGGCTGCCTTGTTGCGGTTACGATCAAGCACTGACTTTCTCCAGCTGGGTTGCGCTGGCAGCGGATCGGCTGTGGTCAGCGAGGTAATCATGCACGACTTCGCCCAGGCCGAGCGTCAGATCGGCCTTGAAGTGAACCGCCGACACGATGTCGAGCACGGGCAGCTTCGCCACGTCGGCCATGACATGGGGCCGCAGATCGAGCGCCGCGGGCGCCGTCCAGGCTTCCTTCAGCGTGATATCGGTGAGGTAGTAGCGGACCAGCTCGCAGATGCGCGGCGTGCCGTCGACATGGGGAATGATCTTGATGAGGAAATTGGGGGCGGCGAGCGAGGCGAGTACCTGGTCATGATCAGCCTCACGATGCTTGTAGCCCATCGTGCCGGTGGCGCACAGAACGCTGCCATAGTGCAGCGTGCCGACGATCACCTCGCCTTCATGGACGATCTTGGGATTGGCGAGCTTCTTTGGAAACCCCCACAGCTCGCGACCGCCGGCAATCGGCGCGTCATCGTCGAGATACATCGAATGGACGTAGCCGCCATGCTGGCCCTTGTAGCGCACGGGAATGACCTGACCGGTCTCGGTGTAGTCGCCGAAGCCGGTGGAGTCCGGCATGCGGATGAATTCGTACTTGACCAGCGGCTCGTCGATTTCCAGCGGCGCCGGCACGACGGCATCGAGCGCCTCGCGTGTCGTGCGATAGGTGATGATGATGTATTCGCGGTCGAAGAAGCGATAGGGACCCGGCGGGAATGAGGGATTGGTGAGCGGCATCGCATAGGCGCGCTTCACGACATCGGCGATTTCCATGCTGGTGCCCCAAGGTTCTGTCGGACGAATTCATTCAGGAAGGACCGCGCGAATGCGCAACGGTTATGTTGCACGGCACCATGACAGTGCCGTGTCAGCCTAACGACCATGGTTTCCGAACCGGGCGAGGACAAGCAGGCGTTGTCGTCTGGCTGTAATCGCATCGACACATGGCTCTGCCATTGTCATGCTGCGACGCACAATTATATCGTCATGTTCCCTCCCACCTCGCGCGAGATTTCCCATGGGTTCCCTGTCTTCGAAGAATGCCCTCGTCACCGGCTCGACCAGCGGTATCGGCCTGGCAATCGCCCGCGCCTTTGCCGCCGAGGGCGCCAACGTTACCATCAACGGTCTTGGCGATACTGCCGCCATCGAGCGGGAGCGCGCCGGCATCGAGAAGGATTTCGGCGTCAAGTGCCGCTATTCCGATGCCAACATGATGGATGGCGCCGCGGTCACCGCCATGATCCATGACGCGGAAGAGGCGCTCGGCAGCCTCGACATACTGGTCAACAATGCGGGCATCCAGCATGTGGCGCCGATCGAGGAGTTTCCCGACGACAAATGGGAAGCCATCATCCGCATCAACCTTTTGGCCGCCTTCTACGCCATCAAGGCGGTGGTGCCCGGCATGAAGGCACGCAAATGGGGCCGCATCATCAACACGGCTTCCGCGCACGCGCTGGTCGCCTCGCCGTTCAAGTCGGCCTATGTCTCGGCCAAGCACGGCATAGCAGGCCTGACCAAGACGGTGGCGCTGGAAGTCGCGCAGGACGGCATCACCGTGAACGCGATCGCGCCTGGCTATGTCTGGACGCCGCTGGTCGAAAAGCAGATCCCCGACACGATGAAGGCGCGCGGCATGACCGAGGAACAGGTCAAGCACGACGTGCTGCTGGCGGCGCAGCCGACCAAGGAATTCGTTACTGTCGAAGAGCTTGCGGCACTGGCATTGTTCCTGTGCTCGGATGCGGCCAGGCAGATCACCGGCACGACGTTACCGATGGATGGCGGCTGGACGGCACAGTAAATTGGTCGAAACATGCCGCCTTCAGGCCAACGCCAGGGCGCCGGCAGGAAGGCAGTGCGCGGCCAATGAAAATAATCCAGCTCTCCGATCCGCATCTGATGGCGCCGGGTGGCCTTCTCTACGGTTCCGATCCGCTCGCGCGGCTGGAAGCCTGCCTGGCGGATATCGGCAGGAACCATGCCGATGCCGACCTGGTGGTGATATCAGGCGACCTGAGCAATGATGGCGAGCGCGCGGCCTATGCGGCGTTGCGAGGGGCGCTGGCGCGGTTCGTGCCGCCTTGCCGGCTGATGCTCGGCAACCACGACGACAGGGCGCTTTTTCTCGAAATGTTCCCGGAAGCGCCGGCCGAGCGCGGGTTTGTCCAGAGCGTTTTCGATGGCGGCGATGGCCGCCTGATCCTGCTCGACACGCTGGACAGCGGACATGTCGAGGGCAGGCTGTGCGCGGCCCGTCTCGACTGGCTGGACGAGAAGCTGCACGAAGCGCGCGACAGGCCGGTCTTCCTCTTCATGCACCACCCGCCGTTCCGCATTCACATGCCGGTGCTCGACGAGGTCAGGCTCGCCGACGCCGATGCCTTCCATGACATTCTCCGGCGCCACGGCAATGTCGGCCACATCTTTGCCGGCCATGTCCACAGGCTGATCGCCGGCAGCTGGCGCGGCATACCGGTCAGCACGCTGCGCAGCACCAATCATCAGAGCGCCCTCGATTTTTCGGACAGCTGGCGGCTGGGCCACGAGCCGCCCGCCTATGCCGTCATCTTCATCGATGCGGATGGAGTGGTCGTCCATTTCCACGATTTTGAGACGGGCCGGCCCGAGCCGGTCAAGGATCCTTGACGAGGCGGCTTTCGCCGCCGCCAAGATGGGTCTCCCACACATAATCGGAGATCAGCCGCCGATACTGTGGGGTCATGACCAATTTTCTGTGCGAGGCGCCGCCGACGTGGAAAAAGGCGCCGCCCAGCATCCGATGGTCCGCTTCCATCCCGTCAACATCGAGATCGGCTGCCGTCTTTTGCGCATCGGAAACATCGTTCTCGCCAAGTCCGCGATACAGCAGGCTCCAGTTTCCGCCGCCGGTGTCCATTCCGCTGACAAAACGCGGTGTGAAGTCCAGGTCCAGTCCTTGCACGGCGCTGAAGCGGAAGAAGCAGAACCCAGCCCACATGAACCAGGCCTCGGGGTCCGCTTGCGCTGGGCGCTTTGAGCCGTGGACGATTTTTCCCTCCATCGTCGCGGCGATGTCCACGGGGACGGTCGGAAAGCAGTCGTGATCCAGAAATCCGAAAAGCTCCGGCCGCAAAGGCCGAACGATGTTGTGGAAGATCCAGTTCATGGATATCCCGTGCGACCGGTTGGGATGGCTTTCCCGGTTCCGAGGCAAACCGAAATAGGCGGTTTTTCGCGCCCGGCAGATGTCCGTGATACGCACCCTTGCCGATCGATCGGATGAATTGTCGATGACCACCAGCGTCATCCCCGAGGAGTACAATTGCTAGGCTCGGGTGAGCGCATCGATGACCCAGGGGGTGTTGAAGGCAATGACAAAGCAGAAGCGCCGGGAGCCGGTTTGCAGCAGCTCCTCGGCGAATTTCAGGCCTTCGGGAACGCCGCGCCCGCGAAAATCGCGCTCAATCACGGCGTTGCGAAAAGCCTTGGCCTTTCTGACAGGCCAGTTGTGGTTCAGCAGATCAACAAGGCCCTTGGCAGGCTTCCAGCTCATTACAAACTTCGCCATTGCTCCAAATCGGATGCATGCTCCCATAAGACGAAGCTCATCTTCCCACAACCCCGGCCTGGAGCCGCGAGAATTTTTGCGACCACCGGCTTGTCGTACACGCATGCTGTATTTCAACCTGATCTGGTCGCGGGCGCTATCAATCGCGACATCGTAGCGCTAAAACGCCATCCGGGTTCTGCACGGGGTTGATATGTTGGTTGCGATCTTCCGCGCATTGCGCGCCATTCCCTTCGTTGCCGCCAGCATTATCTTTGCCACGGGCGCCCGGGCGCAAGCGGTCGAATTCAAGACAATCACGATCAAGGTCGGCTATGGCCCCGGCGGGGGCTATGACCAGACATCGCGGCTGATCGCCCGCCACTTCGGCCGGTTCCTTCCCGGCAATCCGGATATAGTCGTCCAGAATGTGCCCGGGGGCGGCAGCCTGAAGCTCACCAAGATGGTGTTGGGCAGCGAGCCGGCCGACGGCAGCGTCATCGCTTCCGTCAGCGAAGCCATGTCATATGCGCCGGTGCTCGATCCCCAGAACGCCAATTTCGATCCGCTTGCCCTGCAATGGATTGGCTCGCTCGTCAACGAGCCGGCCTATTGCCTGACGGCCAAGAGTTCCGGCATCGACACGATGGACAAGTTCCTGCAGTCCGATTTCCTGATTGGGGCGACCGGCAAGAGCAGCGTGACCTATATTTTCGCGGCGCTGGTCAAGAACGGCTTGAAGGCAAAGTTCAAGGTCGTCACCGGCTTTGAAGGCACGGCCGATATCGAACTGGCGATGCAGCGAGGCGAGATCGCCGGAATGTGCGGAGTCTCCAGTTACAACATCTCCGAAAACCGCGACGCGCTCAACCTCATTGGTACCTTCGGCCAGGGCATCGTTGCAGGCCAGGAGAAGTTCACTGCTAGGATCGACGACCCGAAGGTCCGGGAAGCGGCCGCGCTGATCGAGACGGCTTTGCAGTTCCATCATCCGTTGGTTGTCCCGCCGGGCACGCCCAAGGAGACGGTCGAAACGCTGCGCAAGGGATATATGGAGATGGTCAGGGATAAGGCGTTCCTGGCCGACATCGGCAAGCTTAGCGAAATGACCGTCAACGCCACCAGCGGCGAAGACATAAGCCGGCTTGTCTCGGAGCAGTTGAAGGTGGATCCGGATGTGTTCGAGACCGCCAGAAATCTGGTGAAGTAGATTCCCGGCGAGGCTCAACGGTGGATCTGATCCTCACCGCCGTCGTCGAGATGGCCCAGCCGTTTCGCATGCTGATGCTGGTGACCGGCGTTTTCGTCGGCCTCGTCGTCGGCGTTGTCCCGGGCGTTGGCGGGCTGTTCGCGATGGCCCTGCTCATCCCGATGACCTACAACATGGACGCCTATGCCGCCTTCGCGCTCCTGCTCGGTATGGGATCGGTCAATACCACCTCCGATACGATCCCGGCCATCCTGTTTGGGGTTCCGGGCTCGGTCGGAGCGGCGGCGACGGTGCTCGACGGCCATGCCATGGCCAAGAAAGGCGAAGCCGCGCGCGCCTTCGGCGCCTCCTATTCGGCGTCGCTGATTGGCGGCGTGTTTGGCGCTCTGGTGCTTGCCGCGGCTATTCCCATCATGCGACCGCTTGTCCTCTATCTAAAGACGCCGGACTTCTTCGCCATCTGCGCCTTCGGGCTCTCCATCGTCGCGATGCTGGCCGGGAGCCAGCCGCTGAAGGGGCTGGCCGCGGCCATGTTCGGCATGCTCGCCTCGTTTGTCGGCATCGATAAGATCGCCGGCATCGATCGGTGGACCTTTGGTGAAATCTATCTCTGGGACGGTCTGCCGGTGGCCCTGGTGTTTCTCGGCCTGTTCGGCCTACCGGAGCTGGCTTCGCTCCTGTTGCGAGGTTCCATCCAGGGCAATGCGGAGCGACCGACTTATGCGGGCATGTGGCAAGGCATCAGGGACACGCTGCGGGAGTGGCCGCTGGTGCTGCGATGCAGCAGCATCGGTTCGCTGCTGGGCGCAGTTCCCGGTGTCGGCATCGCGGTGCTGGACTGGATCGCCTATGGCCATGCGTCACGGCGGCCTGGCTCGGGACCGAAATTCGGCGAAGGCAATGTCAGGGGCGTCATCGCGCCCGAGAGCGCCAACAATGCCAAGGAAGGCGGCTCGCTCATCCCGACCATCGCCTTCGGCGTGCCGGGTTCGGCCTCGATGAGCATCCTGCTCGGCGCCTTTGTCGTCCATGGGCTCGTTCCCGGCCCCGACATGCTGGGCAAGAATGCCGCGCTCACCATGTCGATGGTGTTCAGCATCGCCGTGGCAAATATCGTAGGCGCGGTGACCTGCCTTGTGCTGACCCGGCCTCTGGCGCGCGTCGCGCAGGTTCCGGCCGCCATCCTGGTGCCGCTGGTGGTCACCTTCATCGTGGTTGGTGCATACCAGACCAATATGAGCGCCTTCGATTTCGCGCTGGTCATCGGCGTCGGCGCCGTCGGCATGGCGATGAAGGAACTCAACTGGCCGCGCTCGGCCTTTTCATTGGGATTCGTGCTCGGCCCGAGCCTCGAGAACTATTTCTTTCTCGCCTATCAGATTTCCGGCTGGTCGTGGCTTGCCCAGCCGCTGGTGCTCATCCTGCTTGGACTGGCCGTGGTCGGTCTCGTCAGGCAGACGCTGTCGTGGATCAGGGCCAGAAATCCCGGCGGGCCGCTGCCCCCCGCGCTGCCCGACATTGTCGCAGGCGCCACCATGACATTGCTGGCGTTCGCGGCGTTGGGGACGGCCGTGACCGGCTTTCCCTTCGAGGCCGCCATTTTCCCGGTCATCACGGCTGGATTCCTGTTGGTGTTTTCGCTGGTGACCACAGTGCAGGCGTCGCTGCGATGGCGCAGGCGGGCCACGCCTGTCCTATCCGTGCCTGCCGCGATACCAGGCGAATGGTCTCCGGTTTCGGAACCCACCATGAAAGGCAATCTCGCAATCATCGGCCTTTGTCTGGCCCTCGCCTTTCTCATCCTGTTGGTCGGTCACCTGGCAGCGACCTTCATCTTCGTTGCCGGCAGCATCATGGTGCTTGGGACGAAGTCGAGGCGGTCATCCCTGGTGATCGCTGCCGCCGCGACGGCCTTCGTCTATTCGGTCTTCGACATGCTGGCATCCCAGCCCTGGCCGACTCCGTGGCTCACAGGCATTAGCGGAATTTTCTAAGAACCCTTATGCGGCGCCAGCGTTTCGACCAGTTGGCGGCGTAGCAGCTTGCCGTTGCCGCTGTAAGGCAACGAGGCGACCAGCCTGATCTCGCGCGGCCGCCGGTCGGGCGCGATGTTGGTGCGCATGAAAGCCTGGAATTCCTCGACGGTTCCGCGGTCGGAGACGATGAAGGCGGCGATTTCCTGCCCCATGGTCTCATCTGGAAAGCCGGCCACGGCGACGTCCTGCACCTTGGCATGGGTGCGGATCAGTTTTTCAAGCTCCTGCGGCGCGACACTGACGCCGCCGCGAACGATCATATCGGCCTCCCGATCGACGATCGTGATAAATCCGTCGGCGTCCAGAAATCCGATATCACCGGGGATGCCCCAGTCGGAGCTCATGATCTGCGGATCGACGAACAGGCGGTTGCCGGGCATCAGGACCGCGGATGCCATGGTCGGCGTCCATGCCTTGATCAGCCCGCGCTCACCTTGCGGCAACACGCGGCCATCGGCACCGAGGATTTCGACCTGTGCGCCGGCGACCGGACGGCCTGCGCTTTCGGGCTTTGCCAGAATATCCTTACCCCATAGCGAGGATATGATGCCGGTAAGGCTCGATGAGTAGCTTATCCGGTATCCAGATGACAGATAGCGGTAGGCAGCGATCTTGTCTTCGCCTCTGGCCGGTCCGCCTACGCTGTAGAGAACGGAAAGTTGGGGAAGCAGGTGGGTTGCGCGTTCGCCCACCTCCTTGACCATCCGGGCAATGACTGATGGCGCCAGCACCGTGCCGCTTGCCTGGAACGAGAGCAGCGCCTCGATGAGCTCCGAGGGGGTGAACAAGGGAGGAAAGAACCGAACGATTCCCCCGTAAAGCAGATAGCCGAAGACCTGGTGACGCATTGCCGAGTATGACAGGGCCATCGGCGTCAGGAATCGTTTGGCGGTTCCCTCCACCACGCCGCGGCGCGCCGCGATGCGCCTGGCGAGTGCCTCATGCGACTGGGTGTAGGCCTTTGGATCGCCCGTCGTGCCGGACGAAAAGATCAAAAAGGCCGGGGCGGCATCGCTCGCCGGGGGGCGGATGTCGGATCCCGGCGCCGAAGCCGATTTCCAGCCAGCCTCGAAAAGGGCGTTCGGATAGACCTCATCGCCCGGCATGGCGCGGCTTTCAAAAACCATTCTCAGATCGAAGTCGCGGGCCTGCCTGGCTCGCTGACTCCTGGGCGTTCGAAAGTCGACGACAACAGGGGTCGCGCCGATTTTCCAGCAGGCGAGGATCGAAAGGATCACGTCGATGTTGTCGAGCATGGCGAGGCCGACGCGGTCGCCCGGTCGGATGCCCGATGCGCCGAAATTGGCTGCAAGATGTCCGCTCTGCGTCAGGGCCTGGGAATAGGTGATATCAGACCGGCCGCTGACCATCGCGACCTTGTCGCCATGGGCAGCGAAGGCCTCCAGTATCTGCCAACCAAAACTCATTGACGATGCGGGTTTTCGCGTGGGGCCTCGCTTCGGGCGGAGAGGAACGTCAAGATCTCCGCGTCGATCGCGTCCATGTTGGCCTTGCGGAATTTGTTGTGCGTACCCGGCATGACGACCGTTTTCACGCTGGCCTCGTTAGACGCCCAGCCCTTGTAGTCCTTCACGGTAGTGGCTCCCCATTCGGAACTGGCGAGGATGAGGATGTCGCAGGGGTAGGACGAGGGCACAAAACCGGCTGCGGCCTGCAGCAGCGCGCTCTTGTATGCCTTCTTGCGCAGATGGCGCCCCAGGCGTGTCTGTCCGAGACCGACCGCCTTCAGCGTGTCCCGCAACAGGCGCCAGTAGACCACCTTGCGCACGATATCGCGCCGCCTCCTCTCCGTGAGGCGATCGTCGGGCATCGGCTTCAGCCAGGCGGAACCTGGCGACGGCGGATCGATGAGCACGATCGCCGGCCGCTTGCCCGTCGCCTCATGGCTCAGCCGGCCGACCTCGATCGCGAGCAGGCCACCCACGCATATGCCGCCGATGACTTCGGGGTGCCTGCCTGTTACCGAGGTGAAGGCTTCAAAATAGTTGGTGCCAATTTCGGCCATGGTGGAATAGGGCGTCTCGCCGGGTTCCGTGCCCATGCCGCGCACCGCCATGATCGCGTACTTCTCTTTCAGACGCCTGCTGAAGCGATTGGCGAACAAAGCCGAGCCGGTGATGCCGTGGATCATCGCGATCGGCTCCTGGCCGACGCTGCCGGACACCGGCACGATCAGCTCACGGGCCGGATGCTCCGGCACCAGCGATGCGATCAAACGGCCGAATTCCCGCGGTGTCTGCGCTTCGAGCAGGACGGAAGTCTGCAATCTCACGCCGAACCGCTTCTGCACGGCAAGCACTAGAGTCTCCGCCATCAGCGAATCGCCGCCGAGATCGAAGAAATTGTCGTCGAAGCCGACGGCCGGCACCTTCAATTCCGCGGCGAAGATGCCGGCAATCGCATGGGCCGGTCCATCGCCCGGCGGTGGCACAGGTCTAACCCGTTGTAGGACGTTCATCGGAAAAGCCCCTAACCGACGGATGTTCACTGCTAACGCTTTTACGCAGGGTGAGAGCCCCTAACAAGTGTCCTGTGCGCCGCGCGTCGAGCCGCCGCTGGCGTGCTTGTCTCGCCACGGCAACGCGGAAAGTCGCGACTTGCCGGCTCCGCAACGGCCTTTTGTCCAGTTGTGTAAGTGTTGCAAAAGCACGCAGATTTGGACATTAGTCTTGACAGAAATACAGATGTTCAATACCCGTCAGGCAATTGAACAAGCCTGCATTATGGGAGGAATGAGCGGTATGGCGTCCAATGTTTCGTTGACGGGCCTTGCCCGCGATCTCGAGGAACGCGGCAAATCGGGCAAGCCGATCCGGATCGGGCTGATCGGCTCGGGCGAAATGGGAACCGACATCGTCACCCGCGTCGCCCATATGTCGGGCATAGAGATCGGCGCGATCTCCGAGCTGAACCTGCCCGCCGCCAGCAAGGCGGTGGATATCGCCTTCCAGGAAACCGGCCATGCGCGCGAGGTATCGAACGCCTCGGCGATGACGGCCGCCATGGAAGCCGGCAAGGTGGCGGTGACCAACGACGCCAGCCTGGTCATCAACAACGATCTTATCGACGTCGTCATCGATGCCACCGGCGTTCCCGCCGTCGGCGCCGAAATCGGCTTGCGCGCCATGGAGCATGGCAAGCATCTGGTGATGATGAATGTCGAGGCCGACGTCACCATCGGCGCCTATCTCAAGAGCGAAGCCGATCGGCTCGGCGTCACCTATTCGCTGGGCGCCGGCGACGAACCCTCCTCCTGCATGGAGCTGATCGAATTCGTTTCGGCCATGGGCCACCCGATCGTCGCCGCCGGCAAGGGCAAGAACAACCCGCTCAACATCGACGCCACGCCGCCCGCCTATGAGGAGGAGGCCAGGCGCCGGCACATGAATGTGCGCATGCTGGTGGAGTTCGTCGACGGCTCGAAGACCATGGTCGAGATGGCGGCGATCGCCAACGCCACCGGGCTGGTGCCCGACAAGGCCGGCATGCATGGCCCGGCCGCGACGCTCGGCGAATTGAACAAGGTGCTGGTGCCGCAGAAGGATGGCGGCGTGCTGTCGAGGGTCGGTGTCGTCGACTATTCGATCGGCAAGGGTGTCGCGCCCGGTGTCTTCGTCGTCGCCGACATGTCGCATCCGCGCATTTCGGAGCGCATGGAAGATTTGAAGATGGGCAAGGGCCCGTACTTCACGTTCCATCGTCCCTATCACCTGACCTCGCTCGAAGTGCCGCTGACCTGCGCCCGCGTCGTGCTCTACGGCAAGGCCGACATGGTGCCGCTGGCCAAGCCGGTAGCTGAAGTGGCCGCCGTGGCCAAGAAGGACATGCAGCCCGGCGAGAAGCTCGATGCGATCGGCGAATATTGCTACCGCGCCTGGATCATGACTGCACCGGAAGCGCATGCCGCGAGGGCCATTCCCTGCGGCCTGCTGCAGGGCGGGTCGGTTACGGCGCCGATCAAGAAGGGTGAGCTCATCACCTACGCCAATGCCGCCCCGGCAGCGGGCTCCAAGATCGCCGAACTGCGCGCCCGTCAGGACAAGCTCGTCTACGGAACCGTGGAGGCGTAACCATGGCCGGAGCCAGCAAAGCCGTCGCGGACAGCCGCGCCAACCTGCCCTTCGTCTATCGCCAGTACAGCGCCGAGCAGCTGAAGCAGGTGCTCTACAAGATGTACCTGATCCGCCGCTTCGAGGAGGGCGCGGAAGAAAGCTACACGCGCGGCCTCATCCACGGCACCATGCATCTGTCGATCGGCCAGGAGGCGAGCGCCATGGGCATCTGCATGCCGCTTGGCGAGGACGACCAGATCACCTCGACCCATCGCGGCCACGGCCACTGCATCGCCAAGGGCGCCGAGGTGAAGCGCATGTTCGCGGAATTCTTCGGCAAGACCACCGGCTATTGCAAGGGCCGCGGCGGTTCGATGCACATCGCCGATGTCGCCAAGGGAAATCTCGGCGCCAATGGCATTGTCGGCGGCGGCATTCCGATCGCCGTCGGCGCCGCGCTCTCCGCCAAGATGATGAAGACCGGCAAGGTTGTCGTCTCCTTCTTCGGCGACGGAGCCAACAATGAAGGCGCCTTCCACGAGGCGCTCAACATGGCGGCGGTCTGGAAACTGCCCGTTATTTTCGTCTGCGAGAACAATGGCTACGGCATGTCGACGTCGACTGCCCGGTCCACCGCGGTCAAGAACATCGCCGACCGCGCCGCCGCCTATTCGATGCCGGGCGTCATCGTCAACGGCAACATCTTCTCCGAGGTCGCCGAGGCTTCGTACAAGGCGGTCGAGCGGGCACGGGCGGGTGAGGGGCCGACGCTGATCGAGTCCAAGACCTATCGCCATCGCGGCCATTCCAAGAGCGACCGCAACCGCTACCGGACCAAGGAAGAAATAGAGGACTGGATGTCGAACCGCGATCCGATCACGCTGTTCGAGAACGAATTGCGGGAATTCGGATTCATCGACGACAAGGGCATCGAAGCCATCCGCGAGGTGGTGGCGCGGGAGATCGCCGACGGCATCGAGTTCGCCAAGGCGAGCCCGTCGCCTGACGTCAGCGAGACCGGCAATTACGTGTATACGGAGCAGGCGTGATGGACGCGATGGTGCGTGAACTGAGCTACGCCCAGGCGATCCAGGAAGCCATGGCGATCGCCATGGACATGGACGAGCGCGTCTTCCTGATGGGCGAGGACATCGGCGTCTATGGCGGCGCCTTCCAGGTGACCGGCGACCTCGTCGATCGTTACGGCGCGGACCGGGTGCTGGACACGCCGATTTCCGAACTGGGCGGTGCGGGGGTCGCTGTCGGCGCCGCGCTGACCGGCATGCGGCCGATCTTCGAATTCCAGTTCTCCGATTTCGCCACGCTGGCGATGGAGCAGATCGTCAACCAGGCTGCCAAGATGCGCTTCATGCTGGGCGGCGAGGTTTCGGTGCCCGTCGTGATGCGCTTTCCCGCCGGCTCCGGTACCGGTGCCGCCGCGCAGCACAGCCAGAGCCTGGAAGCTTGGCTTGGCCACGTGCCGGGCCTGAAGGTTATCCAGCCGGCGACGCCCCATGATGCCAAGGGCATGCTTCTGGCTGCGGTCGCCGATCCCGATCCGGTGATGATCTTCGAGCACAAGCTACTCTACAAGATGAAGGGCCCGGTGCCCGAAGGCTATTACACCGTGCCGATCGGCAAGGCAGATATCCGCCGCGAGGGCCGTGATCTCACCATCGTCGCCACCTCGATCATGGTGCAGAAGGCGCTCGACGCCGCTGCCGCGCTGGAGGCCGAAGGCATCGACGTCGAAGTCGTGGACCTCCGGACCATCCGGCCGATGGACAAGCAGACCGTTATCGACAGCGTCAAGAAGACCTCGCGGCTGATATGCGTCTATGAAGCGGTCAAGACGCTGGGCATCGGCGCCGAGGTCAGCGCCATGATCGCCGAAAGCGAGGCGTTCGACTATCTCGATGCGCCGATCGTGCGGCTGGGCGGTGCGGAAACGCCGATCCCCTACAATCCGGAGCTGGAAAAAGCGACGGTGCCGCAGGTTCCAGACATCGTCACCGCCGCGCGCGACCTCGTCAAAGGGGTTCGCTGATCCATGCCGACCGAAGTCATTCTTCCCAAGGTCGACATGGATATGGCGACCGGACAGATTTCGCGCTGGTTCGCCGAGGAAGGCGCCACGGTCAAGAAGGGCGACGTGCTGTTCGAGATCGAGACCGACAAGGCCGCGATGGAGATCGACGCCCCGGCCAGCGGTGTGTTGCGCGACGTGACCGGCAAGGAAGGAGTCGATATCGCGGTCGGATCGGCGGTGGCTTGGATTTATGCTGACGGCGAGGCTTATAAGGACAAGGCGCCAATCTCACCCCTTGAGGGGGAGATGTCGACGAAGTCGACAGAGGGGGTTGCCTCAGAAGGCACCGCCCTCGCGCTGAGTCCGGTCGAACCGACCCCACCCGACCGGCGTTTGGCCGGCCACCCTCCCCTCGAGGGGGAGGGGAAAACCCGCGCTACACCCTTGGCGCGTCGATTGGCTCGTGAAGCAGGACTGAATCTCTCCGGCATATCAGGCACAGGCCCACATGGCCGCGTCGTAAAGGCGGATATCGATGCGGTACTCTCCTCCCCCCTCGAGGGGGAGGTGTCCGCGAAGCGGACGGAGGGGGTCGCCTCAGGAGGCACCGCTTTTGCGCCGAGCCCCGTCGAAGCGACCCCACCCGACCGGCCTTCGGCCGGCCACCCTCCCCTCAAGGGAGAAGGGGACGTGATGAAACTGTTCGAGGAAGGCTCCTACGAACTCGTTCCGCACGACAATATGCGCAAGACCATCGCGCGGCGCCTGGTCGAAGCAAAAACCACCATCCCGCATTTCTATCTGACGCTCGACTGCGAACTCGACGCGCTGCTGGCTTTACGCACTCAGCTCAATGCCGCGGCACCGGTGAAAAAGACCGACAAGGGTGAGGCGCCCGTCTACAAGCTGTCGGTCAACGACATGGTGATCAAGGCGATGGCGATGGCCTTGAAGGCGGTGCCGGATGCCAATGCCTCATGGACCGAGAGCGCCATGGTCAAGCACAGGCATGCCGATGTCGGCGTCGCCGTTTCGATCCCCGGTGGCCTGATCACGCCGATCATCCGGCATGCCGATGAAAAGACGCTGTCGGTCATCTCCAACGAGATGAAGGACCTGGCCAGCCGCGCCCGCAGCCGCAAGCTGAAGCCGGAAGAATATCAAGGCGGCACGACGGCCGTTTCCAATCTCGGCATGTTCGGCATCAAGGACTTTGCCGCCGTCATCAACCCGCCGCATGCGACGATCCTGGCGGTCGGCGCCGGCGAGGAGCGGGCGGTGGTCAGGAACGGCGAGATCAAGATCGCCACCGTGATGTCGGTGACGCTGTCGACTGACCATCGTGCGGTTGATGGCGCGCTGGGGGCCGAACTGCTGGTCGCCTTCAAGAAGCTGATCGAGAATCCGATGGGCATGCTGGTCTAAGCTCCTGCCGTAAGCCGGCGCCAATGATGCGCCGGCTTATGATGAAACGACTTGTCAGGCACCGAACCTTGACCCATGTTCTCTGGTGATCGCGACCAAGGGAGGCCAACATGCCTGCATTCGACCCGTCTGACGTCAAAACCTTGTTCGGCAGGGTCATGGGCGCGTCGCCTTCCGACATCAAGCTGGTGGCGCAGCGCCTGCACGATCATGCTTTCGAGCCACGCATGTCGGCGGAAGAGACAAGGCAGCTTGTCGTCAGCCTCGGTTATGACAGCCTCGATGCGTTCTGCAGTGATATCGGCCTGCCCGCGCATATCGCCGAGCGCTGGAGCCGTTTTGGCGTTTCGGGCGAGATGAAGCAGGTGTTCACCCTGCTGGCGGGGCAGCGCAGACGCGTGGCCGAAGCGATCGCCGAATTCGAATCCATGACCCATGTCGGCGTCGAGGATTTTTTGCGCGAGCGCGGGTTGATTTAAACCCAGGCATCTCAGCCGGCCTTGGCCAGCAGCGCCATAGCGGTGTCGCTGTCGGTGATCAGCACATTGGTGTTGACAGCCTTGAGCGCGGCGAGGATTGCCGCCACCTTGCGCTTTCCGCCGGCGGCCAGCACGACATTCGGCACATGGGCGACAACATCGAGGTCGATCGCCATGACGCGCCGGTTGACTTCGTGATCGACGAGCCTGCCGGCGGCATCGACGAAATAGCATAGCATGTTGGCGACCGCGCCTTTTGCCTTCAAGGGTGTAATCAGCGATGACGGCACGATGCCATGCCGGAAGATGGTGGCATCGGGCGACATGTCGCCGACGGTGAGCAATGCGATGTCGGCCGCCGCGGCGCGCCGGCGCACATCCTGCAGCGTCGGCTGCGCCCACAGGAGATCGCGCAGCGAGGGGTCGTCCACCATCACCGGCGCCGTGATCTGATAGCTGTCCACCTCGAACACATCGGCGACCTTGGCGGCCACGATCGACGGGTTGATCCATTGCGAATGCGGCAGGCTGCCGACAAGCGCCACCACCGAGGCGCGCTTCAAGTGCCGGCGGGCGAGGAAACCCAGGCTGGCGTGCAGCGTGGCGCCACCGCCGATCGCCAGCGTCATGCCATCCTGCATCTGCTCGCCGAGATAGGCCGCCACGGCGTGGCCGATGGCCTTCTCCAGATGGTCGTGAACCGAAGGTGTCGGGATGACGACGGCGGCGTTGAGGCCCCAGCGTTTTTCCAGTTCCCGCTCAAGCGCCACCTGTTCGGCTGTCGGCGCGTTGATCATGGTAACGACGATGCCCTCGGCGGTACAGGCGGCCAGCGTACGCATGACCTTCACCCTGGAGACATCGAGCTTGTCGGCGATCTGCTCCTGCGTGAAGCCCTCGACATAATAGAGCCATGCCGTCTTGACGCTGAGGTCCGACGAGACCATCGGCAGGCGAGCCGGTGCGGGCTTTTGCGTGGGCATGGATGTCGTCCCTCATGTGTCATGGCCGACGGTTGTCCTCATCCGGGCAAGGCCGCTCTTACGTCAATCGGATGCCGGGTTCGCGGCAGGCCGATTATCGCACAGCTGTGATCATTTGTAATTGACATCGTACATATGAACATATTTTGTTGGTTTCACGCGCTGTGTCATCCACCAGTCATATGCGCCGTGCAGGGAGGAAGAGACGGGGTGCTGGCCAGGGGCCAGACCGGTCATGCACAGACAAGACAGGAGGTCTCATGAAGACGCTATTCATCCAGCTGCTGGCCAGTCAGCTGGCGCTCGCGGCAACTTTGTTTGCCGGCGTGGCAAATGCCGAAACACTGACGCTCTACACATCCCAGCCCGAGGCAGACGCAGCCAAGACCGTGGATGCCTTCAAGAAGGCACAGCCCGGCATCGACGTCACCATCTATCGCTCCGGAACCAGCGACATCCTGACCAAGATGGCGGCCGAGTTCGCCGCAGGCAGCCCGCAGCCCGACGTGCTGCTGATCGCCGACGCGGTGTCGATGGAACTGCTGAAGAAGGACGACCGGCTGCTGGCCTATCCCGAGGCCAAGCTCGACGGCATCGAGGCGGATGCCTATGACGCCGACAAGACTTATTTCGGCAGCAAGCTGATCACTACCGGCATCGTCTACAACACCGCTGCCGCCGAAAAGCCGCAGCATTGGGCGGACCTCGCCAAGCCGGCCTATGCCGATGGCTTGGTCATGCCGAGCCCGCTCTATTCCGGTGCCGCCGCCTACCTGCTTTCGGGCTTCGCCGGCGACAGCAATTATGGCTGGGATTTCTTCCAGAAGCTGAAGACCAACAACACCGTCAGCGTGCGCGGCAATGGCGCGGTGCTGAAGTCGGTGGCGTCGGGCGAGAAGCCCTATGGCATCCTCGTCGATTTCATGGCGATGAACGCCAAGAAGAAGGGTTCGCCCGTCGAATTCGTGTTCCCCTCGGAGGGCGTGCCCGCCGTGACCGAACCGGTGGCCATCATGAAGACCGCCAAGAACGTCGACGGCGCGAAAAAATTCGTCGACTTCATTCTGTCCGATGAAGGCCAGAAGCTGGCGCTGTCGATGGGTTACCTGCCGGCACGCGCCTCGGTCGGTCGTCCCGACTGGCTGCCGGAAGGCGTCAAGGTCAAGGTGATGCCGTTCGACACCAAGGCGATCGTCGCCGAGACCGACGCCGACAAGGCGAAGTTCCAGGACCTGTTCGGCGGCTGAGCCGTCGATCCCCGCGAGATGCCGTCTCGACGGCATCTCGTCAGTTCCGGTGAGCCCGGCCGCCCCGCTGACCGATCCCAGGAAACGCAATCATGCCGACACGTATCAGGGAGAGCCGGGGCCAGGAAATGGTCCTGACGGCGGTGGTGGCCGTCGTCATCGTCCTGCTTTCGCTGCTGCCCATGCTGCGCCTCGTCAAGGAGATCGTGGCACCCGGCGGTGTCTTGTCGACGGTGGCCGTGGAGGCCGGGCTGAGAAGCCCGGCAACCTGGATCGCGACATGGCATACGCTGGTCGTCGGCATCGGCGGCACTCTTCTGGCGGTGCTGTCGGGAACGTTGGTGGCCGTGCTTGTATCGCTGACCGACATACGCGGCCGAAGCGCCCTGGTGCTCTGCTACGTCATGCCGCTGATGATCGCGCCGCAGGTGACGGCGCTGGCCTGGCTGCAACTGTTCGGCCCTGCCAGCCCATTCCTCAAGCTTTTCGGAGCGGCGCCGCCGCTCGGCACGAAAAACCCGCTCTACTCGACCTCGGGCATCATCCTGCTGCTTGGCGTCCAATACGGGCCGCTGGTCTTCCTGCTGGTGCGTGCAGGCCTGCGCAAGCTGCCGCGCGAACTGGTCGAGGCGGCGCGCGCCGGCGGTGCGAATTGGTTCACCGTGCTGATCACCATCGTGCTGCCCTTGATGACGCCGTCGATCATGGCGGCGGCCGCGCTTGCCTTCGTCTCCTGCGTCGGCAATTTCGGCATTCCGGCCTTTCTCGGCATCCCCGCCAACTACCTGGTGCTGCCGACGCTCATCTATCAGAAGCTGGCCGGCGGGGGCCCGGCGGTACTCGGCGAGACCGCGTTCCTGTCGGTGCTGATCGGCATCATCGCCATGGCCGGCATTCTTGCCCAAGAGGTGATGAGCCGCCGCCGCGACTACCGCATCTCCTCGACGTCGCTGCTGGCCGAACCTTATGAACTGGGCCGCTGGCGGCCGGTCGTCCAGGCCGGCATGTGGCTGCTCATCGTGCTGGTGCTGGTCCTGCCGCTGTTCGGGCTGGTGCTGACGTCGCTGGTGCCGGGCTACGGCATCGCGCTCACCGCCAAGACGGCGACGCTCGACAATTACCGTTTCGTGCTGTTCGAGCATGATGCCGCCAGCCGCGCCTTCTTCAACAGTTTCTGGCTGTCGATCGCTGCCGCCTTCTTCGCGGTCCTCGTCGCCGTGCCGATCGGCTATCTCATCGCTTGGGGCAAGCAGCGCTGGGTGCGGCTGCTCAATCTTTCAGTCGAACTGCCCTACGCCTTGCCTGGCGTGGTGCTGGCGATCGCCTCGCTGCTCTTGTTCCTGCGCCCTATCCCGCTGACCGGCGTCCAGCTCTACAACACCGTCTGGATCATCCTCTATGCCTACCTCGCCCGCTTCCTGGTGCTGGCCTTGCGGCCGACCATCAGCGGCTATCACCAGATCGACCGGGCACTCGAAGAAGCTGCACAGGTGGCGGGCGCCGGCCTGTTCACGCGCATGCGCACCATCGTCTTTCCGCTGGTCGCGCCGGCGGCGATCGCCGGCGGCCTGCTGATCTTCATGACGGCCCTCAGCGAGCTCACCGTCTCGGCGCTGCTGTGGTCGTCGGGCTCGGAGACCATCGGCGTTGTCATGTTTTCCTTCGAGCAGGGCGGCGATTCCAACTACGCGGCGGCGATGTCGGTCATCACGGTCGCGGTCACCTTCGTGCTGATGCTGGTGACCAACCTGCTTGCCCCTCATCTTCCGAGCGGAGTTCTGCCATGGCGCGATTGACCCTGGACCATGTGACCAAGAGCTTCGCCGAGTTCGATGCGGTCAAGGACGTTTCGATCGATGTCGCTGACGGCGAATTTCTGGCGGTGCTCGGCCCCTCCGGCTGTGGCAAGACGACATTGCTGCGGCTGGTCGCCGGTTTCGAAAAGGTGACCTCGGGCGAAATCCGCATCGGCAGCGATGTCGTGTCGAACAGCGGCGGCAGCGTCGCGCCGGAAAAGCGGCGCGTCGGCATCGTCTTCCAGAATTACGCGCTGTGGCCGCATATGAGCGTCGCCGAGAATATCGGCTATGCGCTGAAGGTGGCCAAGCTCGACAAAGCGGTTGCGCGCCAAAAAGTGGAAGACGCGCTTGCCCTTGTCAATCTTCAGGGTCTGGGCGAGCGCCGGCCCGCCAATCTTTCCGGCGGCCAGCGCCAGCGGGTGGCCTTGGCGCGTTGCCTGGTGGCGACACCTTCGCTGGTGCTGTTCGACGAGCCACTCGCCAATCTCGACGTCCATCTCAGGGCCTCGATGGAGGACGAGTTCGCCGCCTTCCACAAGCGCACCGGCACGACCATCGTCTACATAACCCATGACCAGGCCGAGGCGATGGCGCTGGCCGACCGCATCGCGGTGATGGACCATGGACGCTTGGCGCAGCTCGCCACCCCGCGTGAACTCTATCATAAGCCGGCAAATGAGATGGTGGCCTCCTTCATTTCGCAAGGCATTCTGCTTCCGGCGGACGTGTTGGCCAGCGAGGACAACGGCCATTGCAAGGTCCGGGTTCTCGGAACCGAGCTGGTGGTCCGTTGCCGGCCTGGCGAGCGGCCGCGCGCCGGCGCCAAGATCTGCTGCCGCCCCGCCGATATCGAGCTTTCGGCCGATGCCTCGGGCTTCGATGGTCTCGTCAAGCGGGCGATCTACCAGGGCGGCGCGGCGCGGATTGAATTCGCGCCGACCGCTGGTCCCGACCTCACCTTGCATTTCGAGCAACCCGATCCGGTTGTGCTGGAGAACGGGGCGCAAGCGCGCCTGCGCATAAAATCCGGCTGGCTGATCCCGGCGGCGGGGACAGCCTCGTGATGATACTGGACCTTGCCGGCGGCTTCGGAGAAAAGGGCCGCACCAGCCTCGCCGTCAACAGCGGCGACGATCGCATCCTGCTCGATGTCGGCATCAAGGTCGGCGCTTCAGGGGCGGAATACTACCCAGCGCTCAACGGGTCGAGCGACGACATCGATGCTGTTTTTGTTTCGCATGCCCATGAGGATCATGTCGGCGCGCTGAGCTGGCTGTTGTCGCGCGGCTATAGCGGCCCGATCTTCATGACGGCGGAGACCCGTGCCGAGGCGCCGGCCACGCTTGCCGCCTATGCCGAGCCGGAGGATTTCAGGCGATTTCCCTTGCCTGAAAACCGCATCGAACTCTTCGAACCGGGCGACACACTGACAAGCGGCAATTTCACGGTCAGGACCGGGCGGTCCGGTCATGTCGTCGGCGGTGTCTGGTTCACCGTCGACGACGGGACAAGCCGCATCGCCTATTCAGCCGATGTGGTGCCTGACAGCAATGTGTTTGTCATGGACACGATCCCGCACTGCGATCTCCTGGTCTTCGATGCCTCCTACGGGGCGGATCCCGTGCCGGGGGCTGCCCGGGCGCAGGAAATTTCCGAATGGGTGGCGCGGCATCCGCAGGGATGCCTCTTGCCGACGCCGCTGTCTGGCCGATCGCTGGAACTGATCGCGGCCTTGCCGGGGTCGTTCGCCGTCCATGCCGGCATGCGTTCGTCGCTGGAAGCGCAGATCGGCGCGACCGCGTCCCTGTTGCCGGGCATTTCCGAGCTTTTGCTTGCCCGCCTGCGGAACGCGGCCGACTGGAGCGATGCCGACCCGCTGCCATTACTGCCATTGCTGGCCGATGACGGCATGGGCGAGGCTGGCCCGTCGTCGCGCCTTTTGCCTCGCGCCGACGATGCCGGGTTTCCGGTGTTGCTCACCGGGCATCTGCCTTTGGGCTCTCCGGCCGATCTCATGCACAAGGCCGGCCGGGCGGACTGGATACGCATGCCCACCCACCCGACACTGTCGGGCAATGTCGGCATCTGGGAGAAGGCGGGACGCCCCAGGGCGCTGGGCCATTCCTGCGCGCCCGATCTTCTTGGCGAGTTGAAAAGCCATATTCCGTCCTTGCTCACGCAATGCCGTACGGGGCAACGCATCACGGTGGGGCAAGGAAGCGCATCATGAGAATCCTGATCTGCAACGATGACGGCATCGAAGCGCCGGGTCTTGCCCGTCTGGTCAATGCCGCCCTCGGGTTGAGCGACGATGTCTGGGTGGTCGCGCCGGACGGCAAGCGCACCGCCGCCGGCTCGTCGCTGACCATCGCCAGGCCGCTGACGATGCGGCGCGTCAAGCCGAACTGGTATTCGTGCTCGGGCACGCCAGCCGATTGCGTGGTGAGCGCCATGACGTGGCTATTCGCTGATGAACCGAAGCCTGACCTCGTATTGTCGGGCATCAATGACGGCCGCAACGTCGCCGAGGATATCGCCTATTCCGGCACGCTGGGTATTGCCCGCGAAGCGAGTTTCTGGGGCGTACCGGCGATCGGCTTTTCGCGCGTGAAAAATCCTGACTTCGGCGCTGCCGACGACGAATGGCTTGGCAGGCTGATCGCCTCGCTCTGGCAATCGCGCGCCGATTGGGCGACAGAGGGCCATTGGCTGAGCGTCAACCTGCCGACCGCGCTGCCGGCCGAAATTTGCCAGCCGCGCATCGGCCGCGACAAGATCGGCCGCACGGCCGAGGTGGTGGAAACCGACGGGGATCGCACGATCATTACGGTGCCGCGTGGCCGGGCCCATGCAAGCGAACTGGGGGATGAAAACGCCGCGATCGATGCGGGTTTCGTCACCATCAACCGGCTGAACTGGTTTGGGGAAACGCGGCTGGACGACGGATTTCTGGACGGAATCCCACGCTGGCGGCAAAGCTAGCCGATCTCCCGCGCGGCATCCCCAGATCACCAAGCTGTCAGCGGCTAAATGGCGTCAATCCGGTGCTTATGCTTGAAGCCGCCGCTATTTCATTCCACATCGGAAGAGATGAAGGATGAGACACGCGAATGGCGCCGGAATCTGCTGTGGGCCTTGGCCGCATCGCTGGTCCTGCATGCGCTTGTCGCATCGTTCTTCATCTACGGCCTGTCAAAAGCCTCTCAAGAGCCGCAGCAGGAGCAACCGATAAGCGTCGCGCTCGTGCCTCCGCCCGACAAGCCAAAACCGCAGCCTCTCAAAGCCGAGAAACCGCCGGAACCGAAGGCTGATAAGCCCCCAGAGCAGAAGGTTGAAAAGCCACCCGAACAGCCGCGCAAACAACCTGATGACACCGCTTTGAAGCGCGTTTTTCAGTATGGCGACAAAGATACCGGACCGAAGAAATCCCTGGATGGGGGGGCGGCCAAGGACAATGCGCCGTCGCCTGCAAAGGATGAGGCCTCGAAGCCTCCGGTCGTGCCCAAGTCCGCCGAGAACAAGCCTGCAGCGACGGCAAACGCGGAGCAGCGGCCGGATGCGAGCAAAGCCGATGAGAATCCGCGAATCGAGCCGACCGTCACCAAGCCCACGCCGAGCGAGGAAAAGCAGGTCACGGAAGACGCTGATAAACAGCAAGCTGCGCCAAAAGCTTCCGATCAGCAAGCAGCCGTAGAGCCAAAGCCGTCGCCAGCCGAGAGCGACGCCAAGACCGGGGCCGCGGCCGAAAAGCCCAAGGCCAAAGTCGTCAAGACGATGAAGTTCAAGTCCGAAAAGGCCCTGAAGTCCCGGGCCGGAAAAGCCACCGCCTCAAATTCCACGAACGACGCAGGTGCTGGATCACCGATGTATTCCGGTCTTCCGGGGGTTCGGAAGCTCTACTCGCAGGGCGCTACCGGCGACGCGTTGGCCACGAGTTCCATGAGCGGCGTACCTCGTAGTCAGCGCGTTGCGACCCTTTGCGCCAACGTGCTGGACCAGGAGCTGCAGGGTGCCGACTATTCTCCCAAATGGCTGCCGACAATTCCGCTGAAAGCCGGCAATGTTCTCGACCGCCCCGAGGCGGCCTTCAGCACGACAACCACATGGTACCAACTGAGCTTCCGATGCGAGGTGGATGCCGATGCGACCAGGGTCCTGTCGTTCGGCTTCCGTGTCGGATCCGAGATTCCACGCAGCGAATGGCCGCCAAACCATCCACTTTAGCCTCTGCCACTTAGGCTGGCACACCAAGTCCAGCCAATTGCCGGCTAACTTCTTGCCAGTCGGCGCAGACGAAATCGGCGCCGGCCGCCGTCAGCCGTGCGGCATGCTCGGCATAAGTATGACCGCCGCCGGTATAGCCGATCGCCGTCATGCCGGCGGCAACCGCGCCCTGGATGCCGAAAGGCGAGTCCTCGATGACGATGCAGTCGGCTGGTTTGGCGCCCATCCTGGCAGCCGCGAAAAGGAAGATGTCCGGCGCCGGCTTGCCGTTCTTGACCATCGAAGAACTGTAGATCGCATCGCCGAAGAAGCGTGCCAGTCCGGTCACCGCCAGGCTGTGGTTTATACGCTCGATGGAGGATGAGGAGGCA
Source organism: Mesorhizobium sp. CO1-1-7 (assembly GCF_020164885.1). Classification (NCBI taxonomy): domain Bacteria; kingdom Pseudomonadati; phylum Pseudomonadota; class Alphaproteobacteria; order Hyphomicrobiales; family Phyllobacteriaceae; genus Mesorhizobium; species Mesorhizobium sp. CO1-1-7. The sequence continues at coordinate 168,867 of NZ_JAIUHA010000008.1, read as the reverse complement.
ACGCAGCGGTCGCCGGCAAGCGTTTCCAGAAACGAGCCTATTCCAGGCGTTGGCTTCAACTCTTCGGTGAAAAGCACCTTGGTCTCGGCCCAAATATCGCCGTCGGCCGACGCGGGAAACTGATGGCCGGTCAACTCCTTGATCCTGACGATGATGTCGGCCTGTTTCATGCCGACGCACTGGGCGATGATGCCGCCGTGAACGCCCGGCATGCCATGCTTATCGTAGACACGTTCATAGGCCTTGGCGGCCAGCGGCTCGCTGTCGACGAGAACGCCGTCGCAATCGAAAATGATCAGTCTTGACGGCGCCACGCGTTTCTCCCGGCCTCTGTCAGAATTCGCACATCGCTATCGACAAAAAGTCAAATGTTCAATAGCGGGCGCGCTCGGCCTCGTGGATAGGGGGTAATAGAGGCCAATTCAAAGCTGGCGCAAGACGTCGCTGGCGCGGGAGGACCCCAGCGCCCGCTGCATGGCCTGCCGCGACTGTGCGCGATCGGGCGTGATCCAGTTCGGTTCCGCCCCCAGGAAGCGGTCGAGGAAAGCCACGGCATAGGCCGGCATTTCGGTGACGTTCTCGCGATAGGACCACCAGGTGCGCAGGTCGTCGGCGCATTTGTCGATACTGGGCGCCGAGCCAAACTCCTGCTCGTAGATCGCCGAAATCACCGAGACACAGTAGTTGGTGTAGAGAAAGCCTTCCGGCCAGAAACGGATGATGTCCAGCGTGCCGGCATTCTGATCCGTTTCGATGAGCTGGGTGAGGCCGGAGATTTCCCTTGCCGGCGCCTGTTTTATCAGTTCGCGCAGCACGAGGCCGGCGGCAAAGACGATGAAATCGGCGCGGTCGATCGCGGCAAAGCGCTTCTGCGCTTCCATGACCTCGACCCAGTCGAGAAAAGCCCGGGTCAGCTTCGCCTCGTCGATTTCGAAGCGTACGCCGAATGTGTCCGAGACCACCTTGGCGCTGCCGCGGAAGGTGGCGCGAAACCAGCGCAACTGCCGCAGCCGGTGGCGCAGGTCGGGCATGAGGGCCAGTTCATCCCTGAAGGGCAGTTCCATTTCCTGTATCCCGTTTCCCCACAGGTTAGCACAGTCGTGCCCCCGCCGTAATCGCGCGGCGGCCCTGTGGATGACCGTGGTTGAGGTCAATATCATACATATTGACATTCGCGGAAACAAATGTTCTCACTTTGCTGTTGTCGTGCGCCGGTCCAAGGTGCGCCTCGACTGAGGCTTCGGGAGGAGAACCGAATGGCGATTTGGCAGTGGGGACTGCTTCTGCTGGTTATTGTGTGGGCGTTGCAGTCGCTCGGCGTCTGGCTGCAGATGCGGCACTATTCGGATGTCTTCCGGGGCGTCACCGACCAGTACAAGGACGGCTTCGTCGGAGCCGGCAATTTTCGCGGCCGATTTGCCAAGGGAACGATCGCGCTGGTCGTGGTTACGCCCGACTTGATCGTGCGCCGCATGATGGTGATGAGCGGCCGTTCCGTGTTCACCAAATTCAAACGACATGAAGAATTCGAGGGCGTTCCCCTCGATCGACTCCGGTCCAACCCTGCGATCATGGGAGAGGGGGAACCCGGTGTGGCCGAGGCCGTGAAGCGGGCGATCGAACAGATCGACAAAGCACGGTCGGAGCCGGGAAAGAAGCCGGGTTTGGCCGGCTTGAATGTAGCAAGGGCATAGAGGAGGCCGTGCGCCGACTGGGATCAACCGGCGGGCCGGCATAAGGAGGAGAAATGTCTGTATTTTCGTTGTTGGCGCAGCATGCCGACATGGCCGTGCACAATTTGCATGTCGCGGGTGCCATGGTCTCGGATGCTGCATTGCATGGCAGGCTCGCCGTCGAGCATGCTTCCGATCATCTCGTGGTCCTGGCGCAGGCGCAGACCGACAGCGGGCCGGTCACCGCCGATCAGCTGAAGGAGCAGCTGAAAAACGTGCAGCAGGAAGAGCAGCTTGGCTGGCTGACTGCCATCGGCAAGTACTTCATCGGCATTTTCCAGAAGGGCGGCGAGGTTTTCGCCGGCTTTGTCACCGGCATCATCCCGACGCTTGTGGTGCTGATGACCGCCTTTTACGCCGTCACCGAACTGGTCGGCGAAGAGCGGGTCCACGGTCTGGCGCGTGGCGCTGGCCGCATCGCGCTGACCCGCTACACCGTGCTGCCGCTGCTGGCGGTGTTCTTCCTCACCAACCCGATGGCTTACACCTTCGGCTCGTTCCTGGAAGAAAAGCACAAGCCGGCCTTCTATGACGCGGCCGTGTCCTACGTGCATCCGCCGCTCGGCCTCTTTCCGCACATCAACCCTGGCGAATATTTCGTCTGGGGAGGCATGCTCGTGGCCTTGCTCGATCTCGAGAAGCGCGGCGTCATCGCCGCCGGCTACCATGTCAAGGTTGCCATCTGGTACGCCATCGTCGGCCTCGTCGTCATCCTGCTCAAGGGCATGCTGACCGAGCGCATCACCGCCATCATGGCACGCCGCCAGGGCGTCGAGCTGTAAGGGCGGGGAGGACATCATGGCCAAGACATACAAAGCCGTACGGATCACCCGGGGCAAAACAGGGTGGGGCGGTCCGCTTGTGATCGAGCCGACCGAACAGCGCAGCAAGGTTGTTTCCGTCACCGGTGGCGGCATTCATCCGGTGGCGCAGCTCATCGCCGATATGACCGGCGCTGAAGCCGTCGACGGCTTCAAGGCGCCGCCGATCGAAAGCGAAATGGCGGTTGTCGTCGTCGACTGCGGCGGCACCGCACGATGCGGCGTCTATCCGCGCAAGCGTATCCCGACCGTCAACCTGACGCCGGTCGGACAGTCCGGGCCGCTCGCCCAGTTCATCACCGAGGATATCTATGTTTCGGGCGTCAAGCCGGCCGACGTCACAATGGCGGACGGGTCCGAGGCGGTCACGACTGCAGGGGGAGCAGCATCGATGGGTTCGACCAACAACACAGCGACGCCGACGGCGCTGCCCAGCGAGGGTGGCCTGATCGGTTTCATCAGCACGATCGGCCGCGTCATGGGGCGTGTCGTCGGCATCTTCTTCAACGCCGGCCGCCGCACCATCGACCAGGTCATCCGCAACGTGCTGCCGTTCATGGCCTTCGTGACCATGCTCATCGGTCTGATCCTGTATACCGGCGTCGGTGACGTGCTGGCGCAGCCGATGGGTCCGCTGGCCAACAATATCGTCGGCCTGCTGATCATCTCGGCTATTTGCGGCCTGCCGTTCCTGTCGCCCATCCTGGGGCCAGGCGCTGTTATCGCGCAGGTTATCGGCGTCGCCATCATCGGCCCGCAGATTGCCAACGGCACGATCTCTCCGGCGATGGCGCTGCCGGCTCTGTTTGCCTACAACACCCAGGTGGGCTGCGACTTCGTTCCCGTCGGCCTCGCACTGGGTGAAGCCAAGCCGAAAACCATCGAAATCGGCGTGCCGGCGGTGCTCATCAGCCGCCAAATCATGGGTCCGGTCTCGGTGCTGATCGCCTGGGTCGTCTCCCTGATCGTGTTCTAAACAGCAGAAATAACGAGGTTCGCCATATGTCGGTTCTTCTCAAGACACGGGTCACGGCAATAGGACCCGAAGTGGCGGACCTCGCCGAGGGCGGCGTGGTCATCCTGTTCGCGGATGGCTCGCCACCGGAGCTTGCCGAGGTCTCGGTGCTCCACAAGGCCGAGATCGGACCTAGCGACGGCGCGCCTGAAAAGGGCGCGTCGATCACCCTTGGCCCGGTTTCGGCTGTCATAACCGCCGTCGGCTCCAGCGCCTGGAGCAAGGTGCTCGAGATGGGCCACGTCGTCATCTCGTTCAACGGCGCCAGCGAGGCCGAAAGGCCGGGCGAGATCTGCGCATCGCAGGTCGATACGCAAGCCCTCGTGGCTGCGCTGAAGACAGGCGCGATCATCACCATCGCCGCCTGAAAGCATTCGCGCCCAGCCAGTCTGGCTTTGGCGCCCAAAAAAGCAGAGTATTTGCCATGGAACGCTCGACCATCGTCAGAGTGCATGAAGGTTTGCACGCCCGTCCCGCCACGCGCTTCGTCAAGCTCGCCAAGGCTTTCGAATCCGACGTCGAACTGGTCAAGGACGGCAAGGCGGTCAGTGCCAAGAGCTCGGTCAAGCTGATGCTGCTGGCGGTCAAGGAAAACCAGGAAGTCACTGTGCGGGCGAACGGCGCCGACGCCATCGAGGCGATCGAGGCTCTGATCGGCTATCTCGAGAACCCAAAGGCGGGTCTCGACGACGAAGACTCCCACGCTCCAGCCAATGACCAGGGCAAGGAAGCGGCGCCTGCGGCAGCGCCCCGGTCCGCGCCATCTGCATCAGGCGAAGCAAGCAGTGGTTTGCGCGGTGTCGCCGCAAGCGAGGGCGTCGCCATCGGGCCGGCTTTTGCACATTTCCCGCCTGACATCGCCGGGCAGGGCCGCATGCTGCAGGCCGATGAGATCGCCGGCGAGATCGACAGGTTTCGCGCCGCCGTCGCCGCCGTCCAGGCCCGCATGGACCGGGCTTTGGCACAGGATGGTCTGTCGGCCGGTGACCGCGGCATCGTCGCGGCGCTGAGAGATATCGCCGCCGACGACAGCCTGACCGGCGAGGCCGAGAAGGCAATCAAGGGCGGCAACGACGCGGTCTCGGCCACGATTACCGCCGCCTCCACCATCGCCGCCGATTTCAGCGCCGTCGACGATCATTATCTCAATGCGCGGGCGGACGATGTCCATGCGGTCGGACGGCAGATCAGCCTGGTGCTGCTTGGCCAGGACGACGTCAGTCTCGAAAACATCCCGCAAGGTGCGATCCTGATCGCCGATGATATCGGGGCCTGGGATCTGGCGCGGGCGCCGCTGAAACGCATCGGCGGCGTGGTGTGCGGCCATGGCGGCGCCACCTCGCACATCGCCATCATCGCCCGCTCGCATGGCATTCCGGCGGTGCTCGGCCTTGGCGACCGGATCCACCTCTTGCGCACGGCACAAGAGGTGGCGCTCGACGGCAACAGCGGCCAGGTGATCATCGACCCCGATGCGGCGACGCGCGCCGATTTCGCCGGTCGTGTCCAAGCGGCGGCGAAGGAGCGTGCCGGCCTTGCGGCTTTCAAGACGGTGACGCCGAAGCTGGCGGACGGCAGGGTCATCGAGGTCGCGGCCAATATCGGCTCGCTGGAAGAGATCGAGGCAGCGCAAGAGGCCGGCGCCATGGGTGTCGGCCTGTTCCGCACCGAGCTCCTGTTCATGCGCCATATGCACCTTCCGTCGGAGGACATGCAGGCCGAGACCTATGCGGCGCTGGCCAAGGCCTTCGCACCCTATCCGGTCATCGTGCGCACGCTCGACATCGGCGGCGACAAGCCGATCGCCGGCATCGAGTTCCCCGACGAGGAGAACCCCTTCCTCGGTTGGCGCGGCATCCGCATGTGCCTCGACCGGCCCGATATCTTCAAGCGCCAGCTCAGGGCGCTGCTGAGGGCGGCCGTGCACGGCAACATCAAGGTGATGCTGCCGATGGTCTCCGATCTTGGCGAGGTGCGGCAGACGCGCGTTCTTGTCGCCGAATGCGCCGCCGAACTCAAGGCCGAAGGCGTGCCGCATGCGACGTTCGATCTCGGCGTGATGATCGAAACCCCGGCCGCCGTGCTGATCGCCCCGGCACTGGCCAAGGAAGTGGCTTTCTTCTCGATCGGCACCAACGACCTGACCCAGTACATCATGGCGGCCGATCGGCTCAACCCGACCGTTGCGAAGCTCAACGACGTCACCAATCCGGCGGTCATGTCGGCGATCGGGCTGACGGCCAAGGCCGGCGTCGCCGCCGGCATCATGGTCGGCATGTGCGGCGAAGCGGCGGGCCGGCCGGATCTCATTCCGGCCTTCCTGGAGATGGGCCTGACCGAGCTGTCGATGAGCCCGGCCTCGATCCAGCGCGCCAAGAAGACGATCACGGCGATGGCAGCCGGGGAGTAGTTCCCGCAACCGCCGCTGGAGCTTACGGCAGATGCGCAAGCAAGGTGGCGAACACAGGTGCCAATTCGTCGACCGGGCTCGCCTTGGCGCAGGCCTGGGCAATGCGCTCATGACGTATGTCGGCCGCCAGAATCGCGATTTCCAGCATGTCGGGCTCCGGCGCGCCGTCACGACCGGTGGTCGCCAGGCCGCAGGCCAGGACGACCGGCGCCAGGCAGCTTACGTCGAGCGCCTGGCCGCCGGCAGCGCTCGTTTCCGGCGCGGCTTCGCCAAAGCGGACCGGACGCTGGTTGAGCAACTCGACCAGCAGTGCCGCGCAGATGGCCGCGATGGCCTGCAGTCCGGCACCCGGCGCGGCCAGCGCAGCCAACAATTCGCCATGGCGCTTGCGCATGGCCGCGTGGACGGCGGCGAACCCGGCTTCATGGATACGGGCGTGGTCGATCTTCAGCCCGGCAAGCACTGCCTTGGTCAGATAGTACATGTCGCGCCGGAACAGGCGCTCGGCGCTCAATTGCTGGTCTTCGTCACCGGCCGGGAAATAGGTGGCGAGGCCTTTTACGGTCGTTCCATCCACTCTTATCGGGCGCTCGTGCGGGACGAAGGATTCGGCGATCGACAGCGCTTCGTCGACGGCACTCGCGGCGTGGCTGAGCAGGCCTTCGATGCCTTTGCCCGGAAATGGCGGCAGATGGCTGGTTGCTTCGCGCAGCAGGCTGGCCTCGCTGGCGCCGTCATGGCGGCTCTGGCGGATGATGTCGCGGACTTCCCGCAGCCGGTCCTTGAGGTTGACGCGGACATCTTCGGAGATTTGTCGGAGCATCGCGGTTAGCCTCGAATGTGCCGTGCGGCGCCACCTGCGACGGGCACCACCGACTCTACATTGTTCCTATCGATTGGTAGATCAATAGGCGATACTAGACCAGCATGCAGAATCGGCGACGGCGCACTCGTCCGCCGCGGGGGAGGGATGATTGGCCAGGGGACGACAAATCGTGGAAAGACGGCCCGAGGAAAGGCGGACCGACGAAAGGCGGGCAGGAGCGGAAGCGACCGAGCAGATCGTCAGCGAGAGCCGCACGGACCGCCTCAGGATCCGCGCCGCCTGGATGTATTTCGTCGAGCAGATGACGCAGAACGAGATCGCCGATGTGCTCGGCGTCGGCCGCGTCACCATCGTGCGCATGCTGGCGGAGGCGCGGTCGCGCAACGAGGTCAAGATCACCATCGAGAGCGAGCTTCTAGAGATCGTGCGGCTGGAGCGCGCGCTGGAAAAGACCTTCGGCCTCCAGCAGGCGCTGGTGGCGCCGCTGACGGCGGCCAGTGCCGATCCGATCCCGGCAATAGCCGCCAAGACCGGCATGTTCCTGTCCGACGCTATGAAATCCGGCATGCAGGTCGGTGTCGGCTGGGGCAATACGCTGTTCCACACCTTGCCGTTCATCAGCGCCAAATCGCTGACCGATTTCAAGGTGATCTCGCTGCTTGGCGGCGTCGGCGTCGCGCGCCGGGTCAACCCGGCCGAGTTCGCCTGGCGCTTCGCCCAGATCTTCCAGGGCGACGGCTATCTGATGCCGACGCCAGCCGTCGTCGACAGCGTCGAGACCAAGATCGCGCTGATCGAACGCTGCGGCCTGCAGGAGGTTTTTGAAATGGCCGACGCGCTCGACGCCGTTCTGCTGAGTGTCGGCGGGATCGCTTCGGCCACCACCTTCTCGCGCGGCGGCTTCCTCAGGGAAGCGGACCGGGAGGCGCTGCTGGCGCGCGGCGCCGTCGGGGACCTCCTGTTCCACTTCTACGACCGCAATGGCGATCTGGTCGATCATCCCGTCAACAACCATGTGATGTCGGTGGATGTCGACCGGCTGCGCAAGGCGCCAATCCGCATTCTGACCTCCGGCGGCGCGGAGAAGACCGACGCCCTGCTCGGCGCAATGAACCTGATTGCGCCCACAATCCTGATCACCGACGAGGAGAGTGCAAGGCGGATTCTGGCGGCGGTCAGCGAAAGCTGAAGGACCCCATCGTATAGTCCGGCCAGGCCTTATGCTCATCGAAGACAGCGGCGAGGTCAGGCGTGTCGGCCAATATCCCACCCATCACCAGTGCCGTCGCGATGCCGACGCCATTGCCGCCTGCAATATCGTGTTCGACGCTGTCGCCGACGCAGACCACGCTGCCGCGCTTTGGTTCGCCGGCGAGCGCGAGCGCCGCTTCGAAGATCGCCGGGCCGGGCTTGCCGATGCGGGTGACGCTGCCGCCCAGGCTCTCGTAAAGATCGGCGATCTCGCCGGCGCCGAAGCGGGGCCCGACCGCCGTCAGCATGATCTTGTCGGGATTGGTGCAGAAGCATGGCACTTTTCGCGCCGCCGCCGGGGCCAGCAAGCGGCGATAATGCTCGAGGTCGTAGCGGTCGCCCTCGCTGGCCGCGATCAGTACCAGGTTGGCGGTATCGCCGGTTCCGGTCAATACAAAAGGCAGGCCCTCGATCGCTGTGCGGTCATTATCGCGGCTGATCAACAGGCAGTTCGTGCCGGGGCGCAACGCTCCGGTCGCCGCCATTTCGTGGAAGGATCGCCACGCCACCTCGCCGGAGGAAACGAAATGATCCCAGCTTCCGGGCTCGAAGCCGAGCCTCAGCAAACGGTCTTCGTTGGGCTTGGCGCGCCTGCCGGAGTTGGAGACCAGCACCACGGTCTTTCCGGCGCGCTTCAGTGCCGCCAAGGCCACCACCGCACCGGGATAGGGGGCCGACCCGTCATGCAGCACGCCGAACTGGTCGACCAGGAAGACCTGGTAGCGCTCCTCCAGCGGTCCGATGCCGTCGAGGCGTTCAGCCAGTTTCCCGCTCATAGCAGCCCCGCCTCGTTCGCACCCTTCAACGCCAGGCGCGCCGCTCCGGCAGCGGCCTCGTCCGACAAAGCCGGCAAGAACGCAACGCCGAGCTTACGCTGCCGGATCGCGCTCCACGCCGGATTTGCCGCGCCGCCGCCGACGCTGCGCACCGAAGTCAGCGCCGGCGCGCCGAGCTCGCCAAGCCGGCGATAGCCGAGCGCTTCGATCGCGGCCATGCCTTCGAACATCGCCTTGAGATAGTCGGCATCATCCGCCGGGCGCGGGACGAGGCGCGGGGGGAGCGCCGGATCGGCGATCGGGAAGCGTTCGCCCGATGTGGCGAGTGGATAATAGTCGAGGCCGGTCTCAGTTGCGGGGTCGATCATGGCACTGAGCTCGATGATCCGCGCGAGCGGAAAATGCCGCGCCAGCACCTTGCCACCGGAATTCGATGCGCCGCCGGCCAGCCAGGTGTCGCCAAGACGATGGCTGTAGATGCCGAAGCGCGGCGCCGAGATCGGCCGGTCGGACAGGATCTTGATGGTCAGCGAGGAACCCAATGCGGTGACGCCGTCGCCGGCTGCCGCAGCGCCCGTCGCCAGGAATGAGGCGCAGCCGTCCGTGGTGCCGGCAACCACAACCACATCGCGCGGCAGGCCGAAAAGCGCGGCGGCGGCCGTGGTAAGCGTGCCGCTGACCTCGCCCGGCTCGACGACATCAGGCAGTAAATTCATGCGCATGCCGGTGGCCGCGATCCAATCCGGCCAGCGGCGGGCCTCGACGTCATAGCCGGTCTTGAGCGCATTGTTCTCGTCGCTGACGTCGAAGCGTCCGGACAGGTTGCCGGCGATCCAGTCGGCCTGGTGGAGCACGGCCGCCATGCCGGGCAGACGCTGGAATCGGAGCGCCTTGGCGAGGCCTGAAGTCGGCCCGTGGGCGGCGCTCGTTTCCGGCGCCTCGCGGGCGACGATGGCCAGGATGTCTCCGTCATCGACCTTGTCGTTGTACATCAGCGGCTCGGCCAGGGGCCGCCCATCAGTGTCGACCGGCAGCAGCGTGCCCGATGTGCCGTCGACGGCGATGGCGCGGACCGTGGCACGGTCTATGCTTGAAAGCAGCCCGGCCAGCGCCGCCTGGACCGCTTGCCACCATGTGCGGGGATCGCGGGGGTTCGGGCCGAACCTGTCGAGAGGCACGGCAGATTGGGCGGCAATGGAAAAATCCCGGCGCATGGCGACCGCGCGGGCGCCGGAGGTGCCGATGTCGATGCCGACGACAAGTGGCGTCATGTCGTCCGTTCCTTGTCAGGCCGTGCCGGCGGCGTTGAGCTTCTGGCGATACTGCTCGGCGTCCCAGTTGACCAGTTCGTCATTCTCGGCGGCCGTGAGATAGTTCAGCCGCGCCTTGCCATCGACGCGCGCGGTCACGTCGGCCAGGCAACGCTGCATGGCGTCGGCACCGGCGCTGGCGTCGCCGCGCATCAGCACGCCGGCGCCGGGAAACAGGATGGCCGCGGGCGCCGCGCCGAGCCGCGCGACGACGCCGGCCACGTCCTCGCCCGGCCTCGCCACGACCGAGCCCTGGCCAAGGAATATGACATGGTCCGGATAGAGGCTGCCGGCCTCGGCCATGTGCAGGCTTTCCGCATCGATCGCGACAGCATGCGCTTCGATACCCGCCGGTAACCGGTAGTCGCCGGCTAGCGTCGTCAGGGCGGCGATGTCGGGTGCGGCGGTCGCGCGCGCCGGCCGCGCCAGCAGCGACCGGACGCGGTGCAGCAAGGCCTGTGCGTCGGGGACGGTTTCCGCGGCGACCACCAGTCCGTGATTGCCAAGGATCAGTACGTCGACGCCGGGTCGCAATCTCTCGGCAATGCCACGGGCGAGCGGCAAGCCCGGCCGGAAATAGGGCACCCAGGCCCATTCGATGCCGCCCAGCCGCTTGGCGACCTCGGCCTCGCCATCGGCTTGCACGGCCAGCGAAATCGTGTCGACGCAGTGGACGTGCAGAACCACGCGTTGCGGCATCAAGGCATGCACCGTGGTCTCGATCGACGGACGCAGGCCACGCGGATTGAGGTCTTCGATGGCGAAAGCCTGTGGCTTGTCGGCGGCCGGGTCGCGCCGGTCGACGGCCTCCAGCAACGGCGCCATCGCCACCGGCACCATGATGTCGTCGCTGAGCGCGTCCTTCAGCCAGGTGCCCGAAGCCTTGATCCACAGCGTGTCGCCGGCCTTCAGCGAGGTGTTTCCGCCCGCCGCCTGCGTCATATGCGGGTTCAGCCCGATGCTGGCCGAAAGCGCCCGCAAGGCAGCCAGTTCCTGTGCATCAGCTTGGGTTGCCATGGCCCTTTTCTCCAACGCTTGCACAAAATCCCGTCGTCGGGACCGGTGTTGACGTTGGTATCGCAGATGTGAGTGATCTGCGTCAATAGTGATCTACTATCGTCAAAAGCAGCTTGCAATCCAACTAATGTTGAGTAAGTTGCACCAATTGCCATAGAAATGGCGTCAGGGAGGAAAGGTTGAGCGACCTCGGCCGCCAGCGTCAGATCGTCGAATTGCTGCGGGATCGCCCGTTTGCCTCCGTGCGCGAGTTGCAGGAGCGGCTCGGCGTTTCGGCGGCGACGGTCAGGCGCGATATCGACCGGATCGACGAGGCCGGTGAGGCCCGCAAGGTCTATGGCGGCATTTCGGCGCTCGATGGCGCCTCGCATGCGGGCGTCGCCTATGCCCGGCCCTATGACGAGAACCGCGACCTTGCCGTCGAGGCCAAACGGCAGATCGCGGCGGTCGCCGCGACCATGGTGCGCGATGGCGACGCGGTCATCGTCCATGGCGGCTCGACCTGCTTCCATCTCGGCGTCAAGCTCGCCGACCGCAACATCCGGCTCTACACCAATTCGATGCCGCTCGCGGCCTATCTCAGCGACCATGGCCATTGCAGCCTGACGGTTGCCGGCGGCGACCTGCACCGTGAACCCGGCATCATCCATTCGCCGACCCAGGCGACGTCCTTCTATGCCTCGAAATTCTTTCTCGGCACACAGGGGCTCAACCAGGAAGGGCTGCTGGAATCGCATCCGCTGCTGGTGCGGTCCATCGTCGCGCTCAGCCTGTGCGCCGACCAGATCGTGGTGCTGGCCGACAGCCGCAAGCTGTCGATCCACGCGCGCAACGTCGCGCTGCCGCTGTCGCGCATCGGCACGCTGGTGACCGATGACGGGCTCTCCGATGCCGATGCGCGCATGCTGGAGGACGCCGGCGTCATGGTGCGGATCGCTTCAACCTCGGGAGCCCTCGCGTGAACGTGGCGGTGCTCGACTTCGGCAAGACCAATTCGAAGCTGTTCGTCTTCGGCAAGGACGGACGCATTCTCGATGAGCGCCGGACGCAACCGAAATGGGCGCGCCAAGGCGGCTTCAGCGTGCTCGACGAGGCCGCCCTCCATAACTGGGCGTTCGGTGCCGTCGCCGACGCGGTCGAAAACCATGGTGTCGAAGGGGTGATGGTGTCGGGCCATGGCTGTACCTTCGCTCTTGTCGGCGACAAGGCGCTGACCCATCCGATCCTCGACTACGAACAGGAGCCACCGGCCGAAATTGCCGCGCGGATCGACCGCCGCATCCCGGATTTCGGCGAGACGTTCTCTCCCCGCCTGCCGCTCGGCTTCAACTATGGCCGTCACATGCTATGGCTGCAGGAAGTCGATCCCGACGCGTTCGCGGCGGCGAAATGGATCCTCGGCTATCCCCAATACTGGAGCTGGCGCCTTGGCGGCCGGCCGGTCTGCGAGGTCTCCTATCTCGGCTGCCATTCGCATTTGTGGGCCCCGCGCAAACGTGATTTCTCCTCGCTGGTCGACGCCGAGGGCTGGCGTGGCCAGATGCCGGCTTTCGAACGTGCCGGCGCCGTCATCGGCGAGCAGCGCTTCGGTGGTGCCGGGCGCCCGGTCACCATCCACAACGGCGTTCACGACTCCAATGCGGCGCTGCATGCCTATCGCCGCCAGGAGTTCGGCCCGCTGACTGTCGTGTCGACCGGCACCTGGGTCGTCGTGCTCAACCCCGACTGTCCGCTCGAAGCGCTCGACCGTGAGCGCGACATGCTGGTCAATGTCGATGTCGACGGCGGCCCAGTGCCGACCATTCGCTTCATGGGCGGGCGTGAATTCGCCGCCATCAGCGACGGCTGGCAAGGCCCGATCCCGCATCGCTCGATCCAACAGGCGATCGATGCCGGCCTCATGGCGCTGCCGAGCTTCGCGGCGGGCGGGCCGATGCCGGATCGCCCCGGCCGGTTGGCCGGGCGCACGCCCGATGCCGGTGAACGCGCTGCCGTGGCGCTGCTCTATGTGGCGCTGATGATCGATCTCTGCCTCGACCTCATCCATTCCAACAATACTGTCATCGTCGATGGCGGGCTGAACACTGGCGGCTTGCTCGCCGGGCTGCTGGCGCAGCTGCGTCCCGGCCAGGGTTTCCTGCAAGGTGCTTCGCTCGAAGGCAGCGCCACGGGTGCCGCCGCGCTCGCCTTCGAGAGCGTGGGGCGCGACTTCGCCGCCGAGCCGCCGGAGCCGGTGCAGGCGACACGATTCGGCGGGCTTGCCGGCTATCGCGACGCCTGGCGCGATCTCATTGCCGGGCATGGTGCCGCCGCCAAGGCGGCGGGTGGTGCACGATGAGCGCGGCGGTGCGGACGCTAGCGGCGCGCCAGCCGGTGCTGGAGATGCGCCACATCTCGAAGACCTTCGGCGCGATCCGTGCCCTGCAGGACGTCTCGCTCAGCGTCCACGCCGGCGAACTGCATGCGCTGATGGGCGAGAACGGCGCCGGCAAGTCGACGCTGATGAAGGTGCTGTCCGGCGCCTATCGGCCGGATCCCGGCGGCGAGATCCTGATCGATGGCGCGCCCGCCGCGACCGGCGATCCGATCAAGGCGCGTGCCGCCGGCATCGCGGTGATCTACCAGGAGCTGTCGCTGGCGCCGAACCTGACGGTGGCGCAGAACATCTTCCTCGGCAACGAACCGCGCCGCTTCGGCATCGTCGACCGCGACCAGTGCAACCGGCGCGCCGCAGAGATCGTCGATCGGCTGGGTGTCTCGTTCTCGGCGCGTGCGCTGGTCTCCGGCCTGTCGCTCGGCGAGCGCCAACTGGTCGAGATCGCACGGGCGCTGTCGACCAATGCGCGCATCATCGTCATGGACGAGCCGACCACATCGCTGACCTCGCGCGAGACCGACCGCCTTTTCGAGGTGATCGCGACGCTGAAGGCGCAAGGCATCGCCATCATCTACATCAGCCATCGCATGGAAGAGGTCTACCAACTTGCCGACCGCGTCAGCGTGCTGCGCGACAGCGGCTATGTCGGTACGCTCGAGCGCGCCGACCTCAATGCCTCGCGCCTGGTGTCGATGATGGTCGGCCGCGATCTTTCCGCCTTCTACAAGAAGGATCATCGCCCTCCAGACGGAAAACGCGCCATCGCGCTCTCGGTGCGCGGCATGTCCGACGCGCATCTGCTGAAGAACTGTTCGTTCGATCTTCATCACGGCGAGGTGCTGGCATTGGCCGGCCTCGTCGGCTCGGGCCGCACGGAGCTTGCCCGGCTGATCTTCGGCGCCGACAAACGCAGCGCCGGCACGATGGAGCTCGATGGCAAGCCCATAACCATCGGCTCGCCGCGCGAGGCGCTCGATGCCGGCATCGCTTACCTCACCGAGGACCGCAAGGAACTCGGCCTGTTCCTCGATATGTCCATTTCGGACAACATCAGCATGGGCGTACTTGTCAGGGACGCGCGAGCCGGCGGCCTTCGCGATTTCACGGCCGCCGACAGGCGTGCGGCAAAGGCCATCGCCGACCTGTCGATCCGCACCAACTCGGCGCAGGCCAATGCCGGCTCGCTGTCGGGCGGCAACCAGCAGAAGGTGCTGCTCGCGCGCCTTCTGGAGACCGAGCCGAAGGTCGTCATCCTCGACGAGCCGACCCGCGGCGTCGATGTCGGGGCCAAGTCGGAAATCTATCGGCTGATCGACAATCTCGCCAACCGGGGCATCGCCATCCTGATGATATCAAGCGAATTGCCCGAGGTGATCGGCGTCGCCGACCGCGTGCTGGTGATGCGCGACGGCGCCATATCAGGCGAGGTGACGGCATCCGAAGGCGAGCCGCTTCGTCAGGAAGCGATCATGGAACTTGCGACGGGAGCGTCTCAGCGATGACAGACAGGACGACCGCGACGAAGAGTGCGGATCAGGCGGCGGTCAGGAGCCGGCGGCTGCGCACCACGCTTGCCGCCCTTGGCATGCTGCCCGTGCTGGTGCTGCTGGCGGCCGGCTTCCAGTTCATCAACCCGCGCTTCCTCACCGGCACCAACCTGCTCATCGTCACGCAGCAATCGTCGATCAACATCGTGCTTGCCGCCGGCATGACATTCGTCATCCTGACCGGCGGCATCGACCTGTCGGTCGGCTCTATCCTCGCAGCGGCCGCGATGGTGGCGGTGCTGGTGTCGCTGGTGCCGGACTGGGGCCTGCTCGGCGTGCCGGCGGCCATTCTGGCGGGGCTCGGCTTCGGGCTCATCAACGGGCTGCTCATCGCCTATATCAGGCTTCCGCCGTTCATCGTCACGCTGGGTTCGCTGACAGCCGTGCGCGGCATTGCCCGCCTGCTCGGGCAGGACACGACGGTGTTCAACTCCGACCTGCCGTTCGACTTCATCGGCAACGGCTCGGTACTCGGCATTCCCTGGCTCGTCGTCATTGCCCTGTCGGTGGTGGTGCTGTCCTGGCTGGTGCTGAAGCGGACGGTGCTCGGCACCTGGATTTATGCCGTCGGCGGCAACGCCGAGGCAGCTCGACTGACCGGCATCAAGGTGCCGCTGGTGCTGCTCTTCGTCTATGGCGTTTCCGGCCTGCTGGCCGGCCTTGGCGGCGCCATGTCGGCGGCAAGGCTCTACGCCGCCAACGGCCTGCAGCTCGGGCAAAGCTACGAACTCGACGCCATCGCCGCCGTCATTCTCGGCGGCACCAGTTTCGTCGGCGGCGTCGGCTCGATCTGGGGCACGCTGATCGGCGGCCTGATCATCGCGGTGCTCTCCAACGGCCTCATCTTGGCCGGTGTCTCTGACATCTGGCAGTACATCATCAAGGGATTGGTCATCATCGTGGCGGTCGCCCTCGACCGCTACCGGCTCCAGGCAGGGGCAAGAACGTGAGTGACCTAGTCGCCGGCATCAACGACCGGCTTGTGTAACGCACCGTGAGAGGCGCGGGGCATCAGGAGGAAGTAAGCGTAATGAAGACCATCGCCAAACTGCTCTGCGGCGCCGCCCTTGCGGCCGTCGCCATCGCGCCGGCATCGGCCAAGGACCTCAACAAGGTCGGCATCTCGGTCGGCCTGCTCGGCAACCCCTTCTTCGTCGCCACCATCAAGGGCATCGAGGACGCGGCCAGGAAGATCAATCCGAAGGTCGAGGTGACGTCGGTATCGGCCGACTACGACCTCAACAAGCAGGTCTCGCAGGTCGATTCCTTCATAGCCGCCGGCGTCGACGTGATCATGCTGAACGCGGTCGATGCCAAGGCGATCGCTCCGGCGGTGAAGAAGGCGCAGGCCGCCGGCATCATTGTCGCGGCCTTCGACGTTTCAGCGCCCGGTGCCGACGTCACGGTGATGACCAACAACGTCAAGGCCGGCGAGGAAGCCTGCCAATATCTGGTCGACCACACCGGCGGCAAGGGCGACTACGTCATCCTCAACGGGCCGGCATCGTCGTCGATCCTGGAACGGGTGAAAGGCTGCAAGAACGTGCTTGCCCAGCATCCCGACATCAAGATCCTGTCGGACGACCAGAACGCCGAAGGCTCCCGCGACGGCGGCTTGAAAGTGTTCCAGTCGCTGCTCACCCGTTTCGACAAGATCGACGCGGTGTTCGCCATCAACGATCCGACGGCGATCGGCGCGGAGCTCGCCGCCAAGCAGCTCAACCGTTCGGAGTTCATCTTCACCGCGGTCGACGGCGCGCCGGATATCGAGAAGGAACTTTCTTCCGGCAAATCGATGATCAAGGCCTCGGCCTCGCAGGATCCCTATGTGATGGCCGGCCAGTCGCTCACCATGGCGGCCGACCTGCTCGCCGGCAAGAAGCCGGCCGAGGCCACCGTACTGCTCGACCCGAAGCTGATCACGGCCGAGAACCTGAAGGACTACAAGGGCTGGACCGCAGCCCGCTAAGCCTCCCAAGGCCGGTGGGGCCGGAGCGATCCGGCCGCACCATTCTCCTCCCCGCTTAACTCTTTGTTTTACGCAATTCCGGACGGAAAACCGCCACACGCTTTTCGTGGAATTGCTTTAACCGGAGACGATCATGTCGCGCATCGGAATCCATTCCTTCGTCTGGTCGGCAAGCTCGGCGCAGAACGAGCTCGAACGCACGCTGGCCAATACCAGGGAGGCCGGTTTCGACCTGATCGAATTCTCCTATCTCGACCCCGCCAATGTCGATATCGGCGGGCTTGCCAAGCGCATCGCCGACCTCGGCCTCGGCGTGGCGATCAGCATCGGCCTGCCGGCCGATGGCGATATTTCGAGCGCCGACAAGGCGGTCGCCGCGCGCGGCGTCGGGATCCTCAACGACACCGTCGCGCTGACGCGCGACCTTGGCGGCAGCAAGGTCGCCGGCATTCTTTCGACCAGCCATGGCTTGCAGATCGAGGCACCGACACGCGATCAATGGAACCGCAGCGCGGCAACGCTGGCAAAGGTCGCCGAGACGGCGAAGGCAGCCGGCGTCACGCTCAACCTCGAAATCGTCAACCGCTTCGAAAGCAACCTGCTCAACACCGCCGCGCAAGGGTTGGCCTTCATCGAGGACACCGGGTCGGACAACATCTTCCTGCATCTCGACACGTTCCACATGAACATCGAGGAAGCCGATGTCGGGCTCGCCATCCGCCACGCCGCGGCCAAGATCGGCTATGTCCATATCGGCGAAAGCCATCGCGGCTTCCTCGGCACCGGCAACATCGATTTCGCAGGGATTTTCGATGCGCTGACCGCAATCGGCTATGCCGACGATCTCAGCTTCGAATCCTTCTCCTCGGAGATTGTCGACGAGAACCTGTCGAAGAAGACGGCGATCTGGCGCAATCTGTGGACCGACAACATGGCGCTCGCCAAGCACGCGCGCGCCTTCATCGGCCTCGGGCTGGAGACGGCGCAACGCAAGGCAGAGCTGGTCTCGGCACGGCACAAGCCATAACCACTCCAGCTCCGCGCCGGTCAGCCCGAAATGCGCGGCGGCGCCTGTTTCGCATGGCACGGCATTGCCCCCGTCATGTGCATCGGCTATCCGACCCGCAGCACACATGAAGCAAACGGAGCCCGGCATGACGAACAAGACCATCCTGAAATTCGGCGCGGTCGAGCACGCGGAAGCTGGCGATCTGCCTGGCTGGATCGCGGTCGAGGGCCAACCGACCATGCAGACCGCCGTCCAGCACACGACTTCGGATGGCAAGGTGATATCGGGAACCTGGCGTGCGTCGCCCGGCACCTATCATGCGACCTACACCGATTATGAGTTCGTGCACATGATCGCCGGCCGCATCATCATCACGCCCGACGGCGGCACGCCGGTCGAGGTCGGCCCCGGCGACGCCTTCGTGGTGGAAGCCGATTTCAAGGGCACCTGGAAGATCATCGAGCCGGTGACCAAGCATTTTGTCGTGCGGGTCGGCTGAGCCGGCCCGATCACAGCCGAAGCAAGCCCGCCATGATTAGCCATGGCGGGTAAGTACGGATTGCTTTGCGCCTATTACGGCAAGCTATGCGCCCACGACTTCACTCAACCAGCTCCGCCACCTGACCGGTTTGTTCCCGCGCGCCTCTCCGCTTCGGAGCTCTGCCGCTTCGGGTCGTGGAACATTCAGCTGCAGCCGGCGTTTTATTTCACACTGTCTTTCAGAGATGCACCGCAGTCGCGCGCGACTGCCTTTGGAGGCATTACCATGCCCCGCAACCCGCAAAGCACGGCAAGCATTGCCGGCCACCCGATCCATCCCATGCTGATCCCTTTCCCGATCGCTTTCTTCGTCGCCACCTTCGTTTGCGACCTGATCTTCTGGCGAACAGGCAATCCGGGATGGGTGAGCGCCAGTCTCTGGCTGCTTGGGGCTGGCCTGATAATGGCCGCCTTGGCAGCTCTTACCGGGCTGACCGATGTCCTGGGCGATGTTCAAATCCGCAATTTGCGTGACGCGTGGCTCCACGCCGGCGGCAATGTGCTCGTCGTCCTGATCGAACTCTACAACTGGTACTCTCGCTATGCCCATGGCGAGACGGCGGTGGTACCCACCGGCCTGGTCCTCTCGCTGATCGTGGTTCTCATTCTTCTGTTCACGGGCTGGAAGGGCTGGGAAATGGTCTACCGTCATCGCGTGGGCGTCGCCGATGGTCCCGGCGAAGTAAGCCGACACTGAGGCGCGGCCTATTCTTCGGTGCTCGGGAATGCTTTTGAGGACGAACAGGGCCCTCTGGGCTATGCGCCATGCCCAGCTTGCCGAGCCGTCCCAGCGGCTATCGGCAACGGGTCGCCATTGCCGGACCGCGCCCGAGACCTATATCCCTAGCGCATTTGCGATCGGCCCGACCCCGGAATTGTCCGCCGCACCAGCTGCCCTCCGGTACGGTAGCGCCTCCGCAGCCAGAGGATACCCGCATGACAAGGTTCAATTCCACCAGGCTGTTGGCCACAACGACCTTGATGCTGCTCCATCAGGGGCTGGCAATGGCGCAGATGCCGGCGCAGCAGCCGGATGCCAAGTCATTCAAACTTGGCACACTCGACATCGTCGCCCTGCACGACGCCCAGTTCGTCAAGCCCAACGACGGCAAGACCTTCGGCCTCGATCACAGCCCCGCGGAAGTCGGCGAGCTGCTCAAGGCGGCGGGAGCGCCGACCGATACCATCACGCTGAGCGTCGACGCCCTACTGGTCAAATCGAAGACCAGCGTCGTGTTGATCGACACGGGTGTCGGCGGCGCGCTGCAGGACAGCCTAGCCAAGGCCAGCATCAAACCCGCTGACGTCAGCGAGATATTGATCACCCATTCTCATCCTGACCACATTGGAGGGCTGGTCAAGGACGACAAACTGGCTTTTCCCAACGCCACGATAAGGATGTCTGACGTGGAGTGGGATTTTGCCAAGTCCAACAAGGATGCGGCCGATATCGTCAAGGTCATCGCCGACCATGTGAAACCGTTCAAGGCCGGCGCCCAGGTCGCGCCTGGCATCACCTCGGTGGCGCTCAAGGGACACACACCCGGTCATGTCGGCTATCAGATAAAGTCCGGAAAAGAACGGCTGTTCGATATCGGCGACACGGTGCACAGCTCAATCATCTCGCTCGCCAAGCCGGACTGGGCCGTGGCCTTCGACGGCGACAAGCCGGAAGGTGAGCAGAACAGGGCCAAGACCTTGGCCACGCTGGCCAAGGACCACGAGATGATCTTCGCACCGCACTTTCCGTTCCCCGGTATTGGGCAGATCGAGAAAGACGGCGACCACTTCAAATGGACGCCGAGCAACAAGCCCAAGTAGGATTGATTCCAGCCATAGAACTACCAGCTGCTTGAGGCTGAGTGCGAATGCGGTTGGCCTCAGACCGATGCTGCAAGCTCATTCGCGAAGTTGCGATAGGAGTGCAGCGGGCGGCCCAGGATCCCTGTCAAACGCTCGACGTCGCCGGCCCCAGGAAGCATGCCGTCGGCGACATAGCGCTCGGCCATCAGGCGCATTTCATAGGCCATCCACTTGGGCATGATGTTCGCCAGATTCTGCTCGAACCCGGTAGGATCATCGCCGCCATAGGCAATCGGGCGGCCCAGGACATCCGACCAGATCGCCGCTACATCCGAGCCAGTCAGCGTATCGGGGCCGACCAGATTGATGATTTCGATCGGCAGCTTGCCCGGGGCCTGGTCACGACGGACCAGCTCGACGGCTGCGACCTCGGCAATGTCGCGGGCGTCGACCATGGCGATGCCCTTGGCTCCGATCGGCATCGGATAGATCCCATGGTTGAAGATGACATCCTTGATCATGAGTTCATTGTCGATGAAGTAGGCCGGGCGCAGGATAGTGGCGCTGAAGCCCATCTGTTCGATCATCCGCTCCGCGCCGGACTTCACGGCGAAATGCGGCACGTTGACGAAACCATCGCTGTGGATCACCGACAGGTAGACAACCCGCTCGACGCCCGACTCGCGGGCAATGTTCAGGGTGATGAGCGCCTGGGTGAATTCGTCCCCCGACACCGCGTTGAGCAGGAACAGTGTGTTGACACCAGCAAACGCTTTGCGCAGCGAGTCGATATCGAGCAGTTCGCCTTGCACGACCTCTACAACGGCCGGAAAGTCAGCCTTCGAGATGTCACGAACGAGGACGCGCACATCGGCGCCGCGCTTGACGAGCTGCTGGACGACTTGGCGGCCGACACGGCCAGTGGCGCCGGTAACGAGGATAGTCATGATTGTTTCTCCGAGTTGGGTTGCTTGACGACCCCAATATGGGTGGTTCACACATGGGCCAATAGGTGTGATATTTGAACGCAGCGTATCACTGGTGGAACACATGGATCTGCTTGCTCTCGCTGATTTCGTCATCGTGGCGCGCCACGGCGGCTTCGGGCGTGCCGCCCGCGCTGCCGCTCGCCCTAAGGCGACGCTGTCGCGTCGGGTCGCGGAGCTTGAGGCCAGCCTTGGTCTGCGCCTGTTCGAACGCGGCGCACGCATGCTCAAGCTGACGGAGGAAGGACGCGCGCTGTACGAACGTGCGGGCCGGCTGCTTACCGAACTCGACGAGACAGCCGCAGCGATCTCCTCGGGAGGTGAAAGGCCGCGAGGCAGGTTGCGGATCAGCGCGCCACTGGTTTTTTCGCAGACCGCGATGGGAAAGATCGCCGCCGGGTTCGCGCTGAAGTATCCGGAAGTGAGGCTCGATGTGTCGACGGAAGACCGCTCCGTCGACATGATCGAGGAGGGATTTGATCTGGTGATCAGGGTCAATCCCGATCCGGATGACAGCCTTGTCGGACGAGTCTTCCTGCGCGATCGGCTGGTGGTCGTGGCAAGCCCTGACCTCGCGCGGCCGCCCGGACACCACCCCGCTCCCGCGGTCGTGCGCACGGCCGGCGATCGACCGATCTGGGCCGTGAAGACGCCCACTGGCCGGGCAACTATCGCGATCCAGCCAGTTCTGACCCTGTCATCGCTGATCATGGTCCGGGGTGCGGTGCGAGCGGGGGTCGGTGCGGGCCGCCTCCCCGTGTCGCTTGTCAGTCACGACATAGCCGACGGCTCGCTGATCCATTGGGGTGATGTCGAGGGAGGCGACATCACCTTGTGGGCGCTCTACCCGTCCAGGCGGCTGCTAAGCGCTAGGGTGTCCGCGTTCCTCGATTACCTCAAGCAGGCATTCCCGATCGGGACGCCCGATGAATTGGCCGCCTATGTCGGCAAGTGACGTGTAGAAAGCGGGTCGCCAACCGGGCAGCTTACTGCACGTAGCCATCGTAAAATTGAAAGCATGGTGATCCCGACAGGAATCGAACCTGTGACCTACAGATTAGGAATCTGCCGCTCTATCCTACTGAGCTACGGGACCACGCGGCCCGACACATAGCCGCTTCGGATCGTTTCGCCAAGAGGGCCGGCCGAACGCAATTCGGCCGGCGCTTTATAAGACCGGCCTCAGGCGGCTAGCGCCGTCTCCGCCAGTTTCACCCAATAGCTCATGCCGTGCGGGATGGCTTCGTCGTTGAAGTCGTAGGCCGGATTGTGGAGACCGGCGGTCTCGCCATTGCCGATGAAGATGAAGGCTCCAGGCCGGGCTTCCAGCATGTAGGAGAAATCCTCGCCGCCCATCACCGGCTGGATCTCGCGGTGCACCTGGGCATCGCCCGCCACGTCGGCGGCCACATCGCTGGCGAAGACCGTCTCATCCGCATGATTGAACGTCACTGGGTAGTTCGCGTCGTAGTCGACCTCGATCGTCGCGCCATAGGCGGTGGCAAGTCCCGCGCAGATGGCGCGGATACGCTCTTCCGATTTCCTGGCCACTTCCTTCTTCAGCGTGCGCACGGTGCCGGCGATCTCGGCCGATTCCGGGATGATGTTGTAGGCGTCGCCAGCGTGGAACTTGGTCACCGAGACCACCACCGCCTCGACCGGATCGGTGCTGCGCGAGGCGATCGTCTGCAAGGCGCCGACCAACTGGCTGGTGATGACGATCGGATCGATGGTGCCGTGCGGCATCGCCGCATGGCCGCCCCGGCCTTTCACGGTGATGGTGAATTCGGCCGTCGCCGCCATGATCGGGCCCGGACGGATGGCGAACTGGCCGACCGGCAGGCCGGGCATGTTGTGCATGCCGAACACTTTAGCGATGTCGAAACGCTCCATCATGCCGTCCTTGACCATCTCGTTGCCGCCGCCGCCGCCTTCTTCGGCCGGCTGGAAAATCACCGCCACGGAGCCCGTGAAATTGCGCGTCTCGGCGAGATATTTCGCCGCACCGAGCAGCATCGCGGTGTGGCCGTCATGGCCGCAGGCATGCATCTTGCCCGGAACGGTGGACGCGTAGGGCTTGCCGGTGATCTCCTTGAGCGGCAGTGCATCCATGTCGGCGCGCAATCCGATTGTGCGACCTTCCCCCTGACGGCCGCGAATGATGCCGACGACGCCCGTCTTGCCGAGGCCGGTCACCACATCGTCGCAGCCGAACTCTTTCAGCTTTTCGGTGACGAAGGCCGCCGTCTTGAAGACATCGAAGTTCAGTTCTGGCGTCTGGTGCAAATGCCGTCGCCAGCCGGCGACTTCGTCCTGCATTTCGGCGGCGCGGTTGAGGATTGGCATGATGGTTCCATTTCGTTGTTGGTGCAGCCGGCTTCAGCCTGGTGGTTTGCAATTGGGCCCGGGGTGCCTTGCAATTGTGATTGTCAGGCGCTTTGCCATGTTGGCGTCACATAGGGTAAATAGCACCGCAATAATGCGGTCCGGTTTTTGAGGGTCGGATCCTTATGCTGGCGGTCACGTAATGAAATCTTACGGAGCCAGGGGCAATCAGGGCAAGAGGCGATTTCGGATTCGATCATGCGGTACAGGCATTTCCTCAAACTATTCCCGGCTGGCGCAATCATGCTGTCCGTCCTGGCTGGGCCAGCGCTGGCCAATCCGGTGGTGGTCTTCGACCTGAAGAGCGGCCAGATCCTGCAGCACCAGGATGCCTTCAAGCGCTGGTATCCGGCCTCGCTCAGCAAGCTGATGACCGCCTATGTGACCTTCCGGGCGATCGCGGCCGGAGAAGTCCAGCTCGATTCGCCGATCAAGGTGACCAAACATTCCGCCGGCGAACCGCCAAGCAAGATGGGTTTCAAGCCCGGCTCGGTGATGCGGCTCGACAATGCGCTGAAGATGATGCTGGTCAAGTCGGCCAACGACATCGCCATGGCGGTCGGCGAGAATGTCGGCGGCTCGCAGGCCGCCTTCGCTGAAAGGATGAATGCCGAGGCGGCCAGGCTCGGCATGAACGGCACCCATTTCGTCAACCCGAACGGCCTTTACTCGCCCGACCAGTACACGACGGCACGCGACCTTTCGATCCTGGTGATGGCGATCCGCCGCGAGTTCCCGCAATATGCGCCGTGGTTCTCGATCGAGGGGCTCGCGGTCGGCAATAGGGCCATTCCGAACTACAATCTCCTGATCGGCCGGTATCCCGGCGCCGACGGCATGAAGACCGGCTTTGTCTGCCCGTCGGGCTTCAACATGATCGGGTCGGCGACCCGCAACGGACGTACGCTGGTGGCGGTCGTGCTTGGCGAGAAGTCGGCGGTCAGCCGCGCCGAAGCCGCGGCCAAATTGCTCGATCAGGGCTTTGACGCACCTGCCGCCGGGTCCACCACCGTCACCACGCTCGCTCCCTACGGTGATCTGATCTCGCCCAACGACATGCATGACGAAGTCTGCAAGAAGAAGAGGAAGGCGGAGCAGTCCGAGGCGCCGCCGCCGGCCGCCGCCAAGGACCAGCCTAAATCGCCCTATCGGGAGAAGCTCGACCATGTGCCGACACTGGTTGCCGTCGGCCTTGGCGGCGCCACGGGTCCGGCGCCGAAGGCGATTCTTGACGAGGGCGCGCAGGAATATGCCGACGTGCCAATCCCGACCTGGCGGCCCGACAAGCCGGTACCCGCCGGCACGGGCCCGAAAGTCGTGGGTGCCGCCGCCCAAGGCGACCAGCCGGCCAAGGTCGCGAATTAGAGCACGATCCAAAAAGTGAAATCCGGCTTTCGCGAGAGATCATGCCCAAATTAGAAGGCAGAACCAGATGAGCGGTTTCCCGATCCCAGTCTCGGTGCTAACCGGCTTTCTCGGCGCCGGCAAGACGACATTGCTCAACCGGCTGCTGAAGGATCGGGCGCTCGTCGACACCGCGGTCATCATCAACGAGCTCGGTGACGTGGCGATCGACCACCTGCTGGTCGAGCAGGCCTCCGACGGCATCATCCAGCTTTCCGACGGCTGTCTGTGCTGCACGGTGCGCGGCGAACTTGTCGACACGCTGGCCGACCTAGTCGACCGGCTGCAGACCGGCCGTATCGCCCGGCTTGGCCGCGTCATCGTCGAGACCACGGGATTGGCCGACCCGGCGCCGGTGCTGCAGTCGATCATGGCCCATCCGGCGCTGGTCCAGGCCTTTCGGCTCGACGGCGTCATCACCCTGGTGGATGCGGTCAACGGCAATGCTACGCTCGATGCGCATGTCGAGGCGGTCAAGCAGGTCGCCGTGGCCGACCGCATCGTCATCTCCAAGGCCGATCTGGCCACCGATCACGGCGACCTCGACACGCTGCGCGCGCGCTTGCGGCAGATCAATCCCGGGGCTCGACTGCTCGATGCCGGGGAGGCGAAAACCGGGGTGGCCGCATTGTTCGACTGCGGTCTCTACAATCCTGCGACCAAGTCCGCCGACGTGCGGCGCTGGCTCGGCGAAGAGGCCACGCATGATCATCACCACCATGACCATCATGACCATGACCATGAAGGGCATGACCATGCCCATCGCCACGATCAGCGCGTAAAAACCCATTCGCTGGTGCATGACGGGCCGGTGCCGTTTTCAGCCATCGAGATGTTCCTCGATCTCCTGCGTTCCACACATGGCGAGCATCTGCTACGGATGAAGGGCGTCATCGAATTGCAGGAGGATCCGTCGCGGCCCTTGGTCGTGCATGGTGTCCAGAAGATCCTGCATCCGCCGGTGCGATTGCCGTCCTGGCCGGACAGCCAGCGCGGCACGCGGCTGGTGCTGATTACGCTCGACATGCCGGAAGACTATGTGCGCCGGCTGTTCGCCGCCTTCACCAACCGGCCGTCGGTCGACACGCCCGACCGCGCGGCGCTGGAAAACAATCCGCTGGCGATCGCCGGACGTTAGCCTCCTACGATTGGTATTCGCCGCGTTCGACCAGAAAGCGGTGGCCACCGGACATCGCCGCCGTCTCGATCAATTGATGTCCGCTGTCGGCGCAGAAGGCAGGAATATCGATAACAGCCAGAGGGTCGGTGGTTTCGAGCCAGAGCCTGCTGCCGGGCTGCATCCCGGCCAGGCGCTTTTTCGCCTTGAGGACCGGCAAAGGGCAGTTCAGCCCCTTGAGGTCGTAGATAGCTATCAGTTCGGCCAAGGTAAAAACCTCAGCCGCCGAACATGCCGAGCAGCTTGTTCTTCAGCTTCGTAACCCGGCTTTCATCGGCGCTCGCAGCCTGCGTCTCGGCTGCCGGCGCGGCCTCCGCCGGAGCCGCGATGGTCGCGGTGGCAACCGGAGCTTCCTTGGCGGCCTTGGCCGCTTCCTTCGCAGCCACGGCTTGCGCCTTGGCAGCTTCCTTTTCGGCCAACGCTTGCGCCTTGGCGGCCTCCTTCGCCGCTTTTGCCGCTTCTATGGCCGCCACCCGCTCTCGCTCGGCCTTCTCCTTGGCGGCCTTTTCGGCCTCGAGCGCGGCCATCTTGCGACCGGCGGGCGAATCGATGCGGCCCATGCGCGCCGTCTCGGTGACCGAACCGTCGGTGTTGAGCGACGGCGGATCGATCGGCACGCGCTCGCCACGCGCCCGGCGCTTGGACCAGTCGGAGACGATGCTGGCTTCCTTGATGCCGGCAATCGTCGGCTTGGGTGGCGGCACGCTGGCCTTGAGCGCGCTGTTGAAGGCCGCGTCATAGGTGCTTTGATAGGCGTTATAGGCGCTCTTAAGCGACTCCGGCTGCGTGGTCGCCGGGCAGGGGCCGGTCGGATTGAAGGTCTGCCCATCGGGAGCGACCTGGTTGAAGACGTAGCGCTTCTCGCAGACGTCGACTTTCGGTGGCACCTTGGTGACCTCGAAATTGTCGTAGCCGACCTTGAGCATCTTCCAGAATTCGTAATTCGGGTCGTTGCGGTAGCGCGCCATGTTGGCGGCTGTCATGCGGAACGGAAAAGCCTGGATCTGGAACTCGGTCTGGCCACCCTGGAAGGCGTCGCGGCCGAAGGCGTAGATCTGCTCGATCTGGGCGTCGGTCATCGAATAGCAGCCCGATGAAGAGCAGGCGCCATGGACCATCAGGTTCTGGCCGGTGCGGCCATTGGCACGATCATAGGCGTTGGGAAAGCCGATGTTGAACGACAGATGGTAATTCGAGCGCGGATTCATCTGCGACGGGCGAACCGTGTAAAAACCTTCCGGCGCCTGGCGGTCGCCTTCGGTGTATTTCGGCCCGAGCTTGCCCGACCATTTGCAGATGTCGTAGCTCGCCACCATGTCGTAGCGACCGTTGGTCTTGGCCTTCCAGATCTCGAGCTTGCCTTCTTCCTTGAAGATGCGCGCCATTACCGAAGAGGTGCGGACCATGCCCTTGGCTCTCATATCGGCAAGGATCTTGTCGGGCAGCGGCTTGTTGGCTTCCGGGGCAAAGTCCTTCATCGACGAATCATTACAGCCCGCGACGGCAATCGAGGCGGCAAGAACTCCAGTACGAGCAAGCTTGGCAAACATGGATAAGGCTATGTCTTTTCTTTCGGGCCAATGGCTTCGAAACGGCCACACCCGCATGCTGAACACTGACGGACCGTAAGCCCGTTAACCTTGAAAATTCCTTACCGCAAGGCTCGGCCAATCTCTCGCGGTGATTTCATTGAACCGAATGGGGCGGCATTTTTGTGGCGAAACTGCTCATCGCCGCCACATTTGGGGTGGACAGACAGCTTCCGTCAGCCCTGTTCCGCCGCCCAAGCGGCGTCAGAGGCTGCGGCCCATCGCCAGATATTTCTCGCGGCGCTGTTCGCGGAAATCGATGTTGGCGCCGGCGAATTCCTTCATCGTCTTGGCGATGAGATCGCCGGTCGCGGCAATCACCGTTTCGGGCGCGCGCTGGGCGCCGCCCATCGGCTCGGGGATGATGGCGTCGATGACCTTCAGTTCCAAAAGATCCTGCGCGGTGATCTTCATGTTGGTCGCCGCGTCCTTGGAGCGCGTCGTGTCGCGCCACAGGATGGAGGCGGCACCTTCTGGCGAAATCACCGAATAGATGGCGTGTTCGAGCATGTAGACGCGGTTGGCGGTGGCAATCGCGATAGCGCCGCCCGAACCGCCTTCGCCGATAACCACCGAGATCGACGGTACTTTCAGGCCAAGGCAGGCCGAGGTCGATCGGGCAATGGCTTCGGCCTGGCCGCGCTCCTCGGCGCCAACGCCGGGATAGGCGCCGGCCGTGTCGACCAGTGTCAAAAGCGGGATCTTGAAACGATCGGCCAGTTCCATCAGCCGCACCGCCTTGCGATAGCCTTCGGGGCGCACCGAACCGAAATTGTGCTTCAGGCGACTCGCCGTGTCCGAACCCTTTTCCTGGCCGAGAATCGCGATGGGCTCGCCGCGGAAACGGGCAAAGCCGCCGACGATCGCCTGGTCCTCGCCGAAATTGCGGTCGCCGGCGAGTGGCGTGAAGTCGCTGAACAGGCCCTTGATGTAGTCGATGCAGTGCGGCCGGTCGGAGTGGCGCGCCACCTGCACCTTCTGCCACGGCGTCAGCGCCTTGTAGAGTTCGCGCAGCGCGTCGCGCGAGCGCTTCTCGAGCCTGGTGATCTCATCGGCGACATCGACCGCCTCGCCGTTCTCGGCAAGCTTCTTGAGCTCGAGGATCTTGAGCTCAAGATCCTGCACCGGCTTTTCGAAATCGAGGTAATTGTACATGCTTGGGCGGACCGATACGTCGGAAGGCAATGACCGCGGAACCGTTGAAACCAAGGCTCCGGGCGGTGAAATGTCGTCCTCACATAGCGATATGAGGCCTAGTCGGCAAGCGGATGATGATCGTTGACCAACCGCACCAGCCGCTCTTCCAGCACATGGGTGTAAATCTGTGTCGTCGATATGTCGGCATGGCCAAGCAGTTGCTGAACGGCTCTCAGGTCGGCGCCGTTCTGCAGGAGATGGCTGGCGAAAGCATGGCGCAGCACGTGCGGCGAGATCTTGGCCGAGGCGATGCCGGCGCGCGCCGCCAATCCTTTCAGGTCACGGGCAAAGACCTGGCGCGAGAGGTAGCCGCTGTCGGATGCCGCCGGAAACAGGAACGGGCTGGTGGCGAAGGCGGGCAGCTTGGCCCGGGCGTCAAGCCAGCTCCGCATCGCCGCGCGCGCCTTGGCCGACAGCGGCACCATGCGTTCCTTGTCGCCCTTGCCGCGTACCATGAAGAAACGGTCATCGCGCTGCGCCACCGTCACCGGCAGGCCGACCAGCTCGGAAACGCGCAGTCCGGTGGCGTAGAGCACTTCGACCAGCGCATGCAGGCGCAAGGCCGCCAGCCTGTCGGCGTGACCGAGCCCGGCATCGCCGGCTTCCTGCGCGGCGCGATCGATCAGCCGGCCGGTTTCGGCCTCGCTCATCGTCTTGGGCAGCGGACGGCCTTTTTTCGGGCTGTCCAGCGTGCCGGTGGGGTCATCCGCGCGCAGGCCCTCGGCGTAGAGGAACTTGAAGAACTGGCGGATCGCCGACAGTTTGCGCGCCTGCGAGGTCGGCGCGAAGCCGCGCGCGGCGATATCGTCAAGATAGGCCCTGATGTCGGCGGCGCCGGCGCGGGCAAGTCCGCCATCGATCCCGCCGGAAGCATCCTCGAGATCGCGGCGATAGGAGGAAAGCGTGTTCTCCGCCGCTCCCCGCTCGGCGCTCATCATTTCCAGGAAGGCCTCGATGCGAGCGGCGCTGTTCATGTCCTTGAGGCGGTTCCGAGTCGGTCTTCTTGGGGTTCAGTTTTTCTTCGGATTGAGCTTTTCCGGCGGAATACGCACGCTCATCTCGGCTTTTTTCGGCTCGACGAACATCACCAGCGCGAACATCGTACCATAGGCAATGCCGGCCAGAATCGCGAGGGTCACGACAAAGCGAAACAGTGTCGGCATTCAGTTCTCGCCCGTCTTCTTGTTCTGCGTTTCCAAACCCTGTGCCCTTATGGGACGCCAATCCGGCCAATTCAAGGAAGAAGCGGACCCCCTGTTAGCAACTTCCGATGCAAGCGTCGCTCTGTCCATATCGGCCCATGGCACTCGGCACGCTTGACGCAAACCGGCTTTTCATGTCGATACGCCGGCAAAGAGGCCCAAAGAAACAGCCGATGAACGCGCTACAGGCAAATCCCCCAGGCGAGACCCATGCCGCGCTGCTTGGCCGGCTGGGCAGCCGGTCCATCGTCTTTGTCGGGCTGATGGGCGCTGGCAAGACGGCGATCGGCCGCAAGGTGGCGACCATGCTTTCGCTGCCCTTCATCGACAGCGACCAGGAGATCGAAAGCGTATCGCGGATGACGGTTCCGGAGCTGTTCGAGCGCTATGGCGAAACCGAGTTCAGGGCCCTGGAACAGCGTGTCATCCTGCGCGTGCTGGAAAACGGCCCGCAGGTTCTGTCGACCGGCGGCGGTGCCTTCATGAACGCGCAGACGCGCGAGGCCATCGCCGCCCATGGCGTCTCGGTTTGGCTGAAGGCCGAGCTCGACCTTCTGATGGACCGCGTTTCCAAGAAGCAGAACCGGCCGCTCTTGAAAAGCGCCGATCCCCGCGCCGTGCTGGAGCGGCTGATGGCGGAACGCTATCCGGTCTATGCCACCTCTGACGTCACCGTGCCGACCCGCGACGATCGCAAGGAGGTCATCGCGGCCGAGGTGATCGAGGCGCTGTGCCGGCATTTCGGCATCGATGCGATAGCCGCGACGGGCGAGGTCGAATCATGAGCGCGGATCAGCCAGTCACAGTCGAAGTCGGTCTGGGCGACCGCGCCTACGACATAGTGATCGGCTCCGGCCTGCTGTCGCGCGCCGGCGCTGAGATTTCGCGCCGGTTGCCGGGCACGCGCGCCGCTGTGGTGACCGACGAGAACGTCGCCGCCGCGCATCTCGATACGCTGAGGGCCGGGCTCGAGAAGAGTGGCATCCAGCCCGCGATCATTACGATGCCGCCCGGCGAAAAGACCAAGAGCTTTGCCCATCTCGAGGCGGTGGTCGACGGCGTCCTGGCCGCCAGGCTGGAGCGCGGCGACATCGTCATCGCGCTTGGCGGCGGCGTCATCGGCGATCTCACCGGTTTTGCCGCCGGGATCGTGCGGCGTGGCATGAATTTCGTGCAGGTTCCGACATCGCTTCTGGCGCAGGTCGATTCCTCGGTCGGCGGCAAGACCGGCATCAACAGCCCGCGCGGCAAGAACCTCGTCGGCGTCTTCCTCCAGCCCAAGCTGGTGCTGGCCGATACCGAAGTGCTCGACACGCTGCCGATCCGCGAATTTCGCGCCGGCTATGCCGAGCTTGCCAAATACGGGCTGATCGACCGGCCGGATTTCTTCGCCTGGCTGGAAACGAATTGGGAAAAGGTGTTCGCCGGCGGACCGGAGCGGGTCGAGGCCATTGCCGAAGCCTGCCGTGCCAAGGCCGATGTCGTTGCCCGCGACGAGTTCGAGACCGGCGACCGCGCTCTGCTCAACCTCGGCCATACGTTCGGGCACGCGCTCGAAGCCGCCACGCAGTATGACGGGACGCGCCTCGTCCACGGCGAGGGGGTCGCCATCGGCATGGCGCTGGCGTACCGGTTCTCCTCTCGGCTCAATCTCGCCAGCCCCGACGACGCGGCCCGCGTCGAGGCGCATCTGCGTGCCGTCGGGCTGCCGTGGCGGATGGCCGACATTCCGGGCGACTTGCCCGATGCGGATGCGCTGCTTTCATTCATCACGCAGGACAAGAAAGTGTCGCGCGGCGCGCTGACCTTCATTCTGACGCGCGGCATCGGCGAGGCCTTCATCGCCAAGGATGTGCCGGCCTCGGAAGTGCTGGCGTTCCTCAGGGAAAACCATCCAGGCAACGGGAAAGCCGGCTGAGATGGACACTGGCTGGGTCGTCTTCGCCGTTCTTGCCATCCTCGTCATCCTGGTCGTTGCCGTGCGCACCCGCCTGCTTGCCATGTTCGGCTATGAACTGTCGCGCATCGAGCCGCAGCGGTCGAGCCAGGACGAGTTGCGCGGCGCGGTCGACGATTTTCGCCGCGACGGCCAGGTGGTGCGTGAGGATCGCGACCGCGTCGGCGGCCTGTTCGACCTCGAAGAGCTCGAAGTTTCCGACGTCATGGTCCACCGCACGAATATGCGCTCGGTCAATGCCGACAATGCGCCGGAAGCGGTGGTGCGCGAGATCCTGCAGAGCCCGCACACCCGCATGCCGCTTTGGAAAGGTTCACTCGACAACATCGTCGGCGTGCTGCACGCCAAGGATCTGCTGCGCGCGCTGAACGAAGTCGGCAATGATTTCTCGCGGATCGACGTGATGAAGATCGCGTCAAAACCGTGGTTCGTGCCCGACACCACGACTTTGCAGGAACAGCTCAACGCCTTCTTGCGCCGCAAGACGCATTTTGCCGTCGTCGTCGATGAATATGGTGAGGTCGAAGGGCTGGTGACGCTGGAGGACATTATCGAGGAGATTGTCGGCGAGATCGCCGACGAGCACGATGTCGACATCCAGGGCGTCAAGCAGGAGGCGGACGGCTCCGTCGTCGTCGAAGGCACGGTGCCGATCCGCGACCTCAACCGGGCGCTCGACTGGAACCTGCCGGACGAAGAGGCGACGACCATCGCCGGCCTCGTCATCCACGAGGCGCAATCGATCCCCGAGGAGAAGCAGGCTTTTACCTTCCACGGCAAGCGCTTCGTCGTCATGAAACGCGACAAGAACCGGATTGCCAGGGTCAGGATCCGGCCGGCCGGCGACAGTTAAAGCGTTTCAGTGTTGGTAGGATCTCCGAGCCGCTCTAACTCTTTGTTCTTACGCAATTCCAGACGGGAAACCGCTGCGCACTTTTCCTGGAATTGCCATCGAGCCGTCGCCTTGCCAATCCTTCGTTGGAACTCCCGCCCGCCGGGATGCATTCTTCGCCGATGACGATCGATCGGCGAACCTTGCTCCTGGCCTCGGTGGCTGCCTTGTTGCCAACCGGCACGAGAGCGGCGCGAGATACGCCATCCGCCGAAACTGTCGACTACGGTCCGGCCAAGCTCGATATCTATGCGCCCGATGGCGCGAAAGACCTGCCAGTGGTCTTCTTCGTCCATGGCGGCGCCTGGCGGACCGGCAAACGCAGCCAGGTGAACGCCAAGCCGGCCTTCCTGCTTGCCAACGGCTTCTGCTTCGTCTCCATCGACTACCGCATGCTGCCGCAGGCTGATGTCGCCACCCAGGCGGGCGACGTGGAAAAGGCCTATGCGTATGTCAGGACCAACATCGCCCAACATGGTGGCGATCCCAACCGCATCGTCGGCATGGGGCATTCGGCCGGCTGCCATCTGATCGCCCTGACCGGCATGCGCGGCGGATTGCCCGGCGTCGCTGGCCTGCTTCTCGACGATACAAGGGCTTACGATCTCGCCGCCCTTGCCGGAAGTGGCGGCATGGTGCGGGCCTATTCGCGTGTCTTTTCCGATCCTTCGCAGTGGGCGGCACTGTCACCGGCGAGCTATGTCGATGGCCGCAAGCATCCGCCGACCTTCATCGCCTATTCCCGCGCCGACGGTCGCGGCAAGCAGTCCACGGCCTTTGCCGAGCGCCTGCGCGCCAGCGGCACCGAGGTGACGCTGTTCGACGGCACCGCCTATACGCACATGTCGATCAACCGCGATTTCGGCGAGGACGGCGACGCGCTGACCGCTGCCGCGCTGGCGTTCCTGAAATCGACGGTCGGTTGAGCGCACCGGCTGTCCGTGGCGTGTTCCACTCGTTGTGCCTGGCAGCCGCCGATGCCGCCGGGCGGAAATTCAAAAGTCGTTGCTTGACCGTTCGCTGAGCGTCGCACCGGTTTCGGCGTCGACCGAAGCGAGGCTGACCTCATAGCCCCAGAGGCTTCGGACATGGCGCAGGGTCGCGTCGCGGCTGCCACTGTCGAGCAGTACGCCCTCCTTCACCTTGTGCTGCAGCCGCAAATGCCGGTTACCGAGCAGGTCGACATCCACCACCTGGATATCCGGCCGGCTCGCGCCGATGTCGTAGCTCTGGGCCAGCGCGGCACGTATCTTTTGGTAGCCGCGCTCATTGTGGATCGAGGCCACCTCGTAATGTGCGTCGTCGGCCTGATCGGCGAGGACAAACATCCGCCATTTCCGTATCAGGGCTGGGCTGAGGTGCTGGCGGATGAAGGATTCGTCGCGGTGGTTGGCCCAGGCGTCCAGGAGCACATCGCGCCAGTCACCGCGGCCCGCGATGTCGGGAAACCAGTCGCGGTCCTCCGCCGTCGGCGCGGTCGAAATGCGTTGTATGTCCTGCATCATGTCGAGGCCGAGCGCGTATGGGTTGATACCGGAGAACCGGGGGTCGTCGAAGGCCGGCTGGAAGATCACATTGGAATGGTTGCGCAGGACCTCGAGCATGGCGCCCTCGCTGATCTGGCCGCGGTCGAACAATGCGTTCATGAGGGTGTAGTGCACGAAGGTGGCGCAGCCTTCGTTCATCACCTGCGTTTGCCGCTGCGGATAGAAATACTGCGCGACGATACGCACGATGCGGATGATCTCGCGCTGCCAGGGCTCCAGGACAAGGCTGTTCTTCTCGAGGAAATAGAGCAGATTTTCCTCGGGCAGGTTGAGCGATTTCTTCCGCTCCGCCAAGCCTTCGTCCTTCTTCTCGGTCTTGCTGCTGTCCTGCGAGGGAGGCAGCGTGCGCCACAAGTCGTTGTAGGAGCGTTCTTCATATTCCAGGCGCTCGCGCAGCCCTTCACGCTGCCGCTCCGACGACAGCTTTGGCGGCCTGTGATATCGGAACACGCCTTGTTCCATCAGCGCGTGGGCGCAGTCGAGAATGCTTTCCACGGCCGACAGTCCGTGCCGCTCCTCGCATCGGGCAATGTAGCCCTTGGCGAACTCCAGATAGCTCAGAATCCCCCCGGCGTCGGTCCACTGCCGGAACAGATGATTGTTCTTGAAGAAATGATTGTGTCCGAGCGCAGCATGCGCCGTCACCAGGGCCTGCAAGGCCATGGTGTTTTCCTCCATCAGATAGACGATGCAGGGATTGGAGTTGATGACCAGTTCGTAAGCCAGGCCCCGTCCACCCTTGCGATAGAGAAAATCCTGGTACAGGAAATGCTTGCCGAACGACCAATGACGATACATCAGCGGCATGCCGACCGATGAATAGGCGTCGAGCATCTGTTGCGAGGAAATGATTTCCATCTGCACCGGGTAGGTGTCCAGCTTGAGTTCCTCGATGGCGATTGCCGCAATCGCGTCGTAGGCGTGCGACAATTTCTGGAAGTCCCAGTCGGATCCGGAAAAGAGCAAACCCGGTTTGCTGGCTGTCCTGGCCATGGTTTCCCCTCAGGCGCTCTTCCGGAGCGCGGGCTGTTTGGCGAAGAGCTGACGAAAGACAGGATAGATATCGGCGGCCGTGGCTATGCGGCTCATCTGGAAGTTCGGCCAGTTCGATTCGATGGCGCTGTAGGCTCGCCAGAGCGACGTCCCGTTTTCAGTCGCGCCGAAGATGTGACTCTCGCGTTCGTCGATGATCTCGACATAGGCGAAATACTGGCACAGGCGCATGAGCTTGCCGTTCAGCAGGGCGATGCAGCGCTCGGAATCGGTGGCGAAATTGTCGCCGTCCGAGGCCTGGGCGGCGTAGATGTTCCACTCGCTCGCGGGGTAACGCTGCTCGATGACGCGATGCATCTCCTCGAGCGCGGTGGAAACGACGGTGCCACCGCTTTGCGTGCAGTAGAAGAAGGTTTCCTCATCCACCTCCTGCGCCTCGTGCGTGTGGCGGATGAAGACGATTTCGGTGCGTTCATAACGTCGCTTCAGGAATAGGTGCAGCAGCACGAAGAAGCGCTTGGCCAGGTCCTTCTCGCGCTCGCCCATCGAGCCCGACACATCCATCAGGCAGAACATGACCGCTTTCGCATTCGGCACCGGGCGCTGGTCGAAGCGGTTGAACCGGATGTCGACCGGGTCGACGAAGGCAATCCGCCGGCGCCGGCGCTCCAGCCGCTCGATCTCTTCTTTGAGCGCCACGACGCGCTCGCGCGTTTGAGCATCAGGCGGAGCGGCCTCCAGCAAGGCGAGTTCCTGCATGATCGCGTCGACCGCCGCTTGCTTGGGGCGCCTGAGCGCAATGCGGCGGCCGTGGCTGTTGCGCATCGTGCGGCCGACATTGATATTGGTTGGCGAACCGGTGGCGGCGAAACCCGCCCGGCGCGGCTTGAAGGCAAGGATCTCCTTGAGGTTGAGCTTGACCAGGTCGGGCAGTTCGAGATCCTCGAAAAAGAGATCCAGCACCTCCTCGCGCGAAAGCACGAACCGGAAGTCGTCCTCGGACGCGGTTTTTCCCGGTGACGAACCGCCCATGCCTCCGCCCTGGCCGGGCTTGGGGATCAGGTCGCCTTGGGAGAATTGCCTGTTGCCCGGCAGGATGTGCCGGCGCCGGCCGGTGTCCCTGGCGTCGTTGAAGGTCGGCTCGCCAGTGCCTCTTTCGGGCATCGGCACGACGTGCTCCGCGTCCACGTCGGCGATCCGCCCAGCGCGGATCTGGTCGCGAATGCTGCGCTTGAGCTCCTCGCGGGCACGCCTGAGAAAGCGCTGGCGGTTGCCAAGGCTTTTGTCCTTCGGATTCAGGCGGCGGTCGATAAAGATCGGCATGCAACCATTCGGACTGCGCTCAGCCCGCCTTGTTCACCCGCATGTACCAATCGACCAGCCGGCGCACCTGCCGTTCCGTATAGCCGCGCTCCACCATCCGCTGGACGAATTCATTGTGCCGCTTTTCGGTGACGCTATCCTGCTTGGAGCCGAAGCTGATCACGGGCAGGAGGTCCTCGACCTGGCCGAACATGCGCTTTTCGATGACCTCGCGCAGCTTCTCGTAGCTCGTCCATGAAGGGTTGCGGCCATGGTTGCGTGCCCGGGCACGCAGCGTGAACTTCACCACCTCGTTGCGGAAGTCCTTCGGATTGGCGATGCCTGCCGGCTTTTCGACCTGCGACAGTTCGTTGTCCAACACCTCGCGGTTGAGGATCTGGCCGGTGTCCGGGTCCTTGTAGTCCTGGTCCTCGATCCAGGCATCGGCATAGGCGATGTAGCGGTCGAACAGGTTCTGGCCATATTCGCTATAGGATTCCAGATAGGCCTTCTGGATCTCATGGCCGATGAACTCGGCGTAACGGGCGGCCAGCTCCGACTTGATGAATTCGAGATAGGCGGCTTCCGTCTCCTTCGGAAACTGCTCCCGTTTGATCGCCTCTTCCAGGATATACATAAGATGCACGGGGTCCGCCGCGACCTCGTTGGTATCGTAATTGAACGTCTGCGACAGGATCTTGAAGGCGAAGCGCGTGCTGACGCCGGTCATGCCTTCGTCGACGCCGGCGGCGTCGCGATATTCCTGGACTGACTTCGCCCTCGGGTCGACTTCCTTGAGGTTCTCACCATCATAGGCGCGCATTTTGGTGTGCAGCGGCGAATTGTCGTGCTCGGCAAGGCGGGTCGAGACGCTGAACCGGCTGAGGATGTCCAACACCTCGGGCGCGCAAGGGCTGGCGGCCAATTCACTCTCGCGCAGCAGCTTCTCGTAGATTTGCCTCTCTTCGGTGATGCGCAGGCAATACGGCACCTTGACCACGAGGATGCGATCGAGAAACGCCTCATTGTTCTTGTTGTTCTTGAACTGTTGCCACTCGGATTCGTTGGAATGGGCAACGATGATGCCCTGGTAGGGAAAGGCACCAAAATTCTCGGTGCCGTTGTAACTGCCTTCCTGGGTCGCCGTCAGCAATGGATGCAGCACCTTGATGGGCGCCTTGAACATCTCGACGAATTCGAGCAGGCCTTGCGTCGTTCGGTTCAGCCCGCCGCTGTAGGAATAGGCGTCAGGGTCGGACTGGCTGAAATTTTCCAATTGCCTGATGTCGACCTTGCCAACCAGGGCCGAGACGTCCTGGTTGTTCTCGTCGCCAGGCTCGGTCTTGGCGATGGCGATCTGGCGCAGCCGCGACGGCATCAATTTGACGACGCTGAATTTGGAAATGTCGCCGGACAGTTCGTCGAGGCGCTTGGCCGCCCATGGTGAGATAAGTCCGTTCAGGCGGCGCCGGGCTATCCCGTATTTGTCCTCCAGGAGATCGCTCATGCGATCGGGATGGAACAGGCCAAGCGGCGATTCGAAAACCGGACTGATCTGGTTGCCGACCTTCAGCGTGTAGATGGGGCGCTCCTCCATCAATTTCTTCAACCGTTCGGCCAAGGAGGATTTGCCGCCCCCGACCGGACCCAGGAGGTAGAGGATCTGCTTGCGTTCCTCGAGGCCCTGGGAGGCATAGCGGAAATACCCGGCGATGCGCTCGATCGTATCTTCCATCCCGTAAAAGTCGGAGAAGGAGGGATATATCTTGACGGTCCGGTTCGAGAAAATACGGCCTAGCCGCTCGTCCTTGCTGGTGTCGACCAGGTTTGGCTCGCCGATCGCCTCGACCATTCGTTCCGGCGCCGAGGCATACATCGATTTGTCCTCGCGGCAGGCGAGCAGATATTGCTGGAGACTTATCTCTTCCTGGGCGGCGTTCGCATAAATTTCCGAAAAGAGATGGAAGACGTCGGATTGGTTCTCACGCATGATCGTTGCCTTCGGAGCCATTCTGATGGGGCTCGCATATTCAACTGCGGGAAGGCATTGTTTGTTCCGTCGCTCCGGCCCGAATGGCCGTCCATCAACCGCGATTTCGGCGGAGATGACGGCAATGCGCCGAACGCCGCCGCGCCAGCGTTCCTGAAATCGACGGTCGCCTGATCCTGCCGACCGTCGCTCGCCCATCCGTGGCTGGATCATGCCAAAAACGGCGGCGGGATATTGCCGTGCCGATATCCGCGGGTGCAATTGCTCTTCGTGAATGGGAGAAAATTCGCATGAATGGCGCCGATGTTCTGTGCGACGTGCTGTTGGCCAATGACGTGAACGTCTGCTTCGCCAATCCCGGCACATCCGAAATGCATTTTGTCGCGGCCCTCGACCGCAAGCCGTCGATGCGCTGCGTGCTCGGCCTGTTCGAGGGGGTGGTGACGGGTGCGGCCGACGGCTATGCGCGCATGACCGATCGTCCCGCCGCGACGCTGCTGCACACCGGCCCGGGCCTCGCCAATGGGCTGGCCAACATGCACAATGCAAGGCGCGCCTTCAGCCCGATGATCAACATCGTCGGGGACCATGCCTCCTACCATCTGCCGCTCGACGCGCCGCTCACCAGCGATATCGAGGGGCTGGCGGCGCCGATGTCGAAGTGGGTGCGCCGCATCGGAGGGCCCGCCGATGTCCAACCGGCCACGGAGGCGGCCTTTCGCGCCTCGCTGACACCGCCGGGTGTCACCACGCTGATCCTGCCGGCGGACGCGGCCTGGGGCGACGCCGACGCGGTTTCGCCCGGCACGGTGGAACTCGCATCGCCGCCAGCCATCGACATCGACGCCGTGCGAGCGGTGGCTACCGCGATCCGTGCCGCTCCCGGGCGCGCCGGCATGATCGTTCGGGGACGGGCGGCGCGGGCCGATGCCCTCGAGATCGCCGGCCAGATTTCAGCGGCATGCGAGGTCAGGCTGTTCAGCGAGGTTTTGATCGCGCGCATGCAGCGCGGGCGCGGGCGTGTCGCGCCGACGCGCATTCCCTATCCGGTCGACGCGGCGACGGCAGCGCTCAGGGATATCGATGTCCTTGTGCTGGTCGGCGGCAAGGAGCCGGTCGCCTTCTTCGCCTATCCGGGAAAACCGGGAAGGCTTGTCCGTGACGATTGCCAGGTGCTGACGCTCGCCGCCCATGGTCAGGATCTGCATGCGGCACTGGAGGCGCTTGGCGACGAACTGGGCGTCAGGCAATCGCAGCCGGCGTTGGTTGCAAGCGCCTTTCCCGAGGAAGCAACGCCAACCGGCAGCTTGACGGAAGATGCCATTGCACTCTCGGTGGCCAAAAAGCTGCCGGGCGACGCGATCGTCTGCGACGAGGCCGTCACCTCGGCGCGACGTTTCTTCGCGCTGTCGGCCTTTGCCGCGCCGCACGACTACATGATGGGCACGGGCGGGTCGATCGGCGGCGGCATTCCGCTGGCGACAGGCGCGGCGATCGCCTGTCCCGGCCGCAAGGTGATCAATCTGGAGGCCGACGGCAGCGGCATGTACACGGTGCAGGGCCTGTGGACGCAGGCGCGGGAAAATCTCGACGTGGTGACGATCGTCTTTTCCAACCGCACTTATGCGATCCTGCATGGCGAGATGCGCAATGTCGGGGTGAACGCGATCGGCGAAAATGCCAGGCGCATGCTCGACCTCGACCATCCGGCGCTGGACTGGGTTTCGCTGGCCAAAGGCATGGGCGTGGAGGCGGCGCGTGCCGACACCTGCGAGCGGTTCGACGCGCTGCTCGATGCCGCCTTGTCGCGGCCCGGGCCATTCCTGATCGAAGCGATAATCTGAGCAGCGCGAGACGAGCTACAGGACCAGCTCCGGGATTTGGCTTACCAGCGGGTCTGTTCGCCGGGCGCCGCGGGCTCGATAGCCAGCGCGTGAACGCCCGCCTTCAACTCGTCGGCCAGCAGTTCGTTGACGGCGCGGTGGCGCTCAACGCGGCTCATGCCAACGAAATTCGCCGAGACGATGCGGACCCGGAAATGTGTCTCGCCGGTACCATCGAACTCAGCGTGGTGACCGGATTCCACATGATGATGGCCGGCGTGGAGATGGCTTTCGTTGAGGATGACCAGCCGCTCGGGCGAAAATGCCTTGTTGAGCTTGTCTTCCATGGTCGCTTGTATGGACATCGTCTTCTCCCTTCACCACATATGGTCGGCGCGCCGCCATGAAAACCCGAAACAGGTTTCGCCGGGCCGCTGGTGCGCAACAAAATCGGTCATCCGCCTGCTTTAAGCCGCGATTCAGCGGTTAGGGCGATCATCGCGAAAATGTCAATTCTTGTTTCGCATCTGCGAACGCCCCATAAATGGGTGAGATGAAGCCGTATCCCAAATATTTCGAGAAGATTCGCGTCCGCCCCGACAAGGACGCGGAGGTGAAGGCGCACGCGCCGATCTGCCAGTGGGATGGCTGCAAGGAGGCGGGCACGCATCGCGCGCCGGTCGGCCGCATGAAGGAGGGCGAGTATTTCCGCTTCTGCTTCGACCATGTGCGTGAGTACAACAAGGGCTTCAACTACTTCTCCGGCGTGCCGGACACCGAGGTGGCGCGCTTCCAGAAGGAAGCGATGACCGGCCACCGGCCGACCTGGAAAATGGGCGTCAACGGCGCCTCGACGCGTTCCTCGCCCGACATGGCGCAGATGCGCTCCGGCCGCGCAGGCTATTACAACCGCATGCGCGACCCATTCGACCTGTTCAAGGGACCGAAGGATCCGCGCGAGGCGCGTGAGCGCAAGGCCAAGCCACTTGAGGCCAAGGCGCTGGAAACGCTTGGCCTTGATACAAAGGCGACTGGCAAGGACATCAAGGCGCGCTATAAGGAACTGGTGAAGCGTCACCATCCGGATGCGAATGGCGGCGACAGAGGTTCGGAAGACCGGTTCCGCGATGTGCTTCAGGCCTATCGCGTGCTCAAACAGGCGGGCCTGTGCTGAGCGACCCTATGGTTCGTGTCGTTTTCCAACTTTCATAAGGTTGGAAAAGGCTCTAAGACCGCCCCCGAACAAAATGGATTGCCGGCGAAACGCGACGTTTCGCCCGTGGAGACGTTGAGAGATATGAACAAGGTCGATCGCGACATCGCCAACCTGCCCGACGCGACGGTGTCGGTGAAGGAGAAATTCGGCTTCGAGTCCAAGATGGTGGTGCCAGCGTACTCGGTCACCAGCGAGCATGTGCCCGATGTCGATCCCGACTATCTGTTCGACAAGGCGACGACCTTGGCGATCCTCGCCGGCTTTGCCTACAACCGCCGCGTCATGGTGTCGGGCTATCACGGCACCGGCAAGTCGACCCATATCGAACAGGTCGCCGCCCGCCTCAACTGGCCTTGCGTGC
Organism: Mesorhizobium sp. CO1-1-7; assembly: GCF_020164885.1. NCBI lineage: Bacteria > Pseudomonadati > Pseudomonadota > Alphaproteobacteria > Hyphomicrobiales > Phyllobacteriaceae > Mesorhizobium > Mesorhizobium sp. CO1-1-7. Next base: position 126,442 of record NZ_JAIUHA010000008.1, on the reverse strand, counting down.
GTGTCAATCTCGACAGCCATGTCAGCCGTATCGATCTCGTCGGCAAGGACGCGATCGTGGTCAAGGACGGCCTGCAGATCACCGAATTTCGCGACGGCATCCTGCCCTGGGCCTACCAGCACAATGTCGCGCTTTGCTTCGACGAGTATGACGCCGGCCGTCCGGACGTGATGTTCGTCATCCAGCGCGTGCTGGAATCGTCCGGCCGCCTGACGCTGCTCGACCAGAGCCGGGTCATCCGCCCGCATCCGGCGTTCCGGCTGTTTTCGACCGCAAATACGGTTGGTCTGGGCGACACCACCGGCCTTTATCACGGCACCCAGCAGATCAACCAGGCGCAGATGGACCGCTGGTCGATCGTTACCACGTTGAACTATCTGCCGCACGACAATGAAGTGAACATCGTGCTGGCCAAGGCCAAGCATTATCGCGACACCAAGGGCAAGGACATCGTCAACAAGATGGTGCGCGTCGCCGACATGACGCGCTCGGCCTTCATCAATGGCGACCTGTCGACGGTGATGAGCCCGCGTACCGTCATCACCTGGGCCGAGAATGCCGAGATCTTCGGCGATGTCGGCATGGCGTTCCGGCTGACCTTCCTCAACAAGTGCGACGAGCTGGAGCGTTCGGTGGTTGCCGAGTTCTACCAGCGCGCCTTCGGCCAGGATCTGCCCGAGAGCGCGGCCAATGTGGTGCTGGGCTAAGCAGAGCCTCGATGGCGGGTCCGGGCGACAATACGCGCAACAAGTCCAAGACGGGGTCTGAAGCCGACAGCTTCAAGCGCGCCGTCACCGTCTGCATGCGCGCCATTGCCGGCGACAAGGAAATGGAAGTCGGCTTCGCCAAGGACAGGCCGGCGCTGGCGGGCAGCCGTGCGCGGCTGCCCGAACTGCCCAAGAAGGCATCGAAGTCCGACATCGCGATTACCCGCGGGCTCGGCGATTCCATGGCGTTGAAGCGCGCCTGCCATGATGTGCGCATCCACAGCAGACTGGCGCCGGAAGGCAAGGCCGCCCGTGCCATCTACGACGCGGTCGAACAGGCCCGCGTGGAGGCGATCGGCAGCCGCGCCATGCAGGGCGTCGCCGACAATATCGGCTCGATGCTGGAGGACAAATACACCAAGGCCAACCTCGTCGACGTCAAGGACAAGGCCGACGCGCCCATCGAGGAGGCGCTGGCGCTGATGGTGCGCGAAAAGCTGACCGGCCGGCCGGTGCCGAAGAGCGGCGAGCGGCTGGTCGAACTCTGGCGGCCCTGGGTCGAGGAGAAGGCCAAGGCCGACCTCGACGGCCTGTCGGAAAAGCTCGAGGACCAGCAGGCCTTCGCCCGCGTCGTGCGCGAGATGCTTGCCTCCATGGAAATGGCCGAGGAACTCGGGGACGACCAGGAGACCGAAGATTCCGAGGACAATGACGACAACCAGCCGCAAGGCGAGGAACAGAGCGAGGAGGGCGGCGAAGACGATTCCGGCTCCGAGCAGTCCCAGTCCGAGGACGCCGAGGCATCGGCCGACGACGAGCAGGCGGCCGAGACCGAAGCCTCCGATGCCACCGCCGACGATCTGTCCGATGATGACGATGCCGATGCCGAGACGCCCGGCGAGGCTAGGCGCAACGACAATCCCTTTACCAATCTGCCGAAGGAAATCGACTACAAGGTTTACACGTCAGCTTTCGACGAGACGGTCGGCGCGGAGGAGCTCTGCGAAGAGGAAGAACTCGACCGGCTGCGCGCTTTCCTCGACAAGCAACTTGCCAATCTGTCGGGCGTGGTCGGACGGCTCGCCAACCGGCTGCAGCGCCGGCTGATGGCGCAGCAGAACCGGTCCTGGGATTTCGACCTGGAAGAGGGCTATCTCGACCCGGCGCGGCTGGTGCGCGTCGTCATCGATCCGATGCAGCCGTTGTCGTTCAAGCAGGAGCGCGACACCAAGTTCCGCGACACGGTGGTGACGCTGGTGCTCGACAATTCCGGCTCGATGCGTGGCCGGCCGATCACGGTCGCCGCCACCTGTGCCGACATTCTGGCGCGCACACTGGAGCGCTGCGGCGTCTCGGTCGAGATCCTCGGCTTCACCACGCGGGCCTGGAAGGGCGGACAAGCGCGCGAGAAGTGGCTGAAGGACGGCAAGCCGCCGAACCCCGGCCGCCTCAACGATCTGCGTCATATCATCTACAAATCCGCCGATCATCCATGGCGGCGGGCACGCCGCAACCTTGGCCTGATGATGCGTGAAGGCCTGCTCAAGGAGAATATCGACGGCGAGGCGCTGCTGTGGGCCCACAACCGGCTGATTGCCCGGCCCGAACAGCGCAAGATCCTGATGATGATCTCGGACGGCGCGCCGGTCGACGATTCCACGCTGTCGGTCAATCCGGGCAATTATCTCGAGCGGCATCTGCGCGCCGTCATCGAATTGATCGAGACGCGCTCACCGGTCGAGCTGCTGGCCATCGGCATAGGCCATGACGTCACGCGCTACTACAGGCGCGCCGTCACCATCGTCGATGCCGAGGAACTGGCCGGCGCCATGACCGAGCAACTGGCTTCGCTGTTTGCCGAGGAAAGCGCGAAGGATACGCGTCGCGGCGGCATGCGGCGCGCCGGATGATCTTTTCGCGAGGCGGGTTTAGGCAAACGCTTTTCGCCGCCATCGTCCTGCTCGCCGGTGTGGCTCCGGCAGGTTCGGCCGGCTCGGCTCCAGTCGAACCTGTCGCCGTCTCGGCACGCCCGATCACCGAATTCCACATTGGCCGCGCCGACAAGCAATTCGGTCCGCTCGAATTCGTCGGTGGGCTGGAAATGACCTCGCCATCGCGCGATTTCGGCGCGTTGTCGGCCTTTCGGTTTCTGAAAGCCGGCAGCGATTTCATCGGTGTTGCCGACACCGGTTACTGGTTCTTCGGCTCGGTGGCCCGCGACGCCGACAGGCGCCCCCTCGGCATCCAGAATTTTCGCATGCAGCAGATGGCCAACCAGAGCGGGCAGCCGATCGACGAAAAATGGGAAGTCGACGCCGAAGGCCTCGCGGTCAAGGACGGTATTGCCACTGTCGGTTTCGAGCGCAACCACCGCGTCTCCCAGTTCAAGATCGACCCGGACAACATGAAGGCGCCATTCAGGCAGCTGGATTTCCTGGTGCCGGCGTGGGAGTTGCGGCAGAACCGCGGCTTCGAGACAGTCACCCATTCAAATGCCAATGGCCAGCATGAAGGCGGCCTAGTCGTGGTCTCGGAGAAGAGCCTCGACAAATCAGGCAACATCTACGCCGCCATTATCGAAGGCCCGCATAGGGGCGTCTTCACTGTCAAGCGCAACGACGATTTCGACATCACCGACGGCGCCTTCCTGCCGGATGGCGACCTCTTGCTGCTGGAGCGCAGTTTCACGATGGCGGGGGGCCTCAAGATGCGGCTGCGGCGCATTTATGGAGAGAGCGTCGAGAAGGGCGCGGTCGCCGACGGGCCGGTGCTGCTGCAAGCCGACATGGGCTACCAGATCGACAATATGGAAGGGCTCGATGTCTGGAGCCGGGATGACGGCGCGTTGATGGTGTCGCTGATCTCCGACGACAACCACTCGATCCTGCAGCGCAATCTCTATCTGGAATTCATTCTGCACCAGGATTGAGGGGCAGCCCCTTCGCGACGCTCATTGGCGATGTTTTTATGCGTCGGCCATTTCCGAGAATCCTGCCCTGACAAGCCAAGGGTTGCGCGGGGCTCCAGAAGTCCAGATAGATCCAAACACTGCTGCTGACGGCTCTGGTCAGGACCGCGAGCTGTTGGTGGCGATCCAGATGACATGGCGCGCACCGCGTTTGCCGTTGGCGCGCGTGTTGACTTCCTCGACAGCGAAACCTGCCTGTTTCAACCGCCGCGTGAAGCCGGCATCCGGCCCTTGCGACCATACGGCCAGGACTCCACCCGGTCTTAGGGCGGTGCGTGCGGCGGCGAGGCCAGCCACGCTGTAGAGCGCGTCATTGCCCTTGTGGACGATGCCTTCGGGGCCATTGTCGACGTCGAGCAGGATCGCGTCCCAGGCAATGGGTGCGGACCGTACGAGCTGACCGACATCGGTTTCGTGGATGGTGACGCGGGGATCATCGAGCGAGCCGGCAAAAATCTCGGCCATCGGGCCGCGCGCCCAGGCGACGACAGCCGGCACCAGCTCCGCGACGACGATCTCGGCATTGTCGCCCAATTCGGCGAGGGCAGCGCGCAGCGTAAAACCCATGCCGAGCCCGCCGATCAGGATTCTCGACCGACGATGACCCGCAATCCGCTGGCAGGACAGTGTTGCCAGCGCTTCCTCGGAGCCGCTCAGCCGGCTGTTCATCAGCTCGTTGGTACCAAGCATGATCGAGAATTCAGAACCGCGCTGTTTCAGCCGCAGTTCCTGCCGGCCATCAGGCGTTTTCGCGGAGTCCAGCTGGATCCAGGGGATCACGGCTAGGCCGCGGCAACGGCCGGCTGGCTCCAGCGGGCGGCGAGCAGCCGGTAAGGGATCAGAGCCACGACAGCGATGATCAGTTTCACGCTGAGGTCGCCGAGCGCCCAGGACACCCAGCGCATGGCGTCGACATGAAACACGCCCATCAATGGGGCGCTCTCCAGCGCAAAACCGTCGCTTGGGCCGACGAAGGCAAAGGCGGCTGAAAAGGCGACGCCGAAGAACACGAGGGTGTCGAACACCGATCCGACCAGCGTGCCGACGATCGGCGCCCGCCACCAGCTCTGCCGGCGCAAACGGTTGAACGCGGTCACATCGAGCAATTGCGCGGACAGGAACGCCGCTCCGGAAGCCGCCGCGATGCGCACCAGCCGGTCGGCTGATGTCTCGAATTCGATCAGGCCATGGCGGAACAGGAAGGGCGGGACGAGGATCGAGCAGACCACCGCCGTCATGAAGCCGACAAAGACGATCCGGCGCGCCACGGCAGGCCCGTAACGGCGGTTGGCGAGGTCCGTGACCAGGAAAGAGAAGGGATAGGTGAAAGCGCCCCAGGTCAAAACGTCGGCGAGCGACAGGCCGCCGATGTTTCCCTGCATGGGAAACTGCACGAGGATGTTCGATGCCACGACGACAAGCGCCATGGCAGCCACGAAAGGCAGGTACCGCGAGAAAGAAGACATTTTTTTATCCTGGGTAATGGAACCAGCGGAGCATCATGCCGAGGCAGCGCTCGCTTCGTAATTGAGCATCGGAGTGTCGGCCTTGCGGAACTATCCGATGCTCAGCGGCCAGCAAGGAGGCTGGCCAGGCGGTCGTCCCCCGCCTTTATCTGGATGTTACGCAGCGACCTGCTCGGCAAGCTTCTTGGCGATCTGCTTCTTCAAGAGACGCGCGCGCTGCGACAGTTCCTTGACGTCGGCCTTGGCCAGGAAGGCATCGAGGCCGCCGCGATGTTCGACCGAACGCAGCGCGTTGGCCGAGATGCGCAGGCGTACATTCTGGTTCAGTGCTTCCGAAATGAGCGTCACATTGACGAGGTTCGGCAGGAAGCGACGCTTGGTCTTGTTGTTGGCGTGGCTCACATTGTTGCCGGTCTGGACTGCCTTGGCAGTGAGTTCGCAGGTGCGGGACATGGTTCTAACCTTCAGTTCTCTCGGGGCCTGCCAAACCTTTGTACCCGCGCCGGGTGGCGCGCGGTTCTGGTCTGGCGGCCTTATGGAAAAGTTGGCGTTCCATAGTTGCATTTCACCCGGGCGTCAAGCTCCGGCTTCCGCACGGAAGCGCCCGGCTTTTCATATTAAGGCCGGATTTCACCGTATAAGCGGTCTCATAGGGACACGCCAGACCGGAGTCGCCCGCCTCCGGCCGAAACCAAGGATCCGATCCCGCCATGCCTCGTTCGTCTCACGCGCTTGTTGCCGCGCTTGTCATCGCCTTGCCGACCGCTGCGTCCGCTGCCTCGCCGCAGTCGTTCAAGGGCGAATACACGGTGTCGTTCCTTGGTCTCTCGATCGCCAGATCGACCTTTTCCAGCCATTATGAGAACGGTGCCTACGCGATCGAAGGCAGTGTCTCGGCGGCGGGTCTGGCCAAGCTGTTCGACGACACGCGGGGCACGATCTCGTCAAAAGGCACGATTTCGGGGCAGAAAATGGTGCCGCAGGCGTTTCGGGCCGACTACACTTCCGGCAAGAAGGCGTCTTCGATCGACATTCGCTTTAGCAATGGCAACGTGACCTCGACGCGGGTGATCCCCGCTCCGGGCAAGCGCGATCCCAAGGCCTGGGTGCCGCTCGGCGCCGGCGACCTGGCATCGGTGCTCGATCCGATGGCGGCGACCGTCATCCATGCCGACAGCCTCGACCAGGTCTGTGGCCGCAAGGTCAAGTTCTACGATGGCGAGATGCGCGCCGACCTGACGCTGACCTACGCCTCGAAAGGAACGATCTCGGTGCCGGGCTACAAGGGCGACACCGTCACCTGCCAGATGGGTTTCGAGCCGGTGGCGGGTTATCGCAAGGGCCGCAAGGCGCTCAATTATCTCAAGAACAAAAGCCGCATGATGGTGACGTTTGCACCGCTCGGCCAAACCGGCGTATATGCGCCGATCCACGCCACGGTCGGAACGCAGATCGGCACCTTGACCATCAGCGCCAGACGGTTCGAAGCGGTACAATAAGGCACGCCACCGGAGACAGAACGGGCGCGCCACTGGAGACGAAATGGGGCGCGCAACACTGATCGGCTTTTCGGCGGTCGCCATGTGGGCATTGCTGGCGTTGCTGACGGATGCGTCCGGCAAGGTGCCGCCATTCCTGTTGTCGGCGATCACTTTCTCGATCGGCACAGGCGTGGGGTTTGTCGCGCGACTGTTCATGCCGGCCACCGACAGGAGCCAAAAGACCCCTCCTCAGGTCTGGGTGATCGGCATTGCCGGCCTGTTCGGCTACCATTTCTTCTACTTCACCGCGCTGCGCAACGCGCCGGCGGTCGAGGCGAGCCTGATTGCGTATCTCTGGCCGCTGCTGATCGTGCTGGGCTCGGCGCTGATGCCGGGCGAGAAGCTGGCCTGGAACCATGTCGTCGGCGCGCTGCTCGGCCTTGCCGGCACCGTGCTGATCGTCACCAAGGGCGGCGGCCTGGCTTTCGATGCGCGCTACGCCTTCGGTTACGCCATGGCCGCCGTCTGCGCCCTGCTATGGTCGTCCTATTCCTTGCTGTCTCGACGTTTCCCGTCGGTGCCGACCAGCATCGTCACCTGGTTCTGCGCGGCAACCGCCGTGCTGTCGCTCGTCTGCCACCTGGCGCTGGAACAAACGGTTCTGCCTGACGGCGCCGGCCAGTGGCTGGCCGTGCTCGGGCTCGGCCTGATGCCGGTGGGCGCGGCCTTCTATGCCTGGGACATCGGTGTCAAGCGCGGCAACATCCAGGTGCTGGGTGCCGCGAGCTACGCGGCGCCGCTGCTGTCGACGCTGGTGCTGATCGCGGCCGGCGTCGCCGAACCGTCGCTGCGCATTCTGGCCGCCTGTGTGCTCATCACCGGCGGCGCGGCGCTAGCGGCAAAATCGCTGTTCCTGCGCAAGCCGGCCACGGAGAGCGGAGTCAGGGCATCCGAAGACGGAGCCAGGGCATCCGAAGGCGAAGCCAGGGCATGACGATGCCGTTTGCTGGGGGCATCGACGCCAACGCCAATGCGACGCTGATCTTTTCGCTGGTGGCGGCGGTGATCTATGCCTTCACGCTTGGCATGCCGCCGACGCTGGCCCGCTCGGCGGCAAAGACAATTGCCGTTGCGATGCTCGCCGTACTCGCCGCAATACAAGGCGGGCCGCTGCTGCTGGTCGCCGCCCTTGCGCTGAGCGCCATTGGCGATGCCTTCTTATCGCGCGACGGCGAAAAAGCCTTTCTGGGTGGACTGGCCAGTTTTCTCGTCGCCCATATCGTCTATGTCGCGTTGTTGCTGCGCAGGGGTGCCGGATTGGAGTTGCTTGGCGCCGAGCCCTGGCGCAGCGCGATCGCGCTGGCCATGGCGGTGTTCGCGATCGTCATGCTGGCGGCGCTTTGGCGCCGCGTTGGTCCCGGCTTGCGTATACCGATTGCCGTCTATGTCGTGGCGATCCTGGCGATGGGCATGTCGGCGCTAACGACAAGCAATGTCTGGATGATCGGTGGCGCCGTGCTGTTCATGGCATCGGACGGGCTGCTCGCCATGGAGAAATTTTTAGTGGCGGCCGTCTCGCAGCATCGCGCCTGGATGCGTTTCACCGTGTGGGTTTTGTACTATGCCGCCCAACTGGCGGTCACGCTGGGATTCCTGCTGGGTTAAATCGGCTTCGGCTGCCAGCCCGGCTCGGCCAGTTCGAAGGCGGCGAAATCAAAACCCGGCGCCACCGTGCAGCCGACCAGTGTCCATTCGCCCAGTGTGCGCGCCGATTGCCACCAGCCCGCCGGCACGGCGATCTGCGGCCGTTCACCCGCCGCGAGCTCGATGCCGAGCACCTGCTCGATAATGGCGCCGCCTTCTTCCCACATCGACAGCGCCAGAGGCGCGCCGGCATAAAAGTGCCAAAGCTCGGCGGCATCCCTGACCCGATGCCAGGCCGAAACCTGATGCTGTTCCAGCAGGAAATAGATGGCGGTCGAATGGCCGCGCGCACCGCCGGCTTCGTCGCGAAAGGTTTCCGCGTACCAGCCGCCTTCCGGATGCGGCTTCAGGGCGAGTGTTGCGATGACTTCCGCGGAACTGGTCATCGGCAGAAAGCTGGCATCAAAAATTGTCCTTGCGCTTGCGGATCTCGGCGAAGACCTCGGCATCCCCAGCCTTTTCCATGCCAAGATGCTTGCGGATTGCCGGATCGTGCCAGCGCAGGAAGGGATTGGTCGACAGTTCCTCGCCGATCGTCGTCGGCAGCGTCGGCTTGTTGTCGACCCGCAGCGCCTCGATCCGCGCGGCGCGCTCCTTCAACGCCGAATTGGTGGGGTCGACGCTCAGCGCGAAACGGGCATTGGCGAGCGTGTATTCGTGGCCGCAATAGATTGTCGTCTCGGCGGGAAGGGCCGCGAGCTTCCGCAGCGATTCGTACATCACCGGCGGCTTGCATTCGAACAGCCGTCCACAACCCAGCGCAAACAGCGTATCCGCGGTGAACGCCACTTTCGACAACGGCAGATGGTAGGAGACATGGCCAGCGGTATGCCCGGGCGTGGCGATCACTTCGATGCGCTCATGGCCGAGATGCAGGACGGAGCCTTCTTCGACGGTTTCATCGATGCCGGGGATCTTGGCCTTTTCCGCCTCCGGGCCCACGATGCGCAGCTTGAAGCGCTCCTTGAGCGCCAGATTGGCCTCGACGTGATCCATATGATGGTGCGTGGTCAGGATCATCGTGGGCGTCCAGCCGGTGCGCTTGATCGCGGCCAGGATCGGCGCTTCCTCGGGCGCGTCGATAATCGCGGTCTGGCCGCTTTCGGGGTCATGCACCAGCACGCCGAAATTGTCGGTGCGGCACATGAACTGTTCGATTTCGACCGGCATCGCATTTCTCCATTTGCCGCCGCAGACATAGGGCGCCGCTGCGTGAATGTCATCCCGGATGAGAAAGCGAATGTCATCCCGGATGACAAGCAAAGCGAATGTTATCCTGGGATGTCAAATTGACATTCGCCGTGCCGGCGGCTTTGGCCTTTTGTTGAATCCGGCTGACATCACGGCTACATCCCTGACATGCATTCCGACATCGTCGACCTTCGTTCCTTCTATTCGACAACGCTCGGCCGGTTCGCCGAGCGCTCGATCACCATGGCACTGTCGTCGATATGGGCCGCGGTGCCCAATGAGCGGCTGGTCGGTCTGGGCTATACCTTGCCCTGGCTGGAACGCTTCGGCACCGACGCGGAGCGGGTCTTCGCCTTCATGCCGGCGACCCAGGGCGCCGTGGTCTGGCCGGCGGCCGGGCCGACGGCGACGGCCCTGGTGTTCGACGAAGAACTGCCACTGGTCGATTCCTGCATCGACCGCATGCTGCTCGTCCATTCGCTCGAACACGTCGAAAACCCGCGTGAAACGCTGAACGAGATCTGGCGGGTGCTGTCGCCGGCCGGGCGCGTCGTCATCGTCGTGCCAAACCGGCGCGGTGTCTGGGCGCGCTTCGAACATACGCCGTTCGGCAATGGGCGGCCCTTCTCACGCGGGCAGCTCACCGAATTGCTGCGTGAGGCGAATTTCACGCCCGCCGCCTGGTCGGATGCGCTGTTCTTCCCGCCATCGCGGCGGCGTTTCATGATGCGCTTCCACAATGTGCTGGAGCGCGCCGGCCGGAGGCTGTGGCCGATCTTTTCCGGCGTCATTGTCGTCGAAGCGCAGAAACGGCTCTATCAAGGCGTGCCGGTGGCCCAGCGTGCGTCCCGCCGCGTCTTCGTGCCGGTGCTGTCGCCGCATGGCGCGACACGGCTCGGCCGGCGGGCCGAGGCAAGGGGTGTGGCATCGCCCCGGCAAGTGACACCTTCGTGATCGCGATGGAAACTTGCATCGCGCCGCGTCTTTCCGACCTATCTGTCGTGCTGGGCTCGCGGAGTGGTTGAGGGGCTGCCGCCGTCGGCTCCCTTCATCCGGTTTCAGCTTCGCTACTGAACGCAAGGACCTCGGCCATGGCTGATCAATTGGACAATCAGGCCACCATTCAGTCGGTCGCCGTCGCCAGCAGCCTGCGCGATCAGGTGGTGACGATCAAGCGGGCGCTGATCGGATCACCGGTTCGCAAGTGGTTGCTGTGGACGTCGCTCGGCATCATGGGCGTCATTATCGCGACGTCGATCGGCCAGGTCTTGCTCAACCGCTGGAACCAGCCGTTCTACGATGCCCTCGCGCGCCGCGACATGGCGGCCTTCCTGCATCAGCTGATGGTCTTTGCCATGATCGCCGGCGGACTGCTGGTGCTCAATATCGGCCAGACCTGGCTCAACCAGATGATCCGGCTGAAGTTGCGCGAGGCGCTGACGCTGGACCTGATCGACCAATGGATGCGGCCGGCGCGCGCCTTCCGGCTGGCCAATGCCGGCGCCATCGGCGTCAATCCCGACCAGCGCATGCAACAGGATGCCGCGCATCTCTCGGACCTGTCGACCGATCTTGGTGTCGGCCTGCTGCAGTCGTTCATCCTGCTCGTGTCCTTTGTCGGTGTGCTGTGGGAACTGTCTTCGGGCTTCGTCTTCCACGTCAACGGCTGGTCGCTGGCGATACCGGGCTACATGGTTTGGGCCGCGTTCCTCTATGCCGGTACCGCCTCGTGGCTGAGCTGGCTGGTCGGGCGGCCGCTCATCAGCCTCAACAGCGACCGCTATACGCGCGAAGCGGAACTGCGCTCCTCGATGGTGCGCGTCAACGAGAATGTCGATGCCATCGCGCTGTACCGTGGGGAGGATGACGCCAAGCGACGGCTGCAACTCGACCTCGGCACGGTGCTGGGCGCCATGCGGCGCATCTACACCGCCCAGATCAATCTGTCCTGGGTAACCGATACCTATGGCTGGATCACGGTCGTGGCGCCGATCCTGGTCGCCTCGCCGGTCTATTTCTCGGGGGATATCAGCTTTGGCGGGCTGATGATGGCGGTCGGGGCCTTCAACCAGGTCCACTCCTCCCTGCGTTGGTTCATCAACAACATCGGCAGCATTGCCGACTGGCGCGCCACGCTGATGCGTGTCGCCGACTTCCGCATCGCGCTCGATGAAACCGATGTGCTGCACGACAAGGAGAAGCGCATCGAATTCGCCGACAACGCCAATGGCAACCTGACGTTCGAGAAGCTTCAGGTGGCATCGCCGGACGGATGCACCAAGCTCGCCGACCAGCATGTCGAAATCCATGCCGGCGAGCGCGTCATGATCACCGGTGAACCGGGCGCCGGCAAGACGCTGTTCTTCCGCGCCATTGCCGGGCTGTGGCCGTGGGGCAGCGGGCGGATCGGCCTGCCGGCGGGGGAAACCATCATCTTCGTGCCGCGTGTGCCCTATTTGCCGGCCGGCACGCTGCGCGAGGTCCTCAATCACCCGAACGGGCATGCGCCGGCGAACGACGCAGACATTTCAGCGGTGCTTGCCGAGGTCGGTCTTGGACGGCTGTCGTCGTCGCTCGACCGCGTCGGACGCTGGGACCATGAGTTGGGCGATGACGAACAGCGATTGCTGGGCGTGGCCAGGCTCGCCTTGCGACAGCCAAAATGGGTGATCATCGACGAAGCCATGGATGCGTTCGACGGACCCTCGCTGCGGCGCGTGCTGTCGCTGCTGGAGAAGCGCCTGCCCGGCGCCGCGATCATCAACATCGGTCGCGGCCAGCACAACAATCAGTTCTTCCCGCGTTCCCTGACGATCGTTAAGGATTCCGACGCGCCCGCGCTGAAACCTGCCCACGTCAGGGCGGGTGCCATCGAGCCGCCGCCAGCCGCGGCAAGCCTCCACCACAGGAAGTAGCAGTTTTTCCCCCGTTGCGGCCCGTTGCCTGGCCGCCAAGGCCCTGGCGGTCTCCATCTCGCTGCCGGACGAGAAGGAATGCGCCCTGCAACGCGCCGTGCTCGATCGCTGAGCTGTCGCCGGTCAGGCCGGTGGAATTCCAAACTTGCCACGAACTTCATCGTAGAGGTCGCGCCGCCAGCGGCGGCCGTGGAGATAACCGTTGATCAGTTCCGGCAATGAATAACCAAGCGCGTCAGACGAGCGGTTGGCCATGTATCCCGCAAATGCCTGTGGTATTCGCCCCCGGAGAATATCGGCGATGATCTGCCGCGTGATCATAAAGGGAGGGACATGGGGGTAGGAGCGAGCGATGTGCGGATGCTTACTCATCAGGATCGCGTAGGCTTCGACATAGCCGTCCCTGCGGCCTGAAATCGAATTCTGCGAATTGTGCTTCGTCCAGTCGATATCTTCCGATAATTGCGCGCCGAAGCGCTGTGCGAAGCGCAGCAGAAGCTCGCGGTCCTGCATCCGGGGAATGTCGCTGTCATAGCCGCCGATGGCCAGCAAAGCCTCGCGTCTGGCTGTTATCGCCGATCCGGCTATGAAGGCCGTCTGCGCGACCACCGCCCGCTCCAGCATTGGCGGGTTCAGGAAAGCGCCGCGGTTGACGCAGGCGGTGCCGCGGCCACCCTTCACCGAGACATATGAGGAGAGCAGGACTTCGAGCGCTGGATTGTCGTCGAACCATGCCAGCGTCCGTTCGAGCCGGTGCGGCAGGAAGAGATCGTCCGAATCAAGAAAAGTCACCACGGGCGCCCGGGCTAGCTCGATGCCGGCATTCCTGGCGGCATTGGCGCCGCGCCACTTCGCGCCGACATAGATCAGCCGGGGGTCATGGATGCGGGCGAGCGCCGCCTCGGTCCCGTCCGTCGAACCATCGTCGACGACGATATGTTCAAATCGCGGCATGCTCTGGGAAAGCACGCTTTCGACGGCGCGGAGCACTGTTTCGCGCCGGTTGTGAGTGGGCGTGATCACCGTGACGAGGGGCGCCTGTTCGGTCTTCCCGATCATATCACGTCGGTCGCCTCCAGCGCGTAAACACCCTTCGCGCCAGGTCCTTTGATCATCGGGATGGCTAAATGGATCGGACTTCCCCCTGGATGGGCCTCATCGGATTCGGTGCGACGCTACAAAAAACAACCTGCCATGTCACCCCGTCGTGCCGTCGTTCGACCGACCAGGCATGATGAATTCCAGCTCATGGCGCTTCAACTGCAACACTTTCGCACCTGCTGAAAGACGCGCGGCCACCCTCAAGGATTGGCAGTCGCGCCTGCGGGCGTCGCCCATTTCATTATCGCTTCAGCAGGAACACTGCTTGTTGGCCAAAGAAATTCCAGAACCACCATGGCATCGACAGGCCGATCTTCTGGCCGTTGGCGTCGAGCGCGGTCGCCTTCTCCACTGTCGCGCCAAGCTCTTCGCACAAATTGACGAAGTCTCGGATCGTGCAGAAGTGGATGTTGGGCGTGTCGTACCAGGAATAGGGCAGGTCACTGGTCACAGGCATGCGGCCCTTGACGAACAGCGACAGGCGCACCCGCCAGTGACCGAAATTGGGGAAAGACACGATCGCCCGGTTGCCGATCCTGAGCAGCTCGTCGAGCACCAGCTTCGGGTTGCGGGTGGCCTGCAGGGTCTGCGACAGGACAACGAAGTCAAAGCCCTTGTCGGGATAGAATTCGAGATCGGTGTCGGCGTCGCCCTGGATGACACTGAGACCGCGCGCCACGCATTCGTTGACGCCACGCTGCGACAGCTCGAGTCCGCGACCGTCGACCTGCTTGGTGTCCTGCAGCAATTCGAGCAATGAGCCGTCGCCCGAGCCGACGTCGAGCACACGCGATTGCGGCGGGATGAGGTTGGCGACGACCTCGAGGTCGACGCGTTGGCTGCCGTTGACGCTCATGGCTTCGCCTCGTGGACGGCGCATGGCCTTGGTCCGAAACGTCTGCAACTTTTCGGGGTCATGGCTTCGCCGTTCTGTTTGGCGCATGACCTTGATCCGAAACGTCTGCAACTTTTCGGGGTCATGCGCTGAGCCCCCTGGCGCGCGCGGCCGAGCCGATGAAGCCGTTGATGGCGGCAAACAGTTCCGGCTCGTCGAGCAGGAAGGCGTCGTGGCCGCGATCGGTCTCGATTTCGACGAAGGATACCGAGGCGCCGGCGGCGTTGAGTGCGTGGACGATGGAGCGGCTCTCTTCGGTCGGGAACAGCCAGTCCGATGTGAAGGACACCAAGCAAAAACGGGTTTTCGTGCCGGCGAAGGCGTCGGCCAGCCGGCCGCCATGGTCGGCGGCGAGGTCGAAATAATCCATCGACCGCGTCATGTAGAGATAGGAGTTGGCATCGAAGCGGTCGACGAAGGTCATGCCCTGGTGGCGCAGATAGCTCTCGATCTGGAAGTCGGCATCGAAGCCGAAGGTCAGCGCTTCGCGGTCCTGCAAATTGCGTCCGAATTTGCGGTGCAGGGCGGCTTCGGACAGATAGGTGATGTGGGCGGCCATGCGCGCCACCGCCAGCCCTTTCTCCGGGCGCTTGCCGTGTTCGAAATATTTGCCGCCATGCCAGTCCGGATCCGCCATCACGGCCTGCCTCCCGACTTCGTGGAAGGCGATGTTCTGTGACGAATGGCGCGCCCCGGTGGCGATCGGCAGCGCCGAGAACACGCGCTCGGGATAGCTCGACGCCCATTCCAGAACCTGCATGCCGCCCATCGAGCCGCCGAGCACGCAGAACAGTTTCTCGATGCCGAAATGGTCGATCAGCATCTGCTGCGCGCGCACCATGTCGCGGATGGTGATGACCGGCAGGTCGAGGCCATAGGCTTTACCCGTGGCCGGGTTGGTAGAGGCCGGACCGGTGGAACCCAGGCAGCCGCCGATGACATTGGAGCAGATGACGAAGAAACGGCTGGTATCGATGATCCTGCCCGGTCCGATCAGCACTTCCCACCAACCGGGCTTGCCGGTTACCGGATTGGTGCTGGCGACATGCTGGTCGCCGGTCAGCGCATGGCAGACGAGGATGGCATTGGAGCGGGCATCGTTCAGCGTGCCATAGGTCTGGTAAGCGATCTGGAACGGCGACAGCAACGTACCCGCATCCAGCTTGAGCGGCTTGTCGGGCCCGAACCGCAACACCGGGCTCGACGGTTGGTCGGCCTCGTTGTTGGTCTTTCCTGCACGCAGAGCGGCCATCACGTCTCTCTTGCTGCACCGTGCGCTCGTGGAAATCGCTGCCGATCTCCGCCGCCGATGCGTCCGTCCGGCCGGTCGCGGACAACAAAAAACCGGCATTGCCTTCGCAAAGCCGGTTACGTCACGCAAACGGCCCTTTAGCGAATTGTTTAACGTGGCTGCAAGCCGACCGGCCAAATCACCACGGAACTGTCAATCGTCTTTCTAGAACCCGCCTGCCTCGCCGTCAATGGCGGCGGCTGGCACCACTGCCACTCTCGACATTGCGTGCCATGGCTTGTATTTCCGCAGCGGCCTCCGGATGGAGGCGTTTTCGATGGATTTTGCAAGATATGAACCAGACACCGGATCAGGCACGTCCAACTCCGCGCGCGGGCATCATGGACATAGAGGCCTATGTGCCCGGCAAAAGCTCGGCGCCCGCCGGTGTCGCCAAGGTCTACAAGCTGTCGTCGAATGAGAATCCGCTTGGGCCTTCGCCGAAGGCGATCGAGGCCGCGCGCGAGGTCGCTGGCAAACTCGACATCTATCCCGACGGCAGCGCCAGGCGGTTGCGCGAGGCTATCGCCGAGGTGCATGGCCTCAACGCGCAAAACATCATCTGCTCCAACGGGTCGGACGAAATCCTCGGCCTGTTGGCGCAGACCTATCTCGCGCCCGGTGACGAGGCTATGTTCACCGAACACGCTTTCATGGTCTACAAGATCTACATCCAGTCGGCAGGCGCCACCCCGGTCGTGGTCAAGGAGACCGACGAGCGCGCCGACATCGACGCGATGCTGGCGGCCGTCACGCCGCGCACGAAAATCGTGTTCCTGGCCAATCCCAACAACCCGACCGGCACCTATGTGCCGTTCCAGGAGGTGCGCCGCCTTCATGCCGGACTGCCGGGAAACGTGCTGCTGGTGCTCGACGCGGCCTACGCCGAATATGTCCGCCGCAACGATTACGAAGCCGGCATCGAGCTGGCCGGCAGCGCCGAGAACGTGGTGATGACCCGCACCTTCTCCAAGATCGGGCTCGGCGGCGCGCGCATCGGCTGGATGTATGGTCCCCTGCATATCGTCGACGCCATCAATCGTGTACGCGGCCCCTTCAACGTCAATGCGACAGCGATCGAGGCCGGCATCGCCGCGATCCGCGACCGTGCCCATGTCGAGCGTAGCGTGGCGCATAACGAGACCTGGCTTACCTGGCTGAGCGGCGAAATGACTAGACTTGGGCTGCGCGTGACGCCGAGCGTCGGCAATTTCCTGCTCATTCATTTTCCCGACGATCAGAAGCATTCCGCGGCGGCGGCTGACGATTATCTGAGCGCGCGCGGCTATATTCTGCGGCGCGTTTCAGGTTACGGCTTTCCCAACGCGCTTCGCATGACCGTTGGCACTGAAGAGGCCAATCGCGGCGTTGTCGCCGCGCTCACCACATTCCTGAAAAGCTAGAACGTCTGAAGAGCTGGAACACCATGGCATCACCGATGTTCGAAAAGATCGCGCTGGTCGGCATCGGCCTGATCGGCTCGTCTCTGGCCCGCGTCATCCGACGCGAGGGCTTGGCTCGCCATGTCGCCATCTCGACGCGCAGTGCGGCAACGCTCAAGCGAGCCGAGGAACTGGGTCTCGGCGATTCCTACACCACCGATGCCGGGGACGCGGTGCGTGATGCCGATCTGGTCGTTGTCTCGGTGCCGGTCGGCTCATCCGGCGCTGTAGCGGAGGAAATCGCGCCGGCGCTGAAAAAGGGGGCGATCCTCACCGATGTCGGCTCGACCAAGGCCTCGGTCATCGCGCAGATGCAGCCGCATGTGCCTGAAGGCGTCCATTTCATTCCTGGCCATCCGCTGGCGGGCACCGAAAAATCCGGCCCGGATGCCGGGTTTGCCGACCTGTTCGACAACCGCTGGTGCATCTTCACGCCGGTGCCGGGCACCGATCCGGAAGCGCTGGAACGGCTGTCGGAATTCTGGCGCCGCTGCGGCGCCAACATCGACACGATGGACCCGCAGCATCACGACATGACGCTGGCCATCGTCTCGCATCTGCCGCACATCATCGCCTACAACATCGTCGGCACCGCCGACGATCTGGAATCGGTGACCAAGACGGAAGTGATCAAATATTCCGCCTCCGGTTTTCGCGATTTCACGCGTCTGGCTGCCTCCGATCCGACCATGTGGCGGGACGTGTGCCTGCACAACAAGGATGCCATCCTGGAAATGTTGGCGCGGTTCTCGGAAGACCTGGCGTTCCTGCAGCGCGCCATCCGCTGGGGCGACGGCGACAAGCTCTTCGACCTGTTCACCCGCACCCGCGCCGTGCGCCGCTCGATCATCGAGGCGGGCCAGGATATCGACGCGCCCGATTTTGGCCGCCAGGCGGTCGAGCATCCGGCAAAGAGCTAGGTGATTTCAACCGGCCAGGCCGTTGCCATCATGGCGAGCGTCTCCGCCCGATCCGGCGCGCCCAGCCGGCCGCCGAAGCGCAGGCACTTGAGCGCGGCGGCCGCGCTGGCAAAGCGCAGTGCGTGCTCGACCGCCATGGCTTCCGCCAGCCCGACGGCAAAGGCGCCATGAAAGACATCGCCGGCGGCCAGCGTGTCGACCGCCTTGACCCTCGGTGCCTCGACATGGCGGGATGATCCGGCGCTTCGGTCGAACCACCAGGTACCCGCCGCGCCGCCGGTGACCGCGACGAACGCATCGGTGCGGGACGCCAAATCGATGCAGGCGGTCTCCAGATCCAGCGCGTGGCCGCATATGATGCGGACCGCCGGCTCCGAGGCGACGATGTGCGAGGCCAGCGGCAATAATCGTTCCAGCACCGCCAGGGGCGCGGTATCGGCATCGAGTATGGCTGGGCGGCCGGCGGCCCGCGCCGTCTTAAGGGCAAGCGCCGCGGCGCCCGGCCAGCGCACGTCGGCCAGTACGGTGTCGAATGCCGTTATGTCGGTGAACGGCAAAACCTCGGGATCGGCCTGCGCGCGCGCGTCGTAGAAAGGCACGATGATCCGCTCGCCATGCGCATCGACCAGGATCGAGGCCAGTGCCGAGCGGGCGCCGCTGACGCGGCGTACATGGCTGCAATCGACGCCCTCGGCCTCTATCCCGGCAATCAGCAGATCGCCGACCGGATCGTCGCCGGCGCTAGCCCATAGCGACACCTCGGCACCCAGGCGATGCGCGGCGCAGGCCGCGCTCGTGGCCATGCCCGAGGCGATCTGGATGCCGTCCGAGGCGATGAATTTTCCCTGATGCGTGGGCAGTGATTCGACACGAAGAATGGTGTCAAGCGTCAGTGCGCCGACGCTCAGCAGCTTTGCCGGCCCCGCCATCCGTTAGTTGACCGGTTTGATCTTGCCCAGCGGAATGAAGCCGAGGGAAGCCTTGCCCTTGACCACTTTCAGCGGCATGGACGGTTCGCTGCCAAGCAGCGCCAGGGCGCCAAAACCCTGCTCGATCGCATTCTTCTGCTCGGGTATGGCGCCGGCAAGAATAGATGCCACCGCCTTGGGATCCTTGATCCTGATCATCAGGTCGGCGTCGACGAGACCCTCGGCATCGACCGACAGCGGCCCGGAAACGGTGACGCGCGCCGTGCCGGACGACAGATCGAGGTTGCGGATTTCGATCCGCTGGCCGCGCAGGCTTTTCACCTGCGTGCCGATCAGCGCCACGCCGTTCTTCAGTGTCACGTCGCCGCTGGCATCGAGCGCCGGCAACACCCGCCCGCCGATCGCGTCGGCATCGATCTCGAGATCGCCAAAGCTGCCGACATAATCGAGATCGCCGTTGTTGGGCTGCAATTGGCCTGACGCCTTGCCGGCACTGAACAGTTCCACCGGATCGGTGTCGTCGGCCGGGTCGGTCTGGCCCGACAGGCCCTCGGCCTGCAGCGCTACACGCCGGGGCAGCGGGTACCACAATTTGACGTTGGCCTGCAGATTGTCCCAGTCGATCCAGAGCGGCATCATGCCGGGGACGGAGGTCCGGAGTGGGCCGCGTAGATTGGCAACAGGCGACAAGGGCTGGACGATCTGGGCGACGGCGTTGAAGGAGCCGGCCGAGGCAGCAATGCTCTTGGCGTCGTCCTCGTAGGCGAGGTTGTCGCAAGAGACGGCAAAGCTCAGTGGATAGCCACCGACCTGGAGGTTGGCGCAACCGGCCCCGATGCCGCTCTTGTTGAGCGTGGCAACCGCCTTGTCGGCCTCGGACCGGACCCTGTTGGCCAGATAGAACCAGCCGGCGCTGTAAATGGCGAACAGCACGAGGATGAACGCGGCAAGCCACCAGAGGCGGCGACGGTTACCCGGTTGGCGTTCGTCACTTGACGTCATGCTTTGGCTCTCATTAACGCATGGATGGTGTGGACGGATTCTCAGGTTCCGAACACTAGGTAGACAGAGACGGATGGAAAAAACACCGGTTACCGGTGCGGTGCTGCCATTCTTTTTGCAATCAGGCGCGGTGATATGGGCGATTTTTGGGTGTTCGGCTACGGTTCGCTGATCTGGCGACCGGGTTTCGCTCATGTCGAGACACGACGCGCCCGCCTGCATGGCTATCGCCGCTCGCTCTGCGTCTATTCCTTCGTGCATCGCGGCACGCGCCAGCGGCCCGGACTGGTGCTTGGCCTCGACCATGGCGGCTCCTGCGTCGGCCTTGCGTACCGCGTCCCTGGCGAATTGCGCGACGAGGTCATTGCCTATCTGCGCGAGCGCGAACTCGTCACCAGCGTCTATCTCGAGCGGACGCTCAAGGTTCGCCTCGACGGCGGTGGCACGGTGGAAGCCGTGGCCTACGTCGTCGACCGCAAGCATGAGCAATATGCGGGCGCGCTGGACGCGGCGGAGGCGGCGGCCGTGGTGCGCGGCGCGGTCGGCCGATCCGGTGACAACGAGGATTATGTGCTGAGCACGCTGAAGCATCTGGAAGCGCTCGAGATTCGCGACCACTGGCTGGAGGATGTGGCGCACCGGATAGCGACTTTGTGAAGCGCTGGCTCCGCGGAAAAGGGTGGCCAGGCCTTTGACCTCGATGCGGCAAGACCTAGGTTAGGCTCCGAACCCAGCCAGCGGGCGGCATCCGTCCGGTCCCAATCAATCATCACGGAGATCCGTCTTGCAGAAACGCCGTCTCGGTCGCACCGACCTTTCCATCGCGCCGCTGGTTCTGGGTGGCAATGTCTTCGGCTGGACCGCCGACGAGAAGACTTCTTTCGATCTGCTCGATCGCTTTGTCGGGGCTGGCCTCAATGCCATCGACACGGCCGACGCCTATTCGCGCTGGGTTCCCGGCAACAAGGGCGGTGAATCGGAAACCATCATCGGCAAATGGATGAAGGATCGTGGCAATCGCGACAAGGTCGTGGTGGTCACCAAGGTCGGCTCGGACATGGGGCAGGGCCACAAGGACCTGTCGGCCGCCTATATCGAAAAGGCTGTCGATGCATCGCTGAAGCGGCTGCAGACCGAATTCATCGACCTTTACCTGTCGCACTGGCCGGATCCGACCACGCCCTATGAGGAAACCCTCGGCGCCTATGAGAAACTGCTCGCCAAGGGCAAGATCCGCTATGCCGGCTGTTCCAACCTCGACGCCGGCCAGTTGCGCGCGGCACTTGACGTGGCAAGCCTGCGCGGCCTGCCGCGCTACGAGGTGCTGCAGCCGGAATACAATCTCTATGACCGCTCCTCCTTCGATGGCCCGCTGCGCGATCTCTGCGTGGCGGAGGATATCGGCGTCATCACCTATTTCAGCCTGGCCAAGGGCTTTCTCAGCGGCAAGTACCGCAGCGAGGCCGATCTCGGCCAAAGCGAGCGCGGCGGCGGGGTGAAAGACTACCTCAATGCGCGTGGCATGCGCATCCTGGCGGCGCTGGACGCGGTGTCGGCCAGGCATTCGGCCAAACAGGCGGAAGTGGCGCTTGCTTGGGTTATCGCGCGGCCCGGCATCACCGCGCCGATCGCCAGCGCGACCAAGCCTGAGCAGATGGACAGCCTGATCCGCGCGGCGTCGCTGAAGCTGTCCGCGGACGATATGGCCGAACTCGACAAGGCCAGCGCCTGAGGCCGCGACGCTGGTGCTGACCAAGGTGCTGGCGGTATACGGCTGACGGCCGGTGGTCAGGACGCTTCAGGCCTTCGCGCCGAGCTCCCGAAGCCGCTTCACCGCCGTTGGCGGCAGGGCCGGCGGGTTTGATGCGCGGGATGCCTCGAGGAGAAGCTGGTCGCAGGCAGCTTCGGTCTCACCGATCAGCCGCGCCATGAACTCGTCCTTGCCCAGGCCAGGCGGTATAGGCGGCAGGAAGCGCGCCTTGACGGTGCCGGGATAGCGCAGGAACTTGCGGCGCGGCCAATAGAGGCCAGCGACATGGGCGACCGGCACGACCGGAACGCCAAGCTGCGAATAGATTTCGACGATGCCGTATTTGTAGGCTGGCTCGTCGCCCGGCGCCCGACGGGTGCCCTCGGGATAGATGATCAGCTGGCGCGGGTTGCGCGCCATTTCTTCCTTGGTCGCCGCAACCACCGCCTTCAAGGCCTTGGAGCGGCTGCCGCGATGCACCGGGATCATCCGCATCTTCAAGATGTACCAGCCGAAGAAGGGGATCCAGGTCAGCTCGCGCTTGAGGATGTAGAGCGGGTCCTGGAGGAAGGGGAAGAAGGCGATGGCGTCCCAGAACGACTGGTGCTTGGGCGCCAGGATGAAGGAGCCCTCGGGCAGGTTTTCCTGCCCGGTGATGTCGTTTTTGGTGCCGGCGATCTTGTCATAGAGCCACATCGAGGTGCGCGACCAGAATTTCGGCACGAACCAGGCGCGGTGGCGGGGCGACAGGAAATAGTACGGGGTCCAGAGGATCATCTGGACGATCAGATTGACGTAGAAGACGAAATTGAACGCCAGCGATCTGACATAGAGCATGGGGGAGGTCCGGTGAGGAAGTGTGCGTTGGTTACACCAAGCGCGGAGAAAAAGGAAACGGTGCGATACTGCCCGTCCTACCAGGTCGCCTGCGCCAGGCGTTCCCTCAGGCGGGGGGCGGCGAAGTCGAGGAAGGCGCGCAGTTTCACCGGCAGCCGGCCCTGGCCCGCATGCACCAGGTTTACCGGCCAAGGCTCGGGTTCGAAATCCCTGAGCACGGGGCGCAGTGTTCCCGAGCGTGCGGCGGCGACAATCTGGTAGGAAAGCACCCGTGTCACTCCGACACCGGCGATCGCCGCATCAATCGCCGCCTCGGCGGTGTTGACCCGGAGCCTTGATCGGACCGGCACGACAAAATCAGCCTTGTCCACGGTGAAGGTCCAGGTGGCGAGCGAGCCAAGGCCCTCGAAGGTAATGCAGCTGTGCGCCTCGAGATCTCCTGGAATTTCTGGAATGCCGCGTCCGGCCAGATAGGCAGGGCTCGCGCAGACAACATGACCGATCGAACCGACCCTGATGGCGACCATGCGCGAATCCGGCAGCCTGCCGATACGGACGGCGAGGTCGATATGATCCTCGGCCAACTGGCTTATCCTGTCGCCGAGCGTCAGGCGGATGTCCACCAGGGGATAGGCGGCGAGGAAGTCGGTGACGACCGGTAGCACGTGAAGGCGGCCGAAGACGATCGGCGCGGTGACGATCAATTCCCCTGTCGGGGCGCTGTATTCGCCGCCGGCGGTGCGTTCGGCGTCGCCGACCTCGTCGAGGATGCGGCGGCAGGCAGTGAGATAGGCATGGCCGGCGTCGGTCAGTGTCAGCCGCCGCGTCGAGCGGTTCAACAGGCGTGTCTTCAGGTACCGCTCCAGTTCGGAGACCTTGCGGCTGACTGTTGCCAACGGAACGTCCGAATGGCGCGCGGCGGCGGAAAGGCTGCCGCCCTCCGCCGCCGCGACGAAAAGGGACATGGCTTCGAGACGATCCATCATTTCTTCCAGAAAATGGAAGGGTTGGTTGCAAATATGGCATCTACATCCGCAACATGGAAGGCTGCATATAACGGGGGCACACCTCAACCAGGAAATCTCTATGCCCCGCATCGCTACGCCTTCGTCCATCGCTGCCGCTCCCGCCGCCGCGCAGCCCATGCTGCAAGTGGTGGAAAAACAGCTTGGTGTCGTGCCGAACCTGTTTCGGATGGTCGCCAACAGTCCGGCGGCGCTGGAAGGCTATCTCGGCATGATGGGCGCGCTGGCCAGGGGCCGGCTTCCGGCGCCGACGCGCGAGCGCATCGCGCTGGCGATCGCCGAGATCAATGGCTGCAACTACTGCCTGTGCGCGCACACCTATCTCGGCAAGACGCTCGCAAGCCTCGACGATGCCGAGATGATGGCCAATCGCCATGGCGGCTCCATGGACCCCAAGGCAGCCGCGGCGGTGGGTTTTGCCGCCCGGGTTGCGCAAAGCCGCGGACATGTCGCCCAGGAGGATATCGCCGCTGTCAGGCTCGCGGGCTATGACGACGGAGAGATCATCGAGATTGTCCAGCATGTCGCCCTGAACGTCTGGACCAACTATATCAATGAGGTTGCCCAGACCGAGATCGATTTTCCGGTTGTTTCCGCCCGCAATGCTGCCTGAATCCGGATAGGAGCGGCGATGCCCGCCGGTCCCCACCTCATGCCGCAGAGGAAATCCCATGTCTGAGAGCCGCCCGCCGCTTCCGCCCTTCACCGCCGAGACGTCAGCCCAGAAAGCGCGCATGGCCGAGGATGCCTGGAACTCGCGCGATCCGGCGCGGGTGGCGCTCGCCTATACGGCGGACAGCCGTTGGCGCAACCGCGCCGAGTTCCTGCAAGGCCGCGATGCCATCCAGGCGTTCCTGACGCGCAAATGGAGGCGCGAACTCGACTACCGGCTGATCAAGGAGGTCTGGGCCTTCCACGGCAACCGCATCGCCGTGCGCTTCGCCTATGAATGGCGCGACGACAGCGGCTCATGGTTCCGCAGCTACGGTAACGAGAACTGGGAATTCGACGAGCACGGGCTGATGCGGCTGCGCATCGCCAGTATCAACGACCTGCCGATCGCCGAGGCCGAGCGCAAATATCACTGGCCGCTCGGCCGGCGGCCGGACGACCATCCGACGCTGTCGGAGCTCGGTCTTTAGAAGCATTCAGGCAAAGGAGGTTTCGATGAACGCACACGCTTTTACCAGCGATGTCGCCTTCACGCCGACGGTCAAGGCGATCCAGGCGCGCAAGGGCTCGCGCCAGTCCTACGCCCGCGTCGAGGAGCGCGGCGGCTGGCAGTCGGCGATCACACCGGACCTCGCCGCATTCATCGAAATGCAGACCAGCATCTTCCTGTCGACGGCCAATGGCGACGGCCAGCCCTATATCCAGCACCGCGGCGGCCCTGCCGGCTTTCTCAAGGTGCTCGACGAGAAGACGATCGGCTTCGCGGATTTTTCCGGCAACAGGCAATTCATCACGCAGGGCAATCTGGCCGACAATCCGAGGGCCTTCCTGTTCCTGATCGACTACATGATGCGCCAGCGCATCAAGATCTGGGGTACGGCGCGCGTTGTCGAGGACGATGCCGAGTTGACGGCGAGGCTGATGCCGCCGGACTACAAGGCGCGTCCCGAGCAGATCATCCTGTTCACCGTCTCGGCATGGGATGCCAATTGCCCGCAACATATACCGCAGCGCTTCGAGGCGGCTGATGTGGCAGCCGCGCTTGGCGAGCGCGACCGGCGCATCCAAGACCTTGAACAAGAGATCGCGCGCCTCAAGGGCGTTTCAGGGGCTGTCGCCAAGCAATGACGCGGCTCAGCCGCCGGCGGCGGTCTCGGCCAGGGCGATTCCCTCAGGCGTCGGCTTCACCGGGATAAACCCGCGAGCCAGCGCCAGCAGGTACTTGGTGTATTCGGTGAACAGCACGCGCACTGCCCGTGGCTTGGTCAGCCAACTGCCATTATCCAGGTTGGAATTGACCACCGGGTAGGGTTCGAGCTTGGCGCCATGCAGCAGCCGGCCCATCTCCAAAAGGCTGCGCGGCATGTGATAATTGTTGGTCACCAGGATCACCGTGCCATAGGCATGGTTTTCCACCCATTTGGCGCTTTCCTCGGCATTGCCGATCGTGTCGAGCGCGGCGCGATCGATGTCGACGCAGCAGGAAAACAGTTTCTTGTCGCCGCCGGTCGCCGCCTGAAGCTGGCGCCGGCTGGCCGAGGGGTGCACGCCGCTGATCAAGAGCCGCTCGCCCTTGCCGGATGCGAGCAGCTCCATCGCGGCGTCGAGGCGCGACTGGCCGCCGGTCAGCACGATGATGGCGTCGGCCTTGGCCGGGTTGGCGGGCGTGGTCAGATGACTGACCTTGCTGGCGAACCAGCCAAAGCCGCCAGCGAACACTGTTGCAAGCACAAGCAGGGAGAGAGCGGAGAAGCGCAGGGCGGTCCTTAGATGGCTAACCCTGCCACGGCCGCGCCAACGGTCAACCACCACTGGCAACTGTCCAGCCGTCCCGGTCGAATCCCGCACGTCCATGGTCATATAGTTAATCCTCAAATGCGGCCTTTGATAGGTAAAAGACGCACTTTGCGTTACGCGAATTCTTTCTCCGTGATCGCCCTGTTTCCGTCCAAGCCAAGACGAGGTCCTTTCATGCATCGGGTTGGCGAACGTCGATGTCGCTGAGATAGGCAACGACGGTGACGTGCGAGGTTGCCGCCGTCAGCGCGCCAATCACCAGCACCATCAGGACGACACCTGCGTAACCCGCCGAGCCGATGGCGAAGTTACCGAACAAAGCAGTCGCCTGATCGGCCTGCGGCGTTGCTATGTTGCGTGACGACCACCAGGAAAACACGATGAAGACAAGCACCGCCGCCGCTCCGCCGGCGGCTGCGCCCTTCATGCCGGTGACCAAGAAATGCCGGCGAAATTCGCGTGCGATGAAGCGCGCCTCGGCGCCGACGAAATGCAGCACCTCGATGATGTGGCCGTTGCCGTCCATGGCGCCACGGGTCGCGAACACCACGGTCAGCACCGTCGCCGACAGCATCAAGGCCAGAACGGCAACGCCTATGGTCACCGTGGTACGGGCCATGGCCACCAGCCGGTCGACCCAGGTGCGGTGGTCGTCGAGCGATGCACTCGGCAGTTTCGGCGTGATCGCGGCGCGCATGGCGGCGAAGTCAGGCGGGCTGCTCTCGTCGATGGTGACGATGATCAGGCGCGGCACGGGCAGGTCGTCGATGTTGAGGCCCGAACCCAGCCAGGGCTCCAGCAGCCTTGCGGTCGCTTCGCGGTCGATGATCCGGGTCGACTTCACGCCAGGGAATTCACCGGCGATCCGTGACGCCTGGGTAAGCGCCGCCTCCATGTCGAGGCCGTCGGCCGGCTTGATCTGGATCGTCGCCTCGCGCGAGATCTGGTTTTCCCAAACCGAGGCTGTGTCGCGCACCAGGGTCACCGCGCCGAAGGTCAGGCAGGACAGGAAAGTCATGATGGCGATGACCAGCACCAGCGCGCGGCCGGCAATGTTTTGCGCCGGCACGATCGGCGCCATCTTGCGTTGCGCGCGCGGCCTCGCCTCCACCGCCTCGGCATCCTGCTCCTCGAAATGGTCGGCCGACAGCTCAGTCATAGATATCAAGCCTTCCGCCGGCCAGGATCATGCGGCGCGCGTCGACCTGCTCCATCAGGCCAAGGTCATGCGTGGCGATCACAACGGCGGTGCCAAGCCGGTTGAGCTCGATGAACAGCCGCAGCAGCCGCCGCGCCAGCGGCGGATCGACATTGCCGGTCGGCTCGTCGGCGAGCAGGATCTCCGGTTGCTCGATCAGGGCGCGCGCGATCGCGGCGCGCTGCTTCTCGCCTCCGGACAGGACCGGCGGCAGCACATGCATGCGCTCGCCCAGCCCCACCCATTTCAACAACTCGGTGACATCGGTGCGGTAGCTCGCTTCCTCGCGCCCGCGCACGCGCAGCGGCAGCGCGACATTCTCATAGGTGGTCATGTGGTCGAGCAGGCGAAAGTCCTGGAACACCACGCCGATGCGGCGGCGCAGATGCGGCAGTTCGGTGCGCGAGATGCGCGAGCGGTCCTTGCCGAAGATGGTGATCAGTCCACGCGTCGGTTTCAGCGACATGAACAAAAGGCGCAGCAATGTCGTCTTGCCGGCACCCGAAGGCCCGCTCAAGAACTGGAAGGAGCGCTCCGGTATGTGCAGGGAGATGTCGCGGAGGATTTCCGGACCCATGCCATAGCGGAGGCCGACATTTTCGAAGCGAATCAATTTCGACGACCTGAATTTCCTGGCCGCGGCGAACCGGCCTGTTTTGTGAAAAGACCATCGGCCGGCATGGTTAACCGGCGGTTAATTCCTGGCTCGTTTAGGCTCTTCAAGAGGGCTCCGGTGGGGAAGCGTTAACCATTTGTGTTTACGCAAAAGAAACGAAAAGCGAACACGCGCAATACTGGGGCCATGATGGCTGACGAACGAACCGCGCGCCCGGTTTCCGGCGAAATCATGACCGATCCCGCGGCAATTGCCGCGGCGGACCGGATCTTGCGCGCCCCGGCGGCTGATATCATCGATGCGGATTATATGGTGTTGCCGCGGCCGGCCCCACCAGTCGGAAATGTGACGCCGCTGCCGCGTGCGATTGTCCCCCCGGCCATCGAAGGCATGGACATGCTGCGCAAGCCGGAAATGCCAGCGGAACGGCCGCCGGCCTCGCGCGGCGGTCCGATCTTCTGGATCGCCGGCATCGGCGCCGCCCTTGCCGCCTTCTGGGTCTCGGGCGGCCATGCGCTGGTGCGCCAGGCACCGTTCCTGCCCGGCGCGCGAGCGTCGGCGCTGACCATTTCAGGCGTGACGTCACGCATCGATGCCTCCGGCGCCAATCCGGTGCTGTTCGTCGACGGCGAGGCCGCCAATGACGGGACGAGGCCCGCGACAATGCCGCCACTCGAAATCCGGGTGACGGGCAATGACGGCCGGACAACCCGCTATACGCTGGGGACATCTGGCCATTCGCTGGCATCGGGCGAAAGATTCGGCTTTGCCAGCCGGCTCGACGTGCCTAAGAACGGGGTAAGGACCGTTTTGGTCACCTTCGCCGAATAGCGTGTGTCGATATTCAGGTGAAGCCGGCCTGCAAACGGTGGTTCCCTGCGCTTCCGGTGCTCACGTACGCTCCGCTCCGGTTCTCGGAAACCACTGCTTTCGGCTCGGTCTGACCTGACTCTCAACACACGCTCGGTGTGAAGGCGTTTCGGAAAAAAACTGGAGGGGGCGAGAAATGCCAAACGTGCGCGGCAAGGACATCGAAGTCCTGTTTTCGGCATCGGCGATCGCGCGGCGCAATCTCGAACTTGCCAAGGAGATCGCCGGGCACGATTATCACGATCTCCTGGTGATTTCGGTGCTGAAAGGCTCGTTCATCTTCGCCGCCGACCTGATCCGCGCCATGCATGATGTCGGCCTGTCGCCGGAAGTCGAGTTCATCTTCATCTCCAGTTATGGCGCCGGCACAACCAGTGGCGAGGTGAGGGTGCTGCGCGACATCGACAACGAGATTGCAGGCCGTGACGTGCTGTTGATCGACGACATTCTGGAATCGGGCAAGACGCTGAGCTTCACGCGCGACCTGATGCTGTCGCGTGGCGCGAAAAGCTGTTCCATCGCCGTGCTGCTCGACAAGCGCATGCGCCGCCAGACCGCGCTCAATGCCGATTATGTCGGCTTCGACTGCCCCGATTATTTCGTCGTCGGCTATGGCATGGATGTGGCGCATGCTTTCCGTGAATTGCCGTTCGTGGGTGTGGTGAAAGGCGATGTGTAAGGCGAGTGCCTCGCACCGGTGAATCCTGAAAAAGGCCTTAACGGTGTCAGGAAAATTAGTCTGGGCGAGCGCCTGGGTTTTCAGGAAAAGTCAACGTTTCGCCACCAAATATGCCGGCCATGGCAAAGCTTTTGATCGTCGAGGACGATGAGTCCGTCCGCACCCTCGCAGCCCGCGCGCTCGAACGCGCCGGCCACGCAATCGATATCGCCGCCGATGGCGCGCAGGGGCTTTCGCTGATCCGCGCCGCAAAAGGCGGGTACGATCTCGTCGTCTCCGACATACGCATGCCCGAGATGGACGGCATCGAGATGGCGGTTGCGGCAGCCGCGCTTTTTCCCGCGATGAAGGTCATGCTGATGACCGGCTATGCCGACCAGCGCGAGCGCGCCGATGAATTGAACGGCATCATCCTCGATGTCGTGCAAAAGCCCTTCACGCTCGCCGAGATTCGCTCTCGCGTCGAACGGGCGCTGATCTGCTTCGCCTGATCAGGCTGGATCCCTGGCGACAAGCGCCGGTGCCGGGCTGGCGCGGCGCTCGGTGTTGAGTGCCAGCAGGCCGGCGCCGATGATGAGCGCCGCGCCGATCACCGTTGCTGACCTGGGCACCTCGGCGAAGAACAGGAAACCCCACAGCGGCGACCACAGGATACCGGTGTATTCGAAGGTGGCGACGCGGTTGGCCGGCGACAGCCGGTAGCCTTGCGAGAGCAGGATCATGCCGGCCGAGGCGACGAAACCGCAGGCGGCCATCTTGAGGAAATCCGGCAGCGTCGGCCAGATCCATGGTCGCACCAGGAATTCGAGGCTCGGGTGGACGGCGTGGGTTATGCCCGCAAGGTGAAACGTGCCGGCGACGACGGCCGCGCCGGTAAGATAGGCGCCGTTCTGGTAGAAGGCCATGACAGTGGACGATTCGGTATCGCCGATCTTGCGAGCCATCAGCTGCGAGAAGGCGTAGAGCACGGCCGAGCCCAGCGACAGCAAGGCCGCCCAGTCGAACAGTCCGGCGCCGGGGCGCAGCATCACCAGAACGCCAAGCATGCCGATCAGCACGGTCGACAGCGTCCGCCAGGAAACGCGCTCGCCGAGATAGGGGCCGGCCATCGCCATGATGCAGAGCGGCGCCATGAAATAAAGCGCCACGGCGTCGGCCAGCGGAAGGGCGGCGATGGCCAGGTAATAGACCGTGTAGGAGGTGAACTGGATGAAGGCGCGTATCGTCAGCAGGCCGAACCGTTTCGACAGGATTGCCCGCAGCCCGACATCGGCGTGAACCAGAACGATCAGGATCGGCAAGGCTACGATCGAGCGGATCGCCATCACCTCGGTCACCGGGTAGCCGCTCGACACGGCTTTGACGAGCGGATCCTGCAGCGAGAAGACCAGCACGCCCAGGCACAGGCTCAGGATGCCACGCACCATCCTATTCTGCATCCGTTCAGGCTCCCGCGCATCCGATCCGGCGACGCTCACCAGATCAAAAAGAACCCGCCACCGTTTTCGGGTAGCGGGCACGAGTGAGGACTCTTGATTGGTCCGCAGCCGATTTCGCGACTGCATATCCAATGGGTGAGGCGATTATCGTTCGGCGTTTGACATGTTGCAAACGAATTGAAATGATGCCAGCGATCAAATCTGCTTATGATGGATGCCATGCGGCCAACCCTCGACAGTGATCTCCTGCGTACCTTTGTCGCCATAGCCGAGGCCGGCAATTTCACGAGGGCCGCCGAGCAGGCCGGCCGCACGCAATCGGCCGTGTCGATGCAGATGAAGAAGCTCGAAGAGCTGGTCGGCGACAGCCTGTTCGAGCGAGGTTCACGCGGCGTCGCGCTGACGCGGCGTGGCGGCGAACTCATCGTCAATGCCCGCCGTATCGTTTCGCTGCTCGATGAAACGGCGGCGTCGATGGCGGCGGCGCCGCTCGGTGGGCCGGTTCGCATCGGCATTCCGGAGGAATATGGCCACGCCATCCTGTCGCGCGCGCTCGGCGCATTTTCGAAGCGTCACACCAAGGTCGAGGTCACCGTACGCTACGCGCATTCGGAGGCGCAGATCGCGGCGCTCGCCGCCGGCGAGCTGGATTTATGCGTGGTGTTCGAATGGCAGGATCCTTCCGGCGGCGAAGTGCTGATGCATGATCCGACTGTCTGGGTGACGTCGAACCTGCATCACATGCATGAGGAGCGCCCGGTGCCGATCGCGCTCTACAACCGCGCCGGCTGGTGTAAGGACTTCGCCATCAAATCGCTGGAGCAGCGCGGCCTTGCCTACCGCGTCGCCTATACAAGCGATACCAATGGCGGCCTGAAGCTTGCCGTCACCTCGGGGTTGGCGATCGCGCCGATCTCACGCAGCAACATTCCGGCGGACTGCCGAGAGCTGACGTCCGCGGACGGGTTCGGCGACATCGATTCCTCCAATGTGGTGATGCATCGCAACCCGAATGCGTCAGGCGAAGCAATCGACGGCATGCAGGAGGCAATCCGCGAGGCGTTCGTCAACAGGTAGACGGCTCCATGGAAATGAAGCTGGTCGCTCTCGCCGTTTCCTATTTCAGCTCCAGCAGCCGTTCCAGATAGCTGCGCTCGATGTCGGGGCTGAGCGCATTGCCGAGCCGCTTGCGGATCGCTTCCAGAATCTGGCGCGCGCGCTGAACGTCGATCTCGTCGGGCACTTTCACCGAATCGCCAAAATCGGGACCCTGGCTGGCGCGCGGCCGGCCGAGCGGGTCGCGGTCGGCATCCTGCTGGCGGCCGCCTTGCTGGCTGCCGCCCTGGTCGCCCTGCATGGCCTGCATCTGTTTCATCATGTCCTTGGCGCCCTTGCGCAGCGCCTCGAGCGCCCGGCCCTGGTGGCCGACGGCCTCGTCGCCCTGGCCCTCGCCAAGCGCCTGCTCGGCGCTGCCCATGGACTTGCCGGCCTCGCCAAATCCTTCATTGGGCTCCATGCCCATGCCCTCGAGGCCTTTCTTCAGCTGCTCCAGATCGCTCTTCAGCTGGCCCTGGCCCTCCTGCAGCTGCTTCAGCGCATCGGCGAATTCCTGCGGCGTCATAGGCTTTGGCTCGCCATTCTCGCCGGGCTTGCCGTTTTCGCCAGATTGACCTTGCTCATCGTTCTGGCCAAGCTGCTCGTCGCGGTTGCGGCCGCGCTGGCGCTCGCCGCGCTGCATCTGATCCATGCGGAAGGTGTCGTTCATCATCTCCTGCTGCCGCCGCAGGATCTCGCCAAGCTTGTCCATCTGCTGACGCATCTGGCTGTCCTGCTCGCCCCCCTGCTGCTGGCGGCCGGCCTGGAGGTTGTTCATCATGTCCTGCAACTGAGACAGCAATTGCTGGGCCTTGTCGCGATCGCCGGACTTCGCCAGATTTTCGATCTGGTCCATCATGCGGTCGATGTCGCTCTGGCGCAGCTCCTGGCCGTTCTGCTGCATCTGCGGCGCGTTCGGGTTCTGCTTGGCGCGTTCGGCGAACTCCTGCAGGAACTGGTTCATCGCCTCGCGCAGTTCCTTCATCGCCTTCTCGATCTCGGCATCGCTGGCGCCATTCTTGATGGCGTCCTGCAGTGCCTGCTGGGCCTGGCGCAGCCGCTTTTCGGCCGCCGAGAGGTTGCCCTCCTCGATACCAAGCGCGATCTCCCAGAGGTAGGCAACCTCGCTGCGCAATTGATCGTCGTTCACCGCCAGCTTCAGCCGGCTCATTGCGCTCATGATGGCGAGGTAGTGGGACATGGTATCGAACGTGTCTTCAGGCCGCAGCGTGATGGCCTCCATCAGGTCGAGCACGCGCGGCTTGGCATTGGCGTCGAGCGCAAGCAGGCGGCGCTGTTCGATCACCGCGCGTGCCAGCGGGTTGGTGAACGGCCGCTCGGGCATCGCGAGCGTCTTGGTTTCGCTTGAGGCGGTGTGGCCGGCGTCGTCGGTGGCGACTAGCGTCAGCTTGATGCTGCTGCCGGCCCAGACATGCTCGGTCAGGTCTTTCGTGGTCTTGGCGGCATTCAACTTGCCGCCGCGGCGCGGCAGTGTCAGCGGCATTTCCGGCGGACCATAGAGCGGATGCGCACCCGGCGGCTGCGGGTCGGCCAGCGCGAAGACCGCCTTGGCGGTGGCGGCGCCGTAATCGTCATCGATCTGATAGTTGAGCTCGAAGGCGCCGTTGGCGGCGCGCTTGGGCTCGCCGACGAAGCGGATCCGCGGCGGCTTGTCCGGGATGACGGCGAAAGCCCAGCGGCCAAGCTGATCCTCCCCCGATTTCAGCGTCAGCGTCCCGTCGCCGGTCAGCTTGCTGGCGAACTGGCGCACCTTCGAAGGCGAGGCGGACGACACCGCCGGGCTTGCTGCCGGCTTGGCGGCGGCTTGCGGGCTTGCGGGGTCGATGGCGCGCGCATTGCCGTCCTTGTCGGCATAGGCAAGCGTTTCCTCGCCCGAGCCTCCGGTAACGCGCAGGGAGACGTCGCTTCCCTCGGGGACATGAAAAGTCGGGGTCGCCTGGTTGGCGTCGGCAGTCAGGAAGATCGGCGGCTTGCCGGTATAGGCCGGCGGCGTCACCCATGCGTCGATGCGCGGCGGTACGGCGTCGAGCGTGCCATGTGCGCTGAACCCATCTGTCAGCCGGCCGCCGGTCGGCCCGAAGGAGAAGGCAAAGGCAGTGACCAGCAGGAGCGCCGCCACGGCGCGCAATCCCCACGGGTCGCGCTCCGGCACGCGCGTGCGCGGCAGATCGGCGCCGAGATTGTCGAGCTTTCCAGCCATTCGCTTCTGGTGCTCGCGCCAGAGCGCCTGCGAGAAACTGCTTTCCTGGCCGCTGGGCCGGTCGCTCTGCACCTGCACCGGGCTGTGCAGCAGTCTGTTGGCGGCTTCGATGCGGCGATCGATCTCGGCCGCGCCAGGTATGCGGAAAAAGCGCAGCGGATAAAGCGCCGCCAGACCTGCCAGGCAAAACATGGCGATAAGGCCGATGCGCACCACGTCCGGCAGCCGGGGAAAAATACCGAACCAGGAGACGCTGAGAAACAGGCCGACGACGACAATGAGCGGAAGCAGCAGCGGCCAGCCACGCTCGATCGCCATCGAGACCCGCGTCGCCAGCCGGCTCAAGGCCAGGCGTCCGGCCAGGCCGCGATTGCTGCTGAAGGTGGGTCGTTCGGTCATCGGCCCTTCCTGGAGCCCTGTTCCGTCCTGAAGGACCGCAATGGGCTCTATCTCTTTGGGCATGATCTGTTCCGAAACTTGGATTCTATTTTTCGGGATCATGCGGCGAGGCGGACGGGATAGCCCAAGCCTCACGACTCGAAGAATACCAGTAAACACGGCAAAGGCGAGGCAGTTTGAGAAAACGTGAAGCCTGCCGAAATGGTTGCAATCAGAAATTGGCGGGGTTTGCGTTGGCCCCACAGACCAGCACGGCGACCCGTTCGCCCGGTGTCGGCGCGTAGCGGCCGGACAGGATCGCGGCAAAGGCGGCGGCACCACCCGGCTCCGAGATGATGCGCACGCGGTTCCAGAGCGCCTTCTGGGCGGCGATGATGTCGTCGTCGCTGACCAGGATGGAGCGTTCGACGAAGGCTTCGGCGATCGGGAACATCATCTCGCCGACCCGCTTGGGCGCCAGCGAATCGGCGGCGATGCCTTCCGCCGGCGCGTCCACCGGATGGCCGGCCTCGAAGGCGCGATGAAGCGTCGGCGCACCCTCGGGCTCTACGGCGACGATGCGGATGCGGCCGGCATACCAGGCGGCGATGCCGCCGATCAGGCCGCCACCACCGACGGCGACCAGCAGCGTGTCGATCTCAGGCAGATCGCTTTCGATTTCGAGCCCGAGAGTGCCTTGGCCGACCAGCGTCTCCTCCTGGTTGAAGGCGTGGATCTGCAAGGCGCCGGTTTCCTCGGCGAACCGTTCGCTGGCGGCCAGCGCTTCGGCATAGCGGGCGCCGCCGACAACGAGGTCGGCGCCATAGGCCCGGATGCGGTCCAGCTTGGCCTGCGGGCTCACTTCGGGAACGAAGATGGTTGCTCTGTGGCCAAGCCGCATGGCGGCGTAGGCGACGGCAGCGCCATGATTGCCGCCCGATGCGGCGACGACGCCGGCCTCGGGAACCGGCCGCTCCAGGAGGTTGGTGAAGGCGCCGCGGGCTTTGAACGAGCCGGAATGCTGCAGGCATTCGAGCTTGAGGTCGATCGCCAATGGCCCCCGATCGAAGTCGGCCATGTCGACGCGCAGAACCGGTGTGTGCCTGATATAGGGGCGGATGCGCGGTTCCATCGCGGCGATGCGTCCGCGTGTGACGACGTTGCCCTGCGACATCAAAATCTCCTTGGGATTGACAGCAATTAGTAACTTGGCAAAATGGCTAAATGCAAGAGGTTGATGTCTTCAAGGCGATCGCCAACGAGCGCAGACTGCAGATTCTCGACTGGCTCAAGAATCCACGTGCGCATTTCCGGGCACAGGCGGATGGCGATCTGGTCGAGGACGGCGTCTGCGCGCTGCTGATCGCCGAGAAGCTCGGCATCACTCAGGCGACGCTTTCCGAGCATATGCGCGTGCTCGTCCAGGCCGGCCTGCTCAGAACCAAGCGCATCAGGCAATGGACCTTCTACCGCCGCGACGAGGACAGGATCGCCGACGCAAGGGCACTCATCCAGAACCGGTTATAGCGTCGCGGCAGGGCGGCTTACGCAAGCCAGTCCGGCACCGAATCCAGCCCGATCAGCTCGTCATAGGTCGGGCGCGGACGCACGACATGGAAACGGTCGCCGTCGACCAGCACCTCCGGCACCAGCAGGCGAGTGTTGTAGGTGCCGGCCTGGACCGCGCCATAGGCGCCGGCGGTGGAAACGGCGACGAGATCGCCCGCCATCAGCCGGGGCAGGTCGCGGTCGAGGCCGAGATAATCGCCGGTCTCGCAGACTTGGCCGACTACGTCGACCATCATGCGCGGCGCGTCGGCCGGCGGCTGCACGACCGGCCTGATCTCGTGGAAGGCATCATAGAGCGTCGGCCGGATCAGGTCATTCATGGCAGCGTCGACAACGAGGAAATTCTTGGCGTCGCCTTCCTTCACGAAAATCACTTCCGAGACCAGGATGCCGGCATTGCCAACGATCAGCCGGCCCGGCTCGAACATCACCTTGAGACCCAATTTGGTGACATGCTTGCGGACGATCTGGGCATAGGCGTCGGGCAAGGGGGGCGGGTTGTTGTCGACGCGGTAGGGAATGCCGAGACCGCCGCCGAGATCGACATGCTCGATGGCGTGGCCGTCGCCGCGCAGCGCTCCGACCAGGTCGACCAGCAGGGCGAAGGCGTCGTCGAAGGGCTGCAACTCGGTGATCTGGCTGCCGATATGGGTATCGATGCCGGTGACCTTAATGCCCGGAAGCGTTGCCGCGCGGGCATAGACCTGGCGCGCCCGCTGCCAGGGAATGCCGAACTTGTTTTCAGCCTTGCCGGTTGAGATTTTCTTGTGGGTCTTGGCGTCGACATCGGGATTGATGCGCAGCGAGATAGGCGCCACCTTGCCGAGCGCCACGGCACGTGCCGACAACAGCTCGAGTTCCGGCTCGGATTCGACGTTGAAGCAGAGAATGCCGGCTTGGAGCGCAAAGTCCATTTCGCGGGCGGTCTTGCCGACGCCCGAGAACAGGATCTTGCCGGCCGGGACTCCTGCGGCGAGAGCCCGGCGCAATTCGCCTTCCGAGACGACGTCGGCGCCGGCGCCGAGCTTGGCCAAGGTCCGCAGCACCGCCTGGTTGGAATTGGCCTTCATGGCGTAGCAGACCAGCGTATCGAGCCCGGCAAAGGCCTGGACGAAGACACGGTAGTGCCTAGTCAGGGTCGCCGTCGAATAGCAATAGAACGGCGTGCCGACCTGTGCGGCGATATCAGGGATCGCCACGTCCTCGGCATGCAGCACGCCATCGCGGTAGTCGAAATGGTTCACGAGTGTGGTTCCGGAAGTTGAGGCACGATGCGATCGGGTTTGGACAAGACCAATCCCGCCTTCATCGGCGCTAGATCAGCGGGTCGAGAATGAACTTCTTGTCCACGACCGGTTTTTCCGGTTCCGGCGGCACGGGCTGGTGGGCCTTCTCGGCATCCTTGCGTGCCTGGACAGCCGCCTCATAGGGCGTGTCCAGGCCCGCCTTGCGGCCGCAGGCGGTCACGAAGGCAAGCGCCGCAAGCAGCGTCAGCGTCACCAAAATCCTGCTTCCGGTCATCGATCCATCCG
Source organism: Mesorhizobium sp. CO1-1-7 (assembly GCF_020164885.1). Taxonomy (NCBI): domain Bacteria; kingdom Pseudomonadati; phylum Pseudomonadota; class Alphaproteobacteria; order Hyphomicrobiales; family Phyllobacteriaceae; genus Mesorhizobium; species Mesorhizobium sp. CO1-1-7. Next base: position 88,752 of record NZ_JAIUHA010000008.1, on the reverse strand, counting down.
TCCGAAACTCTCTGTCCGCCGCTGCTTTTAGCCGAGTTCTCGGTGCATTGCACCCCGGATATTGCTGATCGCGATATCCGGCATTACGCCTTGGCGAGACGCTTTTTCCAATAGCGGATCTGCTTTCTCACTTCCGATGGCGCGGTGCCGCCGAAGCTGGTGCGACTCTTGACCGAGTTCTGCACCGCCAGCACCGAGAATATGTCGGAAGTGATGCCTGGGTTGATCGATTGCAGATCCTCCAGCGAAAGCTTTTCCAGGCTGACCTTCCTGTGTTCGGCCAGCGCCACCGCGCGGCCGGTGACATGATGGGCCTCGCGGAACGGCAGGCCCAAGGTACGCACCAGCCAGTCGGCGAGGTCGGTGGCGGTGGCGTGGCCGGAGCCGGCGGCCTTCTTCATCGCGGCGGCATTGACCGTCATGTCCGCAACCATGCCGGTCATCGCGGCCAGCATCAGGTCGAGCGTCTCGGCCGCGTCGAACACCGATTCCTTGTCCTCCTGCATGTCCTTGCCGTAGGTCAAAGGCATGCCCTTCATCACCGTCAGCAGGCCGACCAGATGGCCGTTGACGCGGCCTGTCTTGCCGCGAACCAGTTCGGCCGCGTCGGGGTTCTTCTTCTGCGGCATGATCGAGGAGCCGGTGGAAAAACTATCCGACAGCCTGATGAAGCCGAATTGTGGCGTCGACCAGATGATGATCTCCTCGGCCAGCCGCGACAGGTGAGTGGCGCAGATCGCCGCCATGGCAAGGAATTCCAGCGCGAAATCGCGGTCTGAGACGCTGTCCAGCGAATTGCGCATCGGCTCGCGAAAGCCGAGCGCGCTCGCGGTCTGGTGACGGTCGATCGGGAAGCTGGTGCCGGCAAGGGCGGCGGCACCGAGCGGGCTCTCGTCCATCCGTTCGATGGCGTCGCGCACGCGCGACAGGTCGCGCGAAAACATCTCGACATAGGCCATGCAATGATGGCCGAAAGTGACCGGCTGCGCCGCCTGCATGTGGGTGAAACCCGGCATGACGGTCGCCGCATGTTCCTCGGCTCGCGCCAGGAGGGCCATGATCAAGCCTTTCAACGCCTCGGCGACACGAAAGCATTCGTCCTTGACCCAGAGCCTCAGATCGACGGCCACCTGGTCGTTGCGCGAACGGGCGGTGTGCAGCCGGCCGGCCGCCGGACCGATGAGATCGGCAAGGCGGGCCTCTATGTTCATGTGGATGTCTTCCAGCCGCGTCGAAAACTCGAAGCTGCCGCCCTCGATCTCTTTCAGGATCGTGTTCAGACCGTGAGCGATTTTTTCTTGATCGGCCGCCGAAATAATGCCCGTTTGCGCCAGCATCTCGCTATGAGCGATCGAGCCTCTTATGTCCTGCGCGTAGAGTTTGCGGTCGAACGAGATCGACGCGTTGATCGCTTCCATGATCGCGGCCGGACCCGAGGCAAATCGTCCGCCCCACATCTGGTTGCTGGTCTTCTTGTCGCTCATGGCTATAACCCGTGCTTCGGAGCAGTTTGAGAATATGGCAGACGGAAACAGATTTTTCCCGGCCCGGCGCCTGATCCTCGCCGCCCTGGTGGCGGGAGCGCTGGCCGGCGCGGTCGCGGTATATGTCAGCGAGAGCCGGTCTGGCAACAGCGCCGCGCCCCAAGCAGCCGCCGGCGACAAGGACGATGTCGCCTGCGCCGCCAAGAGCGATCGCGCCAAGAAGGTCGCGGCCGCGGCCACCGGCGAGGTCGCGGCACTTTTGCCGGCCGATCCGCCGCAGTCGATGAGGAGCCTCGCCTTCCACGGTCCGGACGGCAAGCCGATGACGATCGCCGATCATGCCGGCAAGACGGTGCTGCTCAATCTCTGGGCCACATGGTGCGCGCCCTGCCGTGCCGAAATGCCGGCGCTCGATGCGCTGCAAAAGGAGAAAGGCAGCGACGCCTTTCAGGTCGTCGCCGTCAACGTCGATGCCGGCGACGACGTGAAACCGAAGAAGTTTCTCGCCGATACCGGTGTGCACACGCTCGGCTACTACCGCGATTCGACGATGACACTGTTCAACGACCTCAAGACGCGCGGTCTGGCGCTCGGCCTGCCCGTCACCATGCTGATCGACGGCGAAGGCTGCCTGATCGCCCACATGAACGGTCCAGCCGAATGGGCGGGCCCCGATGCAAAGCGGCTGGTCGAGACGGCGCTCGGGTCGTGAGCCAGAGCACTTCCAGGAAAGTGTGTAACGGTTCTCCGTCCGGAATTGCGTAAAAGCAAAGAGCTCTAGGCCGAGCGTACGCTCGGCTTGAGCAATACGAGGCTGCCATCCTGGCTGTCGGCGCTTCGGCCCCGAACACGCTTGCCGTGGCCGGTCAGGTCCCCGAACGCCTCGATCGGCGCCGGCTTGCCCAGATAATAGCCCTGGCCGATCTCGCAAGCCTCGGCGTCGAGGAACTTCAACTCGCCGAGCGTCTCGACGCCCTCCGCCAGCACCGGCAGACCCAGGCCGCGCCCCAGCCCGAGCACGGCGCGCACGATCGCCGCAACCTGGCCGTTGGTGTCGACGGACTTGATGAAGGAACCGTCGATCTTGATCTTGTCGAAAGGGAAGGCGCGAAGGTTGGAGAGGGAGGAATAGCCGGTTCCGAAATCATCCATGGCCACGCGCACGCCAAGCGCCTTGACCTGTCGCAAACTCGCCAACGCGCGCGGCATGTCCTTCACCAGAGCCGTCTCGGTGATTTCGAGTTCCAGCCTGGCTGCCGCGAGACCGGACTTGAGCAAGGTCTCGTGCACCTTTCGGCTGAAGTTCGGATTGTGCAACTGCACCGCGGAGACGTTGACGGCCACCGTCAGTGGATTTTCCCAGCTGGCGGCCTCCCGGCACGCTGCCGTCAGCACCCAATCTCCGATCTGGCCTATGGCGCCGCTGTCCTCCGCCAGCGGTATGAATATGGACGGCGGAACATCTCCGCGTTCGGGATGCCGCCAACGGATCAAGGCTTCGAAGCCGACCATTTTGCCGCTGCTGATCTCCTTCTGCGGCTGATAGACGAGATAGAATTCGTCGCGCGCGACTGCCTGGCGCAGTTCGTGCTCCATGACGCGCTTGTCGCGAGCCTCCGCGCCCATCGACGCCTCGAAATAGCGATAGGTGTCCCTGCCTTCGGTCTTGGCGCGATAGAGCGCGGTATCCGCATGGCTGATGAGGCTGGCCTGGTCTTCCGCGTCCAGCGGATAGAGCGCGATGCCGATGCTCCCCGATACCAGCCCGCCACCCGCCGAGAGCCGGTTCTCCTTGCGCATCGCGGCGAGCACCGCGTCGGCTATCCGGCTCGCCGCCTGCGGGTCGGGCAGGTTGGGGGCGATGATGGCGAATTCGTCGCCGCCCAGGCGCGCCAGCATCTGTCCGTGGCGAAGAACGCCGGAGACGCAGTTCGCCACCTTCTGAAGCATCGCGTCGCCTGCGCCATGCCCATAAAGATCGTTCACCTCCTTGAACCGGTCGAGGTCGAGCAGCAGAAGCGCAAGATGTCCGCCCCTCGCGCCCTTGCCGGCTTTTGCGTCTCGGCTCGTGGCGGCGATTTCGGTATCAAGCCGGCTGGAAAAGCTACGGCGGTTGGCGAGCCCCGTCAGCGGATCGAAATGAGCGAGGCGAAGGATTTCCTGTTCCGCCTTCTTGCGTTCGCGAATGTCGCGGACGGCGACGACATTGTGAGGCTTGCCGCAATAGTCGATGCTTCTGGCGATCAGTTCGACGGGAATTCTCATCCCGTCGCGATTGCTCAGTTCCGCCTCCCAGGGCTGTCCCTGGAAGTTGATCAGGTCGGATGCGGTGCGCTCATCGAAGAGGTCGCCAAGTTCCCTTCCGTTCAGTGTCGTGGCGACCATGCCGGTCAGCCTGGCCATGCTGTCGTTGACACTGACGATGCGATTGCCATCGCAGACGATCAGGCCTTCCACCGCGGCGTTGGCTAAACCGTGCATGCGGTCGACCTCAAGCTTTTGGCGGCGGAAGCGAAGGTCGATCCACAGCGCGGTGGCCGAAAGCACCAGGATCACCAGAGTGGCCGCAGCGGCGGCGAAGGCCTGCGAGGTCGGTGCGACGGTGTGTTGGGATATGGCGATCGAGGAATCCGGGAAGATCGAGACGGCAGCCATGGCGATGAAGTGCAGGCCGCAGATTGCCAGCGTCAGCAAGACCGCACCGGCAAGCGTCGCAGGCAGCGACGAGCCGCGCAGGACGACGCGCAAAGCCAGCGCCGCGAGCGTCACGCCGGCCAGCAAGGAGACGGCGACGAGGAGCAGGTTCCATTCGATCCGGCCCTCGACCTCGAATGCCGCCATGCCGATGTAGTGCATGGCGGCAATACCGCCGCCCAGAACGGCGCCGCCGACCAGATGGTAATCAAGCTCGTCGCGCAAGGTGGCGACCCACATGCCGGCCGCCGTAACCGCCACCGCGCCAGCGAGCGAGAGTACTGAAAGTCCGGGATCATAGGCGTTGGGGATTCCCGGCGTGAAGGCAAGCATGGCGATGAAGTGCGTTGCCCAGATGCCGAAACCGGTCGAGGTGGAGGCGATCGTCAGCCAGGCAAGCCGATTTCGATCCGTCGAGCGACCTATGTGATGAAGAAGATTGACGGCTGAAAAACAGGAAATTCCACAAATCAGCGCTGCCAGTGCAACCAGCCTCAGATCGTGCTGGTTCACGATGCAGTTATAGACCGTCAGCATCTTATTCCCCCTGGCCCGCAGGAAATAAAGAAAGAAATATGACTGATTAATGCTTGGCTGTTGAAGGATCGATAAAGCCGCCTGCAACCATAGCGTGCTTTTGCGGCGCAAGCTGACCGCAAGAGCACAGGCCAGGTCAGCCGCATCGATTGAAGACGACGGTTATTTCAGGCGGACGGTCACTGTCAGGGCGTCATGATCCGAGCTTGGGCTGCCATCCGGCAACACCGCCGGAAGAACCGCCGGCGCGCTGGCCGCGAGGCCCCGCGTGAAGAACCAGTCGATTCGGCCAACCGGCGTGCCGGCGGGCCGGCGCTGGGTGGGCAGGTCCAAATTGTTGGCGGCCTGCCAATCATAGCCGCGCTCGGCAAGGGCCGCGAACAGCGGCTCGTGACGCTCGGCATGGATCAGCCGGTCCGGTTCGGCCATGACCCGAGCCATCCACGCCCGTGGGTCGTCATGGCGCTCCTCGTGGCTTGCCGTCAGCGTGTTGAAATCGCCGCCGAGCAGTACCGGCGCTTGCGCATCATAGTTGTCGATCGCGTCGAGGAGTTTGCGTGTCTGAGCTGCCCTGCCAGCCGGATCGGTTCGGTTTTCAAGGTGCACCGAGACGACCGTCATCCTGCGGTCGCCGATGCGCACCTGGCCGCCGATCGCCATGCGTCCGCCGATGCGCGGTTGGCCGCGCTCCGGCCGAAACCAGCCGCCGGCGGCGTCCAGGCGCACCAGGAAGGGTCGCAGCAACGGCATGCCACTGGTCACGGCATTGCCGTGAAAGCCTTCCGCGTTGGCGGCTTCACCGGTTGCCATGCGCTCGGCCTCGTTGCCGCCAGCGAGTTCGACGAACTCGACACCATAGGCGAAGGCATGGCCGAGCCGGTCGGCAAGCACGCTGAGCGGATGGCCGTTGCCGGAGCGTGCCATGCCCTTGTCCACCTCGGACAACAGCACGATTTCGGGGGCCTGCCCGGCAAGCGTTCGTGCAATGGCATCGACATGACGGAGCCGCTCGACGTTCCAGGCCACCACCTTCAAGGCCTCGCCGACGTTCGCGCGCGACGCCTTGCCGCCGATTTCGATCTGGCCAAGAGCCGGAATGGCGGCTGCATGCCGCAAATGGGTGGCGCTGTCGCGCGGGCCTTCGCGCATCGCCTGCCTGTCGGTAATGGGCACGTGCGTCAGCTGCTTCACCAGCATTTTATCATCCCCTTTAGCCGGGTAACAATGACGGCCTTTACGTCCTTGGCAGTCGCCCTAGCTACCTAAGGCGCCGGTGTGACGTTTTCATGCCGCTGTAGCCGCCGGAGGGGAGGAAAGACCAGCTGTGCACAGGCCCGGGAGGCCACAACAGAACTGTCACATACCTTCTCTAAGAGAGCGGGCAAGGACTTGCGCAAGACCCTTGTCAACAGTCATTCAAGAGGGAAGAAATCATGACGATCATCAAGCGGGGCTTTGCTGCCCTTGCCGCTGGCGTGCTCAGCTCCGCGCTGGCGATGCCTGCCTTCGCGGAACCGGTAAAATTCGATTTCTGGTTCGGTCTTTCGGGCGATCTCGCCCGGGTCGTGGACACGCTGTGCAAGAACTTCAACGCCTCGCAGAAGGACTATGAAGTCGTCTGCACCAGCCAGGGCAATTACGACGCCACCTTGCAGAACACCATTGCCGCCTTCCGCGCCGGCAAGCAGCCCACCGTCGTTCAGGTCTATGACGTCGGCACCGCCACCATGATGCTGTCGGGTGCCTACAAGCCCGCCGACAAGCTCATGGAAGAAAACGGCTACAAGATCGACTACGCCGATTATTTCCCAGGCATCGCCCGCTATTACGCCACCTCGAAAGGCGAGATGCTGTCCTTCCCGTTCAACTCGTCTACGGCGTTGATGTACTGGAACAAGGACGCCTTCGCCAAGATCGGCAAGACCGAGGCGCCGAAGACCTGGGAAGACGTCGGCGCCGACCTCAAGGCAATGAAGGACGCCGGCTATGAATGCCCGATGGCGATCAACATCTCGGCCAATGAAAGCTGGCAGCTGATGGAGCAGTTCTCCGCCATTCACAACCAGCCGATCGCTACCAAGAACAATGGCTATGACGGCCTCGACGCCCGCCTCGAAGTCAACAAGACCAAGTTCGTGCAGTACGTCACCGACCTCAAGAAGTGGTATGATGCCGGCCTGATCAAGATCAAGTCGAAGGATCTCGGCCAGGATATGGTCCAGGCCTTTGCCACCGGCACCTGCCAGGTCATCCTGACCTCGGTCGGCGATCACGGCACGGTTGGCCGTACGCAGAAGGAAGGCATGAACTGGGACGTCGCCGAACTGCCCGTCTATGCCGGCACGGAGCGCAAGAACTCGCTCGTCGGCGGCGCATCGCTGTGGGTTCTCTCCGGCAAGTCGGATGCTGAATACAAGGGCGCGGCCGCGTTCCTCAACTTCATCCACGATCCGAAGACCGCCCTGTTCTGGTCGACCAACACCGGTTACATCCCGGTGACCAAGTCGGGCTTCGACTACATGAAGGGCCAGGGCTTTTACGACAAGGCGCCTTACAAGGGCCGCGAAGTCGCGATCGCCAGCCTGACCGCCTCCGAGCCGACCGAAATCACCCGCGGCATCCGCCTGGGCAATTTCACCCAGATCCGCGCCGAGTTCGGCACCCAGATGCAAGCGATCTTCGCCAACAAGGTCACCGTGCAGGAAGGTCTCGACACGCTGGTCAAGAACGGCGACGCCATCCTCGACCGCTTCCAGCAGACATATCCAGGCAAGACCCTGCCCTGATCCAGGGATTTCCCAGACCGCCCGCCGACCCATTTGAGCATGATCCCGAAGACCGGTTTCCAGTTTTCGGGATCATGCCTGGGTCGACGGGCGGGCATTTCGTTATTAATCTCTCGCTTGCTTTAAGCTGACCACCCTGCGGCAACGGCGGACCGATGGAAAAACGCGTCACTTTCGGCAGTTGGACAATCGGCATTCTTTTCGCGGTGCCGCAGCTCCTGCTGATCTTCACCTTCTTCTACTGGCCTGCCGGCCAGGCCGTATACTGGTCGCTGACGCTGCAGCAGCCCTGGGGCGGCGGCAACATCTGGGTCGGTCTCGACAATTTCCGCTCGATCCTGGCCAACGCCGATTACTGGAACTCGATCACCGCCAGCCTTGTCTTTGCCGGCATCAGCACCGGGCTTGCGATGTTCGTCGCGCTCGTGCTCGCCGCGCTCACCGACCGCCAGCTAGCCGGCTCATGGCTGTATCGCGTGGTGCTGATCTGGCCCTATGGCATCGCCGCGCCCGCCCTGGCGCTGGCATTCCGCTTCATCCTGGCGCCGGAAGCCGGCTTCATGGCCGTCGTCAACCAGGTCTGGCCCGGCTTCTGGGATCCCGGCCTGGACGGCGCCGACGCCATGGCTTCGATCATCATCGCCTTTTCCTGGAAGTATGTCGGCTACAACTTCATCTTCTTCCTCGCCGCGTTCCAGGCGATCCCGCGTTCCCTGATCGAAGCCGCCGCGATGGACGGCTCTGGTGTCATGAGGCGCTTCTGGGACATCCAGTTTCCGCTGATCACCCCCACCATCTTCTTCCTGCTTGTCATCAACATCACGGAAAGCTTCCAGGATTCCTTCGGCATCGTCGACATCATGACGTCCGGTGGGCCGGCGAATGCCACCAATCTGATGGTCTACAAGATCTACTCCGACGGCTTCAAAGGCCTCGATTACTCCGGTGCCGCCGCGCAGAGCATCATCCTGATGCTGCTCATCATCGTGCTGACCATTTTCCAGTTCCGCTTCATCGAGCGGCGCGTCCATTACAGGTGAGACTGATATGGTCGAGCGCACCCCGTTCCTCAATTTTTTCACGCACCTGATCTTGTTCGTCGGCTTCGTTTTCTGCGTGGCGCCGTTCGCCATCGTGGCGATCGCCGCCTCGCATAATCTCAGGGATGTCAACGACGTGCCGATGTCGCTGCTGCCGGGCAGCGATTTCTGGATCAACATCAAGACCGCCTGGGTGACGGCCGACCTTGGTCCCAAGCTGCTGAACAGCTTCATCGTTGCGACCGGCGTTGCCGCAGGCAAAGTGATCGTCTCGGCGCTCACCGCCTTCGCGATCGTCTATTTCCGATTTCCCGGCCGCACGCTGATCTTCTGGCTGATCTTCATCACTCTGATGCTGCCGCTTGAAGTGCGCATCGTGCCGACCTACGCAGTGGTCGCCAACGTGCTCGAGCCGTATCAGGCTATCCTGGACGTGACCGGCCTGAGCTGGCTGATCGAAACGGTTTCGGGCGTGCAGGTCCAGCTCAGCGTTGGGCTGCTCAACTCCTATCCCGGCCTAATTCTGCCGCTGGTCGCCACGGCGACCGGGACGTTCCTTTATCGCCAATTCTTCCTGACCGTGCCGGACGAATTGACGGAAGCCGCACGCATGGATGGCGCCGGGCCACTGCGCTTCTTCATCGATATCCTGTTGCCGCTGTCGCGCAACAACATGGCGGCGCTCGGGACCATCATGTTCCTGTGGGCATGGAACCAGTATCTATGGCCGCTGCTCATCACCACCGACCAGTCGCATGCGATGGCGGTGACCGAGCTCAAGCAGCTCATCCCCAATGTCGGCGGCACTCCGGAGTGGCATATCGCCATGGCCGGTACTCTCGTCATTATGCTGCCGCCGATGATCGTCGTGGTGCTGATGCAGCGCTGGTTCGTGCGCGGCCTGATCGCCACCGAGAAGTAACAAGGAGACAAAAAATGGCCTCCATCGCAATACGCGGCGTCAAGAAGAACTATGCCAAGACGCAGGTCGTGCACGGCGTGGATCTCGACTTTGCCTCGGGCGAATTCGTCGTCATCCTCGGGCCGTCCGGCTGCGGCAAGTCCACGCTGCTCAGGATGATCGCGGGGCTGGAAGAAATTTCCGACGGCACGATCGCCATCGACGGCACGGTGGTCAACAAACTCGAGCCGCGCGAGCGCGGCTGCGCCATGGTGTTCCAGAATTACGCGCTTTATCCGCATATGAGCGTGGCCCAGAACATCGGCTATTCGCTGAAAGTCGCCGGTGTTCCCTCGGCCGAGCGCAACCAGCGCATCCAGGCGGTGGCCCGCACGCTGGAACTCGAGCAACTGCTCGACCGCAAGCCGATGGCGCTTTCGGGTGGCCAGAGGCAGCGCGTCGCCATGGGCCGCGCCATGATCCGCGAGCCGAAGGTGTTCCTGTTCGACGAGCCTCTGTCCAATCTCGACGCCAAGCTGCGCGTGCAGATGCGCTCGGAGATCCGCAAGCTGCATCGCCGGCTGAATGCCACCTCCGTCTTCGTCACCCACGACCAGGTCGAGGCCATGACATTGGCCGACCGACTGGTGGTGATGAATGGGGGACGGGTCGAACAGGTCGGCACGCCAGGTGAAATCTACACCCGCCCGGCCAGCCGCTTCGTCGCCACGTTCGTCGGCGCGCCGGCCATGAACATCCTCGAAGGCACCGCCGAACTCGACGGATTGTCGCTGCTCGGCGGCAGCCGGCGCCTGGCGATGGCTCGCGCCGGCCTGCCGGTCGGCACGAAAGTGGCGATGGGCATCCGGCCGGAGGCGGTGCGGCTGGTGGCGCCGGGAACGCCGGGCGCGCTCGATGCGACTGTCGACCTAGTCGAGGAATTGGGCGCGGGGCGGGTGATCTATGTCGACCTCGACGGCGCGCCGTTTTCGGTGATGACCTCGGAGCCCGTTCACCCCGAGCCCGGCAGCACCGTCGGGCTGAAGATCTCGCCTGACGACATGCACTTCTTCTCGTCGGAGACAGGGACCCGTCTCGATGTCTTCAAGGCTTCGGTGCCAGAGCCAGCGCTTTGATTTCCAGCACGCGCGCCGCCAAAGAGACGTACATGAAAGTCATCCAGGTCACTGACGTGCATCTCGGTCGGCAAGGTGAGCGCCGCTATGGGGCCGACCTGCACCAGCGGCTGGATCAGTGCATCGCGCACATCAATGCGCATCACGCCGACGCCGCGCTTTGCGTCTTCACCGGCGACCTGACGGAGACCGGTGCGCCGCGGAGCTATGCCGATCTGCGCGCTGCCCTGACCACGCTGTCGGTGCCGTACAGGCTGCTGCCGGGCAACCATGACCGGCGGGCAAATCTCATCGCCGCGTTTCCCGACGTTCCGGTCGACGAAAACGGCTTCGTGCAGTCGGTCCACGATACCGGCAACGAAGTGCTGTTGTTTCTCGACTGCCTGGCGGAAGGGCGCATCGAGGGCGAACTGTGCGAGAGGCGGCTTGCCTGGCTCGAAGCCCGGCTGGAACGGTCGGGCGGCCGGCCCGCTTACGTGTTCCTGCATCATCCGCCGGTCGCGCTCGGCCTGCCTCAACTCGATCCGCTGGCGCTTCAGCAGCCCGAGCGGTTGCTCGACTTGTTGCGGGGCCATGGCAACGTCCGCCATATCTTCTTCGGCCATGTGCATCGCGACATTGCCGGCACCGTTGCCGGCATCCCGTTCTCGGCGCAGCGCGGCCTGCATGCCCGCTTCGAGCTCGCCCTCGAGCGATCGAGCGAGATCGTCGAACAAGCGCCGCCGTCCTACGCCGTCATCCTCATCGACAGCGCCAACGCGTGCGTGGTGGTGCACGGTTGCGATTTTATCGAGCAATGGCCGATCTATTCAGCCGAAACCGGCGAACGCATCACGGCGTAAGCTTGCCACTTCGCTTGGGTTCAGCGGCTTAAAATCGTCGGGCTCAAGCGAAGACGTGCGCCTTGCCCGATACGGTCAGCCGCACGATCTCGCCGACCGCCGGCGCGTCCATGCCGGATTTGCGCAGGATCAGCGGCGTGCCGCCGATGGCCGCGGCGTCGGGCGGATCGGAATTGTTCAGGAGCCGCACCGCGATCGTGCATGTCGAGCCGGCGAACTCCGATTCCGTTACCTCGCCGAAAGGCATGTCCGATGTGCCCGACATGCCCTCGCGCGAGGTGCGTTTCAGGCCGATCTGCTCCGGCCGCAGCATGATGCGGGCGACATCGCGGCTGTCCGGCGCGTCGACGGCGATGCGGCCCAGCGGCGAATTGGCGAAGCCGCCCGAAATGCTCGCCGGCAGGATGATGGCATCGCCGAGGAACTCGGCGATCATCCTGTCCTTCGGCTTGAGATAGAGCTCGCGCGGCGTACCGACCTGGGAAAATTTTCCATCGCGCATTACCGCCACCTGGCTGGCGAAGGAGAGTGCCTCGGCCTGATCGTGCGTCACCAGGATGGTGGTGATGCCAGCCGCCTCCAGAAGTTCGGCCACCGCCTTGCGCATCGAGGCGCGCAGGCCGGTGTCGAGTGCCGAGAACGGCTCGTCGAGCAGCATCAGCCGCGGCTTCATCGCCATGGCCCGGGCCAGCGCCACGCGCTGCTGCTGGCCGCCGGAGAGCTCGTGCGGGCGGCGTTTGAGGATCGCCTTGTCGAGTCCCACGATGTAGGCAAGTTCGACGATGCGCTCGGCGCGCTTGTCGTCGTCCCGTGCCATGCCGAAGCCGATATTGTCCGAGATGGTCAGATGCGGGAACAGGGCGCCGTCCTGCGCCACCACGCCGATGCCGCGGCGATGCGCCGGGACAGCGGCGCCGCCATTGGCCAGCACCTGCCCGTCGAGTACGATGCGGCCTTGGTCAGGCGCCTCGAAGCCGGCGATCAGCCGCAGCAAGGTCGTCTTGCCGCAGCCGGAAGGTCCCACGATCGCCGTGCGGCTGCCGCTGGCGACGTTCAGGTTGACGCCGGCCAGTGCGGCTACCGGGCCGTAGTGCTTGTGCAGATTGCCGAGTTCGAGAAAGCTCATCGTCCTGCCATCCGCTTCGACTGGACGTAGAGCAGCCAGGTCAGGGGCAGCGACATCGCCACCATGATGAAGGCGTAAGGAGCCGCCGAGGCGTAATCGATCTCGCTGCTGTAGGACCAGAACGCCATGGCCAGTGTGCGGGTGCCGTTCGGCGCCAGCATCTGGGTCGCGGTCAGTTCGTTCATGATGCCGAGCGCCACCAGCGCCATGCCAGCCGCCACACCGGGCGCCGACAGGCGGATCGTCGTCGACCACAGCGCATTGAGCGGCCGCCGGCCGAGGCTGGACGCGGCGCGTTCGAGCTCGACCGGCGCTTGCGCGATCGATGCACGCAGGCTGACCAGCGCGCGCGGCAGGAACATCAGTGCGTAGGCGACCAGGATAGTGAACAGGGTCTGGTAGAGCGGCAGTGCGATGCGCACCGTGATGGTGACCAGCGCCAGCGCGATCACGACCCCGGGCAGCGAGCCGACGATGTAATTGCATCCCTCGAGCAAGCGCTGCAACGGACCCGGCGCGCGGATAGAGATCCAGGCCATCGGCATGGCCGCGACAGTGGCAAGCAGGGCGCCAGCGAGGGACAGGAACAGCGTCTGGCCGAGTGCCAGGCCGATCTCGTCGAAGCGCCAGACATCGGCGCCGCCGGCGGCGAGCCAGCGCCCGATGGTCACGAACGGAACGCCAAGCGCCAGCAATGTGGTGACGGCGAGCAGCAGCAAGCTGGGCAGGGTGGCGCGGCCGAGGTTCATTCGTTGCTGGTATCGCGCGGCACCCGAGCCGACACGGGCATAACGTTCCTCGCCGCGGACCAGCACTTCGAGGCCGAGCAGCACGAAGCAGCAGGTCACCAGCACGCCGGCCAGCATGTTGGCGGCCGGACCGTTGAAGGTCGACTGGAACTGATCGACGATCGCGGTCGTGAAGGTGTCGAAGCGAATGAAGACATAGAGGCCATATTCGGCCAGCAGATGCAGGCCGACCAACAGCGAGCCGCCGCATATTGCGAGCCTGAGCTGCGGCAGCACGACGCGCCAGAACACGCGCCAGGGTCCATGGCCAAGTGCCGCGGCCGCGTCCTCGAGAGCGGGATCGAGACGGCGCAGGGCCGCCGACACCGGCAGATAGAGGAAAGGGAAATAGGCGATGACGGACACCAGCACGCCAGCCCACAGGCCGTGCAGCCCGGGCACCAGGGTGATCCAGGCATAGGAGTGCACGAAAGCGGGGATGGCGAGCGGCGCCACGCAGAGCCAGGACCAGAGCCGGGCACCGGGCAGGTCGCTGCGTTCCGTCAGCCAGGCCAGCGTCACCGACAAGGTGATGGCGATCGGCACCGCCAGCAGGACGAGCAGGCCGGTGTTGACCAGCAGTTCGCCGACACGCGGCCGAAAGACCAGTGCCGAGACCGTCTCCCAGCCGGTCTGCACCGCGATCCAGATGATGAAAGCGAGCGGCAGCAGCGCCAGCAGGGAGACAAATATGGCGGCGGCGACAAGCCAAGGCGCCGCCCGCCGCTGCGCCCGTCGACGCATCTTGGGCGGCAGGCCGGGACGCGCGAGATCGACCGCGGACTGCATCAGTTCAGGCGCCATACCGTTGCGACGCGGCAGCGGCAATCATGGGACCACGGTCGCGGTCAGGAACGAAGCGTGTCGTCATGGACGAATGCATCTCGAAACAAAACGCTCCCGCGAAAGGTGAATTCCCGCGGGAGCACGATCTGACGTCCTTATTAGGAAGAACGGCAACTAAAGCAAGCCGGCTGCCGTCATCAGGTCGGTGACCTTCCTGGAGTTCAGCGTCGTGGCATCGACCTTCGGCGCCTGCAGGTCGGCCAGTGGCACCAGCTTCGGATTGGACTGCGCGCCCTTGCCGACCGCGTATTCGAAGGAGGTTCCGTTCTTCAGCACGTCCTGGCCGTTCTTGCCGGTCACCCATTTCAGGAAGGCCTGGGCTTCCTTGGGATGCTTGCTCGAGGCCAGCACGCCGCCGCCGGAAACCGATACGAAAGCGCCCGGATCCTGGTTCTTGAAATAGTGCAGCGCGACGTTCTTGGAGTTTTCGCCGGTTTTGGCCTGATCGCCAAAGTAGTAGTAGTGGTAGATCACGCCGCCTTCGATCTCACCGGCATTGACCGCCTTCATCACGGTGCTGTTGCCCTTGTAGGCGGTGAAGTTCTCCTTCATCGCCTTCAGCCAGTCGGCCGTGGCGGGCTCGCCCTTGAGCTGCAGCAAAGCGCTCACGATGGCCTGGAAATCGGCGCCGGAAGGCGAAGCCGCCCAGCGGCCCTTCCAGCTCGGGTCGGCGAGATCGAGCATCGACTTGGGCAGCTGGTCTGCCTTGAGCTTGGTGGTGTTATAAGCAAACACGGTGCTGCGCGCGGCCACGCCCACCCATTTGCCGCTGGTGGCCTGATAGTCCTGCGGGACTTGAGCCAGCGTATCGGCGTCGACCGGCGCGAACAGGCCGGCATTCTCGACCAGCACCATGGCCGGCGAATTTTCCGTCAGGAACACGTCGGCGGGCGAGGCAGCACCTTCGGCGACGATCTGGTTGGAGAAGTCGCTGTCACCGCCGTTGCGCAAGGTGACCTTTATCCCCGTTTCCTTGGTGAACCCTTCCGCCCATTCCTTCGCCAGGCTTTCATGCTGGGCGTTATAGACGACGATGCCGGCATCTTCGGCCGTCGCCGGACCAGCGGCGAGGCTGATTGCAAGCGCGGCTGCGCTGGCAAGGGCAAGAAGGGGGGATTTCATAAGGGTACTCCTCGGGTTGTCCCGCACTGGGGTGCGTCCGAGTACCAATTCCTGAATGCACTAGTCAAGATTGAAAGACGACGGGCATCATCACGGTTTCGCGTGTCGGACGCCGATGGCATCACCCGATATGCGGGGCTGGTGGCTGCTCCTGCGGGATGCAGCCATCGACCATCGGATGAATGGTCCACCGCTGGTCCAGCCCCTGCTGTGTTCGTTTGGTCTCGGGATCGAACGCTTCGTTCAGCATGGCGCACCAGGTCCTGCGCAGATTGTCGCAGCGCGTCCGGAACGCCGCGCTGCCAAGCCCGTCACGGATATCCTGCGCGGTCAGGTCGGTGGTCTCGCCCGGCGGTTTGGGCGGAACCGTGCCCGTGTCGGCAAAGTCCGGATCCCACTGCAGATAGTGTTTCGCGTCGACACTGGCGGCCGCATCGAATTTGACCACCGCCATCAGCGGATGAAACTCGTGCCAGCCCTTGTGGTAGCCGTCATAGACATGTTCGCCGAGGACGGCGACATGATCGCCCATCCTGATGGGGCCGAGCGCCTTGTCGCCGACATTGGCGTCCTCGACATTGCCGGGGTTCCAGTTGAACAATCCCTGCAGGACCGGCTTGACCCCGCCGAAATAGGATGCCGCTCCGCCGATGGCGCCGCCAATGGCCGCTCCGAGCAATCCTCCCAGGAACGAGCCGATGGCGCAGCCCAGCGCACCCAGGAAGAACGATCCTATGGCGCAGCCGACAGCCGCTCCGGCACTGGCGCCGGCGGCCGCCGCGGCCACCGTGACGACCAGGGCCGCCGTCAGCAGGATGACGATGGCCGGCGCCCATTGGCGCATCTTGATCCAGAAGTCGCCCTCGGCCTCGCAGTGCAGGCCCCAGCGGGCATGATCGTCGGCCGGTGCGTAGCCCAGATCCGTCTTCAGGTCGTCGCGTGGCAGCAGCAGCTCATGACCCTGAAAGCCG
Organism: Mesorhizobium sp. CO1-1-7; assembly: GCF_020164885.1. Taxonomy (NCBI): domain Bacteria; kingdom Pseudomonadati; phylum Pseudomonadota; class Alphaproteobacteria; order Hyphomicrobiales; family Phyllobacteriaceae; genus Mesorhizobium; species Mesorhizobium sp. CO1-1-7. The sequence goes on along the minus strand of NZ_JAIUHA010000008.1, from coordinate 72,479 downwards.
TCATTGAGAATATCGTTGGCCGGATGGGCCGCGACGCTGGCGGCGAATTCCGCCGCGACGGTGCCGTCGGCATTGTAGCGATTGGCCGCCGCCAAGGCCGCCTCGTTGGTCTCGGCGTTGAGAATTTCCGTCGTCGGATGCGGCATCAGTATGACGTCGAAATACTGGTCGTTGTCGAAGGCGCCGAGATCGCTGCGGAACGGATTGTAGGAGACGATGCCGACGGCGCATTTCGGATTGTCCTTGTCGAGGCAGACCAGGCGGTGGTTGAGCCATTCCCCGGCGGCCTTGTCGATCGTCGCGGTGGCGGACGCCAGAAATGCGGTTGCCGCGGCAAGTGCCGCACCGACCGGCCCCAGCAGCAGGCCGAAGGCGGCCGCCAGCCCGGTGATCACGATGATCTGCAGCGCCTGGCCGGCGAGGAAAGCCAGTCGATCGTCCTCGTTGTAGGGCTTGCCACCGACCGGATAGAGAAAGCAGCTCGTATAGTGCTTGTACGCCATCGGAGCGCCTCAGCCTTTCGTGGCGGTGAGCGTCACGCCGCCGGTCATGGTGCGCGATCCACTCTCGCCGATCGTGAAGACGTGGACGTTGAAGGTCTTTGAGCCGCGGAACGCGGTGTCCTTCGGTTCGATTTCGACAGCGATCTCGGTCAGCTGGCGCGGCTGCAGCAAAAGCGTTCTTGGGACGATCCTGACCGACCAGTCGTCCGGCACGGGAAACCGGCCATACGCCTGTTCCTCGAGGGCCTCGGCCCAGCGCGCCTTGCTTTCGGCGAGCCGCGGCTGTGGGGTGTCCGTGCGCTCGTCTCGACCCTGGCCGCGTGGCGGGATACATGGCCGCAGCTTCGGCAGAGCGTAGCAGTCCGCCTCGATCTGGAAACGCCGGACGACCGAGGCCTCGTTGCGCACGCTGAAGACGAACTTCGCCGGTGAGCGCATCTCGGCAATGTTGACGTTCTTCTGGCCAAGGTTGTTGCTGGGGTTGGCGTCATCGCCCCAGGAAAGCTGTGCTTGAAGGCAGTAGTGGCCGCCGGTGGCGGGCGTGGTCCAACTGAACTCGGCATAGGCAGGGCAATCGATCGTGCCCTTGGCTCCGAGATTTATGGCGACGTTGGCGATCGGACGGGAAATGGTCTGGGCGCCGAATGACAGGTAGGACAGTGCCACCCCGACGCCCACCGCTGGGGCGTCATAGGACCCGTTCCAGACGCGCACGCGAACGCGATATGCATGTGCTGGCTGAAGCGCGCCGCTGACCGGCAAGGTGCCGTCGAAAATGTCGATGTCGGGATTGTCCCAGGTGACCGCGAGCCCCTGCGCCATCAGATAGTACTGGGCGTATAGAAGAGGATCGGCGCGCTTGTAGATGTCGGGCGGTAGCTGGATGCAGCAGTCGTTCTGCGCCGGGCTGGGCAGCCGCTGGTCCTTGGCCAGCCGGCACAGCAGCCTGCATATCGTGGCAAACAGCACCTTCAGCCCGGCGGCCAGACGCTTCCAGAATTCGGCGGCGAACAACAGCAAGGCCGCGGTTCTGATGTGGTTGACCAGAGATCCTGCCATGTCGTGTTTCCCACGCTGAGAGGACGCAACGGTAATGTTTTCCTGGCGGACCTGTCTCCGCCGGTTGTCCAGAGGCTATTTCTTCAGTGATCCCTGTCTTCTGTAGAAGTAGACGGCGGCGACAAGGACTATGGCCGCAATGACAAGGCTGCTCTCGAAAGTTCCCGAGCCATTGTCGGGAGAAAATCCAAAAATGCGTTCAATGAAATCCATTTCGGCCGCCCTCCGATCCCTTGACGCTACAGAAGGGTTTACCCTACGTCAATTGAAGGTTGGTCCCGCGCCGCTCCTCACGCATGAGCTGGGAACCAGAGAACCCGTCAGCGAATTTAGCGGGCCATCCCGCAAACTTTCGTGATTTGCCCGTAGTTTGGCTTGGACATTATTTCGCCGGCCACGTAACAAATCAGTGCCGAGGCGCGAAGATCGGGGAGTGAACTCTTGTGAGCGGCAAGGACGAGGCCGAGCTTTCCCGGCTGATGCGGGCCGCGATCGCGGGGGATGAAAAGGCCTATGCCGACTTTCTGCACCGGATTGCCGCGCTGGTCCGCGGTTTCGTCAGGCGCAAGATCGTGCAGGGCGGGGTCGATCCCGAGGATGTCGTGCAGGAAACCTTGCTGGCCATTCATGTGAAACGGCACACCTGGCGCCAGGACGCGCCGGTGCTGCCCTGGGTTTATGCGATTGCCCGTTTCAAGCTGATCGATGCGTTCCGGCGGCGCGGACGGCGCATCGAGATCGATGTCGACGACATTGCCGAGACGTTCGCCGAGCCCGAAACGGAAACCGTCAGCGAGCGCGACATCAACCGGGCGCTCGACGGGCTGCCGCCGGCACAGCGTTCCGTGGTTTCAGCCGTATCCGTTGAGGGCCGCTCGATCGGCGAGACGGCGGCTAAGTTCGGCATCAGCGAGACGGCGGTGCGGGTGTCGCTGCACCGGGGACTTACCGCCATAGCCAGGCGATTCGGGCAGGGGCGGTTCGGGCGGGAATGACATGAAGACCGACGATCTCATCAAGGCGCTCGACGCCGATGCCCGCAGCAAGGCGATGCCATTGCGCTCGGCCTGGTGGCTGGCGGCTGGCGCGGCCGCCTTGGTCGCGGCGGCTGTCTTCATGATGACGATCGGGCCGCGCCCCGATTTCATGGTGGCCGCGCACACGGTGCGTTTCCTGTCCAAATTCGTTTTCACCATCGTGCTCGCCATCAGCGCCTTTGCCCTGATCCGTGCCCTGTCGACGCCGGGCGCGGCGACAGGCCGGGCTATGGCGGCGATGATCGGGGCGCCGCTGCTGGTCGCGCTAGCCGTGGTGCTGGAGCTCTTCATGGTGCCGCAGGCCCTGTGGGGCACGCGCATGATCGGCTCGAACATGATGATCTGCATGGGCTTCATCCCGCTGATCGGCATCGGCCCGCTGGCCATCTTCCTGTGGATGCTGCGCTATGGCGCGCCGACACGGCCGGTGCTTGCCGGCGCGGTCGCGGGGCTGCTTGCCGGCGGGCTGGCGGCGACTTTCTACGCGGCGCACTGCTTCGACGATTCGCCGCTTTTCGTTGCCACCTGGTACACGATCGCCATCGCGGCTCTCGCTCTGCTTGGCGCGCTCGGCGGGCGGTTTTTCGTGCGCTGGTAGCAGGATACCCACGCCTACACCCCGTGAATACCGATCCTTAATCATGCCGGCAATTGTTTGCCGGTTTTCCATGTCGCCTATGCCCTTGGCGCAACCTTTCCTTAAAATCGATCCTTCAGGGTTTTAACGGGAAAAAGCGATTGCCCACGGGGGTGGCACGAATCGTGACATTGCGAGGTATCATCGGGCCGGGACGGCACAAGCATGCAGCTCTGGCGCTGCTTGTGGCCGGTCTGGCCGTAGTGGCCGCCTCGCTTGTGCTGTCAGGGCTGGACCTTGGCGCGCAAGCCCTCAGACTTTGCCTCCAAATATCGGTCGCGGTGACGGTCTGCGCGCTTTTCGCGGCCTATCTGTTCATCGGTCGAATCTCGGAGGATCGACGGCAGATCGCGGACAGCGAGCAGCGGTTCCGCCGGGCCATGGAGGACTCGGCGATCGGCATCGCTATCGTCGGTCTCGACGGGCGTATTCTCCAGACCAATCCGGCCTTTGCCGCCATGCTTGGCTACAGCCGCGACGAGATCGAGGCGCTGACCTTCTTCCAGCTCACGCATCCCGACGATGTGCAGATCGGCAGCGAAACGATGGCCGGCCTGAAGGCGGGCACCGTCGATGCCTTCCACTTCGAGAAGCGTTATCTCAAGAAGGACGGCACACCCGTCTGGGCTCATCTTGCCGGCTCGGTTATTCGCGACGAGAAAAGCGGCCGGCCGCTCTATCTCGTCTCGCAGATCGAGGACATCGACGCGCGCAAACAGGCCGAGGCGCGCATCACAGAGGCCGAAACGCGCTGGAACTTCGCGCTGGCCGGCGCCGGTCAAGGTGTCTGGGATTTCGACATGCGCAAGGGGGGCACCACCTATTCCTCCACCTGGGTCAAGATGCTGGGCTACGGGGATGGCGAGCTCGATGGCGACCCCGATCGCTGGCTGACGATGATCCATCCAGACGATCGCGCCACGGTCGCGGAGGCCGATCGCGCCCATCTCGCCGGCGAGACGGAATTTTTCGAAGCCGAGTTCCGGATGCGCCACAAGGACGGCCGCTGGATCTGGATCCTCGACCGCGGCAAGGCCATCGAGCGCGATGCGGACGGACACCTGGTCAGAGCGATCGGCAGCTTGATGGACATCACCCGGCGAAAGCAGGCCGAAGAACGGCTCATCGTCTCGGCGGCGATGCTGGCCGACGAGAAGGAGCGGCTGAGGGTGACGCTGCAATCGATCGGCGATGCCGTCATCTGCACCGATGCCGCGAACCGCGTCACTTTCATGAACCCGGTGGCCGAAAAGTTGACCGGCGTTTCCAGTGACGATGCGCTGGGCAAGACGCTGAGCCATGTCTACTGGGCAGTCGACGAGGAGACCGGCCACAGGATCGGGATGACGCGGCCGGTGACAGGCGAAGAGGCGCGCTCCGACCAGAACAGCCGCGCGGTCCTCATCCGCCGCGACGACACGCGCTGCAGCATCCGCCAGGTCGTGTCGCCGATCCTCAACGAACGCAACGAATTCTGCGGTCTGGTGATCGTCTTCCAGGACTTCACCGATGCGCGTGCCCTGCAGCGACAGCTTGCCCATGCCGCCGCGCATGATGCACTGACCGGCCTTGCCAACCGCTCGAGCTTCATCCGCGCCATGGAGGGGATGGTCGATCAGGCGCGCAAGGACGGCACGACGACAGGGGGCCGCCATCAGTTCATGTTCATCGATCTCGACCATTTCAAGCTGGTCAACGACACGGGAGGTCACGCTGCCGGAGACGCCCTGCTGAAGCGGGTCGCTGACGCCGTGCGCGGCGTGCTTGGTCCTGAAGACATCGTCGCGCGCCTGGGTGGCGACGAATTCGCCGTGATCCTGAAATCGGCTTCCACCACCGGCGCGAGGATCGCGGCGCGTTCCATCATCGATGCGATAGCGGGCCTGAACTTCACCTGGGATGGCCGGCCGCACGGGATCGGTGCCAGCATCGGGTTGACGGCGATCTGCGCCAATTGCGGCGAAGTCGACGAGATCATCGCAAGGGCCGACGCCGCTTGCTATGCAGCCAAGGCCGCCGGCCGGGGATGCGTTTCGGTGGCGCCGGACGGCAAGGTCAGCGACGACGACAGGTCAGAACCGCCCAAGCCACTCGCCGCGGCCTCGTGAGCGGCAATCACGTCAGCGCGTCGGAACGGGATGCTCGCCGCGATAATCGTAGAAGCCGCGCCCGGTCTTGCGGCCGAGCCAGCCGGCCTCGACATATTTGACCAGCAGCGGGCAAGGCCGGTACTTCGAATCCGACAGGCCGTCATGCAGCACCTGCATGATCGACAGGCAGGTATCCAGGCCGATGAAATCGGCAAGCTGCAGCGGTCCCATCGGATGGTTGGCGCCGAGCCGCATGGCGGTGTCGATGGCATCGACCGAGCCGACGCCCTCATAGAGCGTGTAGATCGCTTCGTTAATCATCGGCAGAAGGATGCGGTTTACGATGAAGGCCGGGAAATCTTCCGAGACGGTGATCGTCTTGTCGAGCTGCTTCACATAGGTCTTGGCCGCCTCGAAGGTCTGGTCCTCGGTGGCGATGCCGCGCACCAGTTCGACCAGCTTCATCAGCGGTACCGGGTTCATGAAATGTATGCCGATGAACCGCTCCGGCCGGTCGGTCTGGGCAGCTAGCCGTGTGATCGAAATCGACGAGGTGTTGGTCGCCAGGATCGCTTCGGGATTGAGCTGAGGACAGAGCTGCGCATAGATCTTGCGCTTGACGGTTTCGTCCTCGGTCGCCGCTTCGATCACCAGATCGGCGCCGGCGAGATCGGCCATCGTCGGTGCCGACGCGATGCGTGCCATGGCCTGATTGCGCAGCTTCTCGTCGAGCTTGCCGGACCCCACCTGACGGGCCATGTTGCCGCTGATTGTGGCAATGCCCTTCTCGATGCGGTCGGGCGATATATCGTAGATCAGCACCTTATAGCCCGAAAGCGCGGAGACGTGGGCGATGCCGCCGCCCATCTGGCCCGCACCAATGATGCCGATCGTCTCGATCTTGCTCATTACCCGATCCCGTCCGGAGCGTTTTTCGCTGGATCGCGAACCGCCCCATCTCTTTGTTTTCCCGCAATTCCCGGCGCAAAAACCACTGCGCACTGCTGCTGGAATTGCTTTCAGCCTTTGTGGCCTGCTTATTGTGCGGTGCAAACTAAAAGGGTGGGGCGACTTCGTCTACCCCACCCTTCGCAATTTAATACGGTTGCGCGGAAGCGTCAAAGCGCCTTCTGCAACTCCGGCAGGATGACGAAGAGGTCGCCGACGAGGCCGTAATCGGCAACCTGGAAGATCGGCGCTTCCTCGTCCTTGTTGATGGCGACGATGACCTTGGAATCCTTCATGCCGGCAAGGTGCTGGATGGCGCCGGAGATGCCGACCGCGATGTAGAGATCGGGGGCGACGACCTTGCCGGTCTGGCCGACCTGCCAGTCGTTCGGCGCGTACCCGGCATCGACGGCGGCGCGGGAGGCGCCGACGGCGGCACCGAGCTTGTCGGCGACCGGCAGGATGACCTCCTGGAATTTCTCCGAGGAACCGAGCGCGCGGCCGCCCGAGATGATGATCTTGGCCGAGGTCAACTCCGGACGGTCGGTCTCCGACAGCTTGTTCTCGACGAAGGTGGACAGGCCGGGATTGGCTGCCGCATTGACCGTCTCGACCGAAGCCGAGCCACCGTCGGGCGCGGCCTGGAAGGAGGCGGTGCGCACGGTGATGACCTTCTTGGCGTCGCTCGACTGCACCGTCTGGATGGCGTTGCCGGCATAGATCGGCCGCTTGAAGGTATCGGGCGAGACCACTTCGATGATCTCGGAGACCTGCGCGACATCGAGCAGGGCCGCCACGCGCGGCGCGATGTTCTTGCCGGCCGACGTCGCCGGCGCGATGACCGTGTCGTAGGCGCCAGCCAGCGAGACGACCAGTGCCGCCGTCGGCTCGGCCAGGCGCTCGGCGAGTTCGTCGGCTTCGGCGAGCAGCACCTTGCTCACGCCCTTCAGTTTCGCTGCTGCGTCGGCGGCAGCCTTGGCGCCTTTGCCGGCCACCAGCACATGAACGTCCGAGCCGATCTGCAGGGCGGCCGAAAGCGCCTTGGCGGTCTGGTCGGAAAGGGTGGCGTTGTCGTGTTCAGCGATGAGGAGAATTGCCATGTTGTCTGTTCCTTCCGATCTCAGAGCACGCCGGCTTCGTTCTTGAGCTTGTCGACCAGTTCGGCGACGCTCTTGACCTTGACACCCGCCTTGCGGCCGCTCGGCTCCTCGGTCTTGATGACCTTGAGGCGTGGCTTGACGTCGGCGCCGTAATCGGCCGGGCTCTTCTCGTCGAGCGGCTTCTTCTTGGCCTTCATGATATTGGGCAGGGAGGCATAGCGCGGCTGGTTGAGGCGAAGGTCGGCGGTGACGATCACCGGCATCTTCAGCTCCACCGTCTGCAGGCCGCCGTCGACTTCGCGCGTCACCTTGGCATGATCGCCCTCGATCACGACCTTGGAGGCGAAGGTGCCCTGCGCCCAGCCGAGCAGGGCCGCCAGCATCTGGCCGGTCTGGTTGGAATCGTCGTCGATCGCCTGCTTGCCGAGAATGACAAGGCCTGGCTGTTCCGCCTCGACGACGCCCTTCAGCACCTTGGCGACGCCCAGCGGCTCGGTCTGTTCGTCGGTCTTGACCAGGATGGCGCGGTCGGCGCCCATGGCGAGTGCGGTGCGCAAGGTTTCCTGCGCCTGCTGCGGACCGATCGACACGACGATGATCTCTTCGGCCTTGCCGGCTTCCTTGATCCGGATCGCCTCTTCCACCGCGATCTCGTCGAACGGGTTCATCGCCATCTTGACGTTGGCCAGCTCCACCGCCGAACCATCAGCCTTCACGCGCACCTTGACGTTCGCGTCCACAACCCGCTTCACGGGCACAAGGATCTTCATTTGCCTGTCACCTCTTCACGCTAGTTGGGCGCGCTATAGCAGCCTGCGCCCCTTCTGAGTTGTCGAAAGCCGACATTCCTGACTGAATTCCGGCCAGACGGAATTCTGGCCGGATGGAAATTCTGGTCTTTGCCCGCCCTGGCTGCTCCTTAAACGCCTTGGGCCGCGGCGGAGACGTTTCCGTAATTGTGGCAACCCGTGCCGTCAATACGCTGAAAGCCGCTCAAATCGGTTCAGTTTGGGCCAGAAGGGTTTCCACGTCCCCAGCGCGTCGTGGTGGCGGCCGTTTGGGGCGCCGCTGGTTCGCCGACCACCGGCGGCTGTTCAGGGGTCGGTACCACGGCATCCTCGTCGGCGGGTGCAAACAGCGGCACGCCGCGGCTGCGCAGGACCAGCACAAGAACCGCGCCGGCAATGATGCCGCCGATGTGGCAGGCCCAGGATATCTGATCCTCGCCGCCGGCCGCGAACATGACGATCTGGAACAGCACCCACAGGATGAGCGGGATAAAGGCTGGAATGCGCAAAGGGATGCGGGCGAAGGCAAGCACCCACACCTTCACCCTGGGATAGAGGATCAGGTAGGCGACGACCACGCCGGCGATGGCACCCGACGCGCCAATCAACGGCGCCTGCGAATCCCAGGCGACCAGCCCCTGGAAGGCGGCTCCGGCGATGGCGCACAGCAGATAGAAGATCAGGTAGCGGATGTGGCCGAGCGCGTCCTCGACATTGTCGCCGAAAACCCAAAGGAACAGCATGTTGCCGCCGAGATGGAAAATATCGGCATGCAGGAAGGAATAGGTGAGATAGCTCAGGCTCTCGGGGATGATGACAAAGCGGGGGTCGAGTTCGGCCGTGTCGTGAACGACGGACGGGATGAAGCCGAGACCAAGCACGGCGGCATTGGTGAAGTTCTCGCCGCCGAGCGCCGTGGCGCAATAGATCACGGCGTTGGCGACAATCAGACCGATCGTCACATATTGCAGCCTGATGTGGCGCAGCCTGTTGGTGTCGTAAAGCGGGATGAACATCGGTCGCCGGCCCCTCCCGCCTCTGGTCCGTTCAGCGGTTCTTGCCGGGAACCCATAGCACGTCGGCATTTCCGTTGTCATTGACCGCCCGGGCGGCGACAAACAGGAAATCCGAGACGCGGTTGATGTATTTCAGCCCGTCGCGGTTGACGTGTTCGGCCGGGTCCTGAGCCAGGGCGACCATCAGCCGCTCGGCGCGCCGTGCCACCGTGCGGGCGAGATGAAGCGCCGCCGCTGCCGGCGTGCCGCCGTTCAGCACGAAGGATTTCAGCGGGTGGAGCTTCCTGTTGAGGACGTCGATGTCGTGCTCGACACGGTCGGTCTGCGTGGCAACGATGCGCAACGGCTCGTAGCCAAGCGGCTTGCCGTCATCAGGCACGGCGAGGTCGGCGCCGAGGTCGAAGAGATCGTTCTGGATGCGCGAGAGCATGGCGTCGATCGCCTGGTCGCTCTGTGCGGTATGCACGCGAGCCATGCCGATGCAGGCATTGGCTTCGTCGACCGTGCCGTAGGCGTCCACCCTGAGATCGGATTTCAGCCGCCGCTCACCAGTGCCAAGGCCCGTAGTGCCATCATCGCCGGTGCGGGTGTAGATCTTGTTGAGCTTGACCACATCGCCTCCCGAAAAGCCTCACTTGCGGGTGAAATACACGGCCAGCAGGATCAGCGCCAGCGCCACGGCCTGCAGCAGGACGCGGGCCTGCATCAGCTTGTTGGAGGTCACACCGGAGCCGCCGCGCATCATGTTGATGAGCCCCCTGATCAGCACGACCACCACGGCGGCCATGACCAGAATGGCAAGAATGTTGAAGGCAGTGGCCATTTTTGCGTTTCCAGTTCTTTGCTTGTTCAGGCGCGCTTGGCGAGCAGGCGGTGGAGCATCGAGGCCGGCAGGATGCGTTTAAGCATGGCGCCGATCCTGGCCGACATTGTTACCACATAGTGCGGGCGCGGGCGCCGCGACAGAAGTGCATGGCGGAGCTCCTTGTGGACCACTTCAGGCCCGGGCTTCCGCGTCGATTGGCTGCCGCCGGCGCGCATGCGCTCCAGTTGCGCGGCATAGTCGGCGCGATGCTCGGAATTCTCATGGTCAATATTCCTTAGGAACCAGGGCAGGCCATTGCTGGCGATCTTCGATTTCACCGGCCCCGGCTCGATCAGCGAAACATGGATGCCGCTGCCGGCCAGTTCCTGGCGCTGGCACAGCATCAGCGCCTCCAAGGCATGCTTGGAGGCCGAATAGGCGCCGCGGAAGCGCACCGGCACGAGACCGAGGATCGACGAGCAGTGGACGAGGCGGCCGTGGCCCTGGCGTCGCATCACCGGAACCAGGCGGCGGGTCAGGTCGTGCCAGCCGAAGAAATTGGCCTCGAACTGCTCCCTGAGCGCCGCAACGGGCAGATCCTCGACGGCGCCTGCCTGCGCGTAGGCGCCGTTGTTGAACAGCGCGTCGAGCCTGCCGCCGGTGCGGTCGAGCACCGCCGTCACCAGGGCGGCTATTGAGTCCGGTTCGCTATAGTCGAGGTAAAAAGCCTCGACGCCGTCGGCTTCGAGGGCAGCGATGTCCTCCGGCCTGCGCGCCGTCGCGAACACCCGCCAGCCCTCAGCCTTCAATGCACGGGTGCAATAGGCGCCTATGCCGGAAGACGCGCCGGTGACGATGATGGTGCGCAACTCTGCCGCTGGAGAATTCGGGGTTTGACGAAGGGTTGCCATTTGCCGCATTCATTTCCCATATTCGCGGCGTCGAGACAATCGAGGGGAGCGCGCGTCCTTGCTGCGGAACATTGTCGCCCTGCGCCGCGTGCTCTACGACGCGCTCGGCCACTTCAACACCGATGACGGCTGGGCGATGGCCAGCCATCTGGCGATCACCTCGCTCATGGCGCTGTTTCCATTCCTGATCTTCGCCACGACGCTGGGCAGCTTCCTTGGTGCCCAGGCCTTTGCCGACACAGCCGTGCACCTGGTCTTCGACACCTGGCCGGACCAGATCGCCAAGCCGATCGCGCACGAGGTGCTGAACGTGCTGACCGTCAGGCGCAGTGATCTGTTGACTTATGGCGTGCTGCTTGCCGCCTACTTTGCCTCCAACGGCATCGAGGCGCTGCGCACCTCGCTGAACCGCGCCTATCGGGTCACGGAAACGCGCGGCATCATCTATCGCCGGGTGCAAAGCATCTTCTTCGTGCTGATCGCTACCGCCGGGTTCCTGGCGATAAGCGTGCTGCTGGTGTTCGCGCCCCTGCTGGCGCGGCTGGCGGAAGCCCATTTCGAATGGATCAAACCCTATACGGGCACGATCACGCTGTGGCGGTACGTCATCGCCTCAACCGTCATCATCGGCGGACTGTTTGCCGTCCATTACTGGCTGCCGGCCGGCAAGCGCCGTTTCGTCTCGCTGATACCCGGCATCATCTTCACACTGGCCGCATGGCTTATCGGCTCGACCATGTTCGCCACCTATCTCGACCATTTCTCGTCCTATGTGACGACCTATGCCGGTCTCGCCTCGATCATGATCGCGGTGGTCTTCCTCTACATCGTCTCGGCGATCTTCATCCTCGGCGGCGAGCTCAACGCCGCGATCAGCCGTTATCTAGAGGCGCGTGCCCGGGTCGGCTGAAGTTTGCCTGTTCGGGCGGTTGCCAGGCCCACGCCGAAAGTGGTGATGGCCATGCCGACGATCTGCAGCGCATTGAGCTGCTCGTTGAACAAGGCCCAGGCGATGACGGCCGTCACCGCCGGCACCAGGTAGAACAACGAGGCCACTTTCGACATCTCGCCGTCACGGATCATCACCATCAGGAGAAAGATGGCGCCGAGCGACAGCACCAGCAGCAGCCAGCCCATGGCGAAGACCAATTCGCCATTGATGACGACGGTTTGGGTTTCGAAGGCAAGCGAAGCCAGGATCATCAGCGAAGCGCCGCCGACATATTGCCACATGGTGGCCGCCACGAGGTCGCCTCCGGACGCAAAACGCTTTTGCCAGATCGTGCCGGCGCTCATGCCGAGCACCGAGACCAGCGAGGCGGCCAGCGTCGCCGCCGTCACGCCGCCACCGAGCGCCCCGAGTTTCGGCCACAGCACGATGACGATGCCGACCAGCCCGATAGCGAGGCCAAGCCAGTGGCGCGGCAGGATGGCCTCGCCCAGAAACTTGCCGGCAAGCACCGCGGTGATCAGCGGCTGCAGGCCGACGATCAGGGCCGAAAAACCGGCCGGCATGCCTCGATGGATGGCCCAGAAGACGGCGCCGAGATAGATGCCATGCATCAGCACGCCGGCGCCGGTGGCATGCAGAGCCTCCTCGCGGGTGGCTCGTTTCGAGCCCAGCACCAGCATCAGCACGGCCAGCAGGATGGCGGCGAGCACGAAACGCGCGGCGAGGAAGGTGAACGGCTCCGCCCATGGCATGGCGTAACGCGCGCCGATGAAGCCGGTCGCCCACAGGACAACGAAGGTGGCGGGGATGAACCGCTTGATGCTGGACATTTTCCGGGATCGCCGCGCTGGTGAGAATTAACCGTGAGGATGCTCTAGTCCTGTTCAACCCCGGGCGCAAAACGAAACGATTGATCCATGCGTCAAGGGGGTTGAACGGGTGGCGTGTCCGGAGAGCGTTTCTCCTGATATAATGCTGGTCAAAGCCCTACCATCCTTCTGATTTCTTCCGGCGAAGCGCCTGCGTCGCGCAAGGCGGCAAGGCCGGTATCCCTCAGGCTCTTCGACAGTTTTCGCCCATCCGGCCCGAGGATCAGCCGATGATGGAAATAGGCGGGTGGCTGCAATCCCAGAATCTCCTGCAGCAGGCGCTGCACCCCGGTCGCGGAAAACAGGTCCTGTCCGCGCACGACATGGCTGACGCCTTGCAGGGCATCGTCGATGACGACGGCGAGGTGGTAGCTGGTCGGGATGTCGCGGCGCGCCACGATAACGTCGCCCCAATCCTGCGGACGCGCCTCGACGGAGCGCGTCGTGGACAGCGTCCCGTCGCTGAATTCGGCCCATGAGAGGTTCTTGCCGGCACGCGCCATGGCGGCGCCGACGTCCAGCCGCCAGGCGAAGGGCGCATTCTCGGCAATCCGCCGCTTGCGTTCCTTCATCGAAAGCGCCTTGTCGGCCGGGGGATAGAGCGGCACACCGTCGGGATCGCGCGGCCAGTCGCGCCCGCGCTTTTCGCCGTCGGCGATGAAGGCACGTATCTCGCCGCGGCTCATGAAGGCGGGATAGACGAGTTCCTCGCGGATCAGGCGCCCGAGCACCGTTCCATATTCTGCAAAATGCTCGGACTGGCGGCGCACGGGCTTTTCCCAGTCGAGGCCCAGCCATTTCAGATCGGCGATCATGCCCGCCTCGAACTCCGGCGTGCAGCGCGTGGTGTCGATATCCTCGATGCGCAGCAGCAGGCGGCCGCCGCTGGTATTTGCGAGCTTCTTGTTGAGCAGCGCCGAATAGGCGTGGCCCAGATGCAGTTCGCCGTTGGGGCTGGGCGCGAAGCGGAATGTCAGGAGCGTCATGTCTCGAGCGGCAATCGGGTTGTGCTGTGGTTTTGGCGGTTGCTACCTTGCTGCACATCTTCGGACAAGGATACCATGCAGCGCATCGCGACACTGGACGACGTTGAGCGGGGGCTGGACGCGCTTTGCCTCATCGACCCGCGCCTGGGAAAAGTGCGCGGCATGGCCGGCGAGGTGCCGCTCAGGCTTTCGGAGCCGGGCTTCAGGAGCCTGGCCTCGATCATCGTCTCGCAGCAGGTGTCGCGGGCGAGCGCCGATGCGATCTTCGGCCGGTTGGCGAAACTCGTCGATCCGCTGACGCCGCGGGCGATCCTTGCCGCCGGTGAGGACATGTTTCGCGAGGCCGGCCTGTCGCGGCCCAAGCAGCGCGGCCTGATCGCGGTTGCGCAGGCCGTGGCCGATGGGCTCGACCTGCATCACCTCTGTTCGCTCGATGCCGTGGAGGCGATCGCCAGGATGACGGCGGTGCCCGGAATCGGTCCCTGGACGGCGGAAGTGTATCTGTTGTTTGCCGCCGGACACCCCGACATTTTCCCGGCGCGCGACGTCGCCCTGCAGAGCGCTGTCGGCCATGCCTTCGGCATCGACCCGCGTCCAGCGGAGAAAACACTGATCGCGCTGGCCGAATCATGGAGCCCGTGGCGAGGTGTCGCATCGCGGCTTTTCTGGTCTTATTATCGCGAAACCAGGGGCCGGGACGCCGCACCGCCGGCCTGAATCCGCAAGAAAGCCTAAAAATCATGTGTTTTTGGCGCTTCGTGCCAGCGACAATCCGCTTCACATCCCTGTCATGTCAGGCTTACAGTATCCACGCCGAACGGTTCTAGAACTAGGAGGTCAACAAGGTGACGGTTGCCGTATCTCCGGATGGGCTTCCAGCGCTGGTGCTGAATGCGGATTACCGTCCGCTCAGCTATTACCCCTTGTCGCTCTGGTCCTGGCAGGACGCCATCAAGGCGGTGTTCCTGGACCGGGTGAACATAGTGGCCGAATACGAGCACGCCGTATCCTCGCCGACCTTCTCGATGAAGCTGCCGAGCGTGGTCAGCCTGAAGGCCTATGTGAAGCCGTCCAGGCATCCGGCCTTCACCCGTTTCAACGTCTTCCTGCGCGACCGTTTCCAGTGCCAGTATTGCGGTACCCCCGAGGACCTGACCTTCGACCATGTCATCCCGCGTCACCGTGGCGGCGCCACGACATGGGAGAATGTCGTGGCCGCCTGTTCGCCCTGCAATCTGAGGAAGGGCGGTATGATGCCGGCTCACGCCAAGATGTGGCCGCTGCAGAAACCCTACCAGCCGACGGTGCATGATCTGCACAATAACGGCCGCCTGTTCCCGCCCAACCATCTGCATGAAAGCTGGATGGATTATCTCTACTGGGACGTCGAACTGGAGCCTTGAGTTCGTTCGAAGAATTCGGGAGGTTGGCCGTCTGGAGCAATTGTCTGCGCTTCCGATGTTCACGGACCAAATGTCCGCTGCGTTTCGGTTCTCGACAGTCACTCCATGCGACTCAGCCTGCCGAATTCTTTGAACGATCTCGCGTCGGCTCTGTAGCTCAATCGCGGGCCAGCGCGCCACGGAAGGCGACGGCGGCGAGGATAAGGCTGGCAATGGCGTTCCAGCCGGCCAGCGACAGGCCGAGAATGCGCAAGGCGGCCTTGTCGCAGGAGGGCGGCACGAATTTGTCGAGCGCGTCGAGGACGCCCTTGCCACCGGTGTCGACCGGTCCGGCGCCCGCCGTGCAATCGGCAGGACCCTGCCACCAGGCCCATTCGACGCCGGAGTGATAGACGCCGAGATAGAGCCCGTACAGCATCAGGAGGCCGCCAATGGCCAACAGGCCGCGCGTCAGCCATGCGGGTGCGCGCAGCATCGACGCTATCGCCGCCAGCACCATCAACGGCACGCCGATGTAATACGGCGTGCGCTGTTCCAGGCAGAGGTGGCAGGGGATGTAGCCGCCAATGTGCTGGAAGCCGAGCGCCGAGCCAACGGTCGCTGCCATCGCGACGGCGAGAAACAGGGCCGCGCGTGTCCGCTGGCGGCCGGTATCGGCATTCATGGTCGCTGTCATGGCGTCTTTCGTCCGTTGTGTTCGCCGTCCGCAAGGTCTGCTCGCCGCGCTGCCAAAACCGTTGCGCGGTTTAAGCATCAAACCTCAGAAGGCGTATTTGATCAGGATATAGAGCAAAATCAGGGCGACCGAGGCAGCGCCGACGATCAGGCCCAGACGCTTTTCGATGAATTCGCGGATCGGCTCGCCATAGCGGCGCAAAAGCCACGCCAACAGCAGGAAGCGGGCGCCGCGCGCGATGATGGCCGAGACGATGAAGACAACAAGGTTGATGTGGAGCGCGCCGGCCAGAATAGTGACCACCTTGATCGGCGGCAGGTGCGCAACGCCGGATGTGACGAGCAGCACCAGCATTAGCCCGGTGCCGGAAGACTGCCACTTCTCGAACGTGGCAAGGCCGCCGAAGTGCTCCAGGATCGGCCGTGCTATTGTGTCGTAGGCATAGTAGCCGATCAGCCAGCCGGCGATGCCGCCCAGCACGGACGCAACGGTGGCGGTCAGCGCGTAGCGATAGGCGCGTTCGGGGCGCGCCAGCGCCATGGGCAGGAACAGAACGTCTGCCGGTATGAAGAACACCGAGCTCTCGACGAAAGCGATGAAGGCCAGCCACCATTCGGCGGATTTGCGCGCCGCCAGCGACAGGGTCCAGTCGTACAGTCCGCGAAGCATCGGCTCTCCTATGGAACGGCCCGTCTGTCTAGAAAGGTTTTTCGCGCTGCACAATGGCTGCGGTCTTACAAATTGGAAAGGTGCCGTCTGGTCGCGGCAGAGGCTGGTTTGGAATTGGCCTGTTGACGAACAGGCCTCCGACCGTATAGTCCGCGCCCATCCAGGCCGCCCGGCCTGAGCCCCTATGGCGGAATTGGTAGACGCGCTCGACTCAAAATCGAGTTCCGCAAGGAGTGCTGGTTCGATCCCGGCTAGGGGCACCACTTCCCACTCGAGACACCTTGAAAGCCAAGGATCGCAAGGGGTCCCGCTTTCCCCGAGGTACACTTTTAGGTACACCAAGGGGTACAAATCGAATGAGACTTGTCTTGAAGCACGTCCAGAAACGCGGCCACAGGTGGCGCTATAGGCGCAAGGTGCCAGTTCCGCTCCGTGAGATACTCGGCAAGGGTGAACTGGTCGCGCCTTTAGGGGAAAGCGAGCAAGAGGCGATTAAGCGGTACGGTCGAGTGCATGGGCTTGCCGAGCAGACATTGACGGACGCGAAGCGCCGGCTCGCCGAGGACCGAGGCCAAATCACGGCTTGCATTGAGACCCCCTCGACCACTTCGCCAAAACGCGTGACGCAATCAAGGCTTTTGGCTTCGACCCGGACCCGCCTGGAAGTGAGGCCGAGTGGTTCGCCCGTTCCTCGGTGGCAGAAAGATTGACTGCCGGTCGCGCGGTTGACCCGGAAACAGGCCATCCTCTCGACGTTGCTCCTGCCGAGACCGCGCTTATCGCCGCCTTGCATTCGGGTCTTGGCCCGGCCCCTCTTCCGACGCTGGAGGACGCCAAGCGGCTCTATCTAAGGGATCGTGCCAAACGCTCTAGTTCAAGCGAACTGGCGAGAAAGAAGGACGAGCAGCGAGTCGAGCGGACAGTCGGCTATGTGAGAGACGCCCTTGGCAAGAACCCTCTTCTAACCGATCTCCGAAGAGCTGACGCCCGCGCAGTACTCGACCACATGCTCCGGGTCATCAACAGCCCAAACACCGTCGAACGCTACCTCAATGACACGCGAGCGGTCATCAACCACGCTCTCAAAGAAATGGACCTCGGGCACATTGCGAACCCCTTTATGGGCCTAGTGGTCGGCAGTGCCAACGAAGCCGAGACCGCGAAGGATCGGCGGCGGTCCCTGACGGACGCGGAGCTTGCCGCCATCCGCGTACGGATCGATACGCTATCGCGAGCCGACGACCTCAAGCACCTTTGGCGCATCCTTGAGGGCACCGGGTGCCGGCTTGCAGAGGTGACAGGCGCTCGGACTGTTGATGTGATAGTTGAGGGGGAGCTTCCCCATATCAGCGTCCAGTGGCACGAGGGGCGGCGTCTCAAGACCCACTCGTCGCGCCGGAGGGTCCCTTTGGTGGGAGAAGCCCTAAAGGCGGCTAAGGTCGCGCTGGAGGCGGCAGGACAGGGTGCTTTGTTGTTCTCTCGCTACGGCGGGGAGAGTGGACCCACGAGCGCGTCTGCGGCCCTCATGAAGCACGTTCGGGCTGTTGTGAAAGACCGCAAGGCGACGGTCCATTCCCTTCGCCACAACATGAAAGATCGCCTCCGCGTAGCGGGTGTACCGAAGGCCACCCAAGACATGATCCTTGGGCACGCAAGCGGAGGTGTGGGGGAGGCCTATGGGAGCGACGAAGCGCGGCTTAAGGTGGTCACTGACGCAATGAAGTCAGCTTTAGGAAGTGACGCGACTGGGTGACGCTAGTCACCGTAGTTCACGACCGGAAATGCGCGGTCGTTTCCGGTGCCGGGATGGCGTGCAAACCAGACGCGCTTACCAACCTTTATTGATGCCGTCCCGTAGAAGTTTGATCTGTGGTACATCAGGTCTGGCCCATCGTCGGCTCGAATGAAGCCCGTCGCTGGGTCTACGCGCGTAATCGTGCCCAGCTCATATTCATCCGGAGAATAGCAAAGCTCCTCGCAGGCTTGTACGAGAAACTCTGCTGTTGGGCGTTTCTGCGGGTCCTTTTGCAAGCACGATAAAATTATATCATAAACCTGACTCCCTAAGCTCCTGAATTGAGCTGCAGAGATTTGTATGGGGCGGGCCGGTGGCACGGCTTCAGTAATCTTCAAAATTGATTTCAATCCCCCGCCAAACGGCGGTAGGCCGGACAGCATTTCATATACGATCGCACCGATTGACCAGACATCCGACGGTTTCGTTGCGACCTTAAATTCAGTGATGCTCTCGGGCGACATGTACGGTATCGCGCCAAGGACGGTCTTTGAGGAGGTTGAGCCCTTTGATTCCGCCCACAATCCGATTTCTGCTTCGGCCAGTTTAGCGATTCCGAAATCAGTTATTTTCACCGCAGCGAAACGGAAACCGCCCACTACCATAATGTTGCTCGGCTTAAGGTCGCGGTGAACTACATTCGCGTGGTGCGAAGCCACCAGCCCCTTCGCCAACTGGTGAAGGACGCGGGCACATGTTGAGGGAGGGACACAGCGAAGCTTGTTAGACATGACCGATTCAAGATCGGCCCCGCTGACCAGCTCCTCAATCAGGTACGCTCGCCCCGCTGCATCTTCCAAATAGTCTAGCGTTTTTGCCACGTTCGGATGGTTTATCTTAGCGCTAACAGAGGCTGAATGCCGGAATCGACTGTTCCCCCCGTCGTCCTTTGGCGTCTTAAGAGCGACCTCTCGACCAAACAGGCTGTCTTTGGCCAGATAAACATGCTGCATTCCACCGGCGTTGATCCAAGAGAGAGCCTTGTATCGATCGCCCACAAGAGGCCCTGTCTCCGAAAGCGGGCCCTTCATAGCAACACCTCTGGATATGAAACATCAGCCGTGATCGAGGTGCGTCCCATCCTGTTTATAGGATCACCGAGCACAATGACTGCAGCCCCGGTTAGCTTGTCGCCAATTTTTAGTTGTTTGTTGTTCCTCAACGCAAAACCGGACACGCTCGTAACAATAAAGTCTAAGCCGTCATACTTTATCGATACCGAATCGTTGCCGCTGGAGAGCTTTACCGTCCTCGATGAGCTATTGACGCTAAACTCCTGTCCTTTGTGAGTCAGGAGCATGCGGTGCTTATCAAATAACAAGTATTTTCCAATCTGCTCTGCGACAGTTCGGGCGTTTGGTCGTTTTGACGGGTCCGCAGCTAGGCAGGCATTTAATAGCTGCGCAATGCTGGGGGGTAAGCTTGGCATGATTGCCGAGAAATCGGCCTGTGCGCACGGCAAGGTAGGAGGGACGTTCTCCAACTCGGTTGGAAGCTTCCCGTCGCAGAGAAGCCAAACAGCTATCGCCCCGAGTGCGAACACATCAACGGCGCTGGTGAAGTTGTGGTCACCCTTTGAATCTGCCTTGAATATTTCAGGAGCTGAATACCCTTGACTGTAAAAGAGTTGCTTTGTTTTGGCTGCGGCGTCAAGCTTGGCAAGTCCGAAGTCAAAAATCTTTAGCACGCCCTCCCCATCAACCTTCATATTGTCGGGCTTCAGATCGCGGTGAACTCTCCCATGGCTGTGAACGTGCGAAACTCCGGTGGCGATAGGGTAGAGGGCCCTTAGCGCCGCATTTGGAGTTGAGTTTGCCGGCAAAGGCATCAATGGCGACCCCGGTATATATTCCTCGACAAAACCAATGATCTCGCCCTCGTCGTATATTACGTCGAGAACTTGGACTACGTAATTCGAACGGATTGCCGACAGTGCAGAGAGTTCGTCCATCAAACGATGCTTAGCCATACCCGGCTTGAGCGATTTTATTACAACATTCCGCTCCAAGTGGGCGTCTTTGCAGACAAGAGTGTCTGACATGCCGCCGCCGGCAAGGTGTTGGATAATTTGGCTGTAGCGCGGAGGCAATTTAATCATCTGCCTCATCCTCGCCGCTGCCAAAGTCGATCTTCAATTGTGGTTTGGGGGGCGGAGACTGTTCGCCTATGACCTCACGCTTGACACGCTTTTGGGTCTTTTTGGCGGGTGCCTTTGTGGCCTGTTTTTCAATTCTCGCCGTTTGTTGTCTGGCCGGGGCAGTTGATCTTCCCTGAATGCCACCCAGCCAAATCTCTAACTTGTTTGTCGCGCTCCAGAGGGTCAGCGCTACCCCGCTGGGGTAGGACGGAGGCACCACGAAGTCGTCAATTGACAGCGCAACCGCAGAAGCATTGTCATCAACGCCTGTTGCGTCCGACACGAAGACTATCTTTCTAACTAAGTCAGCCGCACTGCTTGAATTGCTCGCTATTGCTTGAAGCACTTTTTTGCCCATGCCGTGCACTCCGTCAGACGCGAGGAGAAAACGGCGACCCATGCCCTTCAGTGGGATGATATGGGCTTCCAGATCCCCGCCCTGGCCGACAAATTGCAGAAGTCGATTGTCGCGGCTCTTCTCGTCCGCTTCTTCGCCCCCCACCAAGCCGGCGATGGTGTCATCTCTCGTCAACTGTTCAATCGCGAATTCCGAATTTGCGTCATACGCGCGGCTATCCCCGACGTGCGCTATCCAGCCCGATGCCGGTTCGATCATAACGATTGCGGTTAATGTCGTTCCGCCTTCCCCTTTGAGCGCTTCGAAGACCGCCCGGTCCGACTGACGGACAGCATCGACAAGCGTCTTCGCGCTCGGCTTGCCACCAGTAGAAAGTGCAAGGCAGGAGATAAATGTGCTCGCAGCAAGCGTTGCCGCGCGTCCGCCATCAGCCATTCCCCCCATTCCGTCGCAAACGATTGCAACTAGCAGGGCCTTCCCGCTTTGTGGAGATATGTAAGCTGCAACCACGCGATCCTGGTTGTCGTCACGTAGAGGGCCCTTGACCGTGCCAATTGCGATGCCGGGTACCGACTGTGTGCTGCGGACAATCGCGGGATCGTCTAAGAAAGCTACAATTCTGTTTGTTAGATCGCCGGACATAAAACTTCGCCTCTCTTACGGGCGCCCTAGTGTGCCGGCTCGCGGTACTTGATGAGGCCGACAAAAGCGCTTCTACAGCGATTCTCCCTTTGTTGCCGACTTATTAGGTCAGGCTACATCGAATTGCTGCCCGCTACTGCGCTGCGTTCAATTCGTTCGGCCGAAACGCCCATTACTTCGCGCTGAAATCGGAGGAAAAATCCGAGGATTCGAACTCCACAGGCGTCGTGCCGCGATACCCCCCGTGGCCTTTGATCTACGGCAGCGAGTTGCCTCGGATTGCCATACCCTCGACAAACGCCTCCCACATGGAATGGAGGGCGTACGCTCCGGCGTCGGGCTGCCTTTCCGTTTGCTTGTGCCACGCTGCGTGCCACTCATTGTCTGGCGAAGCAACAGCGACCGGCGGCATTCCATCCTCGAATTGGTCGGCGGTGATGTCCACGATTACGTCGTCCACACGAACCCAGGCGTGACTTTGCTGGCCGTCTCGGAGGCCGCATACATATCTGGCATCAAGGCCGTACGCCTGCCGGAGATATTGGCCCAAGAGGTCAGATACAGCACCACAAGTGCCTCCCGGGAAGAAGCGAAACGTGATTCCCCGTTGATGCAGCTTCTTCAAGCACATTTCTTGCATCCTGCGCGAGGCGGGCAAGCATTTCTCGGTCCATCTCGGTTACTCCAGTAGTCGCCACACCTCCGGGCACCGACAGCGGTCCGCAAGGGTATAGCCCAGCGTACAGAGTTCGCCGTGTCGGAAAGAGTGTCCGTTAGGGTTGACATGGCCCAACGGACAGGCTAGTCAGCGTACATCACGCTAACGGACACCGAGGAAGCCTATGTCCAAGACCATTCTTTATGCTCGCGTCTCCACCGTCGACCAGACGCTCGACCACCAACGGACCCACGCGGAGGCCGCCGGGTTCACCATTGACGATGTAGTGGCCGATCATGGGGTCTCCGGTGTGAGCACCACGCTTGCCGAGCGCCCCGAGGGCCGCAGGCTTCGGGACATGCTGCGCCGAGGGGATACGCTAGTGGTCCGCTGGGTGGACCGGCTGGGCCGCAACTATCAGGACGTCTGCGACACAATTCGGGAGCTGATGCGCAAGGGCGTAGTGGTCCGGACCGTTATCAACAACATGACCTTCGACGGAGCAACGAAAGACCCCATGCAGCAGGCCGTAAGGGACGCGCTCATAGCCTTCATGGCGGCAACGGCACAAGCGCAGGCCGAGGCCACGAAAGAGGCCCAGCGGGCCGGCATAGACGCTGCCCGGGCGCAGGAAGACCGCTATAGGGGCCGCAAGCCTAGCTATGACCGGATCGCGTTACAGGCCGTAACCGATATGCTGGCGCAGGGACAGGGCACGTCCATCGTTGCCAAGGCGTCGGGGCTTACGCGCCAGACTGTGCTGCGGATCAAGGAAGACCCTGCGGCGGCCGAGAAGGCGCTTGCAGCCTGGGGCATGTGAGGGGGCACCGAGATGGCTTACACGTTGGCAATGACCTTCATCGCGCTCTACGGCATATGCGGAGCGGTGGCAGTCGTGAGAATGTTCGTCGGTCGGTAAGCTCCGGCAGCCGTCACAGGAAGGGCCATTCCACCCCCGATTTCGCAGAGCCCGGCTTTGGTATCCAAATCGCAGACTGGTCATCGCCGAATGGCACCGCGCGTCCCTCCAACACGCAAATCCCGACCGCCGCGCAGACCACGGCGTCAAGCATGTCTTCGTAGGCTTTCCACTCTCGCCCGCTCGCTTTCGCATAGTCGAGTTCTGGCATCGCCGCCTCTACGCCCGAGATTTCGTTTTCCATCAGGGACGCAATACCCTTCATCTCGCGAAAGATGTTGAGGCTGCGGACCGTCGAGGGCTGGTCGGGCCAGTAACTGCGCCGGTTGCCAAACTTGTACGGAAGACGACGCTCGGCAGAAGCGAACTCGATGAGAGCTGGGTGGGGATAGACCTCAATTAGGCCGTGAGAGACGAGCCCAGATGTGCGCAGCTTGTAGCCTATGTGCTCAAGGGCGGCCCGCAGAGTGTCGCTTACGGCGCCGGGGCGGACGGCGCTCGGCGTATGTGTTCCGGCCCATCGCCCTCCGTACGCCCGAGACACAGCATCGTCGCTTGCGCGGCGAGATACGATGGGCGTTCGCGAAAGCGGCATGTCGACCGCGACCAGATCCACCGGGCGTCCCGCCAAGGCATGGGCTGCCTCTAATGCTCCGGAAGCACCTCCAATCAAGCCGGGTCGCGTCGTCGTGCTCTCTGGAAGCGCACAGAAGGCGCCGTAAGAGGACGCCGCTGCTCGTAGATGCCAGCCGCCGGGGACCTCAACCGCCAGTGCAACGCCGCTCGGCTGGGTCGACGTCCAGGCCGCATCTATTCCCAAGACCGTTCGCAAATTGTCCTCCCCCGAAGGGCAACTATGCGCAATGATGTCGCCGCTATCAACTTTTTTCAGGCACACTTCGGGCACAAGAGCCCGTGAATGCCTTGTGCTGCAAGGCTCCGCACTAGATTAGGGTTCTGGTGTCATATATCTAATTGAAATAACTGCATTATTGTCGTTGACGCCTTGTCAGAAGTGCACCATATTAGCGCCACGCATACCCGAGTGGTGGGCTAGACCCGACCACTGAACCACCCGAAGACCAACCCGCTCCCAAGCCTCCGGCCCCAAGAGCCTCCCTTCCAAAACCAGTTTGGCTGTACTGCGAACAGCCCGGTCGATTGCAGCCATGCCTGTCGTGCCTCTAGGGGCCGACAGCGGGACCGTCCGGGGCAAGACGATGATCCCGGCCGAACCATAGAATGGAAGCGGGCTTGCACCCGGGACCGGCACACTGCCGGACGTGTAAGTACCGCGTAAGCCGCCAATCCGGATTAGTCTCCGGAGCGGGAGCGGAACCAAGGGATTTACATGCCCAAGGGGGAACCGCGAACCGGGCAGGTCAGGACGACACCCGGCGGCAAATGACACAAATCAACAAACCAATAGTCGGGAAGTCCCGGCCGTTTTCAACTCATCCGTCCCTCTGTGCTTGGGGGCGGATACAAATATTAGGAGAAATGAATGCGAACATGTCGCGCTGCAAACTGCGGCGCACCTACGTCTTCCCGCTTCAGCCCGCACTGTCGGCGCCACAAGAGCCGACTACGGCGGCAGGGCGATGTCGAGCAGACCTCCATCAGGCGGAGTGAGCTTGCGCCATACGTCTCCCTCGTCCGGGAGCGTATCGCCAAGAACACCCATAGTCCCCTTTGGGGCCACTTGGAGGCCCGTTGGGCCGCTCTGGCGACCTCGGCAAAGGACACCGCAGGCAATCGGGTTCAGAGCCGATATCAGCGGCAAGCGGCGCATGAGGTGCTGAACCTCGACGCCGAATGCTCCGCACAGGACATAGCCGTCACTGCGATGGCGATGTTCCTGTTCTGGAGTGAGAGGCCGGAGCGGTTCCTGTCCGATGCCGCGTTCCGCCTCCAGCTCGTGAAGCGGGTGCGGTCGCTGTCCAGTAGGCACTCGGGCCTTCGCTACGACCACCGGACGGGCAGGCAAGAGCGCGTCTACCGGGAGCTTAGTCCCAAGGCGGGAATGATTGTCGCCCGTGACCTCGCCGCCGCCTTCGGAGGTGCCGGCCTACAACTCGCCGAACTCGAAAAACGTGACCAAGAAAGGAAACAAGCAATGACCGACGAGATCAACCAAGCTCTACGGGAGCTCGTGTGACGACGAGCCTCGTAGCACCACGAGACCAGATGTTCCGCTTCGAGCTGACCACTCAAGGCCCGCTTCAGGAACTTGCAGATGACGTCACGGAGCTGGTCTTGGCCTATGAAAAGCGCAGCGGGTCCCGCAAACGCCAGAGAAGGCCGGCAGATGCGAAGGCGTTCAAGAGTGCTGTAGACACTATCGTCGCCAATCTAGCTCACTACGCCCTGTTCCCGCCCGAGTTGGGCCGCATTACGCTGCCGCTGGGCCACCGCAAGCGGGCGACTGTGGGCAGGACGGTTGACGGCTTCGGCAAGCCTCTACCGGCGCTTTTAGGGGCACTGGAGGCCGTTGGGGTGGCAACAGTCACAAGGCCGCAGGAGGCGGGGTACGCCACTACAATCGCTCCTACGGCGGCGTTTGCAGGAGAGGTGAGGTCAAGGGCCATCAGCAGCCCGGACTTCGAGAGAAGGACGGACTTGCCGGCGCTGGTCCTGACGCGAAAGGATCAATGGGGCAGACGAGAGCACGTCCCAATCCCGCAGACCGACGACGCTGCATCGAAGGCGGCACAGGTACGGAGGTTCAATGAGCGGCTTGCGGTTGCCGAGGTGGCGTACGTGGGGAACCAGTCGACCGACACTCACGACCGAGCCTTGGTAAGGCGTTTCACGCTGCCTCCAAATGCAAGATCGCCGAGGCTTGCATACTGCGGCCGTCTCTTCGGAGGTTTCTGGCAGCAGATGAGGAGGACCGAACGGAGGCACATTCGGGTTGAAGGTCAGCGGATTGGGGAACTCGATTACGGGCAGATGTTTCCTCGGCTCGCTTATGCCAAGGTCGGAGCCGCTCCGCCCCAGGGCAGCCCTTACGACTTGCCTGGAACAGAGGAGTTCACCGACGAGCAAAGGCGTGCTGTCAAGAGTGGCTTCAACGCTTTCCTCTTCAAGGCCACGACGATGCGCAAGTGGCACCCGGACATCGAGCAGGGACTGCCTACAGGGTGGACAGTGGGCCGCTTCAAGCAAGCTATGTTGAGGAAGCACCCGCTGCTGGCACCGGTCCTGAACTGCGGGATCGGCTATGAGCTGATGTACAGCGAGAGCGAAATCCTATGCGGCGTGTTGGAAAGGACTTTGCTGGAGGGCTGCGCCGTCCTCCCAATCCACGATGCTGTCTTATCGCCAATCACGAAGACGCGGGCCATCGCGGAGATCATGGTGGAGGAGGCGGAACGAGTAGCCGGAACTCGCATAATGGTGGCTCTGAAGCCAAGCCACTAAGGTTGACCTACATGGGGGAGAGAGAGGGAGGAGCATCCTTCCTTCTCACCCCAACAACCTTCGCCCCCACCTCACCTATCTTCCATTGTGGGACCTGTAAGATGCCGAGGAGGCGAGGCCCGGTAATGCGTCCATTTCGAGCCGCTGGTGTCCGAGCTGCTCATGCCAGATCGCTTGTCGAAGGTCGCGCTTGTGGACCAACTGACCGCACGTGGGACAGGCGCAGAAGTGGTCGTCTTCCTTCTCGCCTTCCAGCTCTTCCCGGACCGCCCAGGCTTGACCGTGGCAAAAAGTCAGACCCTAATCCGAACTCCGGAGCTTAATCGGAGGTCACCATGCAGCCCCTGTCCAAGTTGCTTTGTTTCGTCTCCGGCATGCTGGTGGCCGGCGTCGCCCATGCTGGGCAAGCGGAACGGGCCTATAAAAGAGGAGACTACGCAGCGGCTGTCTTGTTGTGGAGTGTCCTGGCTAACACCGGTGATCCCAAAGCGGAGGACGCTCTTGGCACTGCTTACTTCGAAGGGCACGGTGTCACACAGGATTACCTCCAAGCTGCCGCTTGGTACCGTAAGGCAGCGGACCAAGGTGACGCCCAGGCAGAGCACAATCTCGCGTATCTTTACGACCGTGGGCTAGGCGTCAAGCAGGACTATGCCGAGGCCGTAATTTGGTATCGCAAAGCAGCCGATCAAGGATTGGCCGGCGCTCAAACCAATCTCGGGTTGCTTTACAGAGATGGAACAGGCGTCCCACAGAACTATAGAGAAGCCGCCACCTGGTTCCGCGAGGCCGCCGACCAAGGAACGGCCGTTGCCCAATACTTTCTGGGATTGGCCTACCTCAAAGGCCAAGGGGTCGCCCAGGATTATGCTGAAGCAATCGCATGGTATCGCAAAGGGGCAGAGCAGGGAAACGCCCTGGCGCAGCACGATCTTGGTGTAGTGTATGCGAAGGGCCTAGGAGTTACGCTCGACTATGCCCAAGCCGTCTCGTGGTTCCAGAAGGCTGCGGACCAGGGGAATGCTGGTGCTGAGTACGACCTTGGTGTTTCGTACTACAAGGGGCTGGGCGTTCCTTTAGACTATGTGCAGGCCGTCTCTTGGTTCCAGAAGGCTGCCGACCAGGGGAATGCGGGTGCTGAGTACAACCTTGGAGTGGCATACCTCGGTGGCTATGGCGTGAAGCAGGATACTGCCCAAGCCCTCATTTTGATACGCAAGGCCGCTGATCAAGGAGATGCCACTGCTAAGGCCTATCTTATCAAGTTGGAGCCGCCGGCAAAAAAGGCTTAAATGGCCTGCCGCCGTGCTCGATATTGTGATTGGTACGTCCTATCATCGGGATGCATGGTGGCCTTGGGTCAATCCGGGCCTACGGATCGTCTAGAGCTATGCCCCAAGACCCCATCAACATTGAACAGTTTTGGGATAAGAACCGACTGGTGATGCCATGGATGGAGAAATACCTCCTTCCCACAAATCGCATGTGGCAAGACGCGATGGGAACGGTTTTCTGGATATTTATTGTAGCTTGTGTCGGAATGGCGCTCTTGAAGTTCGTTCTTCCGAATAACGTCGTAACCGGAATAATGTGCGTGTTGCCCTGCGGCTATCTTTTAGGAAGTTTCAATAATAGAATGGCCCGTGCGCAGCGTAAGTTCTTCCACGCCAAGAGAGAAGCTAATCAAAACAGCTCTGTGTAAGGACTAACGTCTCTTGCCGTTGCCTGTCGCTTGGGAAAGCGACTTGGATGGACTAGCCTCTTTGAGAAGCCTCAAAGCTTCCTCACGAGTGAGGTCGCATCTGCGGGCGTAGAAGTCAGCCTCGGCCCATCGATAGGTCTTCTCCAACCCTCTATTCCTTGGTAGTCAATCTAGCAAATGTGGGTTTTGTGCGTGCCGGCCTGTCCCGATCACATTCCTATGATTAGGCTGGGTCTGTCCAGGTATATAATCGCTCATTGAGCAACAGTGAACGAAATGAGAACAAAACTGTCAAGCGGCCTCTTGACCGGAGCCACCGCCGCTCCTCATTTCAGGTCATGCCCGAGCAACCCGAGAAGTGGCCGAGAGGTGCCGCCTGGACACTGACGCATGCCCATCACGCGGGGCAGGTGGCCGGCATCCGCTGCGCCCGCTGTAGGGTTACGCGCTACTACAAGCCGGCAGAGCTTCGGGAGGTAATTGGGAACGTTACGATTGACGAGGTGCGGGACAAGGTGCGCTGCCAAGCATGCGGAAGCCGGGAGTGGATGGGCGCCCAGCTATTTCATCCTACCGGAGAGCAGGCGCATACAATCCGATATAGGCGGTTGGTGGAAATCCGCTGGGAAAAACGAGTGATCTGGAAGGACGAAAAATAGCCAGGGCTCCGGACACGCCTTTTCCGCTCGGGTACTTCCTGCCGTTCTCTGCACTCTTCGCCCACATGATTGAGCGCTTGCCGGAGCGGTCGCGGCGGTAGCATATCGGTAGAGGCCCCGGCCCCGGCTTTAGCGCCGGGGTCTTTCTTACCCGAGGGCCGTCCGCACGGTCAGAGAAGTGAAATGAGCCGCCGCAGCGTGATGAGCCCAGGTCTTCTCCAGAGCGGCGAAGGGGCCACGGATGGCTTCGATTTGCATTTTAGCTTGCTTTTGAATTGCATCGATCTCACCGAGGACGCCCTTGTAGGGAGCGAAAGCCTGGTTCTTGGCCTCCTCGAATTGTCTAAGCGTTTCGGCTGCTTGGTCTTTGAGAGATGCCCCTAGGGCGCCGAACTGCGCAAAGTCGCCCCGAACGGCCTCGAAGGTTTTGCGGACTTCCACAGCCTGTTCAAACAAGGGCGAATATACCGCCCGGATGGCGCCGATATGCCGCTGCAATTCTGCAACATGGTCCGGTATCCCGACATAATCCATGCGACTGGACCTGGGCGTCGACGTCTGTGCCGCTCTCTTGTGCGCTGCCGCAAGCTCCCTCGCACCCGCTACCTGCCATTTAGTCTGCAAGCGGCGGATCATGGCTTGCTGGCTTGCAGCCTTCCAGTCGTTGCGAGCTTTCATGACGTGCCTTGCCGCAGGAGTGAGTTTCAACCCTGGCGTCCTGACTAGAAGGTCAGCTATATCTGCAAGCAATGGCTCATCCTTCTCGCCACTGCCAACCGGGCGGCCCCGGCCACGTTTCTCTTTCATCGGAGTTTCCTTTCGATAAAGATGATATGGCCTAAAGATAGTCGATTTGGCGGGTTACGCCAGCGAGATGAAATTGCCGTCCCAAGTTTTTGGCGAGGCTTATTAGCCGCCAGAAGTGTTTCAGCGAGGATAAATGCAGAGCAGGTTATTTTTTCTCGTTCCCGTTGGAAAGCTATTTTGAAACGCTCAATTATCCTCGCTGACGGGCTAGGCTTAGCTCCAAACAAGCCTGTGTTGCACCGGCATTGAGCGGGAAGCCTTGACGACAGGTACACCGAGGGAATATGAACAGGTACACCGAGGGATCGGTGCCTCGGGAGCAAGTCTCTCGCAAGAGCTTGAATTTCAATGACAAAGTTCGAGTGGAAACGCTGGTTAGACATCCCCTGCCGTCCCGGCTAGGGGCACCATCCTTCAAAATCAGAGCAAAGCTTAGCCATGTTGGGGGCAGTTATCGCGGGAGGCGCTCAGCCCATGCTTGCCGCCGCCACTTAGCCACGGAACGAGAAGGCGGCATGGAAGAAGCTCGATATCCGAGAATCCGGTCTCGCAAACCAGATCCTCTTCGGCGCCGGAAAGCAGCGGCAAACGACCGGCCATTTCTGCCCAGGCCGCGGCCTTTCCCCAATCGACGTCGGCGAAGGCGGACGAACGCGCCAACCAGCGCTTCGCCGTTCCGTTCGGCACGCTGTGATGGGCGACAACAAGGCGCGCGCCGGTTTCAGCCGCTCGCTTCTGTCGAGAAAGTGCAGCGTAAGCAGACATGTCGCGCCTGCTGCACTTTTCATCAGGCGCGTGTATAACACACACATTGCTGAGTGAGAGCGCAGGTCGATCCTTGCAAAGTGCGACACTTGCTGTTGGTTATGGTCTAATCCTTCATCGTATCGACGAGCATTCGCATCAAGCGGACTAGATCGTCGAAGTCCTTGCGGTCCCAGTCGGCGAATTTGGCAACGGCTATTTGCTCCCGCGCCGCATCCAGCGCGTCCGTCGCCGCTTTTCCCTGCGGTGTGACAACGGCCTCGCGAACTCTCTTGTCAGCGGCGCTCAAGCGCCGCGTGACCAGTCCCAGCTCCTCCAGTCGTGACACCTGTCGACTGACGGTCGTGTAATCGCGACCGACGCGGCCAGCCAGATCGACAACGCCGATCGGGCCAAGTCTCTCGACAAGAACGAGCAGCGGGAAGAGGGCACGCTCGAGCGTGAGGCCCGCCTTGGTGAGCAATTCCACATCCCGCTCGGGTCGGTTCATGATGGTGACGATGTCAATCAGCGAGCGATGCAGCTCGGGCAACAACACTTTAATATGTGCGTTATGCACTTTCTTTATTGACACCGGCTTGGCTCCCTTTAATATGTGCATTATGCACATTGGAGCCGAAAATGGAAGAGCGAGCTGAAATTGACGTCCTGATCTGCGGCGCGGGAGCAGCCGGGCTGACGCTGGCAATCGACTTGGCGAGGCGAGGCGTGTTGTTCCGCATCGTTGAGCAGATGGAACGTCCCTTCGCCGGCTCGCGCGGCAAGGGCTTGCAGCCACGCACGCAGGAGGTGTTCGAGGATCTGGGCATAATCGACCGCATCATGGCAGCCGGCGGTGTCTATCCGCCGATGAGGGAGTATCGCAACGACGGCGGCTATGACGAAAAGGCAGTTTTCGAAGCGCCCGAACCTTCGCCCGACGTCCCCTATTTCATAGCGCTCATGATCCCGCAGTTCCTTACAGAGGGCGTGATGCGCGAGCGCCTCGCGGAGCTGGGCCATCGTGTCGAGTTCGGCACCGCATTGATCGACTTCGAGCAGGACGATGATGGCGTCAGCGCCCGCCTCAAGTCGTCTGGCGGCGAGGAGCGGGTCCATACGCGCTATCTGGTTGGTGCTGACGGTGGCCGCAGCTCGATCCGCAGTGCGCTCGGCATCGACTTTCCCGGTAAGACGCTGGGTGTCCGTGCTATCGTGGCGGATGCCCATCTGAGCGGACTCGACCGCGCTGCCTGGCACCAGTTCAATGACGGCGACATGGAGCGGCTCGTCATGATCTGCCCGCTCGCCGGCACGGACCTGTTCCAGGTGCAGGCGCCGATCCCGCTGGACGGCGAGCCTGACCTTTCCGCGGATGGATTGACGCGGATGATCGCCGAGCGGACTGGCCGTAGCGACATCGATGTTCAGTCGGTGGCCTGGGCGTCCGCCTACGCGATGAACGCGCGTCTGGCTGACCGCTACCGGGTCGGACGGGTTTTGCTAGCCGGCGACGCCGCGCATATCCATCCGCCAACGGGCGGACAGGGCCTCAACACCAGCGTTCAGGACGCCTACAATCTCGGTTGGAAATTGGCCGCAGTCTTGGCTGGCGCCCCCGAAGCGCTGCTAGACACCTATGAGGAGGAGCGACGCGCCGTTGCGGCGGATGTCCTGGGGCTTTCGACCCAGTTGCTCGACCGTCAGCGCGAACAAGGCGGCATGCGGCGCGGCCGCGACACACATCAGCTCGACATCGGCTATCCCCACTCATCACTTTCTCACGACGGAGGTGGTCGGACGATTGGCCCGCGGGCCGGTGAGCGCATGCCGGACGCGACCCTAACTGGCGCCGCTGGACAGCCCCGCCGTCTGTTCGACGTGGTGACCGGCACGCACTGGACTCTGCTTCTATCGAGCCCTGACTACTGGCCGATCGTGGCTGCGCGCGCGGGCCTGCGAGTGGTCACGGTGGGCGAAGGCGCGGAACTGCGCGACCCCTCCAATCAGCTCAGCTTGGCCGAGGGCGGCTGCCTGCTCATCCGGCCGGACGGCTACGTCGGCGCCACTTTCGATGCCGCGAGTTCCACCCTGGTCGGTGACTATCTGGCGAAGGTACTTCCTTCCGAGAACGCCTGCTCTCAGTCAAACGGGAGGGTCGACGTTGCACCAACATGACGGACTTGCGGGATCAGGACGGCCTGCGGAGGCCGTCCCCGGACACGACAGCCGCTGGAACGCATGTCGGCCGTTCGACTGTCCTAGGCCCGCCATGCCAGAGGACATTTCTGAATGGGATTGCAAGGCCGACCAGCAGCGCGACCCACCGGGCAGGTTGTCGCCAATCTACGGTTTTGCATCACCCACCCCAGCGCAGGTCTAGCGCCGTCTGAGCAAACTCTTCATCCGGTTGCGCAGCAGGCGCGCCATGTTGCGGGTTTCGCGGTAGAGATGCAGCTGCGAGGCGGCCTGGCGGGCGAGACGGTCGGCGTCCCTTGTCAACCCGATCACCAATGTGCCGACCGGCTTGCGCTCGCTCCACAGCCGGCTCATCACCGGGTGGTCGGGCACGGCGCAGGAATCGGTCATCATGATGTTGGGATCGTCGAGATGCTGCCTGGTGACCTCGATCATCAGCAGCGTGCCCGGCGAATAGGCGGCCAGCGTCTCGTCATAGGCCGTCTTCCAGGTGTAGGCGACGCCGGCCTCGACGAAGACGATCAGGCAAGCGATGGTGCGGCCGTCGAGCGTCAGCGAATGGATGCGGCACATGTCCTGTTCGGCGAGCCGGTGCACCGCCTCGCGGGCGAAGGCGGCGCGGAAGCGGTCGATCGCCATGGCGGTGCGCTCGCGGCCTTTCCAGCCGGACGCCTCCAGCGTCAGGAAGTGCTCGATGGCGTGGCGGATTTCCTCGGGGCCGCGTGCCACGACATGTTCGAGCTTGCCGAGATCGCCGAGGCGCCGCTTCAGGCGGCGGAATTCGCGATAGTGGTGCGCGCGCAGCGAAGCCTTGAGATAATCGTCGCCGTCGAGTTCGCTCTCCAGCACGGGGCGTGAAGTCTGGCCCGTGGTGACCAGCGCCAGGCCACGCGTCTCGGCCACGGTGGCGACCAGGCTCGACACCGGACCGTCGAGCCTGATGTCGGGCAGGACCAGAACTTTCGGCAGCTTGAGATGCGGGCGCGACAGCATCGAGAAGAAATCCTCGACCACGCCGACCGGATCGTCGCGGTCGATCAGCGGCGTGCCGAGCGGGCCGAATGGGCTCGACCAGGTGCGCATGACCGGCACGCCGAGCGGCACCACCGGCCGTTCCACCGAGATCGGCACCAGCAGCCGCAGCCGGTTGCGGTATTCATCGCCGTCGCGGATCACGGCAAGGCGCACCTCGCGATCTTCCAGCCGGGGCATGGCCGGCGCCAGGAAACGCGGGTTGAAGAAGACGTTCGGCTCGATCGTGCGGGCGCAGAGATAGTCCAGTTCCTCGACCAGGTCGAAGCCGGCCGACGCCGGGTAGATGGCGAGTTTGCGCTCGGGCCGGTTGTTGGCGAGGATCTCGATATGAGCGGGATCGGCGTCGCGCGCCAGCCCGGCAAGGCCGGACACCATGGCGCCGGCGGGACCGCCGCTGGTTTCCTCAAGCAGAGGGATGGCGGCCATCAGGCGGCTCCTTTGGCTGGCACGAAGATCGCCATGACGATGCCGAGCTTGCGCCAGACCGTGAAGGACAGTGCGCCGGCCTCGAAGATCATGGCAAAGGCGGTGGCCATGGCTGCGCCCCACAGGCCGAAAAGCGGGATCAGCACCACATTGAGCCCGATGTTGAAGGCCAGTGTCATGGCATAGACGGCGGCGCAGACATTCTGGTTGCCGCTCATGGTGAGCAGGCTTTCGCAGGGGCCAACGGCGGCGCGCGCCACGACGCCGAAGACGAGTAGGAACAGAAGCGGATAGCCCGATGTGAATTCGGGGCCGAACAGCACCAGCATCGGTTCGCCCAGCGCCAGCACCAGAAACGCCATCAGCAGCGAGGGCCAGAAGGTCCATGATACCGTCTCGCGGGCGAAGGTGGCAAGCTTTTGCGGCTCGCCATGGGTGAACTGCGCGTAGCGCTGGGCGACGCCGGCCTTGACCGCGAAATAGACGAAATGCACCAGCGCCAGCGTCTTGACCGTGGCGAAATAGACGGCGACGTCATTGGGATCCATATAGGCGCCGACCATCAGCACATCGGCGTTGGTGAGCAGGAAGAAGAAGCTCTCGACCAGGAAGATCGGCAGCGAGACGACGAACCATTGCGCGAAATGCACTTTCATCGGGCCGGCCGGAATTTGCCTTTCCATGCGCTGGGTGACCCCGATGAGCTGGGTCAGCGTGGTGGCGTAGGTAGCGGCGATCGAGGCGAAGATCGCCGTCCGCGCGTCGGCGGCGTAGCCCGCCCAAAGCATCAGCGCCATGAACAGCAGGATCAGCACCGGCCGGATCAGGTAGGTCGGCGACAGCGCGAACAACGCCCATGAATTGGCGCGCGCCAGCCCTTGCAGCAAATCCGACAGCGCGATCATCGGCAGGCAGATGACGCCGAGGATGAACGGTATCACGTAGTAGTTTTCGATCCAGGGCGCGGCCAGCCAGACGCCGAGGGCGCCGAGCCCGGCGATGACCGTCGAGGCGATCAGCACGAACAGGCGGCTTGCAACGACGATGCCGCGCAATTCATCCATCAGGCCGCGCTCGCGGTATTCGGGGATGAAGCGGATGACCGATGTGTGGAAGCCGAGGCAGGCGAGGTTGCCGACGATGACCATCGTCACCCAGACCAGCACGAAGATGCCGTATTCGAAGGAACCCATCCAACGCGCCATCAGCACCTGGCTGATGAAGGCGATGACGGCACTGACGATGCGGATGGAGAAGGCGATGACCGACATGCGCCCGGCCTCGCCGCGTTCGTCGGCGGTGAACAGCACGGCGTCGAGGCGGCCAAGCAAAGGCTCCACGCGCAGCGCCAAACGCTGCGGCAAGAACCGCCCGGCAGTCGTGGCCGCGGAAAAGCGCACCCCGATTTCTCTCCGTTTTCCGCCTCTTTTCAGGCTTTGGTGTAGCGAAGACACCTTAAGAAAGCGTGGGTGGGGAGGGCGTGCGTAGTAGCCGAGGGTCGAGCGACGACGAACGGGTGAGGGTGCCGCAAAGGCGACACAGGCGCAGCGCCGTTTGTCAATCAGTCAGGTCTACCGGCGTCACGTCTCGCCGTGCCTTGCAACATGGTCGATCGCGCAACGGCTGATACCGATGTCCTTCAGCATGAAACCGGGCATGGCCTCCAAGCGACGCCGGCCATGCCGCAGGTGCCATCCGTATGCAAGCCAAGCGATAACGGCCATCAGGCGCGAAGGCCGGGTGCGCGGCCTCGCCAGGACGATGTCGATTTCGGGCATGATTTCTCCTCGCGATGCGCGCGAAAAGCCTGCCGGCACGGGCCGGCAGGCGGCGCCGTCAGTCGGCCTTTTTCATGGCGTCGCACGAGACGTTCGGGTTCATGTCGGCGAAGGCGCCGGTCGGGTTCTGCTTCCAGGCCCAGACATGAAGTTCGTAGAAAGGGCCGAGGCCATAGCGGTTGGGAGCGCTGTTGAAGTTGAACAACTGGCCTCCGAGCGAGGCCGGACCCTTCGCGGTGATGTATTCGACGGCCACCAGCTTCAGCGTGCCATCGGACATCGGCTCGTACATCACGGCCTCCGGCTTGGCGAGGTCGATCGCATCGTCCTTCAGATAGGCGCCATTGACGTAATGAATGCCCATGGCGCCGCCAGTGATGCCACTGGCGCAAGGAATCGGCGCATAGCCCTCGGCGGTGGCCGCCGCGACGTTCGCGAAGCGGCTGTTGGCCGCCCGCACCTCGTCGGCAAGCGGATTGCCCTTCCCCGCCGATGCGGCGGTGGAAGCGATCGACGTGATGAACAGCGCGGCAAGGCGCCAGAAATTGACGTTCATTTTGTTCTCCATTGATTGTTGATGATCCGCAGGCGCCCAGGCCGGCCAGCAAGGCCAGGCCTGGCTGCAGACGCCCGCGGCATGGGATTGGCAGTACGGGACGGGTTCGATCCTCGTCCATCCCGTCTAACCGGACCGCGGTCTCATTGGTGCCACCACCAGTATTCCCAGTAGTCCCGCCGCATCTCGTGCTCCGGCAGACCGACGTCCCGTCTCAAATAATCGTCTTGCGGAGGCAGGCGCCCGCGCCGGCCTCGCAATGGCGATAGCAGCGCGGAGACAATCCGCGATGCGAGACCGCGCCGGTGGGGTGCAGGGTCGAACGCCATGCCGGCGGCCGTTTCGGGAGGGAACAACAGGGAAAACCGCCCACTATCATTGCCCAGGACAATTTCACGCTCATGGCTCCATCCTTGCTCCATTGGATCAGCGATAAAAGTAGGGGTCCAGGACCCTCACCTCCGTGATCTTGTCCACCGGCAGGGAATTCTTCTGCGCCGTGCTGCGGATGGCCTCCGGCGAGGGGGCGTCGTAGATGCAGAAACTCTTGCTCTTGTCGGGCGAGACGAAGGACTGCACCCAGGTGACCCCCTTCTCGGCATTGCGCATGATGATGCCGCCAAGCGCCGTTGCGCCGATGTCGTTCATCGGCAGGTTGAGTCCGTCGGGGAATGTCCGTTCGATCAGATAGCGAGGCATGGAATGGCTTCCTTTTACGATTGATTTCACGCTCGAAATGAGCGCGGTCGGAGAAAAACCATGGCCTTCGAAAGCGCGCATCGGAGCCTTTCCCCATATTTCGCGGGACGATTCCCTATGTTTTCGACGTTCGATCTTGGAGCCACACTGCGGATACCGAAGCGTGGGTATCCTGGGGGATGGGGCAGACGACGATACTCATGGGCCAGTAACGATGCTTCTGGAGCGGCAGGCGCAACTTGATCAGTTGGAGGAACTGCTCGCGGCGGCGGCGCGCGGTCGCGGCCGCGTGGCGGCATTGCTGGGTGAGGCCGGCGCCGGCAAGACGGCACTCGTCGAGGCGTTCGTAAGCGGTGTTGGGCAGCACGTTTCCATATTCCGCAGCGCCTGCGAGGATCTGTCGATCCCCGATCCGCTGGGACCGCTCTACGATCTGGCCCGGGATGCGCAGTGGGCACTGCCCCGGGCGATCGATGACCGGCAAGGCCAGCGGCTGCCCCTGTTTTCAGACGCTCTCGAGGTTTTCGAGGCGAGGTCTCGGCCGGGCCTGCTGGTCATCGAGGATATGCACTGGGCCGACGACGCGACCCTGGATTTCGTCCGTTTCCTGGGCCGACGCATCGCCAACACGCATATGCTGGTGCTGTTCACGGCACGCACCGACCGCAGCGAAGGGCAGATGCGCGCGCGTCGGGTGCTCGGTGAAATTCCGGCCGCCAACGTCCAGCGTATCGAAGTGCCGCTGCTTAGCGAAGCGGCGGTGTTGTCGCTTGCCGAAGCCGCCAACCGCGACGGCAGCGCAATCTATCGCGCCACCGCGGGCAACGCCTTCTTCGTCACCGAGTTGCTGGCTGCCGAAAGCGAGATGATCCCGCCGGCCAGCGTCCGCGACGCTGTGCTGGCGCGTGCCGAGCGCCTGTCGCCGGGCGGGCGCTCTATGCTCGACGCGGTGTCGGTGTTTCCACGCCGCGCCGATGTCTGGGCGCTGCGCGGCCTCTGTGGTGTCGCCAGCGCAGGCCAACTGGCGGAATGTGTCTCGAACGGCCTGCTCGACGATCTCGGCGATGGCTATGCCTTCCGCCACGAGATCGCCCGTCGCGCCGTCGAGATGGCGCTGACGCCAAGCCATCGGCGCGAATTCAACCAGCGCGCGCTTTCCGCACTGCAGGAAAACGCCGAGGTGGCTACGGCAAGACTTGTCCACCATGCGGTGGAGGCCCAGAATTTGGAAGCGGTGCGCGAGCTTGCCCCGCTTGCGGCGCGCGAGGCTTCCCGCGTCGGCGCGCATCGCGATGCGGCCGGCTATTACGAGGTCGCCCTGCGGCACGCCGACAGCCTGCCTATGGGCGACCGGGCGAGGCTTTACGAAGGCTATGCCTTTGAATGCCATCTGATCGGCCGCATCGATATGGCCATCGAGGCGCAGGGCCAGGCGCGGCGGTTGCAGCAGGCGTTGGGCGACACGCTCAGGGAGGGCGACAGCCTCAGATGCCTGTCGCGCTTCGCCTATCTGGTGGGTGACCGAGAACAGGCGGACCTGTTCGGGGCACAGGCGGTGGAATTGCTGGAACAGGCGCCGGCCAGTCCGGAGCTTGCCATGGCCTATTCCAATCTCTCGCAGCTGGCGATGCTGGCCGAGAAGCTCGACGAGACGCTGCTGCTCGGCTGCAAGGCAGTCGGTTTGGCCGAACGGTTGAACAAGCCGGAGATAGTCTGTCATGCGCTCAACAATCTTGGCTCCGCCGAGCAGTGGCTTGACCTGGCCAAGGGCCGTCTGCATCTCGCCCGCAGCCTTGACATCGCGCTCGGGCAGAATTACCAGGAGCACGCCGCACGCGGCTTCACCAATTGCGCCTGCGCCGAAATGAACCAGCTCGACCTTGTCCGGGCGCAATCCTTTCTCGACCGGGGCATTGCCTATTGCGTCGAGAATGACCTCGCGACCTGGCGCGACTATATGCGGGGCGTGCAGGCGCAATTGCTTTTGCGACGCGGCCTTTGGGACGATGCGGCCGCGATGGCTCACGACGTCATCGACGATAGTGCGACCACGGCCCTGGTGCGTTACCCATCCTTGGTCGCGCTGGCGAAATTGCGCATAAGACGAGGCGATCCGGCCGCGCCGTTGCTGGACGAAATGAAGCGGTTCCTAGACAAAGGAATGGAGCTGCAGCGGCTGGTCCCCTACACGGCGTCGATGGCCGAACTGGCATGGCTCGGGCAAGGCGACACCGAAGAGGCACTTCGCCTGATCGATCTGGCCGAAAGCCTGTCGCCGACGAGGGCGATGTTCGCCGAGTTGGCCGTCTGGCGGCTGCTCTTGTCACCTGAAAGCAGTCCTGGCGACACGACCGGCATGGCGGAGCCCTATCGCCTGCTGCTCACCGGCGACTGGCGTGGTGCCGCGATGCTGTGGGCCCGGCTGGGCGCTCCGTTCGAACGGGCGCTCGCCCTGTTGTACGGCGACGAGCCGGCGCTGCGCCTGGCCCTGGACATATTCGAAGGGCTCGGTGCCCGGCCGGTGGCCCAGCACGTCCGCGCCGTCATGCGGCAGAATGGCGTCCATAACATCGCCAGGGGACCGCGGCAGAGCACACGCGCCAATCACGCTGGCCTGACGCTTCGCCAAATGGAGGTTCTGCACCTGATCGAGCGCGGTTTCTCCAACAAGAGAATCGCCGAGCACCTAACCATCTCACCGAAGACCGTCGATCATCATGTCTCAGCGGTGCTGGGCAAGCTGGACGCCGTTTCGCGCGGCGAGGCAACCGCCGCGGCGCGCGATTCCGGGCTGATCTGACAATATGGGAGCGGCCCCCGGATCAGAAGTCCGGGGAACACCGATCCTGCAGGTCTTTACGCGAAAGTCCCGTGGCAGTGCTTGTATTTCTTGCCGGAGCCGCAGGGGCAGGCTTCGTTGCGGCCGACCTTGCCCCAGGTTGCGGGGTTGTTAGGGTCGCGGTCCTCGGGAGCGACGATGGCGGTGCTTTCCTGGCGTACCAGAAGGGCCGTTTCGCCGCCTTCGAAATCATTCTCGCCGGTGGTGCCGTCAATATGCGTGCCGAACATGTCGGGCGCTTCAGGCGGCGGCGCTTCGGCGGCCTGGCGGACCAGTTCGACGCGCATCAGCTGCGCGGTGACGGCCTGGCGCAGATTGCCGAGCATCGCCTGGAACAGCTCGAACGCCTCGCTCTTGTATTCCTGCAGCGGATCGCGCTGGGCGTAGCCGCGGAAGCCGACGACCGAACGCAGATGGTCGAGATTGACGATGTGTTCGCGCCACAGATGGTCGAGCGTCTGCAGCACCACGGAGCGCTCGACATAGTTCATCACCTCGGGACCGAAACGGTCTGCGCGTTCTTGTGCCGCGGCGTCGGCGGCTTGAGAGATGCGCTCGCGGATGTCGTCCTCGGCGATGCCTTCTTCCTTCACCCAATCCTCGATCGGCAGGTCTAGATTGAGGAATTCGGCGACCTCGGCCTTCAGGCCGGCGACGTCCCACTGTTCGGCATAGGCGTTTTCGGGAATGGCCTTGGCGACGATCTCGTCGATGACGCCCGCGCGCATCTCGCCGATGGTCTCCGAAAGGCCCTCGCCGTCCATCAGCTCGATGCGCTGCTCGAACACCACCTTGCGCTGGTCGTTGGAGACGTCGTCATATTTCAACAGGTTCTTGCGGATGTCGAAGTTGCGCGCCTCGACCTTCTTCTGCGCCTTTTCCAGCGCCTTGTTGATCCAGGGATGGATGATGGCCTCGTCTTCCTTGAGGCCGAGCTTCTGCAGCATGCCGTCCATGCGCTCGGAGCCGAAGATGCGCATCAGATCGTCCTGCAGCGACAGGAAGAATTTCGATCGGCCGGGGTCGCCCTGGCGGCCAGAGCGGCCTCTGAGCTGATTGTCGATGCGGCGCGATTCATGGCGCTCGGTGGCAAGCACGTAGAGGCCGCCGGCGGCCAGCGCCTTTTCCTTCAGGCGCTCGACGTCGGCATTGATTTCCTTTTCGCGCGCTTCGCGTTCGGGACCTTCCGGCATGTCGCCCAGCTCCTCGGCAATGCGCATCTCGGCATTGCCGCCAAGCTTGATGTCGGTACCGCGGCCGGCCATGTTGGTGGCGATGGTGATGGCGCCGGGCTTGCCCGCCTGGGCAACGATTGCCGCTTCCCGCTCGTGGTGGCGGGCGTTCAGAACCTCGAAATCCGTGAAGCCCTCCTTGCGCAGGCGCTCGGCCAACTGCTCGGACTTTTCGATCGAGGTCGTGCCGACCAGTGTCGGCTGACCCTTGGCGCTGGCTTCGCGGATCTCCCTGACGATCGCCTTGTACTTCTCCTCGACCGTCCGGTAGACCTCGTCGTCCTCGTCCTTGCGGATGACCGGCAGGTTGGTCGGAATCTCGGTGACTTCGAGACCGTAGATGTTGCCGAATTCCTCGGCTTCGGTCAGCGCCGTGCCGGTCATGCCGGAAAGCTTCTTGTAGAGGCGGAAGTAGTTCTGGAAGGTGACGGAAGCAAGCGTCTGGTTCTCCGGCTGGATCGCCACGTGTTCCTTGGCTTCAAGCGCCTGGTGCAGGCCTTCCGAATAGCGGCGGCCGGGCATCATGCGGCCGGTGAACTCGTCGATGATGACGATCTCGCCGTTGCGCACGATGTAGTCCTTGTCGCGCTGGAACAGCCGGTGCGCCTTCAGCGCGTTGTTGACGTGGTGGACGATGGCGACGTTCTCGACATCGTAGAGCGACTCGCCCTTGAGCAGGTCGGCATCGCGCAGCATGTTCTCCAGCTTCTCGGTGCCTTCCTCCGTAAAGATCGAGGTCTTCTGCTTCTCGTCGATCTCATAATCCTGCGGCTGCAGCTGGATGATGAAGGTATCGATGGTGTTGTACATTTCCGAACGGTCCTCGAGCGGACCGGAAATGATCAGCGGCGTGCGCGCTTCGTCGACCAGAATGGAATCGACCTCGTCGACGATCGCGTAATTGTGACCGCGCTGCACCATCTGGGCGCGCTCGTACTTCATGTTGTCGCGCAGATAGTCGAAGCCGAGCTCGTTGTTGGTGGCGTAGGTGACATCGGAGGCGTAGGCGACGCGACGCTCCTCGTCCGACAGGCCATGGACGATGACGCCGACCGAGAGGCCGAGGAATTTGTAGACGCGGCCCATCCATTCGGAGTCGCGGGTGGCGAGGTAGTCGTTGACGGTAACGACATGGACGCCGTTGCCGGCAAGTGCGTTGAGGTAGACCGGCAGCGTCGCGACCAGGGTCTTGCCCTCGCCGGTGCGCATCTCGGCGATGCCGCCATTGTGCAGCACCATACCGCCGATCAGCTGGACGTCGAAGGGGCGCATGCCAAGCACGCGGCGCGC
Organism: Mesorhizobium sp. CO1-1-7; assembly: GCF_020164885.1. Lineage (NCBI taxonomy): Bacteria > Pseudomonadati > Pseudomonadota > Alphaproteobacteria > Hyphomicrobiales > Phyllobacteriaceae > Mesorhizobium > Mesorhizobium sp. CO1-1-7. The sequence goes on along the minus strand of NZ_JAIUHA010000008.1, from coordinate 30,132 downwards.
GGCCTCGCGGGCGGTTGCGAAGGCTGGGATCAGCAGATCGTCGAGGCTGGCGCCGTTGGCGATGTCCTGGCGAAATTTTTCCGTGCGGCCGGCAAGCTCGGCATCGGAGAGCGCCCGCATCTCGTTTTCCATGGCGTTGATCGCCTCGACACGGGGGCGGGTCGATTTGACCCGACGGTCGTTGGAGGAACCGAAAACCTTACGGGCGAGACCGCCGAGACTGACCATCCAATGGTCCTTTCGATAGAATTCTCAATCTTGAGACAGGCGCCGGCCGGCCCCATCACATCCACGTGAACGCACCGCCTGAATACGGGCAAACACAAAAAACGCCCGGAAAACGGTTCTGGACGCCAAGTCGATGGACAGATAAGAGGGGGCTCAACTGATGTCAACGCCGCGCTGGCCCTGCCGGTCGCGCCAAATTCCGCCACAATCTGGCTGATCTGGAAGCCACCCTCCCTACAATCCCTGACCGGAGTCATCCTTATGTCCTTGTTGTTCAGCCGTGCGTCGCTTGCCAGCCTTGGCCTGGCCCTCGGCCTGTCGGCTCTTTGCTTGTCGCCTGTCACGGCGCAGGAGACCGCTCCCGCTCCGGCCGCCCCCGCCGCCCCGGCGGATGCGGCTGCCCCGGCCGCGGCGCCGGTCGACCCGAATACGGTGATCGCCACCGTCAACGGCCAGCCCTTGACCGAAGCCGATCTGGTGCTTGCCGAAGGCGAGCTGTCGCAGCAGTTCGCGCAGTTGCCGCCCGAGCAGCGCCGCGCCGCGGCACTTTCGGCGGCCATCGAAATCCGCGTCATGGCAGCCAAGGCGGTCACCGACGGTCTCGACAAGGATCCTGACTTCCAGCGCCGCATGGCTTTCCTGCAGCAGCGCGCCCTGCATGGCGAGATGGTCGAGAAGGGTGTGGTCGACAAGGTCACCGACGCCGAGGTTCGCGCCCGCTACGACCAGGAAATCGCCAACACGCCGCCAGTCAACGAGGTGCATGCCCGTCACATCCTCGTGAAGACGAAGGAAGAGGCCGAGGCGATCATCAAGCAGCTCGACGGCGGCGGCGATTTCCAGAAGCTCGCCAACGAGCACACCAGCGATCCCTCGGGCAAGTCCAATGGCGGCGATCTCGGCTGGTTCGGACCTGGCCAGATGGTGCCGGAGTTCGACAAGGCGGCCTTCGCGCTCGAGGTCGGCAAATACACCAAGGAGCCGGTGCAGACGCAGTTCGGCTGGCATGTCATCAAGCTCGAGGACAAGCGCGCCAAGCAGCCGCCGGCCTTCGACGACGTCAAGGACCAGGCCAAGCAGGCGGTCATCCGCGACAAGTATTTCGCGCTGGTCAAGTCGCTTCGCGCCGGCGCCAAGGTCGAGATTCCCGACGCCAATCTGAAGAAGGCCGTCGACACGCTGGAAAGCGCCAAGTAACACACGCAATCAGGAACGGCGCGGCGAGTGGTTGCTCGCCGCGCCTATTTTTTTGCCGTTTTTTAGCGCCTGGGCGTGACGATGCCTCGCGTGACATAGCCAACAGCGGTTCGTATCGTGGCTTCATCCACGTCGAGGCGGTTGGTCAAAAGATGCTTCCAGGCGAAGGACCCGATCAGATCGGCGACCACCTCTGAATCGATATCGTCGGCAATTTCACCCCTTGCCTTAGCGCGGTCCACGATCTGGCTGTTGTGAGTCCGGCGCCCGGTGGCATAGCCGGCGAGCGCCGCGCCGGCGGTCTCATCCGATTGCGCTTCGGCAATCAGCGACCTGTACACGCTGCCCGAAGGCGTGTCGCGCCAATGCGCGAACAGGTTTTTCAGGAAGCCGACGAGGTCTTCTTCCAAGCTTCCGCTGTCTGGGATGTCGACGCGCTTCTGGCGCTGATAGACTTCGAGCAGCAATGCCGCCTTGCTTGGCCACCAGCGATAGATGGTCGGTTTGCCGGCGCGCGCGCGGCGCGCCACGGCCTCGATCGAGAAGCCGGCATAGCCGCCTTCGACCAGCACTGCCTCGGCCGCCTCCAGAATGGCGTCCGCGCTGTCGGGATTGCGCCGCGCACCGATCGATCTGCGCGCCGTATCCACCTCCTCGGCCATGCCTGTCGTCCCCGTTTCAATTCGCCGGCAATGATAAGTGATCCCGCTTGCCAATGTGGAAGATCATAGCGCCACGGACCCCGGCGACGCCAACAGATTTGAAATGCAAGCTTGATCCTGAACGGGTTTGCCCTCCGCGGGAGCGACGAAAACGCGCTTGCACCGGCTCGCCGTATCGGGCAAACCGGCCTTCCCTTGCGATTTTCCCGCCCGAGGTCTGAATGTCCACGACGATTTCCCCGCTTGCGCCGAAGAAATACCCCAAAATGCCAGAAATCGAAGGGGTGCGCATCGCCACCGCCGAAGCAGGGATAAAGTACAAGGGCCGCACCGACCTGCTGGCCATGGTGTTCGATGCAGGCACCGCGGTCGCCGGCGTGTTCACCAGGTCGAAATGTCCCTCGGCGCCGGTTGATTTCTGCCGCCAGAACCTTGGCTCGGGCAAGGCGCGGGTGCTGGTCGTCAATTCCGGCAACGCCAACGCCTTCACCGGGCAGAAGGGCCGCGAATCCACCGCTCTGACGGGCGAAGCGGCGGCGAAGGCCGCGGGCTGCACGGCAGGCGAGGTTTTCCTGGCCTCGACCGGCGTCATTGGCGAACCGCTCGACACGGCCAAGTTCAGCCATCTGCTCGCCGGGCTGGTCAGCGACGGCAAGCCGGACCTGTGGACAGAGGCGGCAAAGGCCATCATGACCACGGATACGTATCCGAAAGTGGCGACGGCGACGGTCAAGCTCGGCGACGCCGATGTGACCATCAATGGCATTTCCAAAGGCGCCGGCATGATCGCGCCCGACATGGCGACGATGCTGTCCTTCATTGCCACCGACGCGCCGATCGCGGCTCCTGCCCTGCAGGACCTATTGTCGCGCGGCACGGCCAAGACGTTCAATGCTGTCACCGTGGACAGCGATACCTCGACCAGCGACACGCTGCTGTTGTTTGCCACCGGCAAGGCGGCAAAGCGCGGCGCGCCCGAGATCACCGATCCCAGGGACGCCCGCCTTGGCCAGTTCCGCCGGGCGCTCGGCAAGGTGCTGAAGTCGCTGGCGTTGCAGGTGGTGCGCGACGGCGAGGGCGCCCGCAAGCAGGTCGAGGTCACCGTCACCGGGGCCAAGTCGGCCCGCTCGGCCAAACGCATCGCGCTGTCGATCGCCAATTCGCCGCTGGTCAAGACGGCGGTCGCCGGCGAGGACGCCAATTGGGGCCGCGTCGTCATGGCCGTCGGCAAGGCCGGCGAGCCCGCGGATCGCGACCGGCTGTCGATCTGGTTCGGCGACAACAGGCTGGCGCACGAGGGTGAGCGCGACCCCAACTATTCGGAAGAAAAGACCTCGGCCTATATGAAGCGCGACGACATCCGCATCCGCGCCGATATCGGCATCGGCCGCGGCAAGGCGACAGTGTGGACCTGCGATCTCACCAAGGAATATGTCGCCATCAATGGCGACTACCGGAGCTGATCGCCTTGGTTTCGCGTCATCCCGCAAGCATGCTCGCGACCGTGCGCCGCTATGAGGCGGCCGGCTTTCGCGCCTGGCCCGCGGCCGCCGTCCACTATGACGGCACCTGGGTGGTGCGCCTGACCGCCGGTCATCCGGCCAAGCGGCTGAACTCGGTCAATCCGCTCGATCCCGGCGACATCCAGCACATCGCCGACCGCATCGGCCGCGCGAGCCGCCGTTTCGACGCGTACGGCCGGCCGCTGACGTTCCGCATGTTGCCATTGTCGGGTCCCGATCTTGCCAGTCATCTCGACAAGGAGGGCTGGAGCCGGTTCGACGAATCGCTGGTCATGCGACTGCCGCTGGCCGATGCGCAGCTCGACGCCGCCATGGACCAGATCCCGCTCAAGGACATCAGCCGCTTTATCGGCGCACTGCTCAAGGTCAGCAGCTCGGACGTGTCGCTGCGGCCGGGCCTGTCGGAGATCATCGGCGCTATCCAGCCTGAAGCCGGGCTGTTCGCACTCGAGGATGGGACGGAGCCGCTGGCGACGCTGATCTGCGTGCATGACGGCGATCTCGCCGGCCTGTTCGAGGTCGCTACCGATAAGGCGGCGCGCAACAAGGGCCACGGCCGCAACCTGATCCTGTCGGCGCTGAAATGGGCGAGGCTGCGCGGCGCACGGGAAGCCTGGCTGCAGGTCGAGGCCGGCAACGCGCCGGCGCTGGCGCTTTACCGCGCGCTCGGCTTCGAGGAAGTCTATCGCTACCACTACCGCCGGCCCGCTGTTCATGGGTGAAATCGGGCATGAATGATGTGCAATCCAGCGGCAAGCGCCTGCTTCTGGTCGCCGCTTGCGCGCTGGTCGATGCCGATGGTCGGGTGCTGCTGGCGCAGCGGCCGCAAGGCAAGCAACTCGCAGGCCTGTGGGAGTTTCCCGGCGGCAAGGTCGAGGCCGGCGAGACGCCGGAACAATGCCTTATCCGTGAACTGCAGGAGGAGATCGGTATCGAGACCGAGATCCCATGCCTGGCGCCGCTGACCTTCGCCAGCCATTCCTATGACGACTTCCACTTGCTGATGCCGCTTTTTGTCTGCCGCCGCTTCCGCGGCATCGCCCAGCCGAGGGAAGGGCAGGCGCTGAAATGGGTGCGGCCCAAACAGATGCGCGACTATCCGATGCCGCCGGCCGATGCGCCACTGATCCCCTTCCTGATCGATCTCCTTTGAGGATCTGGTTGGACCACCGTCCATATCAGCCAGCGTTAATGGAAGATTTATCTCATCATGAAAAATTGATGCATGGCCGTTTTTCGTGCGGCCGCCGCCATTTCGCTGGGGAGCGATAGAATGAGCCTGGACAGGGATTGGGATTCGATCCGGCCCGAGCGCGGCTTTCGTGTCGCTGATGCGGGCATGGGCGTCCTGCGCCTCACGCTGCTGTTCGGATCGGCCGCCGTGGCGCTGGCGTTGATCGCGACCCCTTTCCTCGACAACCAGGCGCGTTCGCAAACGGCCCGAGACGGTTTCCCCGGCCTGGACATGACGGCTACCGGTTCGATCAGGCATCGCAGCACCTATACGGTACGCCGCAGCGTGCTGCAGGCCGATCCGGGAGGCGTCTGCATTATCCGTTCCGATGGCAAAAGCAGTGGCGACTGCTGACCAGGCCAGGACATTTCCGACGGTCGGCGACTTCACCGCCTGTTAAGCCTTTGCCGTTAACCTTTCTTAACAGGTCCGCGGTAAAGTTTCCGCAACGGGGATCGAGGTCATGAAAACAGTGCTGCTGCGTTTTCTGAAGGACGAAAACGGCGCCACGGTCGTCGAATATGGTCTGATTATCGCCGTGCTGTCGCTGACGATCATCGGCGGTATCGGCCAGGTCTTCAACTCGCTGACCTGGCTGTTCAGCGACAACTCCAGCAGGCTTGCCAACGCCTTTGCGCAATGAGGCTGGTGCCTGCGAACAGGTCAATGCCCATCAGGTCCCTCCAGTATAGTCTTCAGCGAAACCTTGGCTGAACCGGGTTTCAGCGGCTTTTGCTGCGATGCATCGGGCGCCCAGCCGGACATCCAGACCGTCGAGAAGCTTGCCCTGATACGACCGTCGGGGTCGGAAAAGCGTTCGGCGTAGATTTCCGCGGCGCGGGCAAACAGCTGGCGCGTGCCCGGCCGCCGGCTGCGATCGGCCAGCGCGCTGGTTTCGCCCATGGCACGCAGATCCGCCATCAGGGCAAACAGGTTGGCATAGCGCACCGTCACCGTCTCGACGTCGGCGACCGGCAGCGCGAAACCGGCGCGCTGCAGCAACGCACCGGCATCGCGTACGTCGGTGAACGGGATGACGCGAGGGCTGACGCCGCCGTAGAGCTCTGTCTCGGCGGCAAGCAGGCTTTCGCGCAGTTCCGCAAGCGTGCCGGCGCCTGCGAAAGCGCCGAGAAAAAGTCCGTCCGGCCGCAGCGCGCGACGGATCTGGATCAACATGCCCGGGATGTCGTTCATCGCCTGCAGCGACAAAAGCGATACCACCAGATCAAGACTTTGCGGCTCGAACGGGACGGTCTCCGGCGGCGCAATCAGGCCGGCGGCACCGTTCAGGAAAGCCGCGGCCGTCTCGACACGGGCGAGATCCGCCACCTTGCCGCTCCGCGCAAGGACATCGGCCGCGGCCGATGTCTGGCAAAACAGCACCGCCGCCTTGGCGAACTTTCGCTCGACGGCGCCCAGCCGGTCGGCGAGATCCTCGGCGGCACGGCGCATGAGGAAGTCGGCGCCGTCAACCGGATGGATGAGCGCGCGCCGCTTGTGCGCCAGCCACAGAGAGGTGTCCATTATAGGCTGCAAGGGATTGATCCTTGTATGTCGGCGCCCTGATATGGTTGGTATGGTGGTGCCGAGCAACCAATCACGTGGCCGATCCGATGCCCAAGATCAAGTCCGTCGAGATCGGTAAGCTAGCCGGGTCTGCTGCCCGGTCGGCTCTGGGCTGGCCGGCGCGCATCCTGTTTCCGCCGGTCTGCGCCGGCTGCCGCCGGCAGGTCTCGCAGCCCGGTGTGTTGTGCGGCGACTGCTGGCCGAAGCTGCGGCTGCTGGAGCGGCCCTGGTGTCCGGTGATGGGCACGCCGTTCACCCATCACATGGGCGATGGTTTTCTGTCGGCGGAGGCTATCGCGGATCCGCCTCCCTTCGAACGGGCACGGGCCGCGGTCGTCTACTCCGGCGTTGCCCGCCAGATGGTGCAAGGGCTGAAATACCAGGACCGCACGGATCTCGCACCCTGGATGGCGCGCTGGATGGTCCGTGTGGGCGCCGAGCTCATCGCCGACGCGGATGTGGTGGTGCCGGTGCCGCTGCATTGGCGCCGTTTCTTCAGGCGGCGGTTCAACCAGTCGGCGGAACTGGCGCGCGCGGTTTGCGAGCTCAGCGGGCTGTCTTTCGCGCCCTCCGCCATGCGGCGCGTGAAACTCACCCGCCAGCAGGTCGGACTGGAGCGGCAGGAGCGCGAGGAAAACGTACGCGCCGCCTTTCGCGTGCCGGCAGAGGCCGAGATCGAGATTGCCGGCCGCAGGGTGCTTCTGATCGACGATGTCTACACCACCGGCGCCACCGTGCGTGCCGCCACCAAGGCGCTGAAAAGGGGAGGTGCGGCCGCCGTCGACGTGCTGACCTTTGCCCGCGTGTTGCCGGGGGACTTCCGGGCGGACGAGTCCGTGACTATATAAGTCGGCAACGGAAGCGGAACTCGTCATGGTCGATGTCACGATCTATACGCGCATGATGTGCGGCTACTGCACGGCGGCCAAGCGGTTGCTGGAGCGCAAAGGCGTCGCCTATACCGAGCACGACGCTTCCTTCTCCCCGGAACTGCGCCAAGAGATGATGTCGCGAGCGCACGGGCGCACGACCTTTCCGCAGATTTTCATAGGTGACACACATGTCGGTGGCTGCGACGACCTCCATGATCTGGAGGCAGAAGGCCGACTGGACAAACTGCTCGCCAACGGCTCGTCGATTTGAGGGTATGACAATGGGTGTTTTCAAGACGGCGGGTGTTTTCAAGGCGGCGGCAGTGCAGATGCGTTCAGGCGAGAGCCCCGAGCGCAATGCGGCCGATATGGAGCGGCTGGTGCGCGAGGCCGCGGGCCAGGGCGCGATCTATATCCAGACGCCGGAGATGACCGGCGCGCTGATCCGCGACAAGGAAGCGCGTGCCGCCTCCTTCACCTCGCAGGACAAGGACATCGTTGTCGCAACCGCGCGGAAGCTCGCCAGTGAGCTTGGCATCTTCCTGCACGTTGGCTCGACCGCCATACTGCGCGCCGACGGCAAGCTCGCCAACCGCGCGCTCCTGTTCGGACCCGATGGCGCGACGCTCGCCACCTACGACAAGATCCACATGTTCGACGTCGACCTCGATAACGGCGAAAGCTGGCGCGAATCCGCCGCCTATGAGCCGGGGACCGAAGCCGTCGTTATCCCGATCAACGATGCGAAACTAGGCTTTGCCGTCTGTTACGACCTGCGTTTTCCGCAATTGTTCCGTGCCGAAGCGATGGCCGGCGCCGAGGTGCTGACCGTGCCCGCGGCCTTCACCCGCCAGACCGGCGAAGCGCATTGGCATGTGCTGCTCAGGGCACGCGCCATTGAGAACGGCGCCTATGTCGTCGCCGCCGCGCAAGGCGGCCTGCACGAGGACGGCCGCGAGACCTATGGGCATTCGCTGATCGTCGATCCGTGGGGCCGCATCATCGCCGAAGCCGCGCATGACGAGCCAGCGGTGATTGTCGCGGAGATCGACCCGGCGCAGTCGCTTGCCGCGCGCAAGAAGATCCCCAATCTCAGGAATGCGCGGGATTTCACCATCAATACCGGCGAGGGGCCGCGTCTCAGGGGCGCCGCATCTTGATCCGCTTTTCCCTGATCTGCGAAAACGAGCATGAGTTCGAGGGTTGGTTTCGCAGCAATGACGATTTCGACACGCAGAAGAAGCGCGGTTTTGTCGATTGCCCCAGCTGCGGCTCGCACAAGGTCGAGAAGGCGCTGATGGCCCCGGCCGTTTCCACGGCCCGCAAGCAGGAAACCATAGCGCTTGCCATGGGCGAGGCGCAGAAGCAGGCGCTGGCGCAGCTGAAGGCGATGGCCGAGAAGGTGCGCGAAAACGCCGACTATGTCGGCGACAAGTTCGCCGAGGAAGCGCGCAAGATCCATTTCGGCGAAACCGATGCGCGCGGCATCTATGGCGAGGCGACGCTGGAGGAGGCCAAGGGCCTGGCCGAGGATGGCGTCGAGTTCATGCCGATCCCGGTGTTTCCGGACGACCGGAACTGAGCGATCAGCTCACGCTGCCGATCAACTTTTCCAGCAGGTGCGAAAGCGTTTCCCGTTCGGTCTGTGTCAGGCCGGACAGGATCTCATGCTCGTTCGCCACATGGGCCGCAACGGCCTCGTCGATCAAGGCGAGCCCCTTTTTGGTCAGCCGCACGACGATGCCGCGCCGATCGTTGGGGTGCGGTGCACGCAGGATCAATCCGGCCTTTTCCAACCGGTCGAGCCGGTTGGTCATGGCGCCTGATGTCACCATCGTCGCTTCATAGAGAGCGGTCGGCGTCAGCGCGTAAGGCGAGCCGGAGCGGCGCAGCGTCGCCAATACATCGAACTCTCCCGCCTGCAGTCCGAAATGGGCGAACAGCGGGGCGAGGCGATCGCGTGCTATCAGCGAGGAGACCTCATTCAGACGCCCGATCACGGCCATCGGCGATACATCCAGGTCCGGCCGTTCCCGCTGCCATTGCTCGATGGCTTTCCCAGCGCGGTCCATCTATCTCACCATAATGTATCTTGACGTTAAGAATCTTTCCATTATCTTATCTTAATATTCAACGCCGGCCAAGAGGCTGTGCCACCCATAGGGTTCCATCATGAAATATCTCTGGGATTCGGCGCTCGGCCTGCTGGTTGTCACCGGCGGCCTGCTGGGCCTGACGCTGCCCTTCGGCAAGCTCGCCACGGCGGCCGGCGTGCCGGCCATGGTCTGGGCCTTTGTCATCTCGCTCGGCGCTGGCGGCGTGCTTTTGGGGGTGCTGCTGGCGCGTGGTCAGCGCATCCGGCTCACCCCGCACAAACTGCGCTATTTCTTCGTCACCGCGGCAGTGTCCTATGCCGTCCCCAATCTCCTGATGTTTTCGGCCATTCCGCATCTGGGCGCCGGCTACACCGGCATCATGTTCACGCTGTCGCCGGTGATCACACTGGTGTTTTCGATCCTGCTCGGCGTCCGGCGCCCCAACATGCTGGGCATATCTGGCATCGCCGTCGGCTTTGTCGGCGCCGTCATGGTGGCGGTGACGCGCGGCGAGGCTGGCCAGCCGGCCGATCTGTTCTGGGTGGTGACGGGGCTGCTGATCCCGGTCAGCCTTGCCGCCGGCAACATCTACCGCACCATCGACTGGCCGGAAGGAACCGGTCCCATCGAACTCGCGGTCGGCAGCCATCTGGCGTCCGCGGCGATGCTGCTCGTCGGCATCCTGACCTTGCTCGGAGGCAAGGCCTTCGTCCAGCTTGGCGCCGTGCCGCTCATCGTCGTGGCGCAGATGGCCTCGGCATCGGCGATGTTTGCTTTCTTCTTCCGGCTGCAGGCGGTTGGCGGTCCGGTCTATCTCAGCCAGATCGGCTATGTCGCGGCAGCGGTCGGACTGTTTGCCGGCACGATCTTCCTTGGTGAACACTATCAACTGCTGACCTGGGTCGGCGCCGTCATCATCACCGCGGGCGTGTTCATCACCACCAAGGCGCAGAGCCAGAAAGCCTGATGGCTTCGAGGCGCACGCCGCACTGCCGTCAGCGTCACCGCCGGGCTCCGGCCTAGGCTGGCCGAGGATTGGCTGTTCAGACCGATCCCTTCTCCGCCAGCACCATGTAGTTGACGTCCATGTCCTTCGACCGCGCCCAGCGGTCGGCAAGCGGATTGTAGGTAACGCCGGTGCGGTCGATGATGATCAGGCCGGCGCCGCGCAGCGCCTTTTCCAGCTCTTCCGGGCGCACCAGCTTGCCGAATTGGTGGGTGCCGCGCGGCAGCCAGCGCAACACATATTCGGCGCCGATGATGGCGAGGCCGAGCGCCTTGAGCGTGCGGTTGATAGTGGCCACGAACATGATGCCGCCGGGTTTGACCATCTCGCCGCATTTGGCGACGAACAGGTCGATATCGGCGACATGTTCGACCACTTCCATGTTGAGGATGACATCGAATTTTTCACCGGCCTCGGCGAGATCTTCCGCCGTCGTGGCACGATAGTCGACGCTGACATTGCCCTCGGCGGCATGCAGTTTCGCCACTTCGATGTTTGTTTCGGACGCGTCCGCTCCGACCACCTCGGCACCGAGCCGCGCCATCGGCTCGCACAAAAGGCCACCGCCGCAGCCGATGTCGAGGATGCGCAGGCCCTCGAACGGCCGCGCCGCCCGTGGGTCGCGGCCGAAGCGCGCCGCGATCTGGTCGCGGATATAGGAAAGCCGGACCGGATTGAATTTGTGCAGCGGACGAAACTTGCCGTTCGGGTTCCACCATTCGGCGGCAAGGGCGGAAAAGCGTTCCACCTCTCCGGCATCGATCGTCGATCGTCGGGGCTCAGGCATCGGTTGGTCTCCTCGGACGCTACAGCGCCGCGCGTCCTTCGGACGCGCAAAGGACGCTGTAGCACTTTGATTCTGCGCATGATCCCTTTCCGAAATCGAAGTCGATTTCGGGGTCATGCGCTAGGAAGTCGGGCGTGAGGCATCGAATGTCAAGGCAACATTTTCCTCTGCTGACAAGTGGCTGGGCGATCAAAGGCCCGGCTTATTTCGTGTCCAGAACATCACGCAGCTTGGCCGCCAACTGCTCGATGGTGAACGGCTTGGCCAGGAAGTGCACGTCATGATCGAGCATGCCGTTGTGGACCACGGCGTTCCTGGTGAAGCCGGTGGTGAAGACCACTTCCAGCCCGGGCTGGCGCGCGAGCGCTTCCTCAGCGAGCTTGCGGCCATTCATCACCGGCATGACGATGTCGGTGAAAAGCAGGGCGATGCCTGGTGTCGCGGCGAGCTTCTGAAGGGCCTCCGGTCCGCTTCCCGCATGGATGACGATGTAGCCGAGTTCGCGCATGACATCCGTCGTGGAGGCCCGCACGCGGGGGTCATCCTCGACGACGAGGATCGTCTCGGTGACCTTGGCGGCGCTCTTGTCGCGCCCGACGGGCGCTGCCGGCTCCTCGGCTCCGAAAAACCGGGGCAGGTAGACCTTGATCGTCGTGCCTTCGCCGGGCTCGGAGTAGATCTTGACGTGGCCGCCCGATTGTTTGACGAAGCCGAACACCTGGCTCAGCCCAAGTCCCGTGCCCTTGTTGACCGGCTTGGTCGTGAAGAAGGGTTCGAAGGCCCTGGCGATGGTCTCGGGCGACATGCCCGCGCCGGTGTCGGTTACCGCGATCATCACATATTGGCCAGGCGTGACTTCGGCGTGCGTCGATGCATAGCCGTCGTCGAGGTGGCTGTTGACAGTCTCGATGGTCAGCTTGCCCTCATTGTCCATGGCGTCGCGGGAATTGACGGCCAGATTGAGGATCGCGTTCTCGATCTGGCTGGGATCGGCGTGGGTTTTCCACAGGCCGCCCGCTAATACTGTCTCGATGCGGATGCCTTCACCCAAGGTCCGGCGCAGAAGATCGGACATGCCGGTCAACAGCCCGTTGATGTCGACAACCTGCGGCGCCAGAGGCTGCAGGCGGGAGAAGGCAAGCAGGCGGGATGTCAGGTTGGCGGCGCGGCTGGCCGCGTCGGTCGCGGCCTCGACGAGTTTTTCGATGTCATGCTCGCCCCGCTTCAGCTTGCGCTGGGCAAGGTTCATGGCGCTGAGGATCACCGCCAGCATGTTGTTGAAGTCGTGGGCGATGCCGCCTGTCAGCTGTCCGACAGCCTCCATCTTCTGCATCTGGCGTATCTGGGATTCGGCGTTTTCACGCGTCTGGATCTCGTTGCCGAGTTCGATGTTCTTGCGCATCAGCTCTTGCTGGGCGACGACCACCTCGTGGAAGCGGCGACGGGATTGACGTATGGTGTAGGCGGCAAGCAGGAAAATCGCCAGCAACGCGGCCAATGAGCCGATCCGCAGCCAGGCCTCGACCCGGTCGGTACGCTCGTCGCGCGCGGCCACCGCGGCGGCGCCGATGCGTCGGATTGTGTCCATGCTGGCCCGCATCTCGTCCATGGCGGCCTTGCCCTGGCCACTGCGGACCAGTTGCAGGGCCTTTGCCGCATCGCCTCGCTCGTAAAGAGCTATGGTTTCGGCCAGGTCGGCCTGCTGTTGCGAAAGCGCGTCCTTGATGTGGCCGATCTGCTGGGCGATCTGATCGTCGGGAGCGGTCGCGCTGTCGACCCGCGCCAATTGTCCCGGAATTGCCTCGACGGCCTTCCGGTAAGGCTCCAGATACGATTTTTCACCGGTCAGCAGGTAGCCGCGCTGACCACTCTGGGCCTCCTGCGCCAATGAAAGCAGCCCGGAAAGCTGCTCCTGGTACTCGATTGTCTCACGTGCGGCGGCACGATTGGCCCTTTGGCTCTCGACGAGCACCGCACGGGTGCCGACGATCAGTGCCAGCACCGCAAAGCCCGCGACAAGCGGGAGCGATTGCAATCGCATGGCGCGCCGAAGCCGAGCAATCATCCGTTATGCCGAACCAAAAGCAATTTCCCGCGGGCAGCATTTGGTAAGCGGCGCCGGGCCGGAAGGCAATATGTCGTGCTGTTATGCAATCCGCCGTCAGCCTTGCGAAACCTTCCTCATTTGGCTATGGAGGCCGCGCATTCAGTGGCCGGCGGCAGCCGGACGCTTTTCTTCCATTTTCGGCCGCGGGCCGGCTCCAGTCAAAGGCATTTCGCTTCCATGGCGCGTATCGTGATGAAATTCGGCGGGACCTCCGTCGCCGACATCGCTCGCATCCGCAACGTGGCACGTCACGTCAAACGCGAGGTCGACGCCGGTCACGAGGTGGCTGTGGTGGTTTCGGCGATGGCCGGCAAGACCAACGAGCTGGTCGGCTGGACCCGCGAGGCCTCACCGATGCACGATGCCCGCGAATATGACGCGGTCGTCGCTTCCGGCGAACAGGTCACGGCTGGCCTTCTCGCCATCACCTTGCAGAACATGGGCGTGCATGCGCGCTCCTGGCAGGGCTGGCAGATTCCGATCAAGACCGACAACGCGCATGGCGCGGCGCGCATCCTCGACATCGACGGCGCCTTCCTGGTCAAGCGCTTCGGCGAAGGCCAGGTGGCTGTCATCGCCGGTTTCCAGGGCATCGGGCCGGACAACCGCATCGCCACGCTCGGACGTGGCGGCTCCGATACCAGCGCCGTGGCGATCGCCGCCGCGGTCAAGGCCGACCGCTGCGACATCTATACCGACGTCGACGGGGTCTACACCACCGATCCGCGCATCGAGCCCAAAGCGCGGCGGCTGGCCAAGATATCGTTCGAGGAAATGCTTGAAATGGCGTCGCTCGGCGCCAAGGTTCTGCAGGTGCGTTCGGTCGAGCTTGCCATGGTGCACAGGGTGCGTACCTTCGTGCGGTCGTCCTTCGACGATCCCGATGCGCCCGGAATGGGGGATTTGCTCAATCCTCCGGGAACGCTCATTTGCGACGAGGAAGAGATCGTGGAACAGCAGGTCGTCACCGGAATTGCCTATGCCAAGGACGAGGCCCAGATTTCGCTGCGCCGCGTCGGCGACCGGCCGGGCGTCGCCGCCGGCATTTTCGGACCGCTGGCCGAGGCCAACATCAATGTCGACATGATCGTCCAGAACATTTCCGAGGACGGCAAGCTGACCGACATGACCTTCACCGTGCCGTCGGGCGATGTGGACAAGGCGCTGGCCGTGCTCGACCGGCTGAAAGCCGAGATTGGCTACGATGTCGTACAGTCGGAAGCCGGCATGTCGAAGGTCTCGGTCATCGGCATCGGCATGCGGAGCCATGCCGGCGTCGCCGCCACCGCCTTCAAGGCGCTGGCCGACAAGGCGATCAACATCCGCGCCATCACCACCTCCGAGATCAAGATTTCGATACTGATCGACGGTCCCTATACGGAACTTGCGGTTCGCACTTTGCATTCCGTCTACGGTCTGGATAAGCAGTAGCAGGACTGAATCAGCTGTTGCGCACTTGCCGGGCGCGGCGGAAACTGCCCCGGCAAGAAGTCTATTGGAGAAGAAGCCGCGATGCGTGACACGGCCGTTGGCCCGCGCGTTTTGCTGAAACGGCTCCGCGAGCTCATGCAGGAGCCGCTGGAGCCGCAGGAGCGGCTCGACCGGATTGTGCGCGACATCGCCTCCAACATGGTCGCGGAAGTCTGCTCGCTCTACGTGCTGCGCGCCGATTCGGTGCTGGAGCTCTACGCCACCGAAGGTCTGAACCCGAACGCCGTCCATCTGGCGCAGCTGCGGCTAGGGCAAGGCCTGGTCGGCACCATTGCCGCGAGTGCCAGGCCGCTCAACCTGTCCAACGCGCAAGAACACCCGGCCTTCGCCTACCTGCCGGAGACCGGGGAGGAGATCTACAATTCCTTCCTCGGCGTGCCGGTGCTCAGGGCAGGGCGCACGCTGGGCGTCCTGGTCGTCCAGAACAAGACCATGCGCCACTACCGCGACGATGAGGTCGAGGCGCTGGAAACCACGGCCATGGTCATCGCCGAGATGATCGCCACCGGCGATCTGGCGCGGCTGACCCGGCCTGGCCTCGAACTCGACCTGCGCCGGCCTGTCAGCTTCACCGGCCTGTCCTTCAACGATGGCGTCGGGCTCGGTCATGTCGTGCTGCACGAGCCGCGTATCGTCGTCACCAATTTGTTCAACGAGGACAGCGAGGAGGAGGTCCGGCGGCTCGAAGCCTCGCTTGGTTCTCTGCGGCTTTCCATCGACGACATGCTGGAGCGCCGCGATGTCGCCTTCGAGGGCGAGCACCGCCAGGTGCTGGAAGCCTACCGCATGTTCGCCAACGACCGGGGCTGGGTACGGCGCCTGGAAGAGGCGATCCGTAACGGCCTGACTGCCGAGGCGGCGGTGGAAAAAGTTCAGAGCGACATGCGCGCCCGCATGCTGCACATGACCGATCCCTATCTGCGCGAGCGGATGAGCGATTTCGACGATCTCGCCAACCGGCTGTTGCGCCAGCTGATGGGACGTGGACCCGAGGATGTCGCGGCCTCGCTGCCCAAGGACGCCATCATCGTCGCCCGCTCGATGGGCGCTGCCGAACTGCTCGACTATCCTCGCGACAAGCTGCGCGGGCTGGTGCTGGAGGATGGCGCGGCGACCAGCCATGTCGTCATCGTCGCGCGCGCCATGGGCATTCCCGTCGCCGGCCAGATGAAAGGCGCCGTTTCCATGGCGGAAAACGGCGATGCCATCATCGTCGACGGCGAGGAAGGCGCGATCCATCTGCGGCCGCAATCCGATCTTGAAGCCGCCTATGCCGAGAAGGTGCGGTTCCGGGCGCGCCGGCAGGAGGTCTACCGCGAACTGCGCAAGAAGCCGTCGACGACTCGGGACGGGGTCCAGGTCGACCTGCTGATGAATGCCGGGCTTGCCGTCGACCTGCCGCAGTTGGCGGAGGCGGGCGCCGCCGGCATTGGCCTGTTCCGCACGGAACTGCAGTTCATGGTCGCGTCGACCTTTCCACGCGCCGAAGCCCAGGAAAAACTCTACCGCGACGTGCTCGAGGCAGCGCGCGGCAAGCCGGTCACCTTCCGCACCATCGACATTGGTGGCGACAAGGTGCTGCCCTATTTCAAGGGCGCGGTCCAGGAAGAGAATCCGGCGCTCGGCTGGCGGGCGATCCGCCTGACGCTCGATCGGCCGGGTTTGCTGCGCACCCAGATCCGCGCCTTGCTCAAGGCCAGCGGCGGGCGCGAGCTCAAGCTGATGCTGCCGATGGTGACCGAGCTCGGCGAAATCGCCCAGGCGCGCGAAATCATCGACCGCGAGGTGCGGCATCTCTCACGCTTCGCCCATCATCTGCCGACCAGTCTCAAGCTGGGCGCCATGCTGGAAGTGCCGTCGCTTCTGTTCCAGCTCGACGAACTGATGAAGGCGGTCGACTTCGTCTCGGTCGGATCGAACGACCTGTTCCAGTTCGTCATGGCGGTCGATCGCGGCAACACGCAACTGGCCAACCGCTTCGATACGTTGTCGGCGCCATTCCTGCGCGTGCTCAAGCAGATCGCCGACGCCGGCGCCCGCAATCATACGCCGGTCACCCTGTGTGGTGAACTCGCCGGCAAGCCGATCTCGGCGATGGCGCTGATCGGCCTCGGTTTCCGCTCGATCTCGATGTCGCCGGCCTCGATCGGTCCGGTCAAGGCCATGCTGACGGAGCTGCCGCTGGAGGAGCTGAAGGCTTTCTTCGACGACAATCTGATGGCGCCGGCGCAAGGGCTGCCGATGCGGGCATTGCTGCAGGCCTTCGCCGACGACCGCTCGATCCCGTTGTAGCACCCTCATCATGGTCAATTTGCCCCGCGATCGTATGGATCAAGTCGTCAAGCGTTTCGAGATGCTCGAAGCGCAGATGTCGGCCGGGCCGGCGCCGGATGCCTATGTGAGGATGGCATCGGAATATGCCGAGTTGCAGGAGATGGTGGCCAAGGTCAGGGAATTGCGCTCTGCCGAGCACGAGCAGGCCGACCTCGAAGCGATGCTCGCCGACAAGGGCACCGACGCTGAGATGCGAGCGCTTGCCGAAGCAGATCTGCCCGGCGTCGAGGAGCGCATCGAGACGCTGCAGAAAGACATCCAGATCCTGCTCCTGCCCAGGGATGCCGCCGACGACAAGAACGCCATTCTTGAAATTCGCGCCGGCACCGGCGGCGATGAGGCGGCACTCTTCGCCGGCGACCTGTTTCGCATGTATGAGCGCTATGCCGCCGAACGCGGCTGGCGGTTCGAAACGGTATCGGCCAGCGACGGCGATGCCGGCGGCTTCAAGGAAATCATCGCCACGATCTCCGGTAAAGGTGTGTTCGCCCATCTGAAATTCGAATCCGGGGTGCATCGCGTCCAGCGCGTGCCGGCCACCGAGGCCAGCGGGCGCATCCACACGTCAGCCGCCACAGTCGCCGTGCTGCCGGAAGCCGAAGAGGTTGACATCGATATCAGGGCCGAGGACATCCGCATCGACACGATGCGTGCCTCGGGCTCCGGCGGCCAGCACGTCAACACCACCGATTCCGCGGTCCGCATCACCCATCTGCCGACCGGCATCATGGTGGTGCAGGCGGAGAAGTCGCAGCACCAGAACCGGGCCAAGGCCATGCAGATCCTGCGCGCCCGGCTCTATGACATGGAGCGCAGCAAGGCGGATGAGGAGCGTTCCGAGTCGCGCAAGTCGCAGGTCGGTTCCGGCGACCGCTCCGAGCGCATCCGCACCTACAATTTTCCGCAGGGCCGGGTCACCGACCATCGCATCAACCTGACGCTCTACAAACTCGACCGGGTGATGATGGGTGAACTCGACGAAATCGTCGACGCGCTGATCGCCGATCATCAGTCGAAGCTGCTGGCCGATATCGGCATCGATGGCTGACCATCCGCCCGCGGCGCTGGGGCCGCTGCTGCGGGAAGCGCGGACCCGGCTTGCCGCAGCCGGCATCAATGATCCCGCGCTCGATGCGCGGCTGATCGTCGAACACTATTCCGGCACGACGCGCACCCAGGCGATCGCCGACCCCGCGTGCAAGATCGACGGGAACGCCATCGCCGCGATCGACGGCGCCCTGAGACGGCGAGCCCGTGGCGAGCCGGTGCATCGCATCCTCGGCTATCGCGAGTTCTACGGTTTGCGCTTGTCGCTGTCGCCGGAGACGCTGGAGCCGCGACCGGACACCGAAACGCTGGTCGAGGCGGTGCTGCCCTTCGTCAAGGCAATGGCCGCGCGGGAGGGCACATGCCGCATCCTCGATCTCGGCACCGGCACGGGCGCGATCGCCCTGGCGTTGCTGAGCGTCGTGCCGGCCGCGACCGCCACCGGTGTCGACATCTCCGCCGGCGCTCTGGCCACGGCGGCCCGCAATGCCGGGCAATTCGGCCTCGGCGGCCGGTTCACGGCGGTTCAGTCGGACTGGTTTGAAAAAGTTTCCGGCCGGTACCATGTAATTGCCGCAAACCCTCCCTATATACCAACACAAGAGATTGGAAATCTGCAGGACGAAGTCCGCGATTTCGACCCGCGCCTTGCCCTTGATGGCGGTGTGGATGGGCTGAACCCCTACAGGATCATCGCCGCCGAGGCGGCAAGGTTTCTGGAAGCCGAAGGCAGGATTGCGGTCGAGATCGGCCACACGCAAAGCAACGACGTCAACGATATATTTCGCGCAGCCGGTTACGCGGCTGGCGAGGTTTTTAGCGATCTCGGCGGAAACGACAGGGTTCTTGTTTTTCAACGGGCAACGTCTTGACGCAGTGCAAAAAAAGGCTTGGCAATACCGGGGAATGCGGCTAGGGTCGCCTAACCGGATGAGACGAAGCAGGCAGTGCTCTTAGCGATTCGGTTTTTCCTTGGAAATAGCTGCCTTCTTGCGCAAACGACGCCCAAGCTTCGTGCGGGAATCGTCCGGCAAGTGATGTAACCGGAAACAGGATGACACGTGGCGCCAACGCAATCGATGCGGGCGAACGCCGGTGAAGAAACGAAACGGCTGGCTGCATGAGCGCCTCCGTTCGTGAAGAGTTTTTCAAAATTTCAAGATGAAGAGAGTCGAATGAGGCCACAACAGCAGAACAGGCGCATGCGCGGTCGCAACAACAATGGCGGCGGCGGTGGCAATAACAATAACAACAACAATAACAACAACCGCAAGGGGCCGAATCCGCTTACGCGCAATTACGAGAGCAACGGCCCGGACGTGAAAATCCGTGGATCGGCTCAGCAGATTGCCGAAAAATACGCCACGCTTGCCCGTGACTCGCACAGCTCCGGCGACCGGGTGATGGCGGAGAACTACCTCCAGCACGCTGAACACTACAATCGCATCATTGCCGCCGCGCAGGCGCAGATGCCGATCCAGAACGTCCAGCAGGCACGCGACGAGTTCGACGAGGACGGCGACGACGATCGCGACGAGTTCGACAATGCCGGCAGTGGGGCCGGCAACAGTGGGGCGGGAAATAGCAGCGGCAATGCCGGTTCCGATCCACAGCTCCCCGTGATCAACCATGGCGCAGGTCCGCAGCCGGTGATCGAGGGCATGCCTGCGGAGGTTGCGCTGAACCGGGAAAACGGTCGCGACAATCGCGACAATAGCGGGCGCGACAACAGCGGGCGTGACAATAACGGTCGCAACAATGGCGGCCGCGACAACAGTGGCGGGCGCCATCGCGATCGCCGCCCCAATGGCGGCTACGGCCAGCGCGACTACGCTTCACCCGAACAGGGCGGCCAGCAACAGCGCAACGAGGCCCCGGGGCAGACAGAAGGCCAGGCAGAGGCCGCTTCGCCGCCCGAGACCGTCGCGGCGGCCGAGCCGGCTCCACGGTTCGAGAATTTTTCACCGGCAGGTCTGGCCGCCCAGGCCGAACTCAATGAGGCGGCCGCCGAAAGCGGTGCTGCCCGCCGTCCACGGCGTCCGCGCCGTCCGCGCACCAATGCCGATCAGGTCGAGAGCGGCAGCGAAAATGGGGATGCGGCCGAGACAGCGGCGGCTCCGGTCGACAGCGGCGGTGCCGAACCCGTGGTTTCCGACATCGACAACTGAGCGAACGGCATTCAAGGCCTTGAGCGGCGGAGAGAAATCTCCGCCGTTTTCGTTTGGGCTGACGTGGAATATTATGCGCCTGCCATATTGCGACATCTTGAGGGGCAAGGGTCCATGCACCATATCTGGCCTGAACAGGATCCGGCTCGAATGGGCGGGTCCGTCACCGCAATCTGATCCGGTGCCGCAAAGCGGGCCGGTGATGGAAGGAGACAAATATGAACCTTGAGAAATACTCAGAGCGCGTGCGCGGCTTTATCCAGTCCGCGCAGACCATGGCGCTCTCGCGCAACCACCAGCAATTCACCCCCGAACACATTCTGAAAGTGCTCGTCGACGATGACGAAGGCCTGGCCGCGTCGTTGATCGAGCGCGCCGGCGGCAATGTCCGCGATGTCAAGCTCGGCGTCGAGACGGCGCTCGAGGCGATGCCCAAGGTGGAGGGCGGCAATGGCCAGCTCTATCTGGCACAGCCGCTGGCCAAGGTGTTCTCGACCGCCGAAGAACTGGCCAAGAAGGCCGGCGACAGCTTTGTCACCGTCGAGCGGCTGCTGCAGGCGCTTGCCATGGAGAAATCGGCCAAGACGGCCGAAATCCTGGCCAAGGCCGGTGTCACCGCGCAGGCGCTGAACCAGGTCATCAACGACGTCCGCAAGGGCCGCACCGCCGATTCGGCGAGTGCCGAACAGGGCTATGACGCGCTGAAGAAATACGCACGCGACCTCACCGCGGACGCACGCGCGGGCAAGCTCGACCCCGTGATTGGCCGCGACGACGAGATTCGACGCACCATCCAGGTGCTGTCGCGCCGCACCAAGAACAACCCGGTGCTGATCGGCGAGCCGGGCGTCGGCAAGACGGCGATCGCCGAAGGGCTGGCGCTGCGCATCGTCAATGGCGACGTGCCGGAATCGCTGAAGGACAAGCAGTTGATGGCGCTCGACATGGGCGCGCTGATTGCCGGTGCCAAATATCGCGGCGAATTCGAGGAGCGGCTGAAGGCTGTGCTTTCGGAGGTCACTTCGGCCAGTGGCAACATCATCCTGTTCATTGATGAGATGCACACGCTGGTCGGCGCCGGCAAGGCCGATGGTGCCATGGATGCGTCGAATCTCCTGAAGCCCGCGCTGGCGCGCGGCGAACTGCACTGCGTCGGCGCCACCACGCTCGATGAATACAGGAAGCATGTCGAGAAGGATCCCGCTCTTGCCCGCCGTTTCCAGCCCGTCTTCGTCGACGAGCCGACAGTGGAGGACACGGTCTCGATCCTGCGCGGCCTGAAGGAGAAATACGAGCAGCACCACAAGGTGCGTATCTCGGATTCGGCACTGGTGGCGGCGGCGACATTGTCCAACCGCTACATCGCCGACCGCTTCCTGCCGGACAAGGCGATCGACCTCGTCGACGAAGCCGCCTCGCGGCTCAGGATGCAGGTCGATTCCAAGCCCGAAGCGCTGGACGAGATCGACCGCCGCATCATGCAGCTCAAGATTGAACGCGAAGCGTTGAAGGTCGAGACGGACGATGCCTCGAAGGACCGGCTCGCCCGCCTGGAAAAGGAACTTGTCGGCCTGGAAGAGGAATCGACAGAGATCACCGCGAAGTGGCAGGCCGAGAAGCAGAAGCTCGGGCTAGCGGCCGACTTGAAGAAGCAGCTCGACGAAGCGCGCAACGACCTTGCCATTGCCCAGCGCAAGGGTGAGTTCCAGCGCGCCGGCGAGCTTGCCTATGGCAAGATCCCGGAACTGGAAAAGAAGCTGAAGGAGGCCGAAGCCCAGGACGGCAAGGCCGGCATGGTCGAGGAAGTGGTCACGCCCGACCACGTCGCCCATATCGTGTCGCGCTGGACCGGCATTCCGGTCGACAAGATGCTGCAGGGCGAGCGTGACAAGCTGCTGCGCATGGAAGACGAGATCGGCAAGCGTGTCGTCGGCCAGGGCGAAGCGGTGCAGGCCGTTTCCAAGGCGGTGCGGCGTGCCCGTGCGGGCCTTCAGGATCCGAACCGGCCGATCGGCTCGTTCATGTTCCTCGGGCCTACCGGCGTCGGCAAGACGGAACTGACCAAGGCTTTGGCCAATTTCCTGTTCGACGATGAGACGGCGCTGGCGCGCATCGATATGTCCGAATACATGGAGAAGCACTCCGTCGCCCGGCTGATCGGCGCGCCTCCCGGCTATGTCGGCTATGAGGAAGGCGGTGCGCTGACCGAAGCGGTGCGGCGCCGGCCCTATCAGGTCGTGCTGTTCGACGAGATCGAAAAGGCGCATCCGGATGTCTTCAACGTGCTGTTGCAGGTGCTCGATGACGGCCGGCTCACCGACGGGCAGGGCCGCACCGTCGACTTCCGCAACACACTGATCATCATGACGTCTAATTTGGGCGCCGAATATCTCGTCAATCTCGGCGAGGATCAGGATGTCGATGCCGTACGAGACGAAGTGATGGGCGTGGTCAGGGCATCGTTCCGGCCGGAGTTCCTCAATCGCGTCGACGAGGTGATCCTGTTCCACCGGCTGCGCCGCAAGGACATGGACCGTATCGTCGAGATCCAGCTCAAGCGGCTCGAGAGCCTGCTGACGGATCGCAAGATCATGCTGTCGCTGGATCCCGAGGCGATCGAGTGGCTGGCGGCCAAGGGTTACGACCCCGCTTATGGTGCCCGGCCGCTGAAGCGGGTGATGCAGAAGGAACTGCAGGATCCGCTGGCGGAAAAGATCCTGCTCGGCGAGATCCTGGACGGCTCGACTGTCAAGGTCACGGCCGGTTCCGACCGGCTGAATTTCCGCTCCAAGCCGGCGATCGTCGCGGCCGAGGTCGCGGCCTGATTCAAACGCCGCGCGTCCACCGGACGCGCGGCGTTTTCATGCAATTGGCGGGGGATTGATGACGCTGGACGACTACAACGGCTTCTGCGCTTCGTTGCCTGCAACGAACCACGTGGTGCAATGGGGCGGCGCCCATGTCTGGAAGGTCGGGACCAAGGTGTTTGCGATCGGTGGCTGGGATCAGGGTCGGCAGCTCTTCGTCACCTTCAAATGCTCCGACATCGCCTATGACGTGCTCAAGGAGCAGCCGGGCCTGCGCCCCGCGCCCTATCTTGCCTCCCGCGGCATGAAGTGGATCCAGCGTCAGACAAGCCAGAGCATGGATGATGGTGCGCTGGAGGACTATCTGCGCGAGAGCCACCGCCTTGTTGCCCTTAAGCTGACGAAGCAGGCGCGCAAGGAATTGGGGCTTGGCGCAAGCTAGCCAATATTCCCCGAGGCGCCGGAAAACCGCCATCTTCATGCCCGGTTCATGTTGGAACCATATGGTGGGTAACTGGTTTGCTGGCGAAGGGTTCGCCGAACTGAACAATGCCGGCGGCGGCACATACGGACCGGAGAGTTTCGCACGATGCTGCGCAGTATCTTCACCCTTTCGGCGCTTGCCGCGGGACTGGTGTTTTCCAGTGCGTTCGCCGCGCCGACGCATGACGGTGCCGCCCAGCCTGTCCGCACGTCCGGGAGCGGCGGCATTCTGCTCGCCCAGGACGGCAATCTCGACATTTATTACGATGCCAGGGGCAATCGCGTCATCGTCGATTCGGACACCGGCAAGGTGATCGCCATCCAGCCGCCACAGACACGGCTCGACCGGCGGGCGCTGCGCCGAGAGAGCCGGATGCGCGAACTTGGCCGCGCACCCGCCGACGATGACCGTTACTATCTCGACGATCCCCAGGACATGGCCCGCTTCCGCCGCAGACAGCTGGAAGAGGAAGGCCGGGTCATTCCACCGCCCGCCGACGAATACGATCCTGACGGAAATGGTTCAGTCGATGCCTATCCGCCGGCACCGCAGGACGACGGCAGCTACGACAACAATTATCCCGACGCGCCGCAGCCGGGTACAATCAAGCGCCAACCGCTGAACGAGGCGTCGATAGACCCCGTCCGGCCGGCAGACCCGACGGACCAGGCAGCGCCCTCCGACCAGGCGGCATCGCCGCCAAAGGCCGGCGGCAAGACGTCGGTCGACCCGTCGCTTTCGTTGGGCGCACGCCAGGATGTCGCGGCGCTGCAGGTGCTGCTCGACCGGGGCGGGGCTTCGCCTGGCGTCATCGACGGGCGCTTCGGTTCGAATGTCGACAAGGCGCTGGCGGCCTACAATCAGATCAACGGCAGCAGCCTCAAATCGACCGATTCGGTCGGCATCCAGGCCGCATTGTCGCAGTCCGGTGGCGACGCGTTCGCCAACTACACCATCACCGCGGAGGATGCGGCCGGCCCCTATGTCGCGTCGATCCCGGAAGACTACAGCCAGAAGGCGCAACTCGACCGCATGGGCTTCACCTCCGTCACCGAGGCGCTGGCCGAGCGCTTCCACATGGACGAGAACTATCTCAAGGCGCTCAATCCGGACGCCAACTTCAATCGTCCGGGCACGATCATCAAGGTCGCGAATTTCGGCAAACTGGTTTCTACCCCGGTTGCCCGCATCGTCGCCGACAAGGGCAAGAAGGAAGTCTTTGCCTATGACGGGTCGGGCAAGCTGGTCGCGGCCTACCCCGCCACCATCGGCTCATCGGACACGCCATCCCCGACCGGCATCCATGCCGTGTCGCGTGTTGCGCTCGATCCGAACTACACCTACAACCCCAACATCAACTTCAAGCAGGGCGAGAACAACAAGATCCTGACCATTCCGCCTGGGCCGAATGGCCCGGTCGGATCGGTGTGGATCGCCCTGGACAAGCCGACTTACGGCATCCACGGCACGCCAGAGCCCTCGAAGATAGGCAAGACCGAGAGCCATGGCTGCGTGCGCCTGACCAATTGGGACGCGCGTGAACTGGCCAAGCTGGTCTCGCCGGGCGTGCCTGTGGAGTTCGTCGAGTAGGGTATGTCGATATTCAGGCGATGCCGGCCTGACCTGAATCTCAACATAAATTTCAACCAATGATCCTGCGCACCCACTTCACATTCGGCGTTGCCGCGTAGATCAACTGCACCACCAGAATGAAGCCTACGCTCGCCAACGGGGTGATCAGGCAAAGTGCGGCGCCGACGGCCCACAGGATCTGCGCCTTGACGATGCGCAGGTAGACCGTGCGTTTCGTTTCCGCATCGACGTCCTCCGCGACAAGGCCGCTTTTCTCCGCATACCGCCAACTGACGAACAGCGTGATGCCGAGCATCAAGAGGTTGAGCCAGTAAACCAGCACCGCGGTCCTGAATTCCAGAAAATCGGCCAGAAGGTCGGTCGAGAACGGCAAGAGCGCGATGAAGGCGAGAAAGCAGAGGTTCAGCGTGGCCAGCCGTCTGTCGGATTTGGCGATCAGACCATGCTGGGCCTGCTGGCCGAACCAGAAGATGGTCAGGGTCAGAAAGCTCAAGGCATAGGTGAGGAAGCGTGGCGCGAGTGCCGCGATGGCGGCGAGCAGATCATATTCGGAGTGGATCGCCTCATGCGCCGGCACCCTGATCTCGAGCACGATCAGGGTGAGCGCGATTGCGAACACGCCATCGGTGATACCGACAATACGGCCGCGCCCCTCAACCGATGCTTCGAGCGGACGCTTCATCGATTTCTCCTGCCCGCGGGTCCTGGAAAACCTAAAGCGCGTCTCGTCGAAACGGATTCATGCGACGCGCTTTAAATCTTGCCTGATGCATGTCGTTGTCGCAAAAGCCGAGGTCACTTTTGCGCGACATGCATTAGCATGACTGCCGCGGTTTGCATCGGGGCAGATGCAATCCCTGGCAATATGGCTGGTTTCAAGGACAACAAGCCGCTGGCCGGTTGTTGCCGCCGCGCCGACGGTCTAATGAGGGTGGCATGCATGCGCCCAATCAAGCCGCCGCCGTTCCGCTGACCGCTCCGGTCGCGAATGGCACGTTCTGCCCGCAATCGCAGCGGCGTTATGTGTTGATCGCGGCGATCCTGGCCTCGGCGCTCGGCTTCATCGACGGATCGATCCTGGCGATAGCCATGCCGGCGATCCGCGTCGACCTCGGCGCCAGCCTTGCCGAGGCACAGTGGATTTCCAATGCCTATGCGCTGACACTCTCGGCGCTGATCCTTGCCGGCGGTGCCGCAGGCGATCGGTTCGGGCTGCGCCATGCTTTCGTGGCCGGCATTGCGCTGTTCGTCGTGACCTCGCTTGCCTGCGCGCTGGCGCCGAACGCTGTCGTGCTGATCGCATTTCGCGCGCTCCAGGGCATCGGCGCCGCGATCATGGTGCCGGGCAGTCTCGCGATTATCGCCAAGGCCTATCCGAAGAAGGAACGCGGCAGGGCGATCGGCATCTGGGCGGCGGCCTCGGCGCTGACCACCGCTCTCGGCCCCGTGCTCGGTGGCCTGGTGCTGTCGGCCTTCGGCGGCGGCATCTGGCGGGCGATCTTTGCCGTCAATCTGCCGCTCGGCCTGGTCTCGATCTATCTGCTGCTCGCCAAAATTCCGGCCGATGCGCCGACGGAGAAACGCAGTCTTGACCTTGCGGGCGGGGCGCTTGCGACTCTGGCCTTCGGCGCGCTTGCCTATGGGCTGACTTCAATGAGCGCCAGCGGCGAGAGCCAGATGGCCGGTCCAAGCATTGCCGCCGGCGCCGTGCTGCTTGTCGTCTTCATCCTCTTCGAGCGGCGGCAGCGCGAGCCGATGATAGATCTCAGCCTGTTTCGCATCGGTGCTTTCGCCGGCGCCAACGTCGCGACGTTCTTTCTCTATTTCGCACTGTCAGCCAATCTTTTTTATCTGCCGATGCTGCTGATCGCAGGCTGGGGACTGAGCACCGCCGAGGTCGGCTTCATCTTCCTGCCGCTGTCGGCGGCGATCGCGCTTCTGTCGGGGGCCGTCGGCAAGCTGTCGGACCGGATCGGGCCCCGTTTTCCCATTGCCTGCGGCAGCCTGATCGTGGCGGTTGCCTTCGCCGGGCTGGCCTTGCTCGCCTATGCCGGCTTTCACCATTTCTGGACCGGCATCTTCCCCTTGATGGCGCTGATGGGGCTTGGCATGGCGTTGGTCGTATCGCCATTGTCCACCGCCATCATGACGGCGGTGGAAGACAAGGACACCGGCGCGGCTTCCGGCATCAACAACGCCGTCTCACGCATCGGCGGTTTGATCGCGGTGGCAGCGATGGGGTCGCTCGCTGCCTGGATTTACGCCAATGGCCTGGAGGTAAATGCCGCGCCCGGCGTGCCTGGCTTCGGCGAACCGCCACCGGCAGGACTTTCGCCGGCACTCGATGCGGCGAGGATCGCCGCCAGCGACGCAGCCTTTTCCGCCATCTCCTTGGTGACGGCGCTGCTATGCCTGCTTTCCGCTGTCATTGCCTGGACGACGATTTCGGGCGAAGCGCTGCCGTGGTCGCGGCGCGCCGAACCTCGGCAGGGCGAAGGCTGAGTCTCAGCCTTCGATCTTGGCGCTGGCGACCTTCAGCGAATTGCCATCTTCCTGTTTCAGCAGATCGTCGATGCGCTCGCGCTCGCGCTTGAAGGCGACGAGATCGTCGCCCTTCAGCACCTTGCCGACCGGTAGACGGACGCGCATCGGATCGACTTTGGTGCCATTGACGATCAACTCGTAGTGCAGGTGCGGGCCTGTGGCCAGGCCGGTCTGGCCGAGATAGCCGATAGTCTGGCCCTGACGCACATGCATGCCCGGCTCCATACCTTTGGCAAAGGCACTCTGGTGATTGTACGAGGTCTCGTAGCCATTGGCATGGCGAATGATGATCTGCTTGCCATAGCCGCCGGCCCAGCCGACCTTCTCGATGACGCCATTGCCGGCGGCGATGATCGGTGTGCCGATCGGGGCTGCCCAGTCGACGCCTGTGTGCATGCGGACATAGCCGAGGATCGGATGCTTGCGGGCGCCGAAGCCGGAGCGGAACTTTCCGGCGGGCAGCGGATTGCGCAGCAGGAACTGCTGGGCGCTCGAGCCGTCTTCGTCGAAATAGTCCGTGCTGCCATCCTGCATCTGGAAGCGGTAGAAATTGCGCGTCGTGCCGCCGAAGGTCGCCGAGACATAGAGAAGCTCGGAATTGTCCGAGGTCTGGTCGTCGCCATCAGGCTGCGAGAACAGCACTTCAAGGCGGTCGGAGGGATTGAGGCGGGACTGGAAATCGACATCGGATGCCAGGAGCTTGATCAGCCGCTGGGTCATCGCCTTGGACATGCCGTAGGAATAGGCGGCGCGGTAGATGCCGTCATAGACGTTGGGCAGATTGCCGCGCACCACTACCGGCGCCGACGAATCGTCGAATGCGGTCAGCAATTCGGGATTGGGCTCGGGCTCCTGGGCCGGCACGTACTGGCCGCGGTCGTCGAGCGCGATGGTGACGATATGCGTGGTCTTGTCATAGACGCTTGTGCGCACGACCTTGGCGGCATCGCCGTGGACCTCGAGGCCAACACGCAGCACGGTACCTGCCTTGAGCGCCGGCGCGTTGAGCAACTTGGCGATCGCTTCGGCCATGCCGGTGGCATCATCGCCCGTGTAGCCCGAATCGGCGAAAGCCTCCGTGAGGTCGGTGTCTTTGGTGAAGGGGATGATTTCCTCGGCGAAAGCCGGTGCCTGGTCGTCCGCGTTGGCGCGTGGCGATACGGAGACATTTTCCGGCACGATCTTCACATCGTAGGAGCCGGCCATGCTCTCGGCAAAGGCTTCGCCGAATCGCTGCGGATCGACATAATGAAGCGAAGCCACCTGCACGGCGCCGTCGCTTAGGTCGGTGCCGGCTTCGCGTACCACTTTTTCGACTTCGTCGGCCGACAGGTCGCTCTTCTCGTCGAAGGAAGCCGTCGCGATGGGGAAATCCACGGTCTTCAGGCTCATTTCGCTTTCGACCTTGGCGCCGTAGATCTGGCCAGAGGCGGCCGACGCTGTCGCCGGCTGCGCCGATGCATCGTCGCCGTCGTCGCCGAACACCTGCATCGGGTCGAAAGGGGGGTAGGCCCGGCTGGTGGTGTGGCCTGCTGCGAGTGCCATCTTGATCTGCACGAAAGGCATGGTGTGGATGACATCGCGGTCGCCGACCTTGGTGACCATCGACACTTCCATGCGGCGGCGATCCTTTGCCTTGGCGATCTGGCGCGGCGCCACCAGCCTGGTGGTCTTTGCCACTTCGCCGGAATCGCCGTTGCTGGCAAGGCCGATCAGTTCGGCGATCTCGGGTGGGGTCGCCAGTTGCTGGCGACCATCGAGGGCGGCGAACAGCGCGACGCCCATCAGCACGCTCGAGGTTACACCGGTGAGGAATGTTCCCGACAGCCAGCGCGCAGAAACCTCACGCCGATCGGGCGGGCCGCTGCGGCCGTCCGCGATAAGCGGCGGCTCATTGCCGAGTTCGGCTATGACATCTTCCGTATCTGGCATCCAGAAAGGCTGCTTCTTCCCCGGGCGGAACGGCTTGTCGCTTTTGTTGTGGCCATGACATTTGCCTATCACGGCAGGTTAAGTCAACGAAGCCTCAGGCCCCGGTCGAATTCCCCTCGTGCACTTCATCTTATAGAGCACTTCTAAAAGCGGGCGGCGTGCCTTCATCCACAAGGCTCTCGCGCACGCCCTTACGGCGCTCTTGGAAGAGGGCATTGCACGGCTGTGCTCGCGCCCTCTTTTGCTGGCCCTGGTGTCGAACGGCAATGCGGCGGCAATAGGGCTCCTTCGTGGCCTCCTCCTCCTGTTGTCCCGTGTTCCCCTGGGGCAGCCGGCTATCGACAAAGCGCGCCCGAAATTTCTGTCGCAAAAAGTTCAAAAACATTTGGGAACGGTGTTGACAGTTTTGGTTGGTGGCGACTATATACGCCTCACGAACGAGGGCGGTGCGCCG